>JBDKUN010000001.1:0-3794 GCA_039679675.1 Armatimonadota bacterium
TGGCCAGGTCGAGCTTTTCCGGCATATTCGGGAGTTCCTGGGGCTATACGGTAACTAAATCGGCTCAGGGGATGGCCGGGTCATGCAGTAAGTGGATGACTGCTTTTCATATGCTTCCAGCGATCCACGAACGATTAATGAGGGTCCAGGTCGAGCACGCTGATTTTCGTGGAGTCATAAAGAGATTCGACACGCCGGAGACGCTTTTCTATTGCGACCCTCCATATATCCCCGAAACCCGGAAGAGCGGTAAATATCGACACGAGATGACCTCCGAGGACCACAAGGAATTGGTGGAGATCCTGTTGTCGATCCAGGGCAAAGCGGTGCTCTCAGGATATAACCATTCGATCTATAAGCCACTGGAGGATGCTGGTTGGACCCGGACGGATTTCCAGACATCCTGTGCTGCTGCTGGTCGTACAAGGGCGACCGGCATACAGGGAACAGGGGCGGCATTACGCATGCAGCCACGGACAGAAAGCGTGTGGGTGAAGGCTTCTAACACCCAAATACCCTTCTAACAAATCTACTAACAAACTAGGCAAAATGACACATGGCGAAGAGTGGCGACAAGTGAAATTAAGCTCAATAATTGGCGAAGAGTGACGAGAAATGACGGCACATGATAGGGCTTACGGTCTTGAAAACCGTTGCTATCAATGCAATCAAAAGGGCAGGCCATCAAGACCTGCCCTTTTTGCTGGATATTAAATCGAGATATTTACTCAGCAGTATTGGACAGCTTGCGGATTTTCAGGTTATAGAACCGTACTATTGTGCCGGGTTCATTGCAGCAAGAACCAAGACCTACTCGGTATTTCTCATTGTTCTTAACTCCGACAGGGAATTCAACTGAATAGCCCATCTTCTTGCCGTTCAGGCAAACTGTCTCCCTGCCTTTACTGACCTGGACAAGCATTGTGTTGCGGTTCTTGCAGATTGCATCAGGATATTTATCCAGGTTTCCAAGACCAAAACTGATCATCGATACCGATTTGTCATCTTTATACATCGTTGCCAGCAGGCCTCCGTTATTGCGCGGCCCATATGGATGGATAACAACTCCTGCATTTGCATCGCCGTTTGATCTTAATATCTCGAAGTCAGCGCTGAACTCGAAGTTATCCTGGAGTTCATACCAGCATTGTAAAAACAGCCTTTGATTTCCGCTTGATCCCATTACGGACCCATCTTCCAGAGCAGTCCACTTGCCCCCTCCATTCAGCCAGCCGCGCAAGTCTTTTGGAACCTTCATATCGATCCAACCGCCCTTTGATAATTTCGACTGCAGTGTAAGCTCTTCAATCCTCGGTTGAATATACTCAGATGCGTATTTATCATCCTTAGTCCTTGTTGCGATTGTCTGGTAGATAGTCAGCGCCTGCGAAGGTTGTCCTTTGTCTGCAAGACGGTTTGCATTGAGCAGTTTAGGGCCGTCTGTTCCGCCGAGAGCATATATTTCCCCTCGGGCTGCATTGAAACTTGTATTTTGGCTTTGCTCAAACGCGGTCTTATCCAGTTTGTCTCCAAGCTCGTCGATCAGGTTCTTTGATTCCCCATATCTTTCGCAATACCAGGCCGTAGCGGCTTTTTTACTCATATACCATTCTTTTTGACCTGTAGCTTTGCTGTAGTTATCAAACATTGAGTTAAGATACTGGATGTTTTTAGGGTCTTTCCAGTATGTTTTGTCGCCGTAGAGGTCTTTGCTGATAGCTGCGAGCTGATTGAAGAACTGCCACGGAACCTTTGTATCGTATCTTCCTGTTTTTAGACATTCCAGGCCGAATTGATGTAATTCGTCGATGCTTCCACCCCATCGGGGTCGGATAGACCAACTGAATTTATCGTAAGCCGGGATATAGTCGAATTGTGCGGCAACAGCGCGGTCGAACCAGACCCGTGTTGACTCCGTAGGGTCTTCTTCAGCCATTGCAACAGTGATCATCTCAGTTGGGGCCTCTGGATACTCCGGGTGAAGCTTGTACGCTTCTACCAGCAGTTTGCGAGCTATCTTCAGGTGCGAAAAGAGGCCTTCCCATCCTTCATCGGTAACGGAGTAAGCCAAACCCTCGCCCCGGTATCCCCATCCGATATTGATGTGGCAGCGTGCAGCAAAGACTTTATAGACATAGGGTGAAGTCGGCGGTTTTGCATCCAGCGCTTTCAGATAGTTGTTCCAATTCGGCCTATTGTCTACATATAACGGGATGCTTTCAAGCGCGAATCTCTCTTCGCCCTTGATATAGCTGCCGTCACTCATGGAATCGATTGTAAGTTGAAGCCCAAGATTGAAGAGTCTGTCCATTTCTTCTTGGGATAAGGTCTTGTTGGCCAGTTTCGCCTGAAGCAGGTTTAGCGGCAATTTAGCCATTCGTATTCTGTGGTATTTGCTTTTCTGCAACTCGGCGAGACTGCGCTCAATTATCGGAATTGCTTCATTAAATTTGTTGCTCATAAGCAATGTAACGCCGTAGCAGGATTGTACCATAGGGTCAGTGCAGCCTGCGTCGACAGCTTCCTGGCCAGCCTTGAGCAATTGGTCAATTGATGGCGCACTCGGCAATTCAGTGCCGTATTTTGCATAGAGATCAAGGAATACCAGTGCATTAGCATCCCATTTAGGGCTGCGTGTCCCGATTCTTTTGTATTCCTCGACGATAGACCTGTATCTGAACTTATAATACGCTTGATTATAGTCTTTTGCGGTGTAGACTTTATGCCCAGGTTTTACCTTCTGTGCGCTATCTGATGCTGCTGATCGGATTATGAGTACCATTGCCCCGCAAACCAGAAGCGCCATTATCGCTACAACGATCGGTTTGGATCTGACCACCATTTGCTTACTACTGCTCCTCTCCCAAATTTGTATGACTTACGAAACTATGTGATCGGTTGTATCTCAATGATGGTATGCGACACTTATCGATAATTATCCTTCATTTATTAGCTGGAAGATGTTGTATATGTGTGCAGTTGTCAGAAAAGCAGACAGCGATTTAGCAGATAAAAGAGGTATTTTGATCACAATGCGGGCAAACGGTGAGCAAAAGGCCGGTTTACCTCAAGCATAATATGAATATACCTGTGGAAAACCGGCCTTTTTGAGTTGGCGGAGGCGGAGGGATTCGAACCCCCGGTAGCTTTCACTACGACGGTTTTCAAGACCGCTTTTCCAGTCATGCCTCGTCGTATGTCGCCACTTGTCACCATTTTTTGAGCTCAATTTCACTTGTCGCCGCTTTTTGCCACGTGCCATTTTACCAAGTTTGTTAGTTATTTTGTTAGAAGGGTTTCAGATTTGTTAGAAGCATTCACCCACACACTTTCTGTCCGCGGCTGCATGCGTAATGCCGCGCCAGCGCCCTGTATGCCGGTCGCTCTTGTACGACCAGCAGCGGCGCAGGATGTCTGGAAATCCGTCCGGGTCCATCCGGCAGCCTCAAGCGGTCCATAGATCGGATGATTATAGCCGGAGAGCACTACTTTCCCCTGGATCGACAGCAGGATCTCCACCAACTCCTGATGGTCCTCTGCCGTCATCTCGTGCCGATACCCGCCACTCTTCCTGGTTTCTGGAATATATGGAGGGTCGCAGTAGAATAGCGTCTCCGGCGTGTCGAATCGCTTGATAACGCCTCTGAAATCCGAATGCTCGACCTGAACCCGCATCAATCGTTCGTGGATCGCAGGAAGCATATGAAAAGCAGTCATCCATCTGCTGCAGGAACTGGCCATACCCTGACCGCTTGACGATACCGTATATCCCCAGGAACTCCCGAATATCCCAC
>JBDKUN010000002.1:0-51391 GCA_039679675.1 Armatimonadota bacterium
CGACCCGGACATAGCGGGTTTTGCCGTTATCACGCTCGCATTCAGACAGAACGCTCATACCGGTGGGGTAGATAATCAGTCCGAGATCTGCAAAGCGTGGATGGAGTTCGCTCGTCAGCCGGTCTTCTGACAAATATTTGTAGCCGCCTGCCTCCTTGGGCATCTGCCGGTCAGGGGCGAGATATGGTACCTGCAGCATCACGCTGAGTAGCTTAGTTTTAACAGACATCTGAATATCCTTTCGTATGAAAAACTATCTGGAGGGTGTCCCCTGCGTCACTTGCCGGTACTGTGCATAGTCTTGCATGGCCGCCTCCGCGCCGATCGGCGTGTCAGGCCGGTGCATTATCCTGACAAAATCGTTGTGAGCTGCTATGGCTCCGCAGATGCAGCCGACGATTGCGGCGATAACAAGGAGCCGCCTAAACCACTGCCGAGAATCGCGGCTGAGCTGGTCCCAACCGGGCACTAAATATCTGAGCATGTCGGCTTCAACTCCCACGGATGATCATCAGCTGGCATACCGCAGCCATCAATATCAGCGCGGTAATAATCCCAGCCAAGATGTTCGATACGGCTTTGCAGAGATCACGGTTATTCATCATGGCTAGACCTCAACTCCAGCAGTGCCATTAAGAGAGCTCCGACAACCTCCCCAATAATTAAGGGCCAGTACTCCTGTTTTTCGTCGACCAGGCTGTTTAGCTTATCGAGTGCATCATGGATATGCTTTTTGACTTTATCGATGTCCATCATTAGGCCTCCACTTTGCCGAAGAACTCCGGCATCTCTAAAAACTTCTTTAGCGCCGCCTTAGGAATGACGATCTTGCGCCCGAACCGCTGATGGGGTATGCGCTTTTCGCGGATCGCGTCATACAATGAATTCTCGCCGATGCCGATCACCCGGGCAGCCTCCGGCACTGAATAGGTTTCGCGCGAAAGTCCGTCACTCATGTCGGCCTCCAAGATAATTATCATTGACTAGGTAAGCTGATCGTGGTACGCTTGCAGTAATGGGATGGGAGTCAGCCCCGGCCAAGGAAACTGACCCCTTATCCTCTCCCCAACCATCCGGCTTCCTGCCGTTTGCGCCTCCTGGACGATTTAAAATCTGTTGTTTTTTCATAATTCGCCTCTTCAAAAATCCGGTATTACTCACAGTTACAAACTCATCATTTGCGGGATAAACTGAATACATCCCCCGCCATCGCCACTGCTAGAATTGCGTCACCCTGGGTAAATTAAAGAGGGTGATAATGCAAATCAGTTAGCTACATATTCGCCGTGAATTGGCACAAGTTTCGATTCAGTTGCGAGTTTATAGCCAAGCTTACGAATGCGGTTGTAGACCTCATTGTAATCACGGCCTAGCGAATTAACGGCTTGGCGCAGATTAGAATGAGTTGAAAGTGCATGGTTGATATCGGCTATAAACTCCTTATCTGATTCACTCAACATAAGCAATCTCCTTTTTGACTACTGATTGTTAGTCATCGCATTATATATACCATGACTAACAATTGATAGTCAATAGATTTTAAGACAGATTGAAAATATATTTTTAAAGGGCTATGATGACTACAAATGAGTTATAGTGAAGCGTTGGCCTCGCTAATGAGGGAAGTAACAACTAAAAAAAGCCAGCGGCAATTGGCGAAGGAATCAGATGTCAGCCAAGGCACAATTGGCAATATGGTGATGGGTCGCATACCATCTCGCGATGTAGCATTGCGGGTAGCAAAGGCAGCAGATATCGATGAAATCGCAATGTTACTCGCTTGTAACTATGACGAGCCAGATAATCCAGTTGATGCGATAGAAAGTGTAATCATAAAATATCGTCTAACCGGCAAGCTTTCGCCTGAAAAGCAAGAAAAGCTGATGCAGTGCATACGCGAAATCGTTGAAGACGCTGATAGTATTCCTGAAGATGAGTTTGTAAACTAGCAATACATAACGTAATTTAGGCCCGCAGCAGTATCACGGGCTGCTTATAGCAGTTTTTGGTAATGCCTGCGGGCTTTTTGTCTTTATAGGGCAGTAGCAGGCATTGAGAATTACAATTCATGAGGGCGTCCCGTCCGATCCGCTTGTTCGCTATGCGGAATCTGCTTGGAAACGGCTCAAGCTTGAGCCTCCGGTCGATCTCGATAGTGTTAGACGTTTTTTGAAAATCAGGCTGTCTAAAAAGCCTTTGGATCCCGAAATATGCGGGATGTATATTGTTACATCAAAAGGCCGAAGAATGATCCAGCTCAACAGTCTATTGGACCTGAGCCCAACACGTAAGCGCTGGACTATAGCCCACGAGCTGGGGCATCACCTCATGCTCCCAAGAGATGCCGCACCGGGAGCATTTTACGATGTTAAAGATAATTTTACCGCTGAATTATCAGGATCAACTGATGAGGTTCGCGCGAATCGTTTCGCCGCGGAGCTCCTGATGCCGCATTGGCTGGTTAATAAATGGTATGATGAGCTATACTCCAACCCAACAGGCCGGATAATAATTATGGCCGACCGGTTTGGAGTGAGTATATCAGCTATGATGATCCGCCTGAGAGAATTACGACTGCAGAGTCGAAATACTTCCGTGCGGAAGCGTATTATAAAAGAGGTTGATTGGAATAAAGGAGAATAGTGATATGAACACAAAACGGTCTCTTGTAGTATCAATCGTCTTGATGTTAATAGGGGTTTCCATTTGTGCTGCCGAAGGTAATATCCCTCATCCTTGGTGGAACCTATCTGCTACTCAAATAAAGCAATATTTCGATAGGGGTATAGCCTCAAAAAATATGGGATATGATAGTTTGAGTCTTTCATTTAAGATAACCCCAAGAGTCCAAATAGGAGACTCAGGTATAACCTTAATAAATGTCTCCATAGATACACCACCTAATACATTGGCAGGTGCCGGTTGGGTTATGGAACATGAGAAGAAATCTGAATCAGAAAAGGCCGAATTTCTAAATGTGGCGATAAAAAGAAAGTATACAACTGTAGATTTCTCAGTTTATCTGACAAGTAAAAGCAATCTGGATGATCTCTACAATGTCACTTATGCCCTGGAAACTGATAAGGGTGTTATCCTAAAACGTATCAGCCCTGCAGAAACTCCAAGCACATCTGTTGGAAGCACTGATGTTAGCAGTTGGTTTAATTTCCATAGTTATCCCCGGTTCAGTATCACAGATGATAAAGGCAATATTGAGGTAACGCCAAGCACAAAATGGCTGAAGCTTTGGATAATTTCGTCTAGCCGCACATCAGTAACATACTGGATCGACGGCTCAAACAAAACCGAAGTAAGAGCAGAAAATTAATCCATGAAGAATATGTGCTATAATTACCTCATCAGCCCGCCAGGCCAACTGAATAAGATTTGATGCCGTATCGGCATCACTTACGGGCAACTCATACTCTGGCGGGCGTGAGCTGCCCGTTTTGCATTTTGGGGATTGCAATATCCGCGAGGAGGTCTAGCCAAAACTCATGAAAGGCTCAAAAATACCGCTTGGTGATCCCAAGTCCTGGCGATTGGTCTATGATGCTCCCAGGAAGGAGAACGGGAAGCGCAATCAGATATGGGTGACTTTTCACGGGACATCCAAGCAGGCTGACGCAGAGCGCGCCAGGCTGATCCACGAGGCAGAAAGCGGCCAGTATGTGGATCCATCCAAGATGACCGTCGATGAGTTGCTGCAGAAGTATCTTGATGCGAATGAGGGGCGCTGGGCTCGGAAGACACATCTTGGTTATAGCGAGAAGATTAAGAATTATATATCTCCACAGCTGGGCAATACTCAGATTGAGAAACTGACAGCGTCCAGGATCGACAAGTTTCTCAGCGAGATTCAGAAGACGGGGAGAAAAAAGCCGTTGATACTGCCTGATCCGACCACTGGAGAGGATCAGGAGTGGACGGGTGTTTCAAGCCAAACAGCAAATCATTGCCGGGCTATCCTGCGATCGGCCATTAACTGGGGCATACGAAAGGAAGTAATTAAACTGAATACTAATCCTGTCTCTAGAACTGATTCTATAAAGGTTAAGCACGAGGAAATGAAAACGCTAACAGCTGAGGAGTCAGTCAGGCTTGTTGATGCCTGTAATGGTAGTATCTGGGAAATGCCTATCGTCTTGAGCCTATACACTGGTATGCGCCAGGGTGAGTGTTTGGCGCTGCGGTGGTCGGATGTGGATTTCAAGGCCGGAACTATCAAAGTAAGACATTCTCTTCAATACATCCAAGGCAAGCTATCATTAAAGGTGCCGAAGAACGACTACAGTGAGCGAACCTTTGAGGCGACTCCGGAGCTGCTGGAACTATTGAAGAAACATAAAGAGGTCCAGAAGCTTAGAAAGCTGGAATATGGCGATGTGTATCAGAACCTGAATCTTGTATGTGCAATGGAAGACGGATATTATATGAGGACCTCAATGCTTTGCAAAGGCTTAAGGGAAATCATTGACCAGGCAAAGGTCACACGGATCCGGTTCCACGATTTGCGTCATACTCACATCTCATTGAGCCTTGCAAATGGTGAATCTCTGGTAAGAGTTTCCCGAAGAGTTGGCCATGCAGATCCAACAATTACCCTGAAAAGATATAGCCACTGTATACCTGGCGATATGGGTGCACCGGTGCAACTTGCAGATGCATTGAAGCGCGCGCGAGAGCAATAAAACTGCAGTTTTTGTACACCTTGTTAGAAATCTGTTAGAAGAACAGCAAAAAGGCCCTTCGAGAAATCATCCCGAAGGGCCTTTTTGAGCTCAAATATTGGCGGAGGCGGAGGGATTCGAACCCCCGGTAGCTTTCACTACGACGGTTTTCAAGACCGCTCCCTTAAACCACTCGAGCACGCCTCCAATATACGAGATTATATCAAATCCTTACCCATCTGGCAACCATTCCAGTTGCTCAAGTTTATTGTAAACATCGAACATATGTGCTATAATAATGACATAGAAATGGCCTGTTCCTGACAAGATAGTCTTGTAATCAGCTAATAAACGAACCATTAACATCCGTTAATGGTTATGTCCTCTGATATATCTTCCTATGTGCCCATAATTAGCTCCAATTATCTAGGGAACAGTGCTTCTTGCAGTACAGCGTCGAACGCATGTGCGATGTTAGAGGGTTTCACGAGCTGGAACTCTATAGGAGGAAACGTGGATAAACAGAAAGCCCTGGAGCTGACGCTATCTCAGATAGAGAAGCAGTTTGGAAAGGGCTCCATAATGAAACTTGGTGAATCGACAGGTGCGAACGTCGAGGTCATTTCGACCGGAGCACTGCCTGTCGATATAGCGCTCGGTGTTGGGGGTATCCCCCGCGGGCGAATGACTGAAATATATGGGCCTGAGGCTTCCGGTAAGACGACTCTCGGACTTCATATAATTGCTGAAGCTCAGCGCGCTGGCGGTGTTGCAGCTTTTATCGATGCAGAGCATGCTGTCGATCCTGAATACGCGCGGAACCTTGGCGTGAAGGTGGACGATCTTCTGGTGGCCCAACCCGGCACAGGTGAGGAGGCTCTTGAGATAGTCGATGGACTGGTCCGAAGCGGGGCAGTAGATGTAATCGTGGTCGACTCTGTAGCCGCACTAGTGCCAAAAGCCGAAGTAGAAGGGGATATGGGCGACTCACACGTAGGCCTTCAGGCGAGACTCATGTCTCAGGCGCTGAGAAAACTTGCGTCGTCAGCGGCCAAATCCAGGACCGCAATCGTATTCATCAACCAGATCAGGGAGAAGATCGGTATTATGTTCGGCAACCCTGAGACCACACCGGGAGGAAGGGCTCTCAAGTTCTGGGCATCGGTGCGGATCGAGGTGCGGAGGGTCGACAGCCTCAAACTCGGCACAGACATTGTAGGTAACAGGACGAAAGCAAAGATCGTAAAGAACAAGGTTGCGCCTCCGTTCAGGCAGGCTGAGTTCGACATTATGTTCGGACGCGGTATCTCCAGGTCCGGCTCGGTCCTCGATATGGCGGTCGAAGCGGGACTAGTCGAAAAGTCCGGCACGTGGTTTACATACGGTGACCAACGTCTGGCTCAGGGCCGTGAGAACGCAAAGGTATTTCTTGAAGAAAATCCCGATGTAGCAGAAGAGATCGAAAAGAAGATCCGTGAGCAGTCGGGACAGATAAAGACGATAGCCGCAGACGAGAAGGAAACTGGGGTAAAGACCGCAGCGTAAGATTGAAGGAGGATTCGAGTCGAACGGATCGACTCGTTCGACTCTTTACATATTATGTTCGATATAAAAAAGGCGTTGATTAAAGTCCAGGGCGGTAAAGATTACCTGCCGGTGGCATCCCGGCTGGTTTGGTTCAGAGAAGAGCACCCGGACTGGGCTATAGTGACTGAGCCGGTAGCTATCGAGCTCGAGAAGGGGCATGCCATATTCAAAGCGACTGTATATAACGCAGAAGGCAAGTCCATCGGTTCGGGAACGAAGATGGAGACCGCACGAGGGTTTGCAGACTTCGTCGAAAAAGCCGAAACCGGGGCTATAGGCCGGGCGTTAGCCGTTTGCGGCTACGGCACTCAGTTCGCTCCCGAACTGGAAGAGGGCGAACGAATAGTCGATAGCCAACAGCCGATGACTGGGAGGCCGACAAAGGCGGAATCAGGCTCTAAAAGCGGACAATCCGCCAATTACCACTGTTCGAATGAAGAGTGCGGCCGCGAGATAACAAAAGGCCAGTATGAATACAGCAAGAAGACCTTTGGAGAGCCGCTATGTCCAAGCTGCCAGAGGCAGCGTTCCGGCATCTCAAAGGGCTTTCTTTCACTGAACGAATAAAAGAGAAACAAAAAGGGCGTTCAACATGCATGTTGAACGCCCTTTAAAGTATCTGAAGAATTATTGTGTTGAAAGTTTTGGCATTGCAATTGATTTTCCGGGATCATATGTTGTGGAATACGGATTATCGTAAACTATAGCGTAGTACGGTATCTTCTGGATCCTGTCTGCTGCGGTGCCCTGGACTACATGCATATCGAGCATCAGGAAATTAACACATTTGACGGTATTATCTGAACCGCACTCAACTTTTCTGCCCCTGTGGAACCCGGTAGACAGGTCGCAGAGCAGCAAATCTCTGCTTGGTCTTGCCCACTGCTCCGGCCTTCTCGGCGTATAAACGGAAGTAGTGCCCCACAGGACATCAGTGTTTCCATAGTTGGCTAGATAAGCGCCGTAGGGATAATAATAGCTGGAAAAAGACCCGTAAAGCCGCCACTTTGGAGATTCCTGCCCGTAACCACGGTCTCCAGGACAAATCCAGAGCCTTTGTGGGTTGCCGGTAGCATCGGGTTTGTTTTCTTTGCAGTATTTTACCAATGGATCAGGGCGGAGTTGCCATTCATTTGTGTAGGGGCCGGGGATAGAAAAACCGTAGTTGTCATCAAGGTACATAGCGAAGGCATTACCAAGCTGTTTTAGGTTGGAACTACAAGTCCGCATTCGGGCCGTGTCCTGAGCCTGGCGAATTACAGGAAATAGTATCCCCGCAAGCACAGCTATAATAGCTATGACTACGAGCAACTCTGCAAGTGTAAACCCTCTTGCACCTTTCACTGCATTCCCTTCCCTGCGTCCGTCTTATGACGGATCTTTATCGGCCTTCCCGGATTTCCGGGTGACCAACTTAATTCTGAATGAGTTTACCCACCCACAAGTAAAACTACACGAGTTAATCGGTGAATCGCAACTAACCCACTATTGGAATATAGCACGACTGCTATAAGATGTCAATACATCTTGCGGCTGGCAATTTAAAAAGATGCAATTATTCGCTTGTATCTTAGTATTATCGGTATATTCCAGTAATATTACCAGGTTCTATTAAGCGGAGATCTGCGAACGCGCCGATGCAACCATATCGAGAAAATAGCGATGGACTCTTGTGTCATCCGTCAGTTCGGGATGGAAGGCCGCCGCAAGGCAGTTTCCTTCGCGCATAAAGACGATGCGTTGGTCATCCACTTTAGCCAGCACCTTTACACTGCTGCCGGCACTGGTGGCGAATGGTGCACGAATAAATATCGCGCGGATGGGTTCTTTGTCGACTGTTGGGATGTTGAGATCAGTCTCAAAGCTATCGACCTGGCGGCCGAATGCGTTTCGACGGACAGTGATGTCCATAAGCCCAAGCCTGGGCTGTTCGCTTCCCTCGATATTGCGCGCAAGCAGGATCATACCAGTGCATGTTCCGAAGACGCACATGCCTTCGCTGGCGCGTTTGACTATTGCCTTGTCGACGCCGAACCTGGCCATCAGTTTCCCGACAGTCGTACTTTCGCCTCCGGGGATAATCAAGCCATCCAGCTTGTCTATCTCTTCAGGCGTTCTGACAGAAGATGCATGAACGCCAAGGCGCTCCAGGGATTCGATATGCTTGGCGAAATCACCCTGGAGCGCCAGAACGCCGATTTTCAACTTTTTGTAGACGTTATTACCAGCCACGAGTCGACAGAAGGTCCTTTTCATCAAGCTGCCGTATGTCGAGACCGGGCATTGCGCTGCCCAATCCCTTTGAGAGCTCCGCGAGCACTTCCGGTTTGTCGAAATTAGTCGTAGCGTCAACAATGGCCTTTGCGCGCGGCGCCGGGTCTTCCGATTTGAATATGCCGGAACCGACGAACACTGCTTCTGCACCAAGCTGCATCATAAGAGCGGCATCTGCTGGTGTAGCAATACCGCCAGCGGAGAAGTTCGGGACAGGAAGCCGTCCGGTGTTGTGTATCTCTACTACAAGATCGTACGGCGCACCAAGGTTCTTTGCGGTGGTCATAAGCTCTTCCTCGGACATTCCCTGAATCCGGCGGATTTCGCTCATGACGGAGCGCATATGCCTGACAGCTTCGACGATGTTGCCGGAACCTGCTTCTCCCTTGGTCCGCATCATTGCAGCGCCTTCGCCGATCCTTCTCAGCGCTTCACCGAGGTCTCTGCAGCCGCAGACGAACGGCACGTTGAACTTATGCTTGTCGATATGAAACATCTCGTCTGCCGGGGTAAGCACTTCGGATTCATCTATATAGTCCACGCCAAGCGCTTCGAGTATCTGCGCTTCGACGAAATGCCCGATCCTGGCTTTTGCCATAACGGGTATACTTACCGCAGCCATAATTTCCATAATCTTGGTCGGGTCTGCCATCCTGGCTACACCGCCGTCTTTACGGATGTCCGACGGTACTCTCTCAAGCGCCATTACGGCGGCTGCGCCGGCATCTTCGGCTATTTTCGCCTGCTCTGCCGTTGTGACGTCCATTATGACGCCGCCTTTGAGCATTTCAGCAAGCCCGACTTTCGTTTTCCAGGTTGACTTTTCTACTTCAGACATTTTAATCCACACCTTTATGAGTTTCCAGATACAACTTATATATGATAACAGATTACACGCTGCCAAAGCTAGAGCCGTTGAGGCGAGCGGGCGCAAAGATAATTCCAAGCGGCGTTTTACACCCGCCGGTTTAGGGAATAGTGTAGCAAACGGCTCATCGAAAGTCGTCCTTGGGTGATCTATAAGACCAACAGCGCGGGGTGCATGCCATGATCACAATATTACTTAGCATCATTGGGTTCTTGACTATACTTACGCTGATCTCGGTTTACAGCGCGCTCGTATTGGCGCACAGAACGGACAATCTGATCAACCGTATGCGGAAAGACAACTCGGGCGCGAACTGGGAGGCGTTCGGGTAGAACTTATTTATATCGCAATACAGCTATCGGTTGGATTATACCGACCGAGAGATGGGGCATCCGTGTGATCCCTACCCCACCTAACGCGGATGTCCCATCTGTGTGTACGGCAGATCCGGCTTTCTACTGCCCCGCATAAGCCCTATCAGCCCCACTGCAAGCGAAAGCCATACAAACCAGTCTCCGTATTTCGTATAGATAGTTTTGCCGCTGATCATTGCCAGCTTACCTTGCACAACGGATTTTTTACCAAGCCCTGCGCTTTTTATGACCTCCCCGCTGGGTGAGATCAGACTGGTGATCCCGGTCGTAGCATTCCGCGCGACATAACGCCGGTTTTCGACCGCTCTGAACACCGCAAAATCGTGATGCTGGGCAGCAGCGGCAGTATTGCCGAACCATGAATCGTTTGTAATAACAAAAAGCACATTTGCGCCGTTTTTTGCAAACATCCGGCCTATCTGCGGGAAGATCGATTCGAAGCAGATCATCACGCCGATATTGCCCTTTTGGGAATGCAGAATATGGTAGCCGGTTCCGGGGGAATAGTCGACATCCCTTACTCTGTAATTGTTTATAAACGGCAGCCAGTTTCTTCCAGGCACGAACTCACCAAATGGGACCAGATGTGTTTTATGGTATTCCCCGATAATCTTCCCTTTGGGGCTGATCAGATAAGCTCCGTTATATTCCCTGTATCCGCTGGCTGCATGCTCATCGAGTTTTATATCCTGCCCTCCCGCAAGAATATCAGCGCCGGAATTCCTCGCGAGAACCGACATCTCATTTTGCAGATATGGAGACGCGAGAAGATAGTCCGGGAGGGCCGACTCAGGCCAGATGATGAAATCCACTCCATGGCCCAGCTTTTCGGTCATCGGCCAGTAAGTCTTGTATATCTCTTCAGACAGATTATCATCGCGCCAGCGCATTTCGATCCCGCCCTGGACCATTGCAACCGTTTTATCCGGTATTATTTTGTGATGTGTGATAGAGATAGAGACAGCTCCGCCTATTGCAGTGACAAGGACTACACCGGCCGCAACAGCCAACTGAAGTCTGACTTTTCTGAAGTCGATGATAGCCAGCGCGATTGCCGTGTTCAGCATCACTATCAGAAACGTGACTCCCCATGGCCCTGTAATGCTCGACACTTGGATGATCGGAAGCCACCTGGCCTGTGAATATGCAAGGTCTCCCCAGGTGAGACCGAATGCCCCCAGCGACCGCAGATACTCGATTGCGGTCCAGATAGCTGGCACTGTCAGGATCGTAAAACGTCCGTGCCGCATTGAAAGTCCCGCCAACAGTGCAAAGACCGCAACGGAAACCGCCTCTACGAGCGCGAGAAGCGCGCATGGCAGGTATCCGAACAGCGAAATCCAGTAGAGTAGTCCACCGAAGAAGATAAACCCTGTCACAAGCCCTAAAACCAGGCTGCCCACCGGCCTGGTTCGTCTGAGAGCAGCCAAAAGCGGTACGAGCGCAACCCATGCGAGAGGGTATAGCCCTGTCCTTGGGAATGCGAGAATGAGCATTACTCCCGATAGTATTGAGAGAAGCAAGTTTGAACGGAACCGTTTGTGATATAATCTCTTATCTACTTGCATAAAACTTCTGGTGCTGCTATGAACATAAAAAGGTTTGTTCTGATAATACCAATGATCGCGCTGCTTTCATCTCTCATTGCAGGCTGCGCCAAGTCACCGGAGGGCGTAGTATCTTCAGGCACTCGCTTGATCATTACCATGACCGTTGCCGGAGAGATAAACCCCAACTACCATTACTACGTTGCTTTCGACACAACCGGCACATCCACTCCCGGTCCGCTGCCTGTCGTCGCTCCTCCGTGGGGCAACGGGTGGGGCACCGGCAATATTACGCATTACGTAGTCTACGATGCGCTGCAGCCGCAGGGCGGATACGGAGTTTACCGTATTCCTTCCGGTACGGACCTGCTCGGCAGCGTGTATGTCGGCCCGCCGGTCTCGGTATCCATTCCGCCGTCCGGATCCAATAAGCTGCAGTTTACAGTCGATCTATCTCAGTTGGCTAGTACAGAGATACCCGCCGATAACATTGACGTAATCAACATCAATTTTATCACAACGGACAAAATACCGCTCGATCCGAACACGCCTGTGCAGAAATACTACGACGGGTTGGGACAAACCGGCAACAACTTCATCCAGATATCCGTAAATACCAATCAAACGTATTCAAACTCGACAGCAGATATAGAGGACAAGGGGGATGTGCCTCTGCCGGACCTGGACATAACCGACTGGTCGGTAGAAGTACAGAGACGCTGATTCTGGAGTCCGTTCGCAAGTATCCTGAAAGCTGCAAGCCGCCGTTTGTGATATAATAAAGCATAAGAATCATTTGGGCGCCTCGTATGAACGAGCCGGGGCGCTCTTTTTATTGTGAGGAGAACCTTGTCCGAAAGTATCAATCCGGAAGTCCGCAGGCGGCGGACATTTGCGATCATATCCCATCCTGACGCGGGAAAAACAACTTTAACAGAGAAACTGCTCCTTTATTCGGGCGCAATCGACCTTGCCGGTTCGGTGCGCGCAAAGAAGGACCAGCGCCATGCCACGTCCGACTGGATGGAACTGGAGCGCCAGAGGGGGATTTCCGTCACCTCCACCGTGCTTCAGTTCGATTATGACGGCTATTTCCTGAACCTGCTCGATACTCCCGGACACGAAGATTTCAGCGAAGATACATACCGCACCCTCACCGCGGCAGATAACGCCGTAATGCTGATAGACGCTGCAAAAGGTATCGAGCCGCAGACCAGAAAGCTATTTGAAGTCTGCCGGATGCGCGGTATCCCCATTTTTACATTTATCAACAAGATGGACCATCCCAGCCGTGACCCGCTCGACCTTCTGGATGAGCTCGAAAAGGTCTTCGGCATCGGCACGTTTGCCATGAACTGGCCGCTGGGCAGCGGGAGCACCTTTAAGGGTGTTTATGATAGGAGAGTAGGGAAAATGCACCTGTTCGAGCGGACGGAGCACGGCGCGAAGAAGGCTCCTGTCCTTGTTACCGCTCCCGACAGCCCTGAGTGCGCAGCGCTTGTCGATAAACAAACTCATGAGCAGTTTTTGGAAGAGATGGAGCTCCTTGAGATGGCAGGTGAGGAGTTCGATCAGGATTTGATGCGAAGCGGCAAGCTCACTCCCGTCTATTTCGGAAGCGCGATCAACAATTTCGGCGTAAGGCTCTTTCTGGATTCGTTCCTGAAGCTTGCGTCACCGCCCGGAACACGTCCGACGGCAGATGGAGAAGTGGAACCGGACCAGCCGGGCTTTACAGGCTTCGTTTTCAAGATTCAGGCGAATATGGACCCCAAGCACAGGGACAGCGTCGCGTTCCTAAGGGTCTGCTCAGGCAAGTTCGAGAAGGACATGCAGGTCTACCACTCCCGGCTGAAGACTAAAATGCGGCTCTCCAGACCGCATAAGCTCTTTGCAAGAGACAGGGACACCGTAGAAGAGGCATATCCGGGCGATATTCTGGGGCTCGTCAATCCCGGATCGTTCGCAATAGGCGATTCCGTCAGCGCGAACGGCCCGGTGCAGTTTGAAGGGATTCCAAGGTTCGCGCCGGAGCATTTCGGCGTTCTAAGAAGCCCTGACCCGTCGAGCTATAAGAAGTTCCGCAAGGGCGTAGAACAGCTTATGCAGGAAGGCGCGGTGCAGGTTTTCTATCCTGCCGGAGCGGGAACGACCAGCGAGCCGATTCTGGCTGTCGTAGGCAAGCTCCAGTTCGATGTCGTCCAGTTCAGGCTGAAGTCCGAGTATTCCGTCGATACATTACTCGACCGGATGGACATCAAATTCGCCAGGTGGGTCAAAGGTAGCGAAAAAGACCTCGCCAGCATCACCGTTCCGAGTGGATGCAGGATTGTGGAAGACCCCGAAGGACGGAAAGCAGTGCTTCTCGACGGCAACTGGGCGCTCGGCTACGTCAAAGAGAAAAACCCCGGCCTGGAGTTCTTTGAAGTAGCTCCGCCGCTTGGGGCTTATACGAAATAAGACATACATAATCATCAAAAGCTCCCTGAAGCCAATTTGGGGAGCTTTTTGTTTTGCTGGGTATCCTCCTGATAGATTATGAGGAGGTGGCTTCAAGATGAGCCGAAAAAAAGTGCTGATTACCGGCGCGGCCGGATATATAGGGACATTCCTAAGAAAAGCGTGGAAAGACAGATACGACCTTGTGCTTCTGGACCGTAAGGAGATCAACGAACCCGGCGATGCGGAGGTCATAATCGGCGATATAAGGGATGTAGATGCCGTCCGAAACGCATGTAAGGATGTGCATACCGTCGCCCATCTTGCCGCAATCGCTGACTACCGGGCAGATTTCTGTAAGGAAGTGCTCCCGATGAACATAATCGGCACGCATAACGTCTTTCAGGCTGCATCCGAAGCAGGAGTGAAGCGGATAATCTTTGCATCCAGCATCCACGCTGTGGGGGCTTATCCGGCGGATGTTCAGGTGAAGTGGGATATGCCGGTGCGTCCGTGTTGCGAATATGGGGCGAGCAAGTGTTACGGTGAAGCTCTCGGACGCTATTTTTCCGACCGGCATGGCATTTCAGTGCTTGTGATTAGAATCGGCGGCGTCCACGGACACAATACTCATAATCCTCACCCAGATGCGTCGAGAGTGGATATAGGCGTGAGCGAGGCAGACCTTACCCAGCTTATAACCAAATGTGTTGAAGCGCCGGAAGACATTCAATTTGACATTTACCATGGAATTTCAGCTAATCGAATCAAAAGGCTCGATATTAGCCACACCCGCGAAGTACTTGGCTATGAACCCCAGGACGAAGCAGGGGAAGAGTTCGGAATCCCCGAAACAAAACCCGTGCATTCGTAAAAAGGGACCTCTTTATGGCCGAAAGTCCCATCCTATTGATTCATCTCAGTGGCATATAGAGGTCCAGCTTCATGTTGTGCCCTTGACCGTCGCCGAAGTCCAGGTGTTCCTCCAGCCACTGATGGCTGCCAAGCGAATAGGGGCTGGATTTTAGCCAGGCAGACAGTCGCTGCCATGAGTCTACAATGGAATCGCCGTCTTTTGCGTTGATGGTCATTACTGCATATTTACCGCCAGACACTACCTTAGCGCCGATCCGTTCATCAGTTACACTGAAGTCATCATCAATTGTGACCCACATTTCATACCCATATTCACTGACGCCGGGAATATAATCAGCAGGTGGGTTAGGGTTGTTGAAGCCGAAATACCTGGTTTTTGCCTGGTCAGCATCCAGTCCGGCTTTTTTTACCCATTCGCGTACTACGGCAATTGCGTCGACTTCAGGGCTGCTGCTTATATGGCGGTAAAAGGCCACGCGCATCGGGCCGAGTTCCTTCAGCACCTTAATATCAGGATACTCGGCTGCAAGCTGGGGGTCTTGTTGTTCGAAATACATCTCCATAACATTCATCCTCTCAATGCGAAATGCGGTACGTTGGCGCCGGCAAGCCATCGGAGTCTGCCCTGTAAGCTGCTTGAATGTCCGGGTAAAAGCCTCATGGCTTTCGAACATATAGTCGAGCGCAATGTCCAGAATCCGGCAGTCTGTTGCAATCAACGCTTGCACAGCTTCGCTGATGCGCCGTGCACGGATATATTCCTTCACCCGGTAACCTGTTATCGAGAAAAACATCCGGTACAGGCTGGACAGCGACATGCAGGCCTGCGAGGCGACATGCTGCAGCTCAATATCATCCCGCAGGTGGTCCTCAATGTAATCTATGGATTGTTGTATACGCTCGTAATAATTCATCATCCGTGTCCGCTGAGGATATTATATACGGTCACCGTAATGGGTATTTGATATTTCTTACAATTGTGAGGATAGCGCATAAATCTGCCTAATATCAACCTCTGCTAATTTGATATTTACTGGCTAAGACGGTATAGTATCATCTGGAGAAAAACATGAATCCCTGAAATAACGGATTTATCCAGATAGAACTGTAGAACGGGGGAGAGTATCGGTTGCAGGTGGGGATCACCAGTTACCGTGTACATCTAATATGAACATGACTACTGATTATTTTGTAAAAGATATTAACCTGGCGGACTTCGGCCGCAAGGAAATTAACATGGCCGAAAAAGAGATGCCGGGCCTTATGGCAACACGGGAGAAATACGGCCCGCAGAAGCCGCTTAAAGGCGCAAGGGTTATGGGCTCGCTGCACATGACCATCCAGACAGCGGTCCTGATCGAGACTCTGGTGGAACTCGGCGCAGACGTCCGATGGGTAACCTGCAATATATTCTCCACCCAGGACCACGCCGCGGCCGCAGTCGCACAGGCAGGCGTCCCGGTGTTCGCTTACAAGGGCGAATCTCTGGAAGAGTATTGGGATTTCACCAAAAAAGCTTTGACATGGCCGGACGGTGAAGGCCCGACACTCATCGTGGACGACGGCGGCGATGCGACTCTTATACTCCATCGCGGTTATTACGCCGAAAACGACCCCAAGATTTTAGACGAGCCGACAGACAACAAAGAGCTCAAAATCATAAACGAAGTTATCAAGAAGTCGCTTGCGAGCGATCCCACGTTCTTCCACAGAGTCGTTAAGAACCTCAAGGGCGTGTCCGAAGAGACGACCACAGGCGTTCACAGGCTCTACCAGATGATGGAAAGAGGCGAACTGCTCTTCCCTGCGATCAACGTAAACGACTCCGTCACCAAGAGCAAGTTCGACAACATTTACGGCTGCCGCGAGTCACTCGTCGACGGCATCAAGCGCGCAACCGATGTTATGATTTCCGGCAAGATCGCTCTTATCTGCGGTTACGGCGATGTGGGCAAAGGCTCCGCCGAATCGCTCGCAGGCCAGAAAGCACGAATCTGGATCACTGAAATAGACCCGATCTGTGCGCTGCAGGCCTGCATGGCTGGTTACACGGTGACTACGGTCGAAGATGCACTTCCTTATGCCGACATTTATGTTACGGCGACAGGAAACTGCGATATTCTTACCGCGGAGCATATGTCCAAGATGAAGGACCAGGCGATTGTCTGCAATATCGGGCACTTCGACAACGAAATTCAGGTGGACGCGCTCATGAACTGGCCTGGAATCAAGCATGTAAACATAAAGCCGCAGGTGGACGCCTTCACATTCCCCGACGGGCATACGATTTACCTGCTTGCCGAAGGGCGACTCATCAACCTGGGCTGCGCGACAGGCCATCCGAGCTTCGTTATGTCGAACAGCTTCACAAACCAGACTCTTGCACAGATGGATCTCTGGCAGAACAAGCATGAGATAGGTGTATACATGCTGAGTAAGAAGCTGGATGAGGAAGTAGCAATGCTTCACCTGGGCAAGCTGGGAGCCAAGCTCACCAAACTTTCCAAAAAACAGGCTGATTACATCGGAGTGCCGCAGGAAGGCCCATACAAGGCCGAGTTCTACAGATACTAATATATTAGAAGACTTCACAAAAAGGGGCCGGTCGTAAGACCGGCCCCTTTTTTATATCGCTTTATTACTATGCTAAGTCACTGCTCTTATCGGTGCATGACGAAATCCATCTGTCGAAGCTATCCGCAAGTTTGACAATGGTGGCGTAGTTAAAATCGTCCATCATGTGCTGCAAGTCCGGGTGATTTGGAGTATTTACGATCTCTTCTGCGTTTGGATAACGGCGTCTTACCTCATCGAGACGCTGCTCAAAGAAGGGTTTACACCATGGATACTGCCAATACCAGTCCCAGTAGTAGATTTGGCCAAAGTCATTTTCACTGAGTGAAATACAGACCAGGCTGCCCTGTACGCATCGGGTGATTGCTATGATATTACGCGGAAGAAACTGTTCTGCCTTGTGAGCGGCGGCCATTTTCAACAAATCTGCTGGCCAGTTTCCTCCTTCAGTCGTGGTGGGAATACCGAAGAACTCCACTGGGCAATCATCGCGTGAAGGATTATCGACTTTGTCGGTCTTGAATGGAACACCTGTCAAAAAAGTGTATTTGAATTCTGGAATGAAACCTCCGTTATGGATGGAGAGGAACCGGCGATAGGCCGTCGGCAATGCTTGGAAGAAGTTCCAAACATCGCTACTGGTATTTGTCTGGGCAGGTACGGGATACGAACCAGTAATATTTATCTCCATAATTTTCTCCGTTTCGTATGTATTTACTATCTGTTGGTTACCTTCACCGTCACAATCTCCTTCGCTTTCATGGACAACTGCATTTTGCCGCCAGCTATCTTAATCTGCTCCTAGTCAATAGAAAATTCAACAACTCGAATCGAAGAGCCTGTTGATACGGCAAAACGCTGATGTGCGAAGTCCAGTGCTATTGGCGGTATAGGGTCAATATGCCAGATAATGCTCGATTCCTGCTTCCCCGAATCAATGTCTTCCCATCGGTGGATTATCTCCGCTTCCTCAATATCGATCAGCTTTGGATGCTCGTAGAATTCAACAACAAAGCGGGAGTTGATCGGCAGCATTGTGCCGAGGTGAGCTTTGAGATCGGCGGTGGTAATGACCTTGCGACTTATAATGTCGTATACAAGCATCCCTCCTGGCTGAAGCCATGCGTCGTCTTCAATGTAGGCGGGGTCAATATCGCTGGTAATTATGAGCTTGTCGTTTCCCACAAAAGCTGCGCTGCTTGCTTCGGTATTGATTGGTATTACCGCATCATCCTGATTGATCTTCCTAGGGTCATCCAGGATACTTTTTATATCATACAGGACAACCTCAGTGCATGGATCCCAAGCCCAGCCGGTGCTGAGAATGTGTGTATTACTAGGATTGGTCGCGAGCTTCGAGTAATAGTAATCCCTGTGTGGAAAGCCAGCTGCGGCCTCCACTAGTCGCTTTCCACTCGTCAAATCCTCGATCACGAAATGATCGTATTTATCAGGACAGTGAGCGATTGCTTCCCGGCCATCCGGCAGGCGAAAAAGCAGGACCGGATATTCAAACGCTTCAGCATTGTCGGAGTCGCGGTTGATTTCACGTATAATTTGTGGCGTAAAGGTGCCTTTGGACTCATCAAATAGTTTGATAACTGCGCCTTTGGTGCCAAGCGTCTCATATATGACTGCATAATTCCCGGATGGCGAAATAACGGTTGCATCCAGCCTGTCATATGCCGGACCCCAGCGCATATCCACAACCAATCCATCAAGATGATATGCTTTTCCCTCTGGCAGGTCGACCAGCATATCTCCCCGCCAGCACAATGATTTGACATAGCTAGCCGGTATCGTCGTTTCACGGATACTAAATGCTACATCCTTGGATTCTACTCGTGTAGTTTTCAATATATTCTCCTTATGTAAAACTTCTACCTCTCCACCTTCACCGTCACAAGCTCCTTCGCCTTCACATCTACCTGCATTTTGCCATCTGCGACGTTCAGTGGTTCCAATGTTTCCTCGTTCAGGTTGGTCTTTTCGGCGGATGAGGCTCCATTTACCTTTATATCGACCGAAACGGGTTTTCGGGCGATGTTGAAGCCGCGGAGGACTACTGCTTCTTCGCGTTCGGCCTTTTTGAGCGCCGTCAGGACGAATGCGGGGTCGCTAACCTCCACAAAGGATGCCTGCATCGGGAGTTCCCCTTCGTGAACGCTCGTCTGTCCGGTTATCATCGGCACGTTGAAGTTGTGCGCCTGAATGTAGCTCTCTGCTTCTTCCCAGTCGCCTGCATGCGGGTAAAGCGCATACTCGAAAGTATACTCGCCGATCATCTGCCCTTCATGCTGGTGCTCGGGCGCTCTCACGCCGTTTCCGAAGGCCCGCATGAGCGTAAGCGCGATTGTCCGCGCCTCATCGTCCTTCACTTCATACTCCTGAAGCGCCTTGTTGATGAGTGTGAGCCCGATTCCGTCGCCGCTTATGTCGACAAACGACTTCTGCGGGTGAATTGCGGGTATCGGCTCTTTCCAGTTCGGGCACGGCGGGACTGCAATCTTCCGCTCGACCACATCGAAGGGCTGCTCCGCGTGTGAGACATCAGTGGGGATTCCGCACGGGAAGAGCACGCGCAGACGGTGGTCTTTTGCCTTGTTATCGAATAAAGTTTTGATGTCCAGCCGCTTCGAGCCAGCCGAGAGAGTCAGATATGTCTTAATACGGCAGATGACAGTCTCATCCGAGCGCTCCAGGCCGTTTGTGTGACGCTCTTTGGGGAGTTCCAGGTCGCTTATGATCTCGAAAACTACCCTAACGGCGTTATCTTCGGCAACCGATATGCGGGTTTTCGCTCCCAGACTGGTGACGACCTTGTCCCTAAACGGCTTCACATAGTTCCAGCCGTCGCCGAAGTCTCCGCAGTCCTCGAAAATGAGGCAGTTCGTGAAGACCGCATCGGTCTCTTTGTCGAGAAGCGAGAATGTGCCGTCGCTTGAAACCGTGAGGGACAGATACTCGTTCTCCGCCGTATTCGGCCCGAGGAGCATCGACTTCTGCCGGCGGTTGGGTGCGTCCAGAACCTCGATTCGGTAGGCCTTGTAGCCGACTCCAGGCACGTTTTCCACAGGGAAAGCGATTTTGACCTTCTTGAGGGCCGGTGCGCATGGTATGTCGTAAGGCTCTGGGTCCATCGGCTGATAGATGCTCATACCAAGGAGCGCATGCGGCAGCTCTCTTCCTTCCGGGTCGGTCACTTTGGCCCCCGGCACCTGCCAATTGATCGGCACATCGACTTCAGTTTCAATGACTTCACTCCGGTTGTGCGAAAGGGTGTTGAAAACGGGCAAAACGAAGGTCTTTTCCGGGCTATCGGCAGTGCTCCCGACGCGGGCTGACAGGTCTTTTAGGGCGTTTTCAAGGAGTTTTTCGCCGATTTCCCGGCACTGGTCGTAGCGGTAGACCATATCCCTGTGAACCTGGTCGATGCTGCAGCCGCAGATGGAGTCGTGCGGGCTGTTTTTGAGCAGATAGTTCCACGCGAGGTCGATATATGCCTTCGGATATTTGCTTCCAAGTGTCCACGCCCAGGTCGCAATCGGCTCGATGTATTTTTCGAGCATCGTTTCGCAAGAGTGGTTCATCTGCTTCAAGTGAATCCGGCTGGAAAGGACGTTCGTAAGTAGCGCCTGCAGTTTCCACTTGCGGTTCGACCATCTTAGCTCACCGACTACCGTTTCAAGCTTCGGGTTTTCGCTTCGGACGGCTTCCACGAACGCGGGCAGGGTGCTGTGCTTGATCTCGATGTTGTCTATCCGCTCGTTTGCGATCCTGATGATCTCCGGCGTCTTGAACTGCGCAAAAACATGGTCGCAGCCGTCCATAAATAGGAGCTGGGACGTGGTCGGCTTCTCTTCAATGCAGTCCGACATAAGTGCCTGCACATTCTTGGTCGCTTCATCTGGGTCAACCGGCTTGTCGGGGTATCTGAGCTGCTCTTGGAGCCTGTAGAACCAGTTGCTGTAGGCGTTATTATCCGGCATCTTAGCGACAAAGACTTCCGAACCATCCGGCGACTGCCACAGGAACTCGGACTTTGTCTGGTCTGCAGTAATTCCACGGAATAATACCGCGCTATCTATCCCGAAGCCGCGCAGAATCTGCGGGAACTGCGATATATGGCCGAAGCAGTCCGGCACGTAGCCCACAGCAAGGTAGTTGCCGAAATCGTCGCAGAGTTTGCGTCCGAGCATAAGGTTTCGGACCATGCTCTCGCCGCTTACAAGGAACTCATCCGGCTGGTTATACCAGGGGCCGATTAGGATGCGCCCTTCGCGGATGAGCTTCCTCAGCCGATCCTCGTTTTCGGGCCGGATGGCAAGATAGTCTTCCAGCACTATCGTTTGCCCGTCGAAGGTGAAATATTTGAAGTCTGGGTTGGTCTCCAGAAGCTCGATGAGCGCGTCAGTGAGGTCCACGAGCCTCATCCTGTAGTGCTGGAAGGTTTTATACCACTCCCTGTCCCAGTGCGTATGTGAAACGACGTGTGCGGTGTATTTATCGGCCATAATTTGCTCCTTGCTTGCTATAACAGAGATATGGTAGCGGAGAGGGGGAGAAATGGCAAGGAGTATTAGCTGCCTAACTGATTGAGGGCGAGTTTTGCGTTGTAAATCTGCTCTATGATCTCTACAGGGGTGTAAAGATACCCGACAGAGCCTTCGAAGCCGATTCTGGAGTCGACTTTCGATAGCGCCAGCATCTCTTCTTTGTTCTTCACTTCACCTTCAAGGATTTTGATGAGTCTAGACCGCAGATTTTCGTCGCTTTGGTCTGCCAGCCACCTATTGCGCGTCAGGATGAACTCGGCGTGGTTCGCGGCGATAGACATATGGAGCATAGAAGCCCTGCATATACCGTAATCCCTCAGATTTTCTTCTTTGTACTCTTCAATACTCGACTTTTCGATAGCAGCTTCCAGGTAGACAAGTCCCTTTTTGAAGTGCTCTGCACACTCGCGGAAGCCCCTTATGACCACATCGGCACCTAGTGGTTCGCATATCTTCTCGATTTGTTCAGTGGGCACAGCCACCATACCGAAACGCCAGTCAGCGGGCTCCAGGGAGAACTCCGCGCCAGGCCCGCAGTTCAAGGCGCTGTGGTAAAGCACTGAATAGATGGTCGGGAAGTATTTCATCCCTTCGGAGAAGCATTTCCACGCTCTGACAGCTTCATGTGCGCCGTTGCCGTAGCATTTGGCAGCCAAGGATTCGGCAGGGGACGCATCATCAAGATAGTTAAGCATCTCCATATTCCTGCCGGGATACGCGCCGAATATCCAGCACCCAAGAATGCCGTCGATCTCGTATTCCTTGAGTGCAGTGAGCAGCTCTTCGACATTCTTCATAACCGGCAGATAGGGCAGGGCGTTCATCTCGACTGTAGACACAAGCGAGCACTTCGCCATCACTTGTCTACCAAGCGACTTGGCGGTGTTGATGATCCCAAGAGCGTAATCAGACGGCTGCACATAGGCGAGAGTGTATTCGATTATCGTGGCATCTTTCCCGAACAGGTTGAACCGAGTGTTCCTCGCCCAGTCGACCATTACCGTAACCTTCGGCGATAGCGCCCCGACTGCATCCTTGACCTTATCTTCACCCAGGACGAAGTCCCAGCCCCACAGCCACTCTATGATCTCTGCCTTCGAGCCGATAGATTCCAGCGTGCTGCTGAATATGTTGGCCGTGTCTGAGAGCACCTCGGCAGCGCCTCTTTCATTGCAGCGCGGGCACTTGCATCTACCCCCCAAAGCGTGGGAGAAACAGTTTGTCTCATTCTCTGATGCCGTTATAAGTATGATTCCGCCGAGATCAGGCACCTTTGAGAAGACGAAGGCGAGACTATGTCTCAACCACTCACGGACTTTCTCTTCAGAAGTACACATCCCGTAATAACCGGCCTGTCCTTCCATTCCCCTGGCCTCGGGGTGCTTCAGGAAGAACTCCTCCGGCATGAATCGGGGCTCATTTAGATACAAAAACAGCTTTATGCCGTGGGACTTTGCCTTCTCGACCTGTTTTCGCAGGTTTTCGATACGAATTTCGTGGTCTTCGCCGAACTCAGGGAAAATATCGGATGGCGCCAGGTCTCTTAGAAGCGCGGGCATCCAAACAGCGTTGACTCCACGGTTCGCCAGACGACTCAGCACCCCGTCAGTGTAAAATTCTTCGCCTGTCAGCAGGAAATCGCCGTGCGTGGCAGTGTAACTGTACATCATCCTAAGCCCGAGCTGAGAGTCTTGAGGCACGCTTCCGGTCGGTGATTCTACTTGGCGCAGTTCATCAAGAAAACCGAATAGCGGTTCCCAGTTGCTGTAATCGCTGAAATAGCTTTCGCTGCATAGTTTAAAATAGGTGGCAGCGTCTTTGTCCCATCTGCCAGGGCATGCTTTGATGTTTGAAAGGCCTTTCGGCTTTTGCCCGACTTTGACGTCGAGAAAGTCCATCTCCATCATTGTCTTTTTATAGAGCTCTTCCGGCATCTTTAGGAGCCGTGCGATCTCTTTATGGGAAAGCAGGTCGTGATTTCGACGGACAACGAGCGGAAATGCCCTTTCCGGGCCCATCGGGCGCATTTCCGGCAGCCCGAGTTCCTTCATCCAGCACTGAACCGCAGTCGCATCCGTGTGAAGATACTCCGCAATCTGGGTGGGGGAGAGAAGTTCGCTGTTTCGTATGAGAAACCGCTGAAGCTGGGCTAGTTTCGGTGTAGATTTCATTGAGATTTAACCTGTAGTTCGCTGCCCAGATTGTAACCCGGTGGTAAGGCAATGTCAACAGGGTGTATGCGCGTCACTTCTGGGTATGACTGATTCAACAATTTCACTTGGAGGTGTTGAAATGCCGGGGCCAATGGATGGAAAGGTGGCTATCGTAACAGGAGGAGCCGCGGGAATCGGCAAAGCGACAGCGACTGCCTTTTCCCGTGAAGGTGCGCAGGTTATGATATGCGATGTCAATGAAGAAATAGGGGTAGCGGTTGCCCGCGAGATCACCGATGCCGGAAGCCAGTGCTATTTCGTCAAAGCTGATGTCTCGAAAGCTGCTGACGTAATGGATTTGGTCAACCACACAGTAGAGACATTCGGGCGGCTGGACTATGCCTGTAATAACGCCGGTATCGAAGGCAAAACCGCTCTGACGGCTGAGTGTTCCGAGGAGAACTGGGACCGTATCATCGGTATAAACCTCAAGGGCGTTTGGCTGTGTATGAAGTACGAAATTCCGCAAATACTGAAGCAGGGTGGGGCGATAGTGAATGTTTCTTCGATAGCGGCCATCGTCGGGTTTAGGGGGCTGCCTGCGTATTGCGCGTCCAAAGGCGGGGTAAGCCAGCTTACCAGGACTGCAGCGATTGAATATGCACAGCAGGGTATCAGGATCAATGCGATCTGCCCCGGAGCGATTCGCACGTCCATGCTCAGCCGATTGGAAGCAACGAATCCTGAGATGATTGCCGGCATAATAGCGGCGCACCCTATAGGCAGGCTAGGAACACCGGAGGAAGTTGCAAATCTTATTGTATGGCTGTGCTCCGATGAGTCATCATTTATTACCGGCTGCGAGATACCGGTAGACGGCGGTTATGTGGCACAGTAGGATGCGGGAGCCATATTTTATTTGCTGAACATTGACGTCCGCCTGATACATTTGTAAAATGCAATTATGATGAAAAGCATATTTCGCTCACTGCGCGTAATCGCGCCTCTATTTATGTTGTTAATCCTCTCGGCAGCAGCTTTTGCTGAGGTCGATCTGGCGACCAGGCAAGAGACGTTCGAGAGAGTGTGGACCATAGTCAACGAACGTTTTTATGACCCCAATTTCAACGGCGTAAACTGGGCCGCAGTCAAAAAGGAATACGAGAAGAAAATTCCTTTCGTTCAGAGTGACGAAGAGTTCTACAAACTGCTGAATGATATGGTGGGTGAGCTTCATTGTTCGCACTTTGCGATAATTGCCCCATCGTCCTCCGAAGATTATGAGGTCCCCAAAGGCCCCATAGATTCCTCACCAGGGATTAAGGTGCGCTTTGTTGAGGATAAGCCCATGATAACCGGTGTGGAGCCTGGTTCTCCTGCGGCAAAGGCAGGGATCAGACCGGGGTATATCATCACTCGTGTAAGAGGTAGAGACATCGCGAAGCTGTGGGAGTATGCTAAATCGAGGGGTACGGGTAAGTCGGACCATTATAACAAGGCCCAATTTGCTTTGTTGATGGATAGTGTACTTTCTGGATACGAGGGCGAGGTAATGGAGATAGGATACCTCGACGAGAAGGATGTTTCCCGTTCAGCCAAGGTCAAGCTGGCAAAAAAGAAGGGGCAATTCATCTCCATGGCCATGTTCGAAGAGTTCGTCGAATTTGAGTCCAAACGCATTCAGAACAATATTGGCTATATAAGTTTCAGCATGTTTACCCCTGACCTTACAGTGCCGATCAAGAATGCTATCAGGTCGTTCCACGACGCGCCTGGGATAATAATCGATCTGCGCGGCAACCCAGGAGGGGTCGTCAATACGACCATGGCTATATCGGCCATGTTTTACGGGGAGAGGTCCGCTCTCGGAACGATGAAACAGCGCAAAGGAGAGATACGGTATCCGATATTCCCTTCGAAAGATCCTTACAAAGGAATATTAGTCATCCTGACGGACGAAGCTTCAGCCAGTTCATCAGAAGTCCTGGCGTGCGGAATGCAGTGGAATGGGCGGGCTATTGTGGTTGGATCGACCTCGATGGGAGCCTCGCTGCCGTCCATTAGGGAAAGGCTTCCAAGCGGCGCTGTTATGCAGTATGTCATCGCCGATTTTAAGACACCGAACGGCTATTTGATAGAAGGTAATGGAGCGGTTCCGGATTATCCTGTGGATCTCACACGCGCGAACCTCTTAACCGGGCATGACCCGGTTATGGATAAAGCCATATCGGTGATAAAAGAGAAAAGCGCTGCATCTGCAGAAAAAGAGTCTCAGGCGGCGACTGAAACCCCTGGGAAAGATCCCCAGAAATAGTTCGGAATACAAGTAGAGAGTTCTTTAGCAGGAAAAAACAAGATAGCCCAGCGCAAATGCGTTGGGCTATCAATTTAACTTCTGCAGAAATTGCTTGGGGTTATTCCGCTGGGTAGACGCTTATAACTCTTCTGCCGCCGCCGTGCTCGAACTTAACCTGTCCGTCCACGAGAGCGAAGAGGGTGTGATCTCTCCCAAGTCCGACGTTGTTACCCGGATGCAGCTTGGTTCCTCGCTGGCGGATCAGAATGGATCCTGCGGTGACTGCCTCTCCCGCGTACTCCTTCACGCCAAGCCTTTTAGACTTGCTGTCGCGTCCGTTACGGGAACTACCTACTCCTTTTTTATGGGCCATTAAATCTCACCTGCCTTCGTGTAAACCCTGTACAATTGCAAACAACCCAACCGCTATGAATCAGCGGTTGGCATGTTGCAACAAAAACTTTTGAATTCAGCTTAAGCTTCGATTTTTGTGATTTCGAGCCTTGTAAGCTGCTGCCTGTGACCCCAGTGCCGCTGAGTGTGCTTTTTAGGCTTGTACGTGAAGGCATCAATCTTTGGTCCCTTGAACTGTCTCAAGACTTTGGCCGTCACTTTTGCTCCTGGCACATACGGTGTTCCGACTTTTAAGCCAGAATCGGCGTCGACGACGAGGACTTCTTCGATTGTAACCTCTGAACCCTCATCCGAAGACAGCTTGTTGACGTCAATTATTGTCTTCTCTTCGACTCTATATTGCTGGCCGCCTGTTTTAACTATAGCGTACAATTCCAGTCTCCCACACATAATGCTGGGTATCAAGAATCTCCCGATACCCAGGTTCGATATTTTATCACGAAGCAACCGCTTTGTCAAGCGATTTTGCTCCACTGACTACTTCACCCAGCGCGTAAGAACGCCGGACATCCGAAAGTTTTACTTTTACTCTCTGTCCGACATACTTGCCGCCGTTCGACAGATCGACCAGGTAGCCGTCGATCCATGCCGTAGACCTCGGTAGAAGCGAGTAAGGGTTTCTTACCACACTGCAATCTATGGTATCGGACGATTTGAGCTCCTGCATTTGCCGTTCAGTTTCCTGAATGTTTGCCGGCACTATCTCAAACTTCTCCAGATGAAGCTCTTCATTTGCCCTGACATATATAGCATGCTTCAACTGTCTTTCGATCTCGTCTATCGCTTCTCCCATCGGCCCAATCAGGTGAACGGCGACTTCCGGGTTAGCTGTTACGACGAATGCTTCTTCATCGGTCGATGACACCAGTTTTCTAAGCTCGCGTTCGATGTCTATCGACACGGATTCAGGTGACTTTACCCGGCCCCGGCCCTGGCAATACGGGCAAACCTCCGTCATTGCTTCTGATATAGTCTCGCCGGTTCGTTTTCTGGTCATCTCGATCAGTCCAAGAGGGCTGATGTTCGATATTTTCGTCCTGGTACGGTCCTTTTTAAGCGCTTTTTCAAGTGCAGACACCACATGCTGTTTGTCTTTCGGATTAGCCATATCGATAAAGTCAATAATGATAATCCCGCCTATATCCCGCAGCCTGAGCTGTCTTGCTATTTCAGCTACGGCATCGAGGTTTGTCTTGAGTATAGTGTCTGACAGGCTTGTGCTTCCGATGTATTTGCCTGTATTGACATCTATCGTCGTCAACGCCTCGGTCTCGTCTATAGTGAGGTGTCCGCCGGACTTGAGCCAGACCTTGCGTCTCAAAAGCCGGTCGATCTCACCTTCGACAGCGTATCTCTCGAAAATCGGTTCCCGCCCGTCATAGAGCTGGATCCGTGATTTCATTCTGGGTGATAGCAGCTCGATAAGCTCGATGGCTTTTTCGTAATCGACTGGTGAATCGATCAGCATAGTTGTGACATCGGCGCTCAGGACATCTCTTATCGTCTTGTAAATCAAGGACAGGTCCTGGTGTACAAGCCCAGGAGCACTGATCTTTCGGGATTTCTCCTGAATCTGATTCCACATTCTGAGGAGGAATTCGAGATCCTGCTTTAGTTCGGCCTCGCTTTTTCCTTCAGCCTCGGTCCGGACTATGAGTCCATACCCAAGCGGGCGGATGTTCTCAGCGATCTTCTTCAGCCGGTCGCGTTCTCCGCTTTCCTCGATTTTGCGCGATATGCCTGAGTTATCGGAGTCCGGCATGAGAACGAGATAACGGCCCGGGAGTGAGACTCTTGTTGATACTCTCGCTCCTTTTGTGCCGCGCGGACCCTTGATGACCTGCACCAAAAGCTCCTGCCCTATTTTCAGTACATCCTTGATGTGCAGGTTTTTGGTATCTTTTCTGCTCGCAGGCATATCTTCATCTGCTTCGGGCAGAACGTCGCCGACATAAAGGAAAGCGTTTCTTTCAAGCCCTATTTCCACGAAAGCTGCGTCCATACCGGGAAGAACATTGGATACCTTGCATTTATAAATACTTCCTACTACGCGTTCCTCTCGCTCGACATGCAGCTCGACCAGTTTGTCGCCTTCGATCAGTGCGACTCTGGTTTCCCGGCTGTCAACATTGACAATTATTTCCTTCGGCAAGTGCTATCACCTCCTTCCATTTTGTCATTCATATCAATATCCCCTTTCAAAAATGGATACCTAATAAACTTTTACCCTATGAGCAAAGCGCATTTCGATGGATGGGATGCTCTCTTTCAGTGCATCGATTATCTCACTCGGCCTGCCGCTAGTAAGTCTCGCGCGGATAACGCCGGTGCATCCATCTTCGCTGTGCCCGTTCAGCAGTTCAATCGACTCGATACCGGGTCTGATATCTACCTGCTTGAATCCTTGTTCTTTCTTTCTGGCTATCACCAGGCTCTCGCTTGATAAGAGCGTCTTGATAGCTGTGTCCATATTGCCGTTACGAGTCCCCATTACACCGATCAGGTATTCGCTGCCACAAATCGCCGGGGACTTGCGCCCGTCAACCTCTACTGCCGATTTTATGCTTAACCCATTCGGCAGTGCTGAGTTCAGCGCGCGGACAAACTCAACTGGATCAATTCTTTTTGCCAGCTCAATAGTCATCGGTTCAGATTCTCCGGTCGTTCCGACTGAGAGCTGAGTGTAAAACGACATTCTAGGCCGTGGGTTAAACCCTTCAGAGTAAGAAACCGGCACCCCGGCACGTCTTACAGCACGCTCGAAGACTCTCACAAGATCCAGGTGCGACAAGTACCTGAGGTTTGCTCCCTTCGAGTAGATCAATCTGAACCATACTCGTGTGTGTTCAGCTTTTTCCTCCGGCTGCTCGGAATAAACACCCTCTGCAGCCTCATTCTTGGGGCTGCATACTCCGCACTCGTCAGAACTGCCGAGAAATTCTTTCATTCCGCAGTTGAGACAGACCCCAAAACGGCAGTCAGGCAGTGCTTTTGTCTGTTCCGCAAGCTTGTCCTGTGCCATGAGCCATTTCTTGGTCACGCCGCAGTCGATATGCTCCCAGGGCAGGGGAGCGTCGTAGCTTTTTGGACTGTGAGCAATTGAATCGGCATCTACTCCGCATTCATTGAACGCTTCCTGCCATCTTTCGTAATTAAATCGGTCGTCCCAGCCGTCGAACTTCGAGCCCGCCTCCCACGCTTTCAGAATCGTTGGGCCAAGCTCACGTCCACCGTTTGCAAAAACGGCTTCGAGTTCGCTCATGGCTGTGTCATGCCATGAGATTGAAACCGATCTGTGCCTCAGCCTCGACCTGAGCATCTCTATCTTTCGTTTGAGCTCCTCGATCCTGTCCTGCGCCCGCCACTGGAAGGGTGTAAAAGGCTTTGGAACGAAGGACGATACTCCCACGTTTATCGAAAGCGGCCGTCTCTTCGCCCGTGCTAAGTCCAGCACTTTGTATACCAGGTCTGCAATCGCTGAGACATCTTCGTCGGTCTCTGTCGGGAGCCCGATCATGAAATAAAGCTTTATCTTGCGCCAGCCGCATTCAATTGCTGTCTCTACGGCTTCCAGCAGGTCAGCCTCAGTCACATTCTTATTTATAACGTCCCGTAAGCGCTGTGTCCCGGCTTCAGGCGCAAAAGTAAGCCCGGATTTTCTGACTTTCTGAATCTCCGCCGCGAACCTGACGCATCCGGCATCCGCTCTTATCGATGGAAGCGAGACTCCGATCCGCTCCGACTCATATTTCGCGATCAAATCGTGTACAAGCTGCTCGATTCCAGTGTAATCTGCGCTTGAAAGGGACATCAGCCCGATCTCATCATAACCTGTAGCAGCAAGGAGTGTTGCGGCCTGCTCTTTGATCTTGCCTATGGACTTTTCCCGCACCGGCCTTGTAATCATGCCCGCCTGGCAGAACCGGCATGTGCGGGTGCATCCACGCATTATTTCGAGTGCCACCCGGTCATGAATCGTCTCTACGAACGGCACGATCATTTTGTCCGGGTAGTCTACCGATTCAAAATCTCTGACAACCGTCCGCCGCACCTGCGTAGGCACTTTGTCGTCGATTGGTGCTAATCTGCCGTCTTTTTGCTCATAAAGAGACGGGACATATACGCCTTCAATTGCTGCGAGTGCTAAAAGCAGCTTCCGGCGGTCAGCCTTATGCTCTTTGTATACATCGACGATTTTATGCACGACTTCTTCACCGTCGCCGATGGCAAATGCGTCAATGAATTCTGCCATTGGTTCCGGGTTGACTGCGCAGTGGCCTCCGGCGATGATGAGCGGGTGTGACTCGTCGCGCTCGGAACTCTTAAGCGGGATGCCTGCAAGGTCGAGCATATTGAGGACGTTGGTGTAGGTAAGTTCGTAGGCAAGCGAAAAGCCGATTATATCAAAGCTTTGTACCGGAACGAACGATTCCAGGGCGTACAACGGCAACTGCGCCTCCCGCATGGCATCTTCCATGTCTGCGGCAGGTGCAAATACGCGTTCCGCCGCCGTGTCGTTACGGCGGTTTAGTGTGTGGTAGAGGATCTTGATGCCGAGATTCGACATTCCGACCTCGTACACGTCAGGGAATGCGAGTGCAAAGAGGACCTCAACACTGGCATGGTCCTTCTTTACTTCACCCAGCTCCCCGCCGGTATAACGTGCCGGTCCTCTCACCTTCAGCAGGATACTCTCTACCAGATCACGTATCCCGGTGAGCCGGAGCTCCAATATGTGCCAACTTTCTTAGGCCTGGCCTGTTTCGCCGGCCAAATATATATAAAGCTGGTGAGGGTTACCCCGCCAGCCGTAAAAATCCTATTTCAATCATATTATACCATTCATGCACCCCATGGTCAATTTTCGCAGGGCTAAAGTGGGACAGGGGTTGGGGGATAGAATAGTTGACCAGTCCGGGCGGCATGAGAAGTGCGTAATTTTGCATTGCCTTCTCATATTCCTCAGTCCATGCAACCCCTATCCCCTATATATTCGTCAGCGGCAGAGTTTCTTTACCCCTGCTGTGATTACGAGTATGGCTGAAAGTACCGCCACAATGGTCGGACCGGAAGGCAGGTCTTTGGTGAACGATAGGCTGAGCCCCGCGAATGTGGCTACTCCTGCAGCAGCGATGGCAATGCCGTATGCTCTTCCGAGCCGGTCGGTTATAAGAAGCGCGGTTACTGCGGGGACTACAAGGAAGCCGAATACCAGAAGGGCTCCTGCAAGCCTGATCGCAAACGCTATCGTTACTCCCAATGTCAGAAAAAACAGCAGGTCCCACGCTCCTGATCGATATCCTGCTGCCCGTGCGGTATCTGCATCGAGTCCGGTGAACAGGAACTGCTTGCCGAATGCAAAATGCAGGCAGGCTACTACACCGGCCACGATTGCCATATACATGATCTCCTGCGGCATAACCGTCAGGATATTTCCTGAGAGGACATCCAGCAGATGTGCCTCTCCCTGTGCGCTTTTTGCGACGAACAATACCGCAAGCGCCGAGGCCATTACATATCCGACACCTATCAGGCTCTCTCTGGTGGTCCTGCGGTCGGTCGACCTGAACGAAAATATGATCACTCCCACGATTGTAAGCGCAAGCGAGATGAGTGACGGGTTCAGCCCGAAGAGAAGCGCAAGCCCGATGCCTGCTGCCGAGACCTGTGAAAGCATCGCTCCGACAAAGACCACCCGCCTGAGCACGACATGCACTCCAAGATATGCACAGACTACCCCGACAATCAGGCTTGCCATAAGCGCGCTCCTCATAAATGGGTCTTGAAACGTATTCAGCATCGCTTGCCTCCCGCAATTACTATCCGATGGCCTTCCATATCGGCAACACGGACTTCTGTCCCGTATGCTGTAGTAAGATTGGCTGGAGACAGAATATCATCGACCGCACCTACCGTAATTTTCCCGTCTATGATCAGAGCGATGTTCTTTGCATAGCCTGAGACCACATTGAGCAGGTGGCTTACCATAATGACCGTTATACCATGCTCTTTATGCAAGTGATGGAGCAAGTCCATTATGGCTGCTTCGCCTGCGATGTCCATATCGTTCGTAGGTTCATCGAGTATCATGACTCGGGGCTCGCACGCGAGCGCCCTTGCTATCAAAGTCCTTTGTTTTTGTCCGCCGGACAGGTTTCTGTAAGGCCGGTCTGCGAGATGTCCCATTCCGACATCCGAAAGGCACTCAAGCGCCATTTTCCGGTCCTTGCGCGAGGGCCGTGAAAGTGGCCCCAAGAGTGAATAGCGTCCCATCAGTGTTATGTCGAGCGCTGTCAGGGGGTAAATTTCATCTATATGCTGGCTCTGAGGGACATAGCCGAACCTTATGCCGGGAGTTCGCTTTATCTCGCCATGCCTGGGTTTGATAATACCCAGAATAGCCTTGAGCAGTGTGCTTTTTCCCGATCCGTTCGGTCCGACTATTGCCAGAAAGTCCCCCTCCGGGACCGAAAAGTCGATCCCGGAGAGTGTCCATCCGCGCCCGTAAGCCAGCTCTACATTTTCGAGCCGGATTATCATCTGAGCGCCCCCGCAACTTCGCTTGTAATCCTGTCCATAAGCTCGAAGTAGTTATTGATACCTCTTGCACCGCCTATGGATGCAGGGACTTCGACTACCTTTGCTCCGGTCGCACGAGCGACCATATCGGAGTATTTACGCGGGTAGAACGGTTCGGTCATGATCAGCTTCACCTTCTCACGTTTCATGCTCGATATAAGCTCGCTGATGTGTGATGGTGACGGCGGAATTCCCGGTTTGGTCTCGACATTGTCGAACTCTTTCAATCCGAAGCGCCGCAGGAAGTAGACCCATGTTTTGTGATAAGTGACGACCTGTTCGCCCTTGCAGGAAGCAAGCCGAGATTTCCATTCCGGCATTTTTCTATCGATTTTATCTGCGAAGGCTTCGTAGTTCTTCCTGAAATAGTCCGTGTCGGACGGGGAAACCCGCTTGAGCCCGACAAATATCGTAGACGCAATTACCTTTGCGTTTTCCGGGTCCAGCCAATAGTGTGGGTTGCCGTAAACATGGATATCTCCGCGCGAACCGTCAACTCTGCCTCTGGGAATTTCCAGTTTTCTGATGTTTTCCGATGCGTCGATGTAGCCTCTTCCGCCTCTGCTTATTTTTGAGTTGCGGGCGGCTTCGATCAGGCTGTCTACCCACATATCGAGGTCCATTCCGATCCTCACTACCACGTCGGCATTTCTCAGTTTGACGACTTGGCTGGGCCGCGGCTCTACTGCGTGAGGGTTCTGAGTGCCGAGCATCAATGTTGTTACGGAAACCTTGGAGCCACCTACGGCCTTTGCAATGTCTCCAAGGTCGGTCGATGTCGCGACGACGTCGATCTTTGCGATGGCCGGTATGGCCATCAGCGCGAATATGGCGGTTGAGATTATATATTTGAGTTTCATTTTTTACATACTCCTATTGCAGTGCGTGACTGTGCGGCCCGATACCCCATACCATTTGCAAAAATACCTCGTTTGCTGATCCTGTGCTAGGGGCATCACTATGCTTGAACTGGCCTCGAAGGTAGGTGGATTCGTTCAGATACTTCGTAACGAATGTCGTCCAGCCGGTCTCCTTCCCAGTAGTAGGCGCTGGAAATTGCGTGTTATCGTATCTTGTCCCATATTCCCAGTATCTGCCGGGTTTGTATGTTGCCAGCAGGTAGTAACCGCTTCGGGTATCGCTTTTACCACCGGGGTTGCTCCGGTGCATCATGTACTCGCTTCGAAGAAGAAGCTTGGTAAAAGCCGTAGGCCACCGTTGGTAGCTTAGGTCGATTCCGGTCAATGTGACATGGTCTCGATTGCTGGCGTTCAGTGGATCAACTCCGCTGCCATGAAGCGCTGATAGGCCTAACTCGACCTCGGAAAGTTCGTTCACAGCTCTACTTAACGACAGCCTGCCTATCGAGACAAAATCATCTATGCCTGGTGGTTCAGCTTCGGTTTCAGTCCCATCATCTTCAGATTGTCCACCGACTCTGAATCTTCCGCCTTCGAAGTTAATAAACGTCGTTGTAGAAGGGAAAAGGTACGTCAGGCTGCCGCCCTGTATAAATAATCCATCTTCTCCAAGAAACGCCGTTACTACGGCTGGCTGGTCCGCATAGGGCCGGTGGTGCGGGTGGATGGGGTTGACCTTTCCGAACGGCGCCCGTAGCTTACCCAGCCGGGCTCCGAGTCCCCGTGCGCCGAGTTCTGAAATAGTGAGATAACCTTCTTCCAGCGATGCCTGATAGGATTCTTCTTTTTCCATCGACACAATCGCGTCCGCCCGGACTCCGGGGTATACGCCGCTCTGAAAGGCTATTTCCAGTTCATTGAGGTTCAGGTTGTTTCTGTCCGTGAACGATTTATTCGTAGTAAAGTTGCCAAGCACATTTCCGATAACGCTGATGTCCGGCAACTGTAATGCCCGTCCGGCAGAAACTGCCTGCTCGTCGGGTTGTTCTGTTTGAGCTAATGCGACTGCAGGCACGAGCGCCAGCAGAAGTATGAATGCTCTTAATGTTCTCAATTAAATTCCCTCCGGTATGATGTACAGGCGCGAGACGACGTCCACGCAGCGACGCGCGGCGACTCGTATCATCGGACCTGTCGATATTGATCAATTATGTTCGGGAACAGTCTGCTATACCGGAGGTGCTCGGGGAGTAGAGGGTGAATTTGGTCGTTGGATTGACTTTGAAGCTGGTTCCTGGAAGTTATTTGCCAGTACCATGTGTGTAACGATACTGACTTGTGCCGGTGCTGTGATAGCAGTTGCGGCTTGTGTCCATGTACAAGCCGGGCACTCTGAGTGATTGTCTTGGTGCGCGCACCCACATGATCCGATCAGTGCCGGAAACTGATGGTCCGAAAGCCTGAGAATAGCATGGTTATGCCCCAGGTTGGCCCAAACACCTATCCACAGATAGATTGCGGCCACAACAAGTATCAGTCTGCGATCAGATCGCATCATCCGCGCGGCGCGTGCGAACAACACAGGTAATCACCTCCTCTTATATCAATTACTGATTGTATTCTACTAGCTCATCTGATAAGCGTCAATATTTGTGAAATTCGGGAGGGGCATCCAGTGTTCGGTGCAGTTTCTCTGCATATTTTCCACTCGGATGTTGGTAGAAGAGTGTAGAACAGTTGTTCATAGGTTTAATTGCGGAAGAGGTATGCAAAATGGCTAATGGCGGTAAAAAAAAGGGAATCGGGATAATCGGTTTTGGCGGGTTCGGGGAGTTTACCCGCAGGTCGTGGGATGAGATGGACAATGTCGAAGTCATAGCCGTATGCGACTCGGACCCTGTGCGTGCTCCGCTTGATGTTATGTTTTATCAGCAGGTCGGACCGCTTTTAGCTAATCCCCATGTCGATATCGTCTCGATTGCAACACCGCCTAATTCGCACAAAGACATCGCACTGATGGCGCTCGAAGCAGAAAAGCATGTACTGGTCGAAAAGCCGCTCGCGCTGAGTGAAGCGGACGCAAGGGAGATCAAGAGGACTGCCTTAAGAAATGAGCGTATCGCCTCAGTCGATTTTGTGCTCAGATACAACCCAATAGTCGAGGAGTTGGAGGAGATTGTCCGGCAGGAAGTGCTCGGTAAACTTCGTCGCATTGACCTTAGGAACTACGCTATGCTCGATCAGACTCCGGAAGGCCACTGGTTCTGGAACCCGCAGATAAGCGGGCGTATATTCCTCGAACATGGCGTGCATTTCTTCGATATAGCCCATTCTCTTACCCAGTCCAGTGCAAAAGAAGTGTGTGCTGTCTCTCAGGAGCGAAAACCGGGCATCGAAGACAGGGTTTTTGCCGCAGTAGTCTATGAAAACGGTGTGATCGGGACTTTCTGGCATTCATTTTCTCGTCCGCGTGCGCTTGAGACTACCACTTTTCACTTTGCGTTCGATCTGGGCGAAATAGACATCTTCGGCTGGATTCCATTGGACTTGAACATCTGGGGATGGACTGACAAACGCGGGCTGGAAGTCCTTCAAGCTCTGGAACCGAAGATTCATATCGACGAAGAACGGATGCAGCCAGCAAAAGCAGCTTCATCGGAGTTTTTTTACGACGTTGAGTATGCAATACATGGGAAGTCGGCAATAGGCAGGCCGAAAATGGAAGTATACGCAGAAAACCTGCGTGCAATAATGAACGATTTTGTGCATGCAATAGATGAACCGGGACACAGTATGAGAGTGACGCTGGATGACGGCATCGAAGCAGTGCGAACCGCAGAGATGGCAACGAAAGCGGTTACTGTGCGGACCTAACCGGGACTGCTGCAGCCGTGATTTATCTATTGTGCCTTTGTTATTGACATGATAGACTGCAGGCAAAGATAGCCTGGCTGGCCAGGCATCGCCCAAAAGAGGATGGGGGAACCAAAAATGCTTGAAAGCAGCAAAAACGGAAAGATTTGCCCGCTTCTGGCAGCATTTGGCGGGAGTCGTGACCAGGTGAGTTCCGGCGCGAACTGGGTATCCAAGTGCAAAGGCGCAGACTGCGCCTGGTGGGACGCCGCGCATAGCAACTGCGCGGTCACTGTAATATCCAAAGAGTTGGGCGAGGTGCCGTCTATATCAGTGACGCCATCAGTTCCGGCATAGCTCTTTATATTGCTCTTGCTTTAGCTGCCAGGCATATAGGCCATTTGGCGCGGACTTCAATAGGCTCAAGTCCGGCGTTTCTCATGGCTTCCTCAAGGGATTTTTTTGTGTACACCCGGGCGGGGATTCCTCGTTTGACTAGGTGACTTCTGTAGAACCGTCCGAACGCTCCGGCCATTGGTGCGACCACAGCGATTTCAGCCCCTTCTTTCGCCATGTTTCGAAGCGATCTCAAAAACGCGGCAGGATCGTTTGCGAACTCAAGGACCCCGGCGCAGAGCACGAAGTCGAACGGCGTCGGAAGCTCTTCCGGCGGAGCTGAGTACTCGATATCCATCACATAAGCTGGAAAACCGAGATTCCTTGCTATTTTCACCATCTCAGGAGAAATATCGATGGCCGTAACGTTGAACCCGCGTTCTTTTAGAAGCGCGGAATAGAAACACGGCCCGCACCCTGCATCGAGGGTATTCATCCCTTTTCCATCCTGAGGGATCATATTATATGTAATAGATACTTCTCTACCCCTCAGCCATCCGCCGATACCACCGGACATACGCTCGTAATAGTTCGATGCTGCCTTGTTATAGTAGTCGAGAAGGATATTTCTTCCGTTCGATGTCATAGTCTCACCTGGTAACTCTGTTGAATGTGGTAAAGGCAAAGTTGCCTTTCATAATGATAGGGCAATTAGACTTGAGGAGCAAGCGGTAAGATAAATCATGTGCTAGTCGTACTTGATAAATGTGAAATATCTGCCATATAGGCTCGAAATATATATATTGTCAGAAGGTGATTGCTTGTATAAGGCAAAAACATGTGATATAAAGAAATAAACAAGCTGATGGATTGGATATAAGATTAATAGGGGCTCCCGGCATGGATGTTAGGTAACCTGACCAATTAGGAGGTTTTGCTTTGAGGTTGTATGTTTTCGCTCTATGCCTGGGGCTGCTGATGCTAGGCTCAGTCTGCTTAGCATCAGACATGACAATAGCTGATGCTAAGCAGTTGAAGGATGATGTATCGGTAACATTGTCAGCTAAAGTTATTACCTATACTGGCACAGGTTTCTTCTACATAGAAGAAGACACAAAATCTATGGGTATCAAGGTCGAAAAGCCGACTCATGGGTTGAAAGTCGGGATGAGGGTTGACGTCACTGGCACGATAGAGACCGATACCAGCAGGGAACGATACATTCTGGCTGACAGTGCAGTCCAAACTGCAGCGCCCAATGCTACAGGCACGATAGCTTCTCTTGGAATGAGTAACGGCACGGTTGGTGGAGGCCCTTGGTGTGTTTCCGGGACAGGCGGACAAGTAGGTATTACCAAGGCAGCAGGTCTGAACAATATTGGTCTCCTCATAAAAACCTGGGGAAAGTTTCGTAAACTTAGCGATACGACATTTTCGATAGATGACGGTTCGGGATCACCCATCCAATGTACTGTTCCGACTGGGACATTCCTTTATTCCGGTTGGCAGTATGTTGTTGTAACCGGAATAAGCTCGATCTCCAAGTATAGCGCCACTACTTATCCGTCCAATATTCTGGTGCGGGATATTGACGTATTGCAGCCTGTGGAAGCAGTTTCCACTCCCGGCACACCTTCTGGCAATACAAACCCTGATGTAAATGTTACCCAAACATATTCGACTACGGAATCAACATGCAGCCAGGGGCATACTGTAGAATACAGCTTCAACTGGGGTGACGGCACATCAACGGACTGGTCTACGTCAACAAGTGCTTCACATTCGTGGAGTACAACCGGCGAAAAGGCTGTCACGGTTACTGCACGATGCCAGGCTCATAACTGTGTTACAGCAACTTCGGCTCCACTGACAGTTAACCCAACTCAAGGTTCGTATACGGGCGAGATGATTTATATTCCTGCTGGTAACTGTCTGATAGGAACTAATAATACTGACTATCGTGCGGAGTATCCTCAGCACTCTGTTTACCTATCGGACTATTACATAGGAAAATATGAAGTAACCAGAGGAGAGTATAGGGCCTTTATGAACGCCGGCGGATATAGCAACGCGGCTTACTGGTCGAGCGATGGATGGAACTGGAAGGTTTCAAAGAATAAAACAGAGCCCGAGTATTGGTCTAGCACACAATTGCTTCCAGATGGCCCTGTCTATATTCAGACAGATAGTTCTCCTGTAATTGGGGTGACTTACTATGAAGCCGAGGCATTCTGTAACTGGGCAGGCGGTCATCTGCCAACGGAGACTCAGTGGGAGAAGGCTGCAGGATGGACAGGCAGTTGCCAAAACTTGTTTCCATGGGGGGATACCTGGGATAGAGAGAAGTGCAACAATTTTTATGATCAAAACATAGCAGGTGGTGGATATTGTGCTCAACAGCCTGCTCCGGTGGGCAGCTATTTATGCGATGTGAGTTCATACGGTTGCTATGATATGGCTGGAAACGTAATGGAATGGTGTCAGGACTGGTATAAAACCTACACTGGATGTATAGATCCGATTGACTATACAAATATTTATCGGGTTATACGCGGCAGTAGCTGGGAGCACGACGAATACTGCGCCCGTTGCACATTTCGCACCTACGGCGATATGGGTGCCAAACTTAGTTACATCGGGTTCCGCATGGCTCGCTAGGCTCCATTAGGGAAGATATAGAAAAAAGAAAGTTAGTATAAAAGCCCTCTGGTAAGTATCAGAGGGCTTTACTTATCCCGGATTGGCTCTAGAGGACGCTGTAATGATGGCTGCCGTGACAATGCCTGTAGGCACAAGCCACAGAACCAGGCTCGACCAGCGATTACGGACAAATCTAGCTCCGGCAACAGTGGAAAGCGGTCCCAAGAGAAGAGGCGAAAACACCGCGAACCAAACCAGATTCGTACGGGCTGACTGCATTTCGTGCGCATAGCCGATTCCCATAACCGAATACAAGGGAGATGCGGCGATCAACCAGCCAATAAGGCAGGACATGAACGTTGCTCTAGATTCGGTGCCGATAAGGAACCCCACTGTGCTGCAGATAAATGGCAGCAGATAGATTGGATTCAGGTTGTGCTTGCCGGATGACGAGATTATGCATAGGATGACCAACAGGATCCATACTGCGTAGCCGCATATGCCGCCAAGCAGCCCTGCGACCAGCCCACTAACAGTGCGTGGCGACGTTTTGGGCGGATTTGGGTCCTCCTGCACGAGCAAGCTCCCGCAATCGGCACAGTATTCGATTCCTGAAACATATTCGGACTTACACTGCGGACACCAGGGCATCTCATTCACCTCGATTAAGAATTTCCAGGTATTACTTGAAACGCTTCCGAAAGATATTTAACTGTATATACGGCCAAAAACCCATAGATTTGGAATCCAGGAAGAAAAATGGACCCTGAACTTGATTCAGGGTGATGTCCTCCCATCAATTATAGCGTGTTGGTTATTCAGTTCGATGTATCGCTTATTAAGAATGAACTGTTATAAACATCGCTCGCGTACTATATAAAATCGACCATATTGGATGCCGTAATGATGGCTGCTGTGACAATGCCTGTAGGCACAAGCCATAAAGCCAGGCTTGACCAGCGATTACGGACAAATCTAGCTCCGGCAACAGTCGAAATTGATCCCAGTAAAAGTGTGGAAAATAGCGCGAAGCAAAATAGGCCTATAGAAACTGCAGGCCGCCCATCCGCATAACTAAGTAATATAATCACGGATAGAGGAGAGGCAGTGATCAACCAGCCAATAAGGCATGGCATGAAAGCCGCGTTGGACTTCATGCCGATGAGGAATCCAGCAGTGCTGCAAATGAAGGGTAATGAGCAAATGAATATGGTTCTACCTAAGTAGGATGGATCAATCGCATATAATAAGATAGTGAACAATACCCATACTATCCAGTCAGATATGCCGCCAAGCAGCCCTGCGACCAGTCCGCTGATAGGACGTGGCGCCGGTTTGGGCGGATTTGGGTCTTCCTGTACGAGCAAACTTCCGCAATCGGCACAGTATTCGATTCCTGAAACATATTCGGACTTACACTGCGGACACCAGGGCATCTCATTCACCTCGATTAGAAGATCATTGTATCTATGACCAGCAGGCGAGCAGACTTTGTTCCAATGTGCTCGATATGAGGATGTATAAATATTCTTGGCACAGGGTCAAACAAGGAAGAAGTATATAAAAGAGGGAGTGGTCGGGGCGGCGGGATTTGAACCCACGACTTCCTGCTCCCAAAGCATACCGCAAGAATTTAAGGGTGTCAAGCCCGTTTTACGCACAAATCGGCCCGGTTTTAGACCGGAAAATCAAGCGGTTTTCGGCAAAGCATGTGCGCAAGTTTCCGCATAAAAACCATAAAAACAGGCGCGCAGGTTACAATAGACTGGCACTAGAAAGGCATAAAGTGTCAAGTAAACAAATTGCGTCAAACCTAACCGAAGACCTCGACTCAGCTATCGAGGCTTTTATGAATGTCTCGCGGGCGAAGGGACTTACCCCTCAAAGCCTAAGTTACTACAGTGAGAGGCTAAAAGCTTTCAAGAAATATACGGACATGAAATCTCCGGGGATAAAGCCGAAAGACGTTACCCCGGCCTTTATCCGCCAATTTATCCTAAATACCCTGAAGATAGACTCAGCCGCGACAGCGAACCATAACCGGGCGCTTGTCTTTCGACTCTTTCAATTTCTTTTAGAAGAAAAGCTTATTCCTGAAAACCCGGCGGCAAGCGTCAAGAAACTAAAGGAACCAAGACCTGTAATAGAGACATTTACAGAGGAACAGATCAACAGTCTCCTCGCAACATGCGATACGTCAACCTTTGTAGGCTTAAGAGACAAAGCACTCTTTCTTACTCTATATGACTCCGGTCTCAGGATAACGGAGGCATTAACACTCTCTCTGTCAGACGTAGACTGGACTCAGCAGATATTCAAAGTCATGGGAAAAGGACAGCAAGGGAGGTTCGTGCCGTTCGGACTCGAAGTAAGAAGAATCCTGACCAGGTATCTCGCCCACCGGGAGGGTATTGAGGGGGCTGATAATCTTTTTATAACCTGCTACGGCGAGAAAATGAAACGTGGATCAGTCCTTGATATAGTCAAAAGGCGTGCCAAAAAAGCGCATATATCAGGCGTCCGGGCAAGTCCGCATACTTTCAGGCATACGTTTGCCGTCCAATACCTGCGAAACGGCGGGGACGTATTCTCACTCCAGAGGATACTCGGACACTCAAGCCTTACTATGACAAGGAGGTATGTGGACTTCTGCCAGGAGGACATTATAAAAACCCACAGGAAGGCAAGCCCCGCCGATAACTTGGGTTACAAAGAGAAGACCGGGAGGACACGGATAAGATAGCGAGGGGAGGCGCGGGGTAATTCCCATGCCTCCCATATCAATTACCGCCGCGCTTGGTATCCCTGAGATAACATTTACGGTTTGAATATGCGCCTGCTTCCCATATCTGTGCCGTCTTCATTTAAGAACTTGGAAAAAAAGGAGGTTTTTTGTGGAATACTAGACCACACGGTTGCCTCTATTTCGTTAGCAGCGCGTTTGTAGTCCTTATGCATTATTCGACGGTCTGAGTAGTGCCACTCCGGGTATTGCCTATTCCATTCTTCCAACAGCGTATTCCAGGTAGGACGTTTTCCTGCTGTATTTGTAGCCCTGGCGACAAACTCCAGCAGTTTGAGGTTTCTTTCTCGCGGCCTCCCCATTCTGTTTCCACCAGGATTGAACTCCTGCTGTGCCTGCCTGATAAGAGTTTTCGCAGTATCCGCAGGCAGCCAGGGGGCTATCTCTGCATTAATTACGACACGTCCTCTCTCAGAAAACGAATAAACCCCAGCGGTTACTTTGCAAGCTAATATACTCGGTATTTTGCCTGTCAATACAAACCACGCGGCTTCAGCTTCGTCCCAGTAGTAATACCTCGCCAAATCCGACGCTTTGTAACTCAAATACTCCAATACCGAGTGCGGCCAAGTCTCTATTCTCTGCGGCAATTCCGCAAGGGGAGGAAGCCATAAGAGTGTATTGTGGTCTTCGCCGGAACACTCGTCTAGATCACAACGTTTATGGAAAACTCTTTCAGCCCCCAGTGAGTCAATATGCAGCGTCACGGCCTGACATTCTGACTTAAAATCATAGCCACAGTGGATTACTTCTACAGCGTGCCTCCAGTTTGAAATACCGAGGTCACTAAAGTTAGGGCAAGGTATGTATATGTTGACGGGCGCATTGACAAAATGGATAGCATTTTCCTCACTAAGAACTTCTCCGCCCAGAAACATTTCCCGGAACATAACTACACAAGGGTCTCGTGCTGCAAGCATACCAAAGTGTTCCGTCATTGCTTCAATCCTCTGTGTCTCATAACTACCGAGGACACTGGCTGACGGGCAAAACTCTTGAAGGTTGTTTTTTGTCCTTCGTCCTGGCGATATTGCCCCTTGTTCTAAGCGGGAAGCTTTGCGAAGTAATGACAACATTCGCCTCGCCCCAAGAACCATATAATTAAAACCACTGTCGCGGGCAATCGCGTCACTTACATATTCCTCTTCTTCAAGCTGTTCCCATATCACGTCAAACACACCGTCTGACACTTTGAGTTTCTTTCTTAGCCTTTCTTGAATTGTATCTTCTAAATCCATTAAATCTCCAATGTAACCATATGGAAGTATGTGTAATGGTTACGTGTATAATAATTAGTATATCTTGATTGACCAAATAGTGTCAATAGTTAAACGGAGGAATACTAATGAATTATTTAATGAATACAACCAGTATGGTTTCAATGTTTGGTGTCCACCCGTCAACACTCAAGAGACTTGAGAGAAAAGGGATTCTCCAACCCCTGCGTGGGATAGCCAACGCACGCTTGTATTCAAAAGAAGACGTCCGAAGGTTGTATGAATACCTACAACCAAAGCCTGTGGAGAAAGCTAAGAATCAGAGAATCGAGGTAGAGAAGTAATGTTTGAAGAAAATAGCCACCCGGCTGAAAATGAGACTTCAGAGGTGGCTGGAAATAGTAACAGTGATATTATAACGGACTCGTCCGATATAGTCAATCCGGCGTCAAAATTAGAACACGCCATTGCCCTTGCTGAGGCGGGACTCTATGTCTTCCCCCTTCACTCGCCGGGAGGAGAAGGTTGTACCTGTGGGAAACCCGATTGCACAAGTGTAGGGAAGCACCCGATCACAAGTGGTTGGCAGAATATAGCTACACGCGACCCCGAAGAAATAAAAGGTTTGTGGGGTAAATACCCGGAAGCAAATATAGGCATAGTCAGCGGGGAGAAATACGATACCTTCGTCTTGGATATTGACGGCCAGGAGGGGGAAGCTTCCCTTTTCAACCTCGAAATAGGGAACGCAAAACTTCCGGTAACTTGGACTTCAGTGACAGGAAATGGGAAACACTTGATTTACAGCTACCCAAAGGGAAGAAACCTTAGAAACAAGACAAGGTTTCGCACCGGCCTTGACTGTAGGTCAGACGGCGGTCTTATTGTAGGGCCGGGAAGCCTCCACGCAAGCGGCAGCGTGTATAAATGGGAGGAAGGTAAAAGCCCTTCTGATATAGAAAAGGCTGAACTCCCCACTTGGATTATCGATATAATCGAGTCCTCTGCGGCGAGGGGCAAAGGCGGAGGGTTCTCATTAGATACCCCGCACGAACCACCTGAAGCGCCATACAACAGTTGTTACTACTGGCTTGAAAAGGCACTTGAGAAAGCGAAAGAAGGCAACCGCAATGACACGGGCTTTTGGCTGGCAGGACAGCTTCTCGACAACATATATCAATTCGAGAAAGACGAAGAGTCACTTCTTGAGGTTATGTGCCACTATGCCAGAACCCTCAAGAAAGGGGATAGCCCCTATCGCGAATCTGAAGCTGTTGCCAGTTTCTACTCGGCACTTAACTACCGGCTAATAAACGGCTTCCGCCAGCCCGCAGGGAAGCGTTTCAAACCTATCCCTTGCACTGACAATGGTAACTCAGAGAGATTTGTGAGAGACCACGGAAAGGACGCCCGGTATGTCACGAAGTGGAAAATGTGGATACTATGGGACGGCACGCGCTGGGTCTTAGACGAAACCAGTAGGGTTGAAATATTGGCGAAACAGACGGCAAGAGGAATCCACAGAGAGGTGGAATTCTATAAGGGTGACGAATTATCGGGAGAACGCAGCCGGATACTCAGGTGGCAAGCAGCTTCCGAGTCGAAAAACCACTTAGATAATATGATAAGCCTTGCACGGCCCGAACTCGCTATCAAACCGGAGGAACTCGACAGCGACCCAAACCTCCTTGCTGTGAAAAATGGGATACTCGATCTTAGGACTGGGGAACTACTAGAACCTCACAGAGAGAACCTAATAACCAAACAGGTTCCAGTTACCTATGACCCGGAAGCTAAGTGTCCTGAGTTTTCAACGTTTCTTGAGACTGTAGTCCCGGACGAGGAAGCAAGGCAATTTATCCAGACTGCTGTAGGATACAGCCTTACCGGAATCACTTTAGAACAGTGTCTTTTCTTCCTCTATGGGGAGGGGAGAAACGGTAAATCGACTTTCATAGAGACGATAAGCAGCCTCCTTGGAGACTACTCCGCAAAGACACGAAGCGAAACACTTATGATTAAGCGAAACGGGGACGTCTCGGACGACATAGCGGCGCTTCGCGGCGCGCGCCTTGTGACTGTATCAGAGATTTCTGACGGGCAACGGCTTAATGAAGGACGTATGAAGGATATTACCGGGGGAGACAGAATCTCCGCAAGGTTTCTTTACGGTAAATGGTTTGAGTTTAACGTAGGGTTCAAACTCTGGTTTTACGGCAACCACAAGCCCACGATCAAGGGAAAAGACGAAGGAATTTGGCGAAGGATCAGACTCATACCCTTTACAGTCCAGATACCTGAGGACAAGTGCGATAAGAACCTGAAAGAGAAACTCTATAACGAACTCCCTGGCATACTTAACTGGGCACTGGAGGGATTGCGGCGGTGGCATAAAGAGGGTTTCAAAACACCCAAAGCCGTGGCTTCGGCCACAAAGGAGTATAAGGCCGGAGAAGATTCCCTCTCCAACTTTATGGAGGATTGTTGTGTGCTGGGAAAGGATAAGTTTGTCACTAAAGCTGATATGTGGACAGCCTATATCTTGTGGGCTAATAGAAACGGCGAGGAAATATATGAAAAACGAAACGACTTCCAAAAGGAACTTCTGCGACACCCAGGGATCAAGGAGGAAAGAAGCAATACCGCAAGGTGGTGGAAGGGGATCGACCTCACCGCTGAATGGAAGAAAGAAATCGAAGGTAGGAGATAACTTGAACGGAAGGTAAGGCTGTCTATTTACTCTCCTTCCACCCGCAGGGGGGTGACGGGCGTGACGCAGTTACAGACTTCTTTTCTATATAAAATAAATATTTATAAGTTATCATAATATGCGTCACCAGCGTCACCTCCGTCACCCCCCTCGCAGCGAGGAGAGACCCCTAACCCAAAACAAGCAAGTCACCCTGCCGGGAGGAGATTTATTCAATGTCTGTAATTACTAAAGGAGAACTATCCAGTATGAGAAAACAACAGGTTAACAACTGAAAACTGCGTGGAGGAAGCAGTGGAAAGGGCTTTTTGCCAGGCATAAGCGGAAATCCGAATGGCAGGCCGTCCATACCCAAAGACTTGAGGGAAGCCGCAAAAGAGTATACCTGGGAAACGCTTGATACTATCCGGTCTATCATGGAGGACGTAACTTCTCCCCCAAATGTGCGCCTGCGCGCCGCCGAGGTTCTCCTAGACCGTGGGTGGGGCAAAGTTGCGGAATACGTCCACCAGGAGGAAAAAGAAGACGACGACAAACGTTTTCTTGTTGTTTTGGATAGATAGAAGGGACTGTTATGAAAAATACGTCAACGATACGCGAAACGGAAACGCAGGCGAAGCTAAGGCAACAAGCATGGGAAGCGGTTTGTGAGGTGGCTTGCGCCCTTAAGGAAATAGCTGCGGGTGTAAACACAAACCACAAAGACCGCCAGAAGGCCGAGAGACTTTTGCACATAATTGAAGCAGAAAACGGAGGCGTGGGGCAGCACAAGCGCCAGAACCGGCTTCTAGGGGCATTTCTGTGGATTCTGGAGGGGCGAATGGGTGAGGCAGATTCCTCTCACTTCGTCCGCCCCTCTGCGTTATTTGGCAGCAATATAAGCTAAAAGGCCAACCGGAAGCCAGCCAATTACCGTTTTTCCGCACTGACACCTGTCTGGTATGCCGTATTTACCGATAAACCGTAAATACAGATTGTCTCCAGCTTCGTCGCTTATGAGATAAAAGACCGGTTGGAGTATTGCTACCTTGAACATAGCTAACCGCCTTTTTAGTTTTAATATAAACGGCATTCTTATCCCTTCTTTCTATCTGTTTCTACCCTCCCTTGCGGGCGGACTCGATAAAGGCTTCAACGTCTTTACTGCGGAAACGGTAAGTCCTATACCCAATGTGGACTGCTGGCAGTTTCCCCTCACGCACAAGTTTGTGCAGAGTGGTTCGGCCTATCCTAAGCATTTCCATTACTTCTTTGGGTGTAAGGAGTTCTTCCATTTCTGCTATTCCTAATACCGTCCACCATATTAAGCAGGTGGTAGTGATTCCAATAGTTTTATACCCATTATCTATGATTAGTAATCATAACTGATTATTCTGTTTTATTGTGTCGGTAATTATGCTGACACCAACAATTAGTGAGGATTATTATGAGTCTCGATCATATAAGAAATAAAGACCTCCTCGGCGCGGGGACACGTTTCGACAAGGAAGCCATAACCCCTGCGGCTGATAGCCAGAAAGGGGTTATGGACGTTATTAGTTTGGGGAGGCATACGGCTTACCTCGAACGGAACGCCAACTTGCTTTTAGTCTTCTTCCTTATGGAAGGCGAGGAGTTGTCCTATCGTGAGGAAGTCCACTATGGACAGTTAGCAAGCCAAGGTTGGGTCTTCCCCGTTGTGGTATGGGGGCAGCCTCCTGACAGTGTAAGCGCTGTCCAAGTGTTTGATAAGGACGGTAAGCAGCTAAAGAAAGCAGCAGGACGCAAGGAACTCCGCGCCATAACGGAGAGTTGGTGGGGACGTGCCAACGCAGGACGCCCGCGCTTGCTTGCGGAACCCCGCCGTGTGGTTATACTCTCCAACGACCCTCCTCCAATCCGAAACACGCCGCCCGCCGAGTGGGATTTTATAAGCCTCCTCGGCAGTTTCCTTGGTGGGAAGGTTCACGCGAAGGATATAGACGGCGGCTGTATCGCCGGGGGCCACGTGGTCATTATTGAGGAGAAGCAACTGGCAGAACTCGATACTGCGACGAAGATAGCCTTCGAGAAACTTTCGTACGGGCAACCGTTCGTTGGGTTTGGCGTGCTTCAGCCGCCAGGCTTGCAGCCTAAAGTGCTGAGGTATACGGAAGGGAACCCCTCAAAGAAGGTAGACTACTCTATAACGAAGCTTTTGATTGGGATACAGTATACATTCGAACGTATTTTAGAAAAAGTAAGGAAACTGCTTGCCGTCGCCCATTTGCGGGAGGAAATGAAGATCAGGGAGAGGATAGAATATAAGGTAAAACGTAGGGGGCAGTAGCACCTTCTGCTTATAGTTACAAATCTTGTTTGCCATTGCACGAAATGACGATTCCTAGACTTGAGGTAAGTTTACGAGGGTGTCTTGATAATAAAGATATTATAGGATAATTGCGGGATTAAATTATCCCTGAGGTTGTTCTGAATTTGGTAAAGCTTACTGGAGATATTCGGTAATTCTTTTTACTGTTGCCTGCACCCGTGCCTCAGAACTCAACTCGCATTCCCAGACGGCAACTACCCGCCAGCCCAATTGAATGGCTTTTTGGTCGTTTTGCAGATCACGCTTGCGGGTTGCCTCAAGTTTGGGCGTCCAATAGTCCTGATTGCTTTTCGGAATATGGCCGTCGATACAATCGTGCCCGTGCCAGAAGCACCCTCTTACTTGGATAATAGCGCGGTATTTGGGTAGCACAATGTCAGGCTTACCGGGCAATCGTTTATCGTGCAGACGGTATCTGTATCCTAACTTGTGCAGTGCCTTTCGCAGCTTTATTTCTGGGGCCGTATCATTTGACGTAATCTTCCTCATTACAGACGAACGTTTTTCGACAGTGAATATATCCGTCATAGTTGGAGTTCCAAACTTCTCTTGATAGACTCTGCTAACCTAAACGCTAATTCTGGCGGGACAGCTTCGCTAACTAGCCTTATTTGTGCCGACATATTGCCAGTAAGCCTGTATGTTTTTGGAAAAGTCTGTAGTAACATTGCTTCATAGACACTTAACCGCCTATGGCCATTTGGGTGCACGTGCACTTCCCGGTGGCCATAGGCTACCGTCCAACTTGGCTTATCCCAATAAAGTGTTCGAAAACTTCGCCCATACATTTGCCCTTCCTTGAGACAATTTCCACTGCTGAATTTTGCCGAACGGGGCACTAGACACCAGTGGTTTGGGTGCACAGCGAATTTATCAGGATTCAGGCCAGGTGCATTGAATACTGGTTCGGGAAGGCCTGAAATCGTGTCTCTGACAGTTGAAATCTTATCCGATATTTCCGGGGGAATCCATTCACAACCTGGATTAAGTTCTTGGTTTATTCCTACGATAATTATACGGTTCCGTTCCTGCGGGACTCCAAAATATTTTGCGTCTAACAGTTTCTCATATATTTGGAACCCGGCATTCATAAACATTTCTTTGAACATTGCATACCGGTGCTTGTGCCTTTTACCCAGAAGTCCAGGCACATTCTCAAAGACAAAGAAAGATATTGGATACCTCTTGTTTAGTGCTGCCAGCAATGACGCATAGGCTTCAGGTAGGTTGTTTCTAGGATCATTGTCGGATTGGTGCACATTGGAGACGCTGAAACTTTGGCATGGGGGGCCACCCAAGACTGCGAATGGGTGAAACTCACTCCCATAAATAGTATCTAGGTCATTGACAGTCAGCGACCTAATATCTCTAACATTTGCCAGCGCGTTAGGGTGGTTCAACCGGAATGTATTAACACAATCTAGGTCATTATCTATTGCCAAGGCTGTTGAAAATCCGGCGCAGCGAAAACCTTCGTCTAATCCACCAGGGCCGCAGAAGAGGCTTAACAGCTGATTGTTTTTCCCTTTTGCCTTGTGGAAATCTACGACTGAAACAGTATTCTTCTGGACGTCACACAAAGGTATATTGCTAAGGATTCCGCCCTTTTCCACAACCACATTACTCATAACGATATGATACTTGACAGCCTATTCGTGGTCAAGAGACCAGCCATTGACAAGCCTGCCTGCTTCGGCTAAATTTGACGGAGAGGTGGCAGCTATGGCAAAAGACGGCAAAAGAGGGCTTTACGAGGTTCACCGTGCAATTCTTGCGGTACTGCAAGTTAATACGAATGGGATTGATATGCACGGGATTATGAAAGCTGTCGGCCCGCCACACTCTTTGAATCCGCAGTTTAACAGGAGAGTGCGCGAATTATACCCTCATTACATAATTGATAGGCGGCAGGTTGACGGAAAAACCTGCTACTTCTACATAGGCCCGCGTCCAGAAGGCAGCTGGGATTATGACAATATCTCTAAGACAGATAGGGCCAGAATACTGCACCGTGATAAAAGCCGTTGCCAAATGTGCGGGCGAACAGCAACAGAAGACGGTGTGAAGCTGCACGTTGACCACAAGATTCCAAGAGAGTGGGGCGGCCCTACGAAAGACGACCGAAACCTCTGGACACTTTGTTCAGATTGCAATGAAGGAAAGAAGAATTATTTCAAGACATTTGACGATACACTTATGCGGCGTCTTTTTTCCATTCAATCTGTCCATGAGTGTCAATAGGCATTGAAAATTGACCCACCATCGGCGTCGAAAATTGACCCACCTCAAGTGGCTATTTTGTTGTAGAATTCCTGGTCTTTATCCTCCAGCTATCATTGCCGGTCTCGATGATTTCGCAGTGGTGGGTGACCCGGTCAAGGAGGGCAGTAGTCATCTTGGAGTCCCCGAAGACCT
>JBDKUN010000003.1:0-92088 GCA_039679675.1 Armatimonadota bacterium
CATCTGTCCATGTATCATCGATTGCATCGGTTGGGACATCTATTATGCCTGTGTTGGTCAAGACCTTGTCGATGTCCAAGAGGATCTTGATCTTGCCTTCGGACTTGCCGATGCCGAGGATGTAGTCGGAGTTCACATTTGCACCAAAAGATGGGGTGTTTTCGATGTCTTCACTTAAGATATCCAGTACTTCCGAGACTCTGTCAACTATGATGCCGATGTCGGTCTTGTTGGCTTGCACCACAATGATGCATGTCTCATCTGTCTGTTCTGTCGAGGCCATTGAGAGCTTGAGTCTCAGGTCTACTACAGGGATTACCTTGCCTCTTAAGTTGATGACTCCTTTGGTGTAACTTTCCGTCCGTGGAACAGAGGTAATAGGCATCATCCTGATGATCTCGTGGACCTTTAGGATCTCTATTCCGTATTCTTCACCGGAAAGAAAGAACGTCAGGAACTTGCCTCCTTTGTTACTGGGCTGTGACTCCGGCAGTGCATCGAGAGCGCTGCCTCCCGGAGCACCGTCTTCCTCCTTGAACTTGCCCATAGAAACACTCCTTCTGCTCACTTGCTCCAGTTTCGGCGCTGATGCAGCAGCCGGAAACCTTTAAGTGAACACTCCTTAAACGATATGGCACCAGATCATCTATGCGACCTTCATTGGTGCTGCAAAATAATCATGGCTGGAACATATGTCCATCTGGTCGGCCTAAAGGAATGAACTTTTATCGGTCATCCGTTGAGGGTTACTTCACCGAATTCGGGCTACTCACTAGCGAATATTAATAAGGTGGAAGGGTGATGAAAAATCACCAGTTGGTGAAGCCAGGTGATGCAAACGCGGAAAAGGTTAACCCTTGTACAAACTCAACCGGCTTCAAGATCAAGTTCGAAGCCGGTTAGTTGCCCATAGATGCTGACTGATAACTCTTGGATTAAACCAGGTTAACGCAAAAAATCAATAAGTATGAATTATCGTAGGCTGGTTCTATCAGGCAGACAATATTTGATTTTGGATTAACTGCCTTCGCGATGAGATGCCTAACCTCTTATATATCCTGCGAAGGTGGGTCTTTACGGTGCTCACAGTTACAAACGTCAGCTCGGCGATTTGTTCGTTGGTCAATCCCTGTGATGCAAGAGCCGCGATCTCTTTTTCCCTGTCGGAGAGCAAACCCATCTCAGGCGTATCTTCAGATGCCAGATCGTTGCAGTAAATCCTTGCAAATTTTTGCACGACAGGAGCAATTACTGAAGGATCATAAGCGAAACGGCCTGAGGCGACTATAGCTATGGTATCGAGCAGGCGCTTCAGTGAACTATGCTTGAGGAAATATCCGTCGGCGCCCATTCCTATTGCCATGAGGGCCGTCCTCTCGCTCATATCCGATGTAATGAATATGATCTTGGTCTTGCGGTGGCTCATTTTGAGGTCTCTGACCCAACTGATTCCTGATCCATCGGGCAGTTTCACTTCCAGCAGTATAATGTCGGGGGTTACTTCCCTCAAGGCAGTATTAGCTTCGCTTATGCTGCCTACCGAACTGACTACGCACAGATTGGCGTCTTCCGATAATTGCTTGGCCAGTACCTCGCGGACAATTGTTTCACTGTCCACCAACATAACCTTTTTCTTCTCTTCCGAAGGCTCTCCAATAGTATTTGTGTTTCCCACTACAATCCTTCCTTTGAATGCAGACAGTACGCTGGGCTGAATAACCACCATACCTGCTAACGATTATGCCTATACTGCAGCGGCGCATATCGTCCGTAGAGTATGCAATAAATGCATATAAAGTATGAACCGCTATTAGTTCTAAACGAGCAGGTATCAGTCTTAGAGGATTATACTCTTGCGCAGACCTGTTACTGTAGACAAGCATTTAATAACACCTATATTGATGCACTTAGCAACGGGTTAGTCAATGTATAAATGAGTCCCAATGTTTAAAAGTTGATGGTGATACTGTTACAATGCGGATGGGCCCGGCAAACACCCAGCATTCAGCTTTAGCTGGCGGATTTTATGTATCACGTTCGTTGCATTAAGGCTGAAAACGATGGTAATATAAAAGGTAATAAGCTACGAGTTTTGCCAGTTGATGTAACGAGTATTAAGCATTGTTTCAGGCAAAACTTCTTCCGGGAGAGTTTCGAGGTTGAGTGTAAAACCAACAGATACAGCAGTATCAATGACTGGTTAGGTATCCGTAGGTTTGTTACATTATTACTCGAAACTTTTTAATAGTGCAGTGTGCCAGAACCGCACCGGCCTGCTGTACGCAGGGGTGATCCGGCGCGGTATTTTTTGTATGAGCTGTAATTTAAGAAATGGTGTGAATATGCATCCGAATGTGTTGGACCGGAACGAAACGGCGCTCGTAGTCGTAGATGTTCAAGAGTCGTGTGCGAATGTTGTTTTTGAGAAGGACCGAGTTGTTACAAACGTAATAAAACTGGTGGAAGCTGCAAAGATGCTGGACATACCGGTGGTTACGATGGTCCACCGCCGGGAGAAGCTGGGAGGTATCACTCCTGAACTGGTCGAAGTGCTGCCGGACCCGGTGGGGATCAACAAGACTACTTTCAGCTGCTGTGGTGTGAAACCTTTTGTCGACAGGTTGGAGGAGTTGGGCCGGCAAACAGTCCTCCTGTGCGGAATTGAGACTCATGTTTGTCTGAACCAGACGGCTCACGATCTGCTGATGATGGGTTATAGAGTCCAGCTGGCAGCGGATGCAGTCAGTTCTCGAAGAAAGATAGACCATACATTAGGAATAGAAAAGATGCGGGATTCCGGGGTAGTGATAACCTCGACGGAAATGGCGATACTCGAGTTGCTTCGGGATACGGTAGACCCGAAATTTAGGCCGGTATTCGCACTGGTGAAGTAAATGGCTGAACCAAACATAAAAGAAACAAAGCCGAAATATAGAGTCGTAATCAACCAGGACTGGTGCAAAGGCTGTGGTATATGTATGTCGTTTTGTCCAAAGGGGATTCTGGTCGCGGAGGGACTGGACCAGAAAGCCACGGTGACTGACGACAGCCTTTGTATCAACTGTACGCTGTGCGCAGTCCACTGTCCGGACTTTGCAATTGAGATCGTCCCCAGCGAGGCAGAAAAATGAACAGCGGTAAAGTCAAATTTATGCAGGGCAACGAGGCCTGCGCCGAGGGAGCAATAGCGGCAGGGTGTAGATTTTTCGCGGGATATCCCATCACTCCATCAAGCGAGATCGCGGAAATACTCGCGCGAAGACTTCCTCAAGTCGGAGGGAAGTTCATCCAGATGGAGGATGAGATTGCTTCCATGGCGGCTGTCTGCGGAGCATCTTTGACCGGCACAAAGGCGCTGACCGCCACAAGCGGCCCTGGTTTTTCACTGAAACAGGAAAATTTAGGCTATGCATCGTTCACAGAGATCCCTTGCGTTGTTGTGAATGTAATGAGAGCAGGCCCAAGCACAGGGTCTCCGACATCCCCCGCGCAGGCCGATGTTATGCAGGCCAGGTGGGGCACACATGGCGACCATCCGATTATCGTCCTCTCCTGCGCGTCTGTAAAAGACATGTACGAGCTCACGGTAAGGTCGTTCAACCTGTCCGAGCGGTTCAGAGTCCCGGTTATTATGTTATCCGATGAAATAATAGCTCACATGCGCGAGAAAGTGGACCTGGAAACGCTTGCGAAGCTGGAAATTGTCGACAGAAAGAAGCCGGATTGCTCACCGGAGGATTTTCTTCCGTATAGAGCCGATCCAGAGACAGATGTTCCGCCGATGGCGAGCTTCGGTGACGGCTATCGTTACCATGTGACCGGCCTTACGCATGGAGAAGCGGGGTTTACCACGCAGAAGCCGGACGAGATATCCGCGCTTATTGAGCGCCTTCATCGCAAGATCGAAGACCACAAAGACGAGATCATAGAGACTCGGAACTACTACCTGGACGATGCGAAAATCGCCGTATTTGCTTATGGTTGCACGTCGAGGTCGGCGCTGAGAGCCGTCAGAGAGGCGCGCGAGCGTGGAATCAAGGCCGGGTTGATCCAGCCAGTGACACTGTGGCCGTTCCCCGACGAACTGATCCGCCAGGTCGCAGCTCAGGTGGATGCGTTTATAGTGCCGGAAATGAACCTGGGAATGATGGTTCGCGAGGTCGAACGCGCTGCGCATGGACAGGCGGAAGTCATAGGCCAATCACTCGTAACATGGGAAATGTTCACACCTGCCCAGGTGCTTGCAAAGATCGAAGAGGTGCATAATTGGGCGACATCAAACAGTATCTCCGAAAGCAGACGCTCCCGCACATCTGGTGCGCCGGCTGCGGCAACGGAATAATACTTAATTCAATATTGACAGCGGTAGACAAACTCGGACTCGATAGAGATAACGTGGTCATGGTATCCGGTATAGGCTGTTCGAGCCGCGCTTCGGGCTATGTGGACTTCAACACTCTCCACACCACCCACGGGCGAGCCCTGCCTTTTGCTACAGGCATAAAACTTGCGAAGCCCGGTATGACGGTCATAGTCGTGACCGGCGATGGTGACGCGACGGCAATAGGCGGAAACCATCTGATACATGCTGCGCGGCGAAACATAGACCTGACAGTCGTGCTCTTCAATAACTCCACCTACGGAATGACGAGCGGGCAGTATTCCCCGGCCACGCCTACCGGGGCGATTGCGACTACTGCTCCTTACGGCAACATCGACCGGCCTTTCGATATATGTAAGCTTGCCCAGTCCGCCGGGGCCACGTACGTTGCCCGCGGAACTACATACCATGCGAAAGTGCTGCCCAACCTGATCGAGAAGGCCATCCAGAACAAGGGCTTCTCTCTGGTTGAGGCTGTCACACAGTGCCCGATCTACTTCGGACGGATGAACAAGATCGGAAACGCAGTAGAAATGATGAAGTGGCAGCGCGAACATGCCGTCTCAAAGAAAGATGCATCGGCTATGAGCCCTGAGGAGATGGCAGGCAGGTTTGTAATAGGCGAGCTGTACAATCAGCCGGAGCCGGAATACTGCGAGCAGTATGACAAGATCATCGCCAAAGCGCAGGGCAGGGGATAGTTGGGGGAAGCCATGAAAGATAACAGATATGAAGTCCGGTTGTCCGGTTCCGGCGGGCAGGGGTTGATTCTGGCAGGGATTATTCTCGCCGAAGCGGCTTCCATCCACGAAGGGAAAGAGGCTGTGCAGACCCAGAGCTATGGGCCGGAGTCCAGAGGCGGCGCGAGTAAGTCCGAGGTCGTCATAAGCGACACAGACATCGACTATCCGAAGGTGACATCGCCGAACCTGCTCCTTGCCATGACGCAGGAAGCCTGCAATAAGTATCTTGGTGATCTTAAAGAGGACGGAATTGCAATTCTGGACAGCTGCTTTGTCGAAGACTGGAAAAAAGCTCCGAATGTGATTGCGCTTCCGCTCACACCGATTGCTAAAGAGACGACCGGCAGGACGATTGTTGCGAACATAGTCGCGCTCGGCGCTATCACGGCGTTAAGCGGGGTTGTGAGCAAGGAATCCATGGAAAAAGCCGTCCTTGCCCGCGTACCTAAGGGGACCGAGGAGATCAACCTGAGGGCGCTGAACGCAGGCTTCGAAGCGGCAAAAAAAGCCTTGTAGCTGTCAGCTTTCGGCCGTCAGCGATCAGTGTTGTTTTGGAACAAAGGTATCTCGATTTATATGACTAAAGGTGAATCGGAAAAGCTGGAATACAAGACATCGCTTGGCGAATGGAAGGAGATCGTCGAGTCTGTAGCGGCGTTTGCGACATCAAAAGGGGGTGTGATACAGATAGGCGTCACACCCGATGGCCAGCATGCAGGTGTACAACTTGGCAAAGGCAGTATTGAGGATCTAGCGAATAAAATTAAGCGTAATGTTGAGCCGCCACAGTATCCATCCTTATCAATCGAAGGCGATGAAGCTTCCGCTGTGGTAACTCTGACAATAGCAGAAAGTCCGATTAAACCTGTATGGGCATTTGGCAGGCCGCTCAAGCGTGTAGGAAGGACTAATCAGCAGCTTACGCCACAGGAAACGCAACGCCTAAGTGAATCTACAACAGGTAGAACATGGGATGCTTTGGTATGTGGGGAATTCAAAGCCGAAGAACTTGGTAGAGAAGCTGTTGAAGATTATCTGAAAAGAGTCGGGCAGAGTTTGGATTCCAGCAGTAAAACCGTGGTGGAAAATCTTGGCCTTTACACATCGCGAGGCATTGCAAATGGTGCTGTTTTGCTGTTTGGACAAGACCCACAGCGCTACTTTCCTGATGCACAAGTAAAATGCGCTCGCTTTAAAGGTACAGCATCCATTGATTTTATAGATGAGCATACGCTCGATGGTTCGGTGATCAGCCAATTGGAGGCAGCATTGGCTTTTGTGGAGCGTAATACCCAAAGATCCATTGTGATCACTGGCAAAGCTGCCCATGATGTAGTTGCAGAATATCCTCTAGAGGCGGTTAGAGAAGCCCTTGCTAATGCAATCTGCCATAGAGATTATGCGATGCCTGGAACAGTGCAGGTCCGCATATATGATGATAGATTAGAAGTCTGGAATCCGGGCCCGTTACCTCCTGGAATTTTAGTGGATGACCTTTATCGGGAGCATCCATCATGTCCGAGGAACCGCAAGCTGGCATTAGCTATGCATCGTGCCAGATTAATCGAACAATGGGGAACAGGAACACTGCGAATAGTAGCAGCATGCAAATCCGCGGGCTTGCCTGTCCCTGAGTTTGTATCGGAGATGGGTACATTCATAGTACGGTTCAAAAAGGTAGCTGCAGCGGATAATTTGCCCGATAACGCCGGGCTGAACAGCCGTCAAGTCGAATTAGTAGCTCATATTCAGATAAACGGCTCGATTACCGCAAAAGAATATCAGAGTATTTTCCAGGTTAGTACGCGCCAGGCGATAAGGAATCTTAATAACCTTATTGAGATAGGTGTTCTCGTTCGTGAAGGCAAGGCAAGAAATACTCGCTACATATTGGCAACTGCGACTAAGGGCTAGTGATGGCACGATCATGGCACGATCTGGCGCGATCTGGCGCGATTATGACACGATGCCTTATGATGCCTTATGATGCCAGTCGATGTTTAGCTGATAAAGTGTGATGCGTAACGACGCTACACGATGTTATGATTAGCAAAAATCAGGGCTAAAGTATATCTCCATCCTGTTTGAGATGAGGAGAGGAACTTGAAGATACACGAATACCAGGCAAAACAATTACTGGCAGGATACGGAGTACCGGTCCCCGTTGGTAAAGTCTGCGACAACCCGAAAGCTGCGGCAGATTTTGCCAAAGAGATCGGTTCTCCGGTTGTAGTTAAGGCGCAGGTCCATGTCGGCGGCCGAGGAAAGGCCGGAGGGATCAAACTCGCCAAAGACCCGTCCGAAGCGGAGTCGATTGCAAAGGCCATGCTTGGAAGCGAGCTCAAAGGTCTGAAAATCGAGAAGGTTCTGGTCGAGCGTGCAATAAACATCGACCAGGAATACTATCTCGGCATCACAATAGACCGCAATATGCAGAAAAACGCCGTGATGGTGAGCGCAGCGGGCGGTGTAGACATAGAAGAAGTCGCAGCCACCACTCCCGAGAAAATCACCAAGATGCACATCGACCCGTCCGACGGGCTGATGGATTTCCAGATCCGCAGGCTCATTCTCGATGCAGGGCTGCCGAGGAGCATAATGGCCCAGGCGACCAAATTTCTGCGGGCACTTTACACAGCTTATATCGACGCAGACGCTTCGCTTGCGGAGATCAACCCGCTCGTCCTCACTAAAGAGGGCGAAGTCATTGCGGCTGACGCCAAGATCAATATAGACGATAACGCGCTCTTCAGACATCCTGAGTTCAATGCATACAAGGAAGAGAGCGAGGAAGACCCGATAGAGGCTGAGGCTCACAGAAGGGGTATTCAATACGTCCGGCTGGACGGGCACATCGGTATCCTCGGAAACGGCGCAGGGCTCGTCATGGCGACGCTAGACGAGGTCAAGCGGGCCGGTGGAAGCGCCGCGAACTTCCTGGACATCGGCGGCGGCGCGCAAGCGGAGATGGTCCGAAGTGCGCTCGAAGTCGTTTTGATGGACCCCAAGGTCAAAGGCGTGTTCTTCAACGTTTTCGGCGGGATTACTCGTTGCGATGAAGTCGCCAAAGGGATACTCGAAGCCACATCGACTATGGACATCAAAGTCCCGATAGTCGCAAGGCTTACCGGTACGATGGCTGAAGCCGGTCAGAAGCTGCTCGAGGGCAGCAAGCTGATTCCGGCTGCGACGATGCAGGAAGCGGCGGAAAAGATAGTCGCGCTGGCAAAGTGAGGAGCGGAAATTGAGCATACTGATCGATCAGAATACGAGGGTTCTCATCCAGGGGCTGACGGGCCGTGAAGGCCAGTTTCATTCCCAGCAGATGATTGAATACGGAACAAAAGTCGTCGCGGGAGTCACGCCGGGCAAGGGCGGAACCGAGTCGCTTGGAGTTCCGGTCTATGACACTGTCATAGATGCCGTTTCCGAGACCGGAGCCAATGCTGCCTGTATTTTTGTCCCAGCGCGCTTCGCCATGGACGCAATCCTGGAGGGTGTCGATGCCGGACTGGACCTGATTGTCGCTATCACTGATGGGATCCCGACCCAGGATATGATCCGTGCAGTCGATGCCGTCCGTGGGTCCAGAAGGACAAGGCTTATCGGCCCGAACTGCCCTGGGCTTACATCTGCGGGCAAATGCAAGATAGGAATTATGCCGGGGAATATTTTCAAGCCGGGAAATGTCGGCGTAATCTCAAGAAGCGGCACGCTTACCTATGAAATAGTCGATGAACTCACCCGCGCCGGGCTCGGCCAGACGACCTGCATCGGCATAGGAGGCGACCCGATCCTCGGAATGAGGTTCGTGGACGCGCTGCCGCTTTTCGAGTCCGACCCGGAGACTAAAGCAGTGGTTATGGTCGGTGAGATCGGCGGAAGCGATGAGGAAATAGCCGCGGACTACATCAAGCGGATGAAAAAACCGGTAATTGGGTTCATTTCCGGCCGTTCCGCACCTCCCGGAAAGCGGATGGGCCACGCCGGAGCGATCATCTCCGGCAAGAGCGGCACGCCGGAAGCGAAAATCGAAGCGCTTACGGCTGCAAAGGTTGCAATTGCCGATACAACGCAGGAAATCCCCGCGCTGGTGAAAAAAGCGCTGAAGGGGAGATAGCTGTCAGCAATCAGCTTTTGGCTGTGCAGGAACGATAGAAAATAGATAGTTTATAAACTTCAAAGAGCCTCAGGCAGTAAACCTGGGGTTTTTTGGCATTTTATGTTGGTAGAATTGCAATAATATATGTTATAAAGATATTCGATTCCACAAACGTTTCGGCAGAGGTAATTATGTCAGTCATAGAAGAAGCAGAAGAGCATTTTAGAAAAGCGGAAAAATTATCGTTGGTTCAAGACGATAAGAAAAGAGCTTTGGTTGAGTACAAAAAGGCGCTTGAGCTGTGTCCTGGTATGGCTGAGGCACATTGGCGGATAGGGCAGATTTATTCCTCTGCTAAGAAGCCTAAATTGGATCTGGCACTGGAGGAGTTCAAGGAAGCTATCCGCCTTTCTCCGGATTGGAGTGAAGGGTATATTTGTGCTGCGCATGTGCTTTGCAAAATGGGACAGTTTGAGGAAGCCTTGCAATACTATCATGATGCATTGAGGATTGACTCTAATGATTCGCGGATTCACTTCTCACTGGGCTATTGCCTGAGCGATCTTGGGCGCTATTCGGAAGCAGTCGAATCATATCGCAAGGGACTTAATCTCAAACAAGATTATGGAGATATTTCCGCTCGTATGATGCTGGCTGATGCTTTAAAAGAAATTGGAGAGTTGGATGAAGCTATCAGAGAGTGGAAGATAGTAGCAGAGACTGAAGCGGTTTGGGATTACGAAGAACATCACCAAAAGAAAGCCAAACAGATACTCAGAGAGTTGGAGGCATAGTAGCCTCCAGTTGCATTGGAGGTATATCTTGTATGCGACGCTATCTTATTCTCGCTGTTGCTATTGTGGTAGTAGTAGCGGTTGTTGGAAATCATGCCTTTAAACGATGGTCATATATTCGTGCCACGACTGATGTCACAGACCGGGATTTTATTGCAACTATTTCGACAACCGATACTCCACTTGTCGTTGATGTGGAAGTCAGCAAGGTAAATCCGGTAGCCCGCAAGCAGATAAAGGGTATACCTAAGGTTTTTGACCTGTCATTCAAAAGCAAGTCGGGGCATGTATATGGCGGAAAGTATACTGGACAAATACAATACGCCAGTCTTGTGAGTGGCAAACCTTTTATCTTCGGGAAACCAAGTGATTCACTGCGTTATAGACTTCGTATCATCACAACTAATCTGAAGCCTGGAACCTACAAAGTAAGTCCCTACGTACGTATAACGGAAAGTGGTGACGATGCATTATCCGGTCCATATGCTGACGGTGGTACGGTAGCCGTTCCAGCGGGAAACTCGATTAAGGTTACTATCAAAAAGTAAAAAAGACAAAGAGCTTCGGCATAATAAAACACGCCGAAGCTCTTTTTACAATCACTATCAGCAGCCGCAACAGCAGCAGCCGCGGTTTAGGTATTTCCTCACGCGGGCGGCTATGGCCTCTGGCGTGAACCCGAACTTCTCAGCGAGTATACCCGCCGGGGCGGAAGCGCCGAAGTGGTCCATTCCGATGCTAAGACCCTTGCTGCCAGTATACCTCTCCCAGCCGAACGGCGATGCGGCTTCTATCGCAACCCTCGAAGTTATGCTAGGCGGCAGGACGCTGTCCCGGTATTCCTTCGATTGAGCCTCGAAAAGCTCGAAACTCGGCATAGATACGACCCTGCAGTTGATCCCGCCCGGCGCAAGCAGCTTCTGAGCCTTTATCGCGGCGCTGACTTCTGAGCCGGTGGCGATAAGTATGACGTCGATCTTTTCTTCGGGAGACTCGGAGACTACATAAGCGCCTTTCTCGAGCCCTTTTGCCTCCTCAGGGCTGTTTTTGTAGACCGGCGGGAGGTTCTGGCGGGAAAGCACAAGCACAGTCGGGCCGGATGCGTTCTTCAGCGCGGCCGCCCATGCAACTGCCGTCTCGGCGGTGTCCGCTGGCCGGATGACCGTCACCCCTGGGATCGCCCGGAGGCTCGCAAGGTGCTCTATTGGCTGGTGGGTCGGCCCGTCCTCGCCCACGAAGAAGCTGTCGTGCGTATAAACATAGACCACCTGGCTCTTGTTGATGGCAGCGATGCGGTGCGTGGGGCGGGTGTAGTCCGAAAATGTAAAGAACGTCGATCCGAACGGTATAAACCCTCCGTAGAGCGCCATGCCGTTCATAATCGAGCCCATAGCGTGCTCACGGATGCCGAAATGGAAGTTCCGGCCTGAGAACTTGCCTTTTTCTATCGCGTCATAGCCTTTGATCCAAGTCTTTGTGGAGGGGGCGAGGTCCGCGGAGCCTCCGCAGAGGCTTGGGACGAGCTTTGCCGCTTCCTGGAGCACCAGCCCGCCGGACGCTCTTGTCGCCATATCCTTGCTTGTGTCTATCGAGGCGAGTAGTTGGTCGGCGATCTCCTCCGGCACGCGGCGGTTCTGCATATCATCCCATTCCTTTGCAAGGTCGGGGTATTCCGCGCGGTATTTTTTGAACATCTCTTCCCAGTTGCTTCTCATCACGCGCCTGTCTTCGCGCCACTCGACGCAGAGCTGCTTTACATCGTCCGGCACGTAGAAATCGGGCTCAAGCGGCCAGTTGAGGCTCTTTTTCATAGCGGCTACTTCGTCATGCCCGAACGGTTCGCCGTGGGCTTCCTTGGTATCGTGCTTTGTGGGAGCGCCGCAGCCGATGTGGGTCTTAGCGATGATGATGGTCGGTCTGGAAGTGTCTGTCCGTCCAGACGCGATGGCAGAGTCGATTTCTCTTCTGTTGTGACCATCGACTTTCAGCACCTGCCAGCCGTAGCTCTTGAACCTGAGCTCGGTGTCATCCGAGAATGCGAGGTCTGTGGAACCTTCGATACTTATCTTGTTATCGTCGTAGATGTAGATCAGGTTGCCGAGGCCAAGATGTCCCGCGATGGATGCAGCTTCGTGAGAAATCCCTTCCATCAGGTCGCCGTCGCTCACTATGCCGTAGACATAGTGGTCGATGATGTCATAACCGGGCTTGTTGAACCTTGCAGCCATCATCTTGCCTGCGATAGCCATTCCGACGCCGTTTGCGAACCCCTGTCCGAGCGGGCCGGTAGTAGTTTCTATCCCGTGGTCCACATCGGCTTCGGGATGGCCTGGGGTCTTGCTTCCCCACTGGCGGAAGGACTTCAGCTCATCGAGCGTGATTTCGGGGTTTCCCGCAAGGTGCAGCAGGGAGTACAGCAGCGTTGAGCCATGTCCCGCGGAAAGCACGAACCTGTCCCTGTTCGGCCACCTGGGGGCAAGGGGATCGTAGCGCAGGAATTTACTCCACAATACAAATGCATAATCTGCCGCGCCGCACGGCATTCCTGGATGGCCGGACTTTGCTTTCTCGACCATATCGACACAAAGGAACCGGATGGTATTGACTGAAAGTTGGGCTAACTCCGATTCCACGCTGAGCTTCTGCATAAATAACCTCTCTGGTACGTAGTTTCACTTGGCGATCATTTAGTTTCACCAAACTTAAGATTACCTAATAGCCGTGCTCAAGTCAAGGAAACGGGCGAATTGAAGGGAAAGGCATGAGAGATGAGTGATGGTGCGGGGGTTCCAAGCTCCGCACCATCAAGACCTAGGCAGGACCCACGGTCCATCAATATTCCACCATCCGCGGAATTCGCTAAACCCGTGTAATCCGCGTTTCAAAAGAAAAAGCTTACCGCACCGCAAGCTCAGCAGAGAGATCGAAATAATACTTCACAGCCTCCGGCGGGATGTTCCACGGGATGTGGTTTCCGATACACATCATGTATCCGTCAGTCATCTTCGAAGTTTCGACCATTTGCTCCACCATCGCCCTGATCTCGCTCTTATCGTTTCTCATAAGTATCCGGTTATCGCCTTCACCTGCGATAAAGCAGTTTTCGTGCTTGCGTGCGATGGTTCTCCAGTCGGTATACGGCTCGGATATGATCCCGCGTGCGCCACAGGCGAAAATATCGTCCGCGTACGTGTCTATGCATCCGTCTACCATGAATATGACTTCCTTACCGGCTGCCTTGACTATGCTCCAGAACTCCTCGTACCGGGGGAAGATATACTTCTTCATCCATGCAGGCGAGCAGATGGGGCCTTTTGAGTTGACGATGTCATCGTGGCAGACTATGAAGTTGACCGGAAGCTTGGCAAACGTGCGGAAGACCCGCCTGTTTATCTCCGCGAACTCGTCCATGATCCGCTCGAACCGCTCGTCCAGGCAGATCTCAAGGAACAGCTCCCAGCCGAAAGTGAGGAGCGGCCACATGAACATGGTGTTGTAAAAACTGACCAGAGCAGATGAGCCCTCAGGAGCTTTGTCTCCCCATCCGGAAGGGAAGCACTGCCGCCACATCGGGTAGAGTTTTTCCTCGTCGCGGTAATCTCTCGACTCGACGACCGGAATATCGGTAAAATCGCCCTGAGCGAGAGGCGAAAACTTCAGAGCATCCTCTGCCGTCTTGAAAGTATGCCCCCAGTCCCACTGCCAGGTGAAGCTGTCGCCCCAGCGCACCCGGTGCTTGTGCTCTTCGCCGGAATCTTCACCCAGATCAACGGTTTCCGGACGGGGGATAGGCTTATCCTCCGCAGGTATTTCAAGCTTTAACTGCGGGTAGAGCTCCGCCAGCTTCTCTCTGCAGAGCTTTGGATGTTCGTAGTGATCGATACCGGACATATAAGTCTCAGCATCCGGGCAGGACCAGTGCTCCCAGTGTGGAATTTGCTTTGGAGCAAGCCCCATAAACGCTTGATACCAGCTATCCATTGTAGCTCCTTTGCTATAGTCAACATTTGGCGTTTCAAGTATAACATTGGGGGATTGTCAGTGCAATACAAACTGCATCGCGAAATGCACCCTGGGGCTCTTATTCAGCCACGGACGGAGGGTAGAAAGGTTCCTCATCTACAACAGGGTTGTCCAGGAGAGGCTGATGCCTGATTATCGGGCGTTTCCACTTGCCGGAGAAGTAGTACAGCTGGCTGATAACAGCCGAAGCCACAATGCTTATCGCTATGGCATAATAAACCCCTTCGACTCTGTGCATCCGGCTGGTAAGATACGCTGCCAGCGGCACACGGGCGACCCAAAGGGAAATAAGCGAGATAAGAGTGGTGATGAGCGTATACCCCGCGCCGTTGATTACGCCGTTGCTCACGAACATCATCGCCATGAACACATAGCAGAACCCGACTATCCGCAGATAGCTTACTCCGAGCCCTACCACCTGCGGGTCGTAGCCCTTCACGAACAGGCCGACAAGCAGCCTGGGCATTGTGATCGCAAAGGCCGATAAGACCAGTGCTGTGCCCCCGGAGATCAGCATGCCCCATGAAAACGTTTCTTTTGCTCTGTGAAGGCGGTTTGCGCCGATATTCTGACCGACAAGTGTCGATATGGCAACACCGAATGTCATAGACGGAAGGAAAACAACCTGGTCTATGCGGATCGCCGCCCCGAATGCCGTTGCGGCGTTTTTACCGAAAGAATTGACGAATCCCATAACGGCGACCATGCCGAGTGAGATCAGCGACTGCTGCAAGACCGATGGAATACTGATTTTTAGTATCAATTTGCTGGTAGGCCAGTGAATGCTGAGATGCTTCCAGTCAGGCGCTACAATGTGGTCCTTGCGCCGGATGTAGATCAGTCCGACTATCAGGCACAGCATCTGCATAACGGTAGATGCTACAGCTGTTCCATTCAGCCCCATTCGCGGGAACCCAAGCCATCCGAACATCAGGATCGGGTCGAATATAGCCGTCATCACAAGTGCGCCTGCCTGAAAATAAAGCGGCGTCTTCGAATCTCCTACCCCCCGAAGCATGGAGCTTAACAAAAACAGGCCGAATACGAACGGTATTGAAAAAAGCGATATTTTAAGGTAGCTGACAGCCAGCGGATACACATCTGCCGGGCTGTGCATCAACTGCATGAGCCATGGCGACAGAAACTGGCCGAGTATCGTGAGAATGACGCTTGCGCTCAGGACTACAGCAGTGGAAGTCTGCACCAACTGGCGGAATCTGTCCCATTCGCGTGCCCCGGCGAACTGAGCAGCCAGGATGCCGGTCCCGATTGTAAGCCCGATGGCAATAGCCATCAAAAGGAACATAACCGGCATGCTGTCCGTCACTGCCGCAAGCTGTGTACTGCCTAAAAATTTACCCACCCATATCCCGTTAACGAGACTATAGGCGACCTGGATCGCGTTTCCGGCAAGCATCGGAAGCGAAAACATTACCAGGTGACGGGGAATACTCCCGACGGTCAAGTCGCGCCCGTGCTTGTTATCAGATTGTTTCAAAGGTTCCGTCATTAATAGTATCCTGACTAAAGCTACATTATAGCTCATTACATAAGCTCAATAATAGGGGTGTAACAGTTCATAAATGAGATTGTACATACCCTGGGCAACTAACCCGTCACACTGAACAAACCGACGTCACCCTGAACTTGATTCAGGGTCCATTCTTTTCCTGGATTCCGAGTCAAGCTCGGAATGACGTTGTGGCAGCCCGGAATGATGTTGCACTCATCAATTCTGAACTTTTACACAGGTGGAATATTAGTTGCTGAGTGCTATCTGATGGGGCAAAAGAGGGTTTCTTTAACGAATTGGTGTATAAGTAATCATATTTATGCCTGGTCGGAACCTGTGTGTGGAAGAGTTGCGTATATGTGGTAGAAAGCTTGGTCAGGAGGGCTGTTGAATTATGGCGTCGCTACGCGCCTGTATATGGAAAGTCTCTCTCGCGGCAGCAATTGTTTTACCTTGCTTCGGTTTGCTTGCCACCGAAGCCGACACCGTAGGTGTCGAGAATTTGACAATACTTCGCGCATTTCGCAATTCAAAATGGGCTGATTGGGCATATCAGAATTAAGAGAAGAGGAGTGTATAAGTTGAAAAGAGATACTACAGTATGCTTGGCATTGTTATTTCTTATGCTCAGCATCAAGGCGATTGCAGAAACACCAAGTTGGATAATTCCATATGATCCTAATACAATGTCATTTACTGTGACTTTAGAGCAAGCAATGCAAAAAGCCAGAGATTGGGCGGGAAATCCGAATCTTCAATTGGAATTTAGAGGCATAAACATTATCAAGGAAGATAAGGGGATTAAGAAGTACGCATTTAAAACACCAGATAACAACCAGCAATTTGATGTAGATTGCAGCACTGGTAAAGTCCTTTGTTGGGTTGATTTTACCAAGTCCCGGGCGTCTCGGAAAGACGAAAGTAATCCGAGCAACATCCAAACAATGCTACCAGCAGAAGAATTAAACGGCATAGTACGTTCGTTCATTAGCTCGAAATATCCTGAATGTGATGCTTTGAATATGCAGAATGCTTACCCGGAAAATCCGGATATGTATTACGTGCAAAGGCTTTCGAACGGTGTTTGGAACGATCAAAACAATATCCGCTGTTGTGTAGATGCCTGGAGAGGCATTGTGGTAAGCTGTGAGGCTGAGTTTATGGGCATTCCAAGCTTATCTACAAGTTATTCGGTTACACCGTCAATAGCAGAACAAGCAGCAATTAGCTATGCCAGAAATGAAGTAGTTGATGATCCTGATGGTCCATTGAATGTTCAGACAGTGATCCTTTATAAGAATAGAGGCGTGTGGATCACCAAAACCGAACAAGGTGAATATAAACTTGCATATAGAATTGAGCTAATCTCAAGCGTATTACCAAACTACACTATTCAGATGTATGAACAAGCAGTGAATGCAGGCCTTGACGGAGAAGAAGCAGGCTATGGAACGGTATATGTTGATGCCAATACAGGAGATGTATTCGACATAAAAGGAGAAAACTACGATATATATCCGCCTACTACCTCTACTCCTGCATTCAGTCTCGCTGAAGGCACATATACCAGCAATCAGGCAGTAACGATCACTTGTGTGACCAGTGGATCAACAATTCGCTATACCACCGACGGAACCAATCCTACTACAACCAGCACTGAGTATGCAGGCCCGATAACTGTAGATAGCTCTATGACATTAAAAGCCAGAGCATATTCTCCGGATCATAAATCAAGCCTGGTAAAGTCGGCAACATATACCTTGAAACTACCGTCCCCGACAATGAATCCGGCGGGTGGTAATCATACAGGGAGCCAAAATCTGTTTCAGAAGTAAGCGCGGAAGAAGAAAACTCCGGCGCGTGTATGCCGATAGCAAAGCGGCGTCAAGCCGCCGCACTCCAAGGAGGTTGGTGGAGATTTAAGGGCTTTGTTGCAGAAGCTTAAGTCTCCACCATTTGAGTAGTTCGCTGAATCCGCGCGATCCGCGTTTCAGAAAGCGGCAGCTGTCAGCAGCTTTCCATGTTTTGCGGCTGTGTAGCGCTCGGCAACGTTATCCCAGTTGACCAGGTGCTCCATGAATGCCTTTGTAAACTCCGGGCGGCGGTTCTGATACTGTAAATAGTAGGCATGTTCCCATACATCGAGCACGAGGATCGGCTGAACGCCCCACTGGGTCAGATTCTCATGTTTTTCAGCTCCGAGGACCACGAGTGCGTCATCCATCGCTCGGTATCCGAGAATTCCCCAGCCGGACCCTTGAATCGCGTTAGATGTCGCGAGGAAAAGCCCCTTGAAATCATCAAGTCTGCCGAAATTCCTGTGGATCGCATCGGCCAGCTCGCCGGTGGGGTCTCCTCCCCCGTCTTCTTTCATATTAGTCCAGAAGATCGAGTGCAGGATATGCCCCGAACCATTAAATGCAATGTCGCCTGCGACCGCTCTCGCATTCGGAAAATCGCTGGACCGCAGCATCGCCTGGATTTTCTCCTCGGCGGCATTGAGCCCGGTGACGTAAGCTTCATGGTGCTTGTCATGGTGCAGAATCAGCATCTCTTCGCTGTAATACGGCTCCAGCGCATCATAATTATACGGAAGTGGGGGCAGCTCATGTGTCATTCCAGTTCCTCCTTAACAAACTTAACTGTTCATATGACTTCTTTTACCCGGCGGAAACAGGCCCTAACCATCAACCGTAATTGTTTGCCGACTGGGTTTTCATGATCATTTATACGGGTATAGCTGTGTTGCATTTACCTTCGGTCAACAACAAAGAGAGGATGATTTGGAATGGCGCTTCATGAGATAAATCAAGACATTGACAGGTCAGTGCAGAGGCTCAGCAATGCGCTAGTCTTAACACTTTACGTGGCAGGAGCGCTCCTGGCGATAGCTACGGCATTCAAGGGACCTTATTACTGTTGGGACTGGGATCACGAGGAGACTACCTTTACATACGGGTCATCGATATTCTACTTCATTGCTGCGGTTGCGGCCTATGCATGCCTGCACATCGCCAGGTATCTCAAGAAGATAGAGATGGGCAGGGTCCGCCATCCATGGTTGTGGTTTGCTGCTTTCCTTGGTTTTTTGTATGCTGCATGCGACGAAATGCTCATGTATCATGAGAGGCTAGGGCACGTTTTAGACAAGGCTTCCTGGTATCATCATCTCTATATTGTAAAATCGGATGATATTTTCGTCCTTGCCTATGGGACAATATCTCTTCTTTTCATGATATTTCTCGTAAGGGAATTGCTGCCGGTAAAGAGGGCCCTTAAATACTATCTCGTCGGGGTAGTTCTGCTGGTTTCTGCGGGTATGCTGGATGTTTTGGCACTTAGTGCCCTTATTACCAGAGGTATTGAAGAGCTGTGTGAGCTCTATTCGGGAATCTCATTCGCTTCTGCGTTCATAATATGGGGGCTGGACAGAGCGCGGCTCGCGTTTGAGGTATGGCTCTCATCCCGGACAATAAGAGAGCCATCCTCAATTCCCGAACCGCTGCCCGAATAGCTGTCAGGCCGCTGCCTGCTGGTACAGATAGCCGAGGACCGAATCTGCTATCCGGTTAAGCGGCATAACTCGCACTGCAGCGCCCAAATTTATGGCTTCTTTGGGCATACCGAAGACAGTACAGCTCTTCTCATCCTGCGCTATCGTGTGCGCTCCTGCTTGGCGCATTTCCAGGAGCCCTTTTGCGCCGTCCGCGCCCATTCCGGTAAGGATTACCCCGACAGCGTTCTGACCGGCGTTTTTTGCTACGGACTGAAACAGCACATCCACGCTCGGTCGCTGATGATATACTGCCGGACCGGTCTTTATTCGGACCTGATACTTGGCGCCGTTCCGTTCAAGCATCATGTGATAGTTTCCGGGAGCAACAAGCGCCACGCCGGGCACTACGATGTCTCCATCGGAAGCCTCACGCACTTCCATCCGGCATTCGCGGTTCAATCTTTCCGAAAATGTCTTTGTGAAGTACTCGGGCATATGCTGGACGATCACAGTTCCGGGTGTGTCCGCCGGAAAACCCTTGAGAACCGCTTCTATTGCCTGCGTGCCGCCGGTCGATGCGCCGATAGCCAGGATTTTGTGTGTAGTCCGGGACAGGAGCTTTCGTGAATCTTCGCTCACCGCCGAAACAACCTCTGGAACAGGCTCTTTTCTAGCGACTCGCGCGGTTGCCGCAGCCCTTATCGCCCGAACAAGCTGCCGGTCTACATCAGGTGTGGAATATGCGGAACCCGGCTTAGGGATCACATCGACAGCGCCTATTTCCAGCGCCTTAAGCGCCGTTTCGCTGTTGGCAGGCGTAAGCGAGCTGACGACTATCACCGGGATTGGGAAATGCTTCATCAGTTTGACTAAAAACGACAGCCCGTCCATCCGAGGCATTTCGAGATCGAGCGTGACAACATCGGGCTTGAGAGCCACTATCTTATCTCTCGCCACATAAGGGTCTACAGCAGTGCCGACTACCTCGATGTCTGCATATTTGGAAAGCTCATCGGTCAGCACCCTTCGGACAATCGCCGAATCATCTACCACCAACACACGGATCATCTTCAATACTCCAATTCTTGACAAAGAGCATTACATCAGCTCTGCCGTCGTCCAAAGGAACGCTCACCTTGACGGACGATTCATCGTCCGACTGCTGGCCAAGTCCGCCTGCCTGCTCAATGTAGCGCGGCGCGCCTATATAGAAAATCTCTCGCGAACCTCCCACTTTAGGAAGAACGTTCCCGCAGATCACGTTGGCGATTTCTCCAAGCGCGTCATGCTGCTGCTGGACAGGCGGCGGCTCGTCTTCGCCCATCATGTTGGCCGCGAGTTCGCCCATCATCTGCCCGTAAAGGCTTATAATCAACCTGCCATTGAACGGGCCACTGAAATCTACCTCGGCAGCTCCCTCGAACGGAGCGGTATGGTGCGCTTCTTCGAGTTCGGGCATAGCGAAGACAAATCCCATATCCTCAAAAGTCATTACCGCTGAACTCATCAGCTCCGTCTGAACCTTGCTCATTTGTAACCCCCGTAACGCCAGTAATAGTCTCCCGGAGTATCTCCGGTGTGAATGGTTTATGCACGAACTCTGCTCCTTTTTTCTGAAGCATCTCGATGCGGGTCTCGCTGCTTTCGGTGGATACGACTACCACCGGAAGGTCAGATATTCCAGGGTCCTGCCTCACCTTGTCGATCATCTCTTCTCCGCTCATCACAGGCATGTTGATGTCGACAAGAGCAAGGTCCACCCAGTTGTCTTCCAGGACCTGCAGCCCCTCCTGCCCGTTCGAAGCCTGGTATATCTCGCCGAGCTCCAGTCCGCTCAGACGCAGTGTTTTTATAATCATAGTGCGCATTACCAAACTATCGTCTACCACCAAAATATTGAGCGCCATATGCTAATCCTTTTCCTTTCCGATTCAGACGCTAAAGTACCCTAGTGCCGCCGTTGGCCTTAATGGTCACTTCGCCGGTCTCAATATCCAAGGTCAGAGTCCTTGATTCTGAGCCGCCGACATCTTCGGCCTTCAGGAGCACGCCATTTTTCCACAAGAGTTTTCTCAACATAATGAAGTTTCTTTTGCCGATCTGAAAGTAGTCATCTTTATCAGAGCCATGCAGGCAAGCACCTCCTGCAACCTTGACTATCAGTCTCTGTTTTACCGCGCCGGCTTTGTAGGATTCGATGAACAGTCTCGGTACGCCTGTGTCGACGAACATGTATGGGTTAGCTTTGGCTTTCTCCGTATCAATCGTTGAAAGCGGCAGCATTACATGCAGTAGTCCCCCAACTTTGGCAACCGGATCATATACAGTGATCCCCAGGCAGCTCCCCAGGGCATGGGTCACTATCTGATCTCCTGCATCGCCGGAAATCTTCATATCGGCAACACCTACTATATATTTCACGTTTAGCTCCTTATAGGTTTCCGGCTGGCCGTATGCTGGCTGCGCCAGAAATCTCCCTGGGAGTTTCAGGTATATCTCACACCTTAAACTCTTATATATTTCGGTATTACTTTACATAAAGCGCTGGCTGTACGTACTTAAATTCGTGTGATGTTGATGTAAGACTCTCGGAATGCCCGACGAACAGATAACCTCCAGGTCTTAACATCTCCCAATACCTGCGGACCAGGTCCTGCTGAGTCGGTTTGTCGAAATAGATCATGACATTCCGACAGAAGATCACGTCAAATGGCCCGCTCATAGGCCATTGGTCCATAAGATTGAGTCTGGCAAACCGGATCATCGACCTTACATTGTCATTTACCTTGTAAATACGTACAGGTTTAGTCTGTGTGCAGGTAAAATACTTCCTCACCAGGTCGGCAGGAACATCCTGCAGTGTATCCTTGTTGTATAGTGCTTCTTTGGCTGCCTCGAGCACTTTGGAGGAGATGTCCGTAGCGAGTATACGCACATCCATTTTGCCGATATCAGGAAATGTTTCTCTGATGACCATGGAAAGTGTATATGGCTCTTCTCCTGATGAACATCCAGCGCTCCATATTCTCATCCTGTTGCTCTCGGCCTTGAGCGCCGGCAGTATATGCTTCTGGAGGTAATCGAAGTGCTGTGATTCCCTGAAAAAGCTGGTCTTGTTGGTAGTCAGCGAATCGATCATTATGGACAGTTCCTTGCCTGACCGGTCATGTTCCAGGTAGTCCATATATTCTTCGAAACTGTTCACTCCAAGCAGCCGCAGGCGCTTTGCGAGTCTCGCCTTTACCAGTATTTCCTTGCCGAGATGCAGGTTGATCCTGCACAGCTTGTATACTATATCGCTGATTCTCTCGAACTGTGCTTGAGTCAGCTCAAGCGACATTAACTCAGTCTTGTTTTCGCATTCTATCGTAGTCAATTCCATATCATGCTGCCTCGCTGTTGACCATACAGAGTAGATGGTTAGGTCTATTCAAAAACTGCAGGAACTCATCGGGAGGAATCGGCCTGCTGACGAAATACCCCTGCATCTCGTCACAATTGAGCGACCGTAAAAACTCAAGCTGCTGAAGTGTTTCTACTCCTTCAGCTATTACATTCAGCTTGAGGCTGTGAGCCATTGCAACGACCGCTCCCGCTATCGCCGCATCGTCCGGATCCGTCGTAATGTCTCTCACGAACGATTGGTCTATCTTGACGGTATTTACCGGGAAACGCTTCAGGTAACCAAGAGACGAGTGGCCGATCCCGAAGTCGTCCAGAGATATCCGAACGCCCAGTTCTCTCAGCTCGTTGAGCGCCCTTGTGGCCTGATCAGGATTGCGCATAAGCGCGGTTTCAGTCAATTCGAGCTCCAGGTAGTGCGGTTCGAGCCCGGTTGACTTAAGAGCGTCTTTCACAATCCATACCAGGTCGTTCTGGTGGAACTGCCGGGCAGAGATGTTTACTGCAACAGGGAGTGTAGCCAGTCCCGCATCATGCCATTTCTTATTCTGAGCACAGGCTGTTCTGAGCACCCACTCTCCGATCTGGACGATCAGCCCGGTTTCCTCAGCCAGCGGGATGAACTGTGCGGGATATACAAGTCCGACCTCAGGCTTCTGCCATCTGATGAGTGCTTCCATCCCCATAATCTCGCCGTCTTTGATGTTTACTCTGGGCTGATAATGAACTACGAATTCCGAGCGTTCCAGCGCTTTCCGCAGGCTGTTCTCAAGTGTCATACGTTTGAGAATGGCCGTGTTCAACGTTTCCGTATAGAACTGGTAGTTGTTTCTGCCCATCTCTTTCGCGCGGTACATCGCCGTATCCGCATTTTTTACGAGTGTTTCGGCGTTATCTCCATCGGTTGGAAATATGCTGATCCCTATGCTTCCGGAGATAACCATTTCCTGGCCTTCGAGCACAATCGGTTCTGAAAGGACTTTCAGAACGCGGTCGGCAATCCTGGATGCATCGTCAGGTGAGTTGATGCTAGACAGTATCATTGTGAACTCGTCGCCACCCATCCGGGCAATCGTGTCTACATCCCTGAGCGAGTAAGTGAGCCTTTCCGCGACCTTTTTAAGCAGAAGATCACCGGTATTATGGCCGAGTGTGTCGTTTACCATCTTGAACCGGTCCAGATCGAGAAACATGATAGCGAGCGGCTGCCCTGTTTTCCGTGCAGTGGCAAGTCCATGGTTCAGCCGGTCGCCAAACAGGAGCCTGTTCGGAAGGCCGATGAGCGGGTCGTGCGTCGCCTGCTCATGAAGCGCTACTTTGGTCGAAAGGAGTTCCTCCTGAAGATCGATTATCCGTTGTCCGGCTCGCAGCCGCACTTTGAGCTCACCCGCGTCAAATGGTTTCATAACATAATCGTCCGCGCCCGAATCCAGACCGTCGATTATGTCCTGCTTGCGGCTTTTAGCTGTGAGCAGGATGACATAAATATAAGGCAGATCATCCTGCCGTCTTATCTCACGGCAAACCTGTGTGCCATCCGCATAAGGCATCATCCAGTCGAGTATCGCCAGCCGGGGAGTGTCCTCGTTTCGGAGCACCGACAAAGCCTGTTTTCCATCGCAGGTAATTACAGGCTCGTATCCCCATTTTTCTAGTAGTGTTGCAAGCAGCTTACGGGAAACAACGTCATCCTCAGCTATCAGAACTCTCATGCTGCCTCCTTTCGCACAAAGGGGGAAAGCGCCGACTTGAGTCGTTCCAGGCTGTCGTCCAAGTGCCTGTATGCTTCATCCACACCAGTTATATTATTGGAGCGCCCTATCTGTTCCACTGCCAGTGCAGCTTCATAGGTTTCCCCGGTCGTGAAATTGCCGATAGAGCCCTTAATGGTATGTGCCGCGCGCTCCACGCTTTTATTGTCGGCACTGTCTATCGCGTTCTTCAATTCACTCATAAGCTTTGGGTAGTCTTCAAGAAACAGGTCTGTTATCTCCGACAAAAGATCTTTGTCGCCGCCGACTCTTTCCATTAGTGCTTCGACATCCACAATTCCTTCGGAGAGCTCAACACATATGTTATCATCGACAGCATTCTGATTTTGCGGGCTAGCCGGCGCCAGTTTATCGATTATCTGCAGCATTACTTTTGTATCTATCGGTTTTGTCAGATAATCGTCCATACCGGCTTCCAGACAGCGCTCACGGTCGCCTTTCATGGCATGGGCAGTCATTGCGACAATGGGTATATGCTTACCTGAGACTTTTTCCGCTTTACGTATCGCGGCTGTAGCTTTGAAACCATCCATGACCGGCATCTGGACATCCATCAGCACGATGTCAAAGCTCGAATTTTCCAAAACGGCAAGCGCCTCTTCGCCGTTTTCGGCGGTAGTTACGCTGTGTCCGGCTTTTTCCAGAATACGAAGCGCCAGCTTGCGGTTTACAGGATTATCCTCCACCAAAAGGATAGTCCTGCCATGCTTGTAGCCTTCCATACCGGTTTTGGCTTCCTCGGTGCGGCTTTCGGGAATATCAGAGCTGCCGATAACGGACACTATCCGGTCCATCAGGTCCGATTGTCTTATCGGTTTGATCAGATGAGCTGCAATTCCAATCTCTCTGCATCGTCTTGAGTCACCGCATCGGTCACTCGATGTCAGCATCATTATTGTCGTCTCGGTGAACTTCGGATTATTTTTGATTTCCTCCGCTACGGCGAAGCCATCCATCTCAGGCATCTGAGCATCGAGCAGCACAAGCGCGAACGGTCTGCCGCCGTCACTCGCGGCATTCATGATTTCGAGCGCCTTACTGCCGCTGTCTGCAACCACCGGGCGCATCTGCCAGTTTGCAAGCATTTCCTGAAGGATTCTTCTGTTGGTCTCATTATCATCGACAACCAGCACGGACAGACCTTCAAGAGCTACTGCAGGTTTCAGCATGACGGCGGTTCTGGACTTTTGAATTCCTAAACGAACATTGAAGTGGAATGTGCTCCCTTTTCCAACTGCGCTTTCTACCCATATACGGCCGCCCATGAGTTGAACCAATCTGGACGATATGGCAAGACCCAGACCTGTGCCTCCGTACTTGCGTGTTGTTGAACTGTCAGCCTGCTCGAATGCTCCGAATATCGATTTGAGCTTATTTCGAGAAATACCGATTCCGGTATCCCGGACTGACAGATGCAGCACAGTTTCCTCATCCGACTGCGATTCCGTCTCTACACGGACCACCACTTCGCCGTATTCAGTGAACTTGATGGCATTGCCTACAAGGTTGACCAGGATTTGCCGTAGCCGGTTCGGATCACCGACCAGGAACCCCGGAACATCAGGTGGAATGTCACACAATAGCTCCAGATTCTTCTGATGCGCTCTGACAGCAAGAGCTGTGGCAGTGCCTTCAACGACCTCTCTCAAGTCGAATTCGGTCGAATCTATATCCAACCGCCCTGCCTCTATCTTAGAGAAGTCCAGAATATCGTTCAGCAGCGAGAGAAGCGAGTCTGCGGAGGTCTTTACGGCCGTCAGATACTCTCTCTGCTCAGGTGCAAGGCTGGTATCGAGAGCGAGCTCGGTCATACCTATGATCCCGTTCATAGGAGTCCTGATCTCGTGGCTCATGTTGGCTAGAAATTCACTCTTTGCTCTGTTTGCCGATTCAGCGGTCTCTTTCGCTTTCTGCAGTTCCTCTTCGATCTTTTTGTGCTTCGTTATATCGATAAATATGCCGACAAACTGCTGAATATCTTCGCCAAAGTTAGTAATGCCATTAAACTGCATGTGCAGCGACATCCGTGAACCATCGGATCTGTGGCAATCCACTTCCAGGGTAGGCTGTTTTCCCTCCAGCACCTGTTCTATGGTAAAATCCAGTTCTGGACGGGCGACATCGGGTATGACATCGCTCAGCTTTTTACCGACTATATTCTCCTCAGTCCAGCCGAGGTTTTTGCAGCCTGATTTATTGATGGTCTTGCAATAACCTTCCTTGTCAAACAGCAGCACACCGTTTGGTGAACACTCTACCAGTCCAAGGTGATATTGCTCTGAAGCTGCCGTGCGCAAATAGCTCTCTCTTGTATTGTGCAAGATCAAAGAGAACGTGATTATAACTATGCAAAGCAGAAATACCATGATGATTGCGTAAAGCCTTCGCTCTGCACATGCAGCCATCAGTGAATCGGCACTGATATCGAGGCACATAAACCCCGCAAGGTGGTGATTGGCCGTATATATTGGAACGAGCCCCGTTATCCATGTGCCCCAGCGGTCTGTATACGGTCCTTTTACAATTGTCCTCGGCCTGCCAAACAGTGGCTTAACCCAGGCGGCAGCATCTTCATAGACTGTTCCAGGTATCATATAGTCGTCTGTGCCATAAATTCCGGAATCGGCAAGAAATACTACCTTTCCGTTATGCATGCCCAGGACATAGGAGTAGTGAACATCGGAATTTACCTGTTCTATGTACCTCAAGTGTCTGTATATCTGCCAGTATCCTTTTTTGCGCATGTCGGACTTATTGCCCGAAAGTTTTGAGAGCGATTCGAGTTCCATAGCGGACGCTACAGTCCGGGTACGGGCTATAAGAATACTTCGGATTTCTTTATCCCTTAGGTTTCCCCAATAGGCGGTGAAGAACCAGCCTGCTATCAACACTATGGTCATGGCAAGCATAGTCCAACTGCCGATTTTCAGCCGGTCATTTGCATCCAGTCCGCCATGGCCACCCAGTTCTTCGGGCTTATGACGAAAGCTGATAGCCGCCGCTGTACAAATGGCTGTCAGTGCGAATGAAATATCTACAATGCTTGGGAAAAAGGTCTCAGCGGATGCCTTGCTTGCGAGTATCACTGAAAGGGACTGAAACCCCGGAACAGCCAGGCATGTTATGATGCTGCAGCCGCAAAACCCCACTCCAAGCCAGGCGAATATCTTGCCGGGCCTTGTAGAGTTTTTATACGCAAGAAGAAGGACTGTTGATGTCCATACCGCGCCAATCGGCCCCAGCATTCGTTCGGCCATAGTCTCCAGCCCAAGCCAACTGTGTCTGCAGCCGATAGCGGTAACTACTAAAAGCGGGATCAGTATCCAGCGTCCGGGGCCTTTGCCGCTGATGCTGACAGTGCCAGCCCTGCCGAATTCGATAAGATACAGCATGGATATCAGCATCATGAAAATCCGCACAGCCAGTGCTTCATTTCCGATGCGTGGGAAGTTAGTGAAAAGCCCCACCCAGGACCCAAGCGCGTACGTCAATGAAAAGATCGCCAGATAAGCCCATGGCAAGCGAGGTTTGTCTGCATTTCTGGAATAAATACAGACAAGCGCCAGTATAAGAAATGCAATACCCTTCAGAAAGTGGATATAGTCGATCTGCGTAACTATGAAGTTAGTCATACTGTATTACCTTCTCACTGACATGCTTGCGCCAACGCAGGTCGATTTCCGGATGCCGCAAGTAACTCACGGCATCCGGAATTTCCACATCAACTCAGTAGGCTACTTCAGATTGTTAACGACTGATCGTATACCGACCATTGCCGAAACTCATCTTTAGAAGCCTTGCAGCACGTCACCGTCATCGTCGAAGGGGATGACCCTGCCTGAGTCACCCATCGATCCATTGCCGTTGCCATTTTTGCGGACAGCCCCGGCACCTGCCAGGACAGCCTCTTTAGCTTTCTTTTTCTGAGGCGCTGGAACACCAGTATATGCCGAAGGTTTGCCAGTATGCTTGGCTGAACCAGCTACGCTGTTGCTGATTTTGTAGCTTGCAACCATGCTTTGCATCTCCTCCGCCTGGCTCGACAGCTCCTCTGCGGCACTTGCCGACTCTTCGGAGTTGGCTGCGTTCTGCTGGGTGATCTGGTCCATCTGGTTTACCGCCACATTGACCTGTTCGATCCCCTGGCTCTGCTGGTCCGATGCCGCTGCTATCTCGGACATCACTTCACTGACCTTGTTGACCTGCTCATTGATTTCTTCGAGGTTTCTCATGACCTCTGTATTGATCGTTACGCCGCCTTCCGCGTTTCTGACTGATTCTTCGATCAGGTTAGCGGTGTTCTTCGCGGCTTCAGCACTTCTCATAGCGAGGTTTCTAACCTCTTCCGCGACGACCGCAAACCCCTTACCGGCATCTCCCGCTCTTGCAGCCTCTACGGCAGCGTTAAGAGCAAGCAGGTTCGTCTGGAATGCGATCTCGTCTATAGTCTTGACGATCTTGGCTGTCTCATCGGACGACAGCTTGATCTTGTCTATGGCTTCAGACAGCCTGTTCATACTGTCTACGCCCCTGTCGGCAGTAGCGCGCGCTGCTTCGGTAAGGCTTCTAGCCTCTTTGGCATTGGCTGCGTTCTGCTTCGTCATGGAAGCCATTTCCTGCAGGCTGCTTGAGATCTCCTCAAGTGAGCTTGCCTGTTCGGATGCTCCCTGTGCCAGAGTCTGGCTTCCGGCGCTGATCTGGTTGGATGCCGATGCCACCTGTTCCGCGCCGACAGCGACCTGCTGGAACCCATCATCGAGGTTCTGGATCAGGTTGTTAATGCTGTTCTTCATTGCTGCGTAAGCGCCCTGATAGTCGCGTTTGACTCGCGCGGTCAGGTCCTTGCCTGCGGCAGCCTGAAGCGCTGCGCCGCCGTCTTCTTCGATCAATCCTCGCAATATGCCGATGAACTTTCTGAAGCAGTCGGCCAGTATTCCTGTTTCATCACGCGATGTATGGTCGATTTTCTGGTTTATATCGCCGTCCGCGATCTGCACCGCCGCATCGGATATCTTCTTCAGCGGCTCTACGATCATCTTGGCAATTACCACGGCAATGAACAGCCCCATAACAACGCCGATTACCAGTACCACGATGACCGCCATTCGTGAAGACGAATAAAGACTGCCAGCTTTCGCACTTGCGCTTTCCCCGCCTTTAACGCTTGCTGCAATGAGCTCTTTGGACTTGGATGTCAGTTCCTTGTAGACATTCATCATGTCTACACGCATCATGTCCCTGGCTTCGCTTTTCTTTTCCTGTTGAGACAGCTTCAGCATTTTGTCATGGAGCGCCAGATATTCAGTTATCAAATCGTTCATCTCTTTATAGAGCTCTTTTTCCTGTTCGGATGACATGAGAGGCTCATATTTCTTCTCATTTTCTTTGAGTGCTGCCAACCCCTCATCCATGGCCTTCTCATATCCGAGCATATCCTCTTTCTTTTCGGAAAGGATATGCGCAAGCTCTTGGCGCCGGTAGCCGGATATTTCCGTACCGACTGCAGAAACATACTGCACTCTGGGCATCCAGCTCTTGGCGATTTCCCTGGTGGAATCGTTCAAAACGGCCAGTTTTGATATGGAAAAAATACCGAGAAAGAGCATAGCTCCGATCAAGATCAGGAATCCTGTCAGAAGCTTCGTCCTGATCTTCAAATCGTAAAACCACTTCATTTGTAATCAGCCTCCTTGTGACACCAATGCAACCAACCCCTGTATCGTCCAAATGTATGACCGATACGGGTTTCAGCGGAAGCATTTAGTTAAGCCATTCCCGCTCCATCCTGTGAACGAGACACCCCATGGCTTTAATTAAAGTGTTTCCGAATCTCTATCGGGAAGATACTTCCATCATGCAGCCATTTGCATGGCTTCGGGCCAGGCCGAGCCTGCGTTGGCCGCGGAATCGATGAGCGCCACTTCCTGCATCGTAAGGACTCTATCAATATCGAGCAGGAGCTTGACTCTGCCTTCGGACTTGCCGATACCGAGGATATAGTCCGAATTTACATCGGTCCCGAAGGACGGCGCGTCCTCTATGTCCGAATCTGCTATATCGAGGACTTCAGATACCTTGTCCACGATCACTCCGATCTCCAGTCCGCCGGCTTGCACTACTATGATGCAGGTCTCGTCCGTTTGATCGGTCGAGTCCATCGCCAGCTTCAGCCTGAGGTCTATTATAGGGATCACCTTACCTCTCAGATTGATGACTCCTTTGATAAAACCCGGCGTACGAGGCACGGATGTGATCGGCATCATACCGATTATTTCGTGCACTTTCAATATTTCGAGCCCGTACTCTTCCCCGGCTAGAAAGAAGGTGAGAAATTTTCCACCCCTGTCTTCGGGGAGCATTTCATCTGCCGGACTTCTCGATTTAGTCGCGGCAGTCGTGGGTTCACCACTCATTTGCTTTCCTCCTCTTGTTTTTTCGCCGACAGAGAACAAATTCTTCTGTCTGTCGGGTGGATTCGCGGCACATCTGTGCCGCAGCTTTGCTCTTGGCGCAGTCCGCCCCATGGGAGGCCTCAAAAGAGGCCTCCCCGGACTACAACCATGGGACTTTGTGAGTTTTCTAGAATCCGGCCTGGAACTGGACCATAAGCCGGTCATTTGCTACCTGAGTGCTTTCCTCTCGCCTTCGCTCATAGTTCAACTGCCATTTGGAACAACCTTTATCATCCATGAACCAGTTGAACCCGGCGGTCAGTGTTTTCAGTATATCGTTACCGGCGTCTGTGTTCGGATTGTACCAGTCATAGCGGGCAGCGAACTGAAGGCCGCTCTTGGTCAACTGCCTGAGAAGTGTTACGTACCATCCATTCTTATGGAGAGTCCCGTCTCTTCCGGTTATGTACTCGCCTTTAAGCGTCAACGGAGCATCTTTATACACGGCTTCATAGCCGGTGCGGATGAAATCGATCTTGTTCGGGCCTGTCGCGCCGTCATAATATGAACCGCCGAACGCGAATTTGCTTAATGGGTTAAAGACCAGATGGATATCGGGGTCTTTTCTGTCATTAGTGTCATCAGTGTCTACACCTGAGCCGTTCAGAAGTGCCAATGTATATAAGCTGGTGAGCTTACCGCTTCGAGCATGGGTGCCTCCATACAACTGGACGCCCTGGTCATATCCTATGGCATTGGGATCTCTCCCTGGCACCATCTCGTCGATCACTGTCGGACGGTTGATGAAGTCCAGGTTCCAGGCTGCGGTGGTATTCTCCAAACCGAATGGGACGCCGAACTGCCCGATAGAGAGTTTGTTCGATCCGTTCAGTTTATAACCGACTACCGCGCTCAAGAGCACCGGCTTGCTTACTCTGGTTGTTGTTGTACCTGGAGTGACAAAGTCGATTGCGGAGACGACTGTTCTGGAACCCGCCAGGTCAGTCTGAATGAAGAAGTCCAGTTTATCAGTCGGGTTACCGGACAGGATCAAGCGAGCTCTTTTTGTCTCCAGCGAGTCATTGAAGCCCTGCTGGTTGGAGTGGGTATACCTCTCCTGCACAAAACCGCTCAGTTTTATCTCCTGCTTGCCGGTAACAGGAACAGCTGCAGACGGTTTAGCCTGCTTATCGAGCTCCTGCTGTGCCTTTGCAACATCAGCCTCCGTTATGAGGCCCTTATCCACAAGTGCCTTGACAACAGCATCCGTGGAGCCTGGTGTCTCGGCAAAAGCGCCGGACAGAGCCAGACAAAAAACAATTACAAGAACAAATAGTGCAATTCGTCTCATTTTACTACAACTACTACTCCTTTCGAGACTTTTGCATGCGGCCGTTTAGGCGGCCTTTTTGCATACTGCTTCGTTTCCGCCAGATGTGGTTTGTCTGGCCAATGCGGTTATTTCTGATGAGTCCAGGATCAGTCCCACACGCCCATCTCCGAGGATTGCTCCGCCGGAGATACCGGGGATTGTGCCTATTCCTTCCCCAAGTGATTTCGCCACTACATGCTGCTGTCCCAGCAGCTCATCTACAAGAAGAGCACATCTTCTTTCGCCGTCATCGAGGATCATTAAGAGACCTTTGATCGGGTCTTCGATAGCGCCCTTGATGTGGAACAGGCGGTGCAGCCGGAATATCGGCATCAACTCGCCTCGGAGCATCACCATCTCTCCCCGGCCGGTCACTGTGGTCAGCGCTTCACGGTCAGGCTGGAAGCTCTTATGGATATTCAGAGTTGGAACTATAAACCGCTCTTCTCCGACTCTGACCAGCATTCCATCCGTTACGGCAAGTGTCAGCGGCAGGCGCATAATAAATGTGCACCCGTTGCCGAGTTCGGATACTATTTCAATGCGGCCTCTGATGACCTCGACGTTCTTTTTGACGACATCGAGCCCCACTCCCCTGCCTGATATATCCGTTACCTTGTCGGCAGTGGAGAAACCGGGTTCGAAGATGAGATTGAATACTTCACCGTCGGACATTCCCTTGTCGGAGTCGATAAGCCCTTTTGCAACAGCTTTCTCTACGATCTTCGACCTGTCGAGCCCCTTACCATCGTCCTGCATCTCGACTACGACGTTTCCGCCGGAGTGATAAGCCATAAGCCGCACTTTTCCCGTCCTTGACTTGCCGATGGATTCCCGAACATCCGGGGCTTCGACCCCATGGTCTACTGCGTTTCGCACCATGTGAACGAGCGGATCGTTGATAATGTCAACCATGTTGCGGTCGATCTCTGTGTCGTCGCCGTCAGTGGTGAACTCAACGATTTTGCCGCTCTTCTTTGCGACATCGCGCACCAGCCGGGCCATTTTTTGGAATGTAGCTTTGAGCGGTACCATCCGCATCGACATGCTTAAGTACTGCAGATCGCGGACGATCTTTCCCATGTGGGTGACCTTCTTCGACAGCTCATGATGGCCTTCCAGTATAACTGTTTCGTCCTGGGCGACCATCGATTGGGCGATTACCAGCTCGCCCACCATATCTATCAGCCTGTCCAGGCGGTCAGTGCGCACTCTGACCGATGATTCTACCGATGACTCGGATGATGCTATCTTTTGCTGAGTTCTAAGAGCTTTTGCCACTTCTGTTACGGATGCGCTTTCCGACCTTACCACTGCCTCGCCAATAGGTCTCGCGCCCTGACTGGCTGCAGCACACTCGACATCTTTACGATCAGTCACTCCTTCAGCGACGAGGATATCTCCCAGTCTGGGTACAGCGGTTGCTTCGGACTCGCCTGAGACACCGTTTGCTTCGGGGTTGGTCAGGAATTCGATCAACTGATCATATTCCTCTGGGACGGGCATAGGCTCGCCACCGAGCGCATCCTGAACTCCCTGAAGCAAGTCCTTCAGCATATCTATCGATTTGAGCGACAGGTCGGCGTAGCCGCCCGTGCAGCTTATCTCGTGATCTCTCACACGGCTTAAAAGCGATTCAGCCTTATGGGCGAGTTCGGATATGCGATCAAGCCCAAGAAATGCGGATGTGCCTTTGATAGTGTGGAATGCCCTGAAAACGGTATTGACCGCTTCCGAATCTTCGGGGTCCGTTTCTATGGTAAGGAGCGCAGCTTCGGCTCCGGTAATGTATTCGCGGCATTCGGTTATAAACTCGCCAATGAGGTCCGGGTCCGAATCGGGCGGCAGCATTTCAGCTTGTGCAGCACTTACGGAAGGAGCGGCAGCCGTTGAAACTTCGGACGTAGGCTTGGGTGCTGGTACCGGCTCTGATTTTGGGCTCGGTTGAGAGCTGGATTGAGCTGAAACGACAAGTGCCGGATCTTCTATCAGAGACATAGCAGACTCGATAAGAGAACCGGTATTTTCCAACGCTTCAGCAGGGTCTGTGTCTCCGCCCTCAGCGATAGCATCAAGGAGATATACTGCCTCCGACAGCTTCTCTTTGACAGAATCATTGTAGGAACCATCTGCTATAATTACTTTGAGCGCATCTGCAACTGCTGACGCGCCATCGGAGTCTGACGGATCAAGCTGTATGAGAGAAGCCGCCACATCATCCAGTGATAAATCAGTTGATGGTTTGGGAATTTCCTGGGACACATCATCGGCCTGCCTGCCGAGTTGGGTCAGCATCACGCTTAGAGCTGTATTTACTGCAGAATCTTCTTCGGGACCGGCTTCGTTCGCGAGATAGTTCAGGACCGACGTAACCCCCTGCGCGATGGCAGCAAAGAGCGCATCGGGATCGGTATGGCTACCTTCATAAAGAACCTGCAGGCCTTCAAGCCCCAGTGTGAGGAGTTCTCTCAGACGGGACATATCCTCTGGAATCTCCGAAATGGCCTGTTCCATTACCGCGCCGACGCGGACTATCCCCTCCTGGTTCGATCTATCAAGCCCCGCAATATCGGCGGCAATCCTCCTGAATTTTTGGACAATCCCTTCGTCGACAATACTCATAGCCTTACTCTCCAGACTTTCTCATATGGCTGGGCGCGCCTGCGGTTATTCTCACAGAGAACTGCCCCAAAGATGAATCATAGAAATGCCGTACACTGGGTGTCCCTTCAGGCAGTAGAAGGTCTATATCCTTGCCGCGAAGCACCGTAGGAAGCGACAGCGCCGCTTTGATTCCGAGCGCGTCCAATCTCGCCGATATATCACCGGCGAGTATGTTCGCCAGTTCTCCGACTACATCGCCCATGTCCGCACTCTCGAATGGAACCTCGAAGCCGACGAACCCGACCGCAATAGCCGTGGCTGTATCGCGAGGTAAACACACCATAAGCGACCATGAAACATCGCCTATGAGGGAGATTATCCCTGTAATCCCTTCACTCGGCAGCTCAGTCCCGTCACTATCTCGACTGGACAACTCTGTGCCCAGCATCATTTCAAAATTTGCTAAAACAGACTGCCTGACACACTCTGAAAGCTCATCTGGTATCTGTTGCGTATTTGTCTGTAAATCTGTCATAAATCACTCCATCAGGCTCTAGTTAAATTAATATAATTGATTTTTCTTTCAGACCGGCTTAATCTGTTAGCTTCCCATCAGTTTGCCGAAGAATCCCTTTCCTTGTTTCGAACCGCCTTTTGCTTCGAGTTCATTTACGATAGGGCTGATTTTCTTCTGCATGTACTCGATGGTGAACGGTTTGGCTATGTAAGCATTAGCGCCTGCATGGTCCAGCGCTTCTTCGACCTTGCCCATCGTTTTTTCGCTGGTCACCATTATGATCGGGACTTCGCAGTTCTTGTGGGTAGTGCGGATTTTGCGGACAAAGTCTATGCCGCTCATTTTGGGCATATTCCAGTCCACGAAGACAATATCTGTGGCTTTCGGGTTGAATTTAGAGACCCCGTCGGCACCGTCTTCGGCCTCCGAAAACTCGAAGTCCGCTAACTGTGTCCGGCGGAGAGACTCCATTACCATGTTGCGCATTACTCTTGAGTCATCAATGACGAGCGCTCGTAATTTCATAAGGCGATCCTCCGTGATTTCACCATGTTATATGAGCTACGAGTAAAACTAGACGGATTGGTGCATGAGCCGCGGAGAGGGGAGGTTCGGGTTGCGCGGCATCCATTCAGCCAACCCGGTATTTCTACCGTGTTAACATTTTGGGAATGTCGGATGAGGTTCTTTGTCGTGAAACCGGCTGATTTTAGGGGTGATTGTAATGGTGAATTTCCAGTAACCCCCATTTGCGGGTTAACTGGTGCCTGCCGGTATCATGGAGAGTCAATATAAGAGGCGTGGCAAGACGCAGCCAAGCGTACTTGCCGTAATGCAGTCGCTCTTCCCCGAAGATCTCCGGCAGTTGCCGGAAATCTACAGGTCACGGCGGGAAGATATACCAAGGCGCTCGTATATTCTGCGCACGTGGGTCTTCACTGTATTGATGCTTACGCAAGTAGCTTCTGCGATTTCCCTGTAGGTCAACCCCTGTGAGATGAGCCCTGCAATCTCTGTCTCTCTCTTCGACAGCTTGCCGGAGTAGTTTGTATCGGCCATTTCGGTAGAACGCAGCGCGGTGGCGAACTGCTGGAATATCGACATGGACAGAGCAGGGTAAAAGACGTACTCGCCCGAACATACTGTCCTTATGGCATCCAGCAACTGCTCACTCGAGCTGCTTTTTATGACATAGCCCGCTACACCTGCGCGCATTGCCTGGATGATTGTTTCCTCGTTCCTGCAGGCGGTAAGGAAGACAATTGCAATGCCGGGATAACTTGTTTTGAGTGACTGCGCCAGCTCGATGCCTGACCCGTCAGGCATCAGTACATCGATAGTTATTACATCAGGACATGTTTTCTCGATCTTTTCGATCGCTTCAGCTATTGTCCCAGCTGTACCAACGACTTCCATGTCTTTTTGGGCTGAGAGCATGTGCTCCAACATCTCGCGGAACATCTGGTGGTCATCCACAAGCAGGAGCCTCTTCGTGTTCTTCATTCCCATTTTGCAAACCTACCCGCTTAATTTTGTAAATGAAGATACCCGAGTAGCCAGACCATGTTTCACCATGGAGGGGATATCCATACCCCCCGCTCGGTACATGTTACTTCGCCACGTTTGGGTTAATCTTCCTTGTTATAAAGTTACGGTTTTGTAAATTGTTATCATTATCGCCATCTATCATGATTTGAAGGGTGAGTAGTTATCACCTTACTAGGCATCATTGTCACCCTATAGGCTACATGTAGGCGTAATAAAGGTGACATGAAGGCAGGCATTTTGACATCCAATCAGTCCGCGCGCTATACTCGCAGAAAATAATCAGCCTGAGGAGAGAAGATGAAACCGTTTATCGAGTCGATCCGTGAGGGTCGGATACTGATATTCGATGGAGCCATGGGCACTCAGCTCGAAGAACGAGGTGTACACCCCGGCCCGGAGGCGAATTTAAAATCACCCGAAATAGTAATAGACGTTCACAAGGCGTACATAGACGCCGGAGCCGACGTGCTGATTACGAACACACTTACGGCAAACCGGATCGCACTGGAACGGTCGGGCGAGTCAGGTAAAATCGCCGAATACAACACCGCCGGTGTGGAAATCTGCCGGAAAGCTGCTGGAGACAGGGCTTATGTAGCCGGAGACATCAGTTCCACGGGCCAGTTTATGGAGCCTTACGGCGACTATACCGAAGATCAGTTCCATGAGGTCTTCTCTGAACAGGCGAAGATTCTTGAGGGTGCAGGCGCCGACCTTATCATCATAGAGACTATGACAGCCCTGAACGAAACCATCGTCGCCGTGAAAGCCTGCAAGTCCGCGACATCTCTTCCGGTGATTGCCTCCATGTCGTTCGATCCCGGAGCTGCCGGACCGAGGACCATGATGGGAAACGATGTCGAGTCATTCGTCAAGAAAATAGACGAAGCCGGAGCGGACATAATCGGAACGAACTGCGGCGGTATGACCCCTGAACAGATGGCCGAAGTAATCGCCACTATGCGAGGGGTTACAAATAAACCGATAATCGCCGAACCGAACGCAGGCGTCCCAGAGCTGATCGACGGGCAAGCGCAATTCAACTTGGGCCCGGACGGATTTGCCGAGGGAGCCATAAAATGCGTAAAATCAGGAGCGCAGTTGATCGGCGGCTGCTGCGGAACAAGCCCGGCGCATATAGCGGCGTTGAAGAAAGCGATTATGGATTGCAAGTGATAAGTCGTAATCCTTTGTTGCTATCGGACTAAAACTATATCCTATGAAAAGGGCAACTGGCCAGTTGCCCTTTTTATTAAATACTATAAAAGATATTCTTAGAAGCTGGACTGCCGAAATTTATCGGCATAGGCATCTCCCGGCAGTAGCTGTGAACCAGATTTCCACCGGATGAACCGTTCTATACCTTCGGAGCCATTGTAATATCCTTCAGGTGTATAAGCTATCCACTCCGCCTTTTCATCCGACTGCAGGCGCAGAAGCGTAGCAAGCAGCCTGCCACTTAGTGAGTGCCATAATTTAACAGTTCCATCTGCACTGGCGCTTGCTAGAACTTTACCATCGGGAGAGTAAGCCAAAGATTCGATGTTGTTCGCATGGCTGACCAGCATTCTCTTCTCTTTTCCCGTCCGAGTGCTCCACAGATGAACGTCGTTGTCATAGGCTACCCCAATTGCGAGGGTTTTGCCATCCGGTGAAAATGCGAGAGCCGACACAGTATCACTGTAGGAATGCCAGGCCAATTCATGCAGCAGTTCTCCTGTGTGTGCGTTCCACAAGGTCGCGACAAAACAGTGGTGTCCCATTGCAATCATTTCTCTGTCTTTGGAGAACGCTGCAGTCGTAATACTTTCCGGGTAACTGCTCTTGGTTATTTCATCATGATGATATGCAACAAGCGTATGTTTAAGCTCCCCTGTTTTCATATCCCACATATCAAGTGTGTGCGTCAGGTCACGGGATTGGCTTCCCACTGCAAGCGTTCTGCCATCCGGTGAGAAAACGGCTGGTGCAGAGCCGGGTATTGTCATCTCTATCCGACCTGTAGAGGTGTCCCAGATGTTGATAACGCCCGGCTTCGCAGCAGAAGCCAGGAACCTGCCGTCTGGTGAGTACGATAAAGACCTGTTCCAAACTGGCTCGGTCGAAAGGACTACATCGGCATCCGAGTTCCCAATGTGTATAATCTTGAGTTCCCCAAGCTGCTGTTCAGCACGTCGAACCCATCTGCCATCGATTGCAATTGTTCGGCCGTCCGGTGAGATAGTAATAGCCTTTACAGGTGGTACCAGGCCGGATATGGTTTGCTTCAATGCGAAATTTTTTACATCCCAGGATGTTATGGTTCCATCAGCTTGACCCGATACTAACTCTTTACCGTCCGGTGTGAAGTCGACCGAGGAGACTGCAGAGTGCATCCCGGTTAATGATTTGACGGGCTCTCCAGTTTTCGCATTCCACAGCCTTACTGCATTGTCACATCCACCACTGGCAAGGAGTGAACCGTCCGGCGAAAAAGTCAGGCATCTCACCCATTCCTGATGCGCTACAAGCTTCTTAGTGCTCTCATCGTTTCGCAAAAAGATTGAGCCGTCGCGTCCACCGAATGCAATGGTACTGCTATCGGGAGAAAATGCGACGGAAAGCAGATAGGAATAGTCATCTTGCTTAATGCCAAGATAGTTACCGCTTCTCGTGTCCCAGAACCTGACAACCATGAAGCAGACAGCTGCAATGGTGTGCCCATCTGGAGAGAAAACTACTTCCTCGATATCGAGCGCGCCAAGTTTCTCCTTTTCTAATTGCTCCTTGCTTACCGTAAGCGTGTGTAACACCTGTCCAGTAGCAGCGTTCAGGATTTGGATGCTCCCTAGATCAGTGATTGCCAGCATGCTCCCGTCAGCAGACAAGTCTGCACTCTCTAGAAATTCAAACCGATGTTCCAGTCGTTGTATGATCTTCTGACGCTGCACATCCCAGATGACCAGTTTGCCATGATGTGTCTCAGCCAGGAGGTGTCCTTCCGGTGTGAACGCAAACGCACGAGAAAGGGGCTTTAGGGTGCTGATAAGGCTGCCATCGTGAGGGTTCCAAAGCTTCACGCTTTCACTGTCGTCACTGGCAATAGCTTTTCCGTCCGGGGAGAAAATTATCCGGTCAAGGCCTTCATCGAGCCCGGATATTCGTCGCAGCATTTCACCTGAATGAATGTCCCAAAGGATGATAGACCTGTCATAGCTACCGCTTGCTAGAATCAATCCGTCGGGAGAGAATGTCAGAGATGTCACATCAGCACTGTGGCCGGTGAACAGGACAAGTTCCGGATGCATCTCCGAGGGTGAAGAAGAGGATATTTTGTTCATGTATGCAAATTTTGAAGACGCCTGGTCTTTGGGGGTTGCAACCCAAGTATCTCTTCAGAAGCGTATCCACTGAGGACCGCACAGTGATTATACCACACACTAAACGCTATATTGACAGCAACACCAATTCAATTTAGACTATGAAGCGCAAGGAATACTATCTCAGGATGACTAATTTGGACATCTCACGTTCTAAAGAACTATTCGATAAAGCACAAAAACTGATCCCAGGTGGGGTGAACAGCCCGGTGAGGGCGTTCAAGTCGGTCGGGGGTGAGCCGGTCTTCATCAAAAAGGGCGAGGGCAGCCGGATGATAGACGAGGATGGCAACTCATATGTTGATTATGTCTCATCCTGGGGACCGCTCATCTTCGGGCACGCTCATCCGAGGATAGTCGAGGCAATCAAGCAGGCAGCCGAGTGTGGAACGACGTTTGGGGCATCTACAGCCGCCGAGGTGACGCTTGCGGAGATGATCGTGGGTGCTATGGCGTCCGTCGAGATGGTACGGCTGGTAAACTCCGGCACAGAAGCCGTGATGAGCGCGATCAGGCTCGCCCGCGGGTTCACCCGCCGCAACCGGATCATCAAATTCGAGGGCGGCTACCACGGACACAGCGACAGCCTGCTCGCAAAGGCCGGTTCGGGCGTCGCTACGCTCGGAATGCCGGACAGCGCCGGTGTCCCGCCGAATCTTACGGTTGATACGATCACACTGCCATATAACAACGTCGAAGCCGTCCGCGCAGCAGTGGCGCTCTATGGAAAGAGTATAGCCTGTATCATCGTCGAGCCCGTAGCAGGGAATATGGGCGTCATCCCACCGAATCCGGGATTTCTGGAGTCGCTCAGGCAGATAACCGCCGAAAACGGGATACTTTTGATCTTCGATGAGGTCATCACAGGGTTCCGACTGGCCTACGGAGGCGCGCAGGAGCGGTTTGGCGTGACGCCAGACATCACGACAATGGGCAAGATCATCGGCGGAGGGCTGCCGATGGGCGCTTACGGCGGCAGGCGCGATATTATGGAGTTTGTAGCCCCGTCAGGGCCTGTCTATCAGGCAGGGACACTCTCCGGTAACCCCCTCGCTGTCGCAGCAGGCATCGAGATGCTCAAGATGCTCCAGGAGCCGGGAGTATACGATCAACTCGAAGAAAAAGGCTTGATGTTCGCGAAAGGGTTAGCCAACGCCGCGGCATCTGCTGGGGTAGATGTGCGGATAAACGCTATTGGCTCGATGTCTACGCTCTTCTTCACGGATAAAGAGGTCACGGACTACGAATCAGCAAAAACATCCGACACCGCGCGCTACGCATCGTTTTTTAAGGGGATGCTGGAGCGCGGGTTCTACTTTGCACCGTCCCAGTTCGAAGCGGCTTTCGTTTCCATGGCACACTCGGAGGAAGACATTAACGCTACAATAGATGCCGCAAGAGATGTTTTTACAGAGGGGATTTAGAATTGATTGAGACCCGTGCTTCGGGACGAACAGCGGTCCCGAAGAATAAAGAAGTCAACTTTTTCGGCGTCCACTTACTGAGCCTCGTCTGAAGACTCCACGTCCATGACTGCGCTGAATCCGGTCACAGCTAGAACTGTCTGAGGTTGGCGGCCATGAGCTACCCGCACAAGCAGCCTATCGGAGTCTGCGAAGAGTTTCTTGTTGGCTACAAGCAATTGTTCGAGCCCAGCTGAGTCGATGTAATTCGTCTTTCGCAGATCGACTACGAGCTTTCTACCACCGCGCAACTCAAATGCTTCCTCAACATTTGCTTGAAAAGCACCGACAGTCGTGAGGTCCAGGTCACCGGTGACATTCACCGAGACTTCTTCCGGGGTTTGCGACATTGTAATTGCCATCTTCGATTCCATAGGTGACCTTTCCCTAGCCGGAAAACAGCGGTAAATGCGGTTGCGGTTACTCCAAGCCGTATTGGCTGTAGTTATCCCTTATCTCGTCCCATTCGTCAAGCGCTTTTCCGGTGCCGAGAGCGACACAGGAAAGCGGGTCTTCGGCCACATGAATCGGAATATTTGTTTCGATAGACAGTAACTTGTCGAGCCCTCGAAGAAGGGCACCCCCACCAGTCAGCATAACGCCGCGTTCTATAATGTCAGACGACAGTTCAGGTGGTGTAAGTTCCAGCACACTCTTGATCCGGTCGACAATCATACTTACAGGTTCGGAAAGCGCCGCCCGGATCTCTTCGGATGTGACTTCAATCGTTTTAGGGAGCCCTGCGACCATATCCCTGCCGCGGACTTCCAGAGTCATCTCCGTGTGCAGCGGATACGCAGAACCGATCTTGACCTTGATCTCCTCTGCTGTCCGATCCCCTATCATAAGGTTATATCTACTCTTTACATGACGGACGATAACTTCATCCATCTTATTGCCGCCCACCCGCACCGAACGGGAAACAACTATCCCGCCGAGCGATATGACGGCAATATCCGTGGTTCCACCGCCTATGTCGATGACCATATTTCCGCCAGGCGATGATATAGGCAGCCCAGCGCCTATGGCCGCCGCCATTGGTTCTTCTATGGGGAGAGCTTCACCTGCTCCGGCGTTTCTGGCTGCCTGCATAACAGCGCGTCTTTCTACACTCGTAACACCGGACGGGACGCATATAAGCACTCTAGGCTTGAACATACGCTTACGCCCGCATACCTTGGCAATAAGGTATTCGAGCATCTTGTGGGTGGTCGTGAAATCCGCTATAACACCTTCGCTCATTGGGCGTATGGCGACTATATTGCCTGGGGTGCGGCCTATCATCAATCGAGCTTCTTCGCCGATTGCCAAGACTTTTTTAGTTACCGTGGACATGGCAACTACACTCGGTTCTCGAAGCAGAATTCCTTTGCCCTTCAAAAAGACGACTATATTAGCAGTCCCGAGGTCGATCCCAAGTTCTGGGACTATACTGAACACAGAGTAATTCCCTTTCTTTCCGAATCCGCACGCATAACTTCTGCGCCTAATTCCTGCAGCTTATCGACCAGCCGCTCATAGCCCCGGTCGATGTGCTCCAGGCCGGATATTTCAGACTCGCCTTCAGCGCCGAGCGCTGCGACGATCATGGCAGCCCCGGCTCTCAGATCAGTTGCTGTCACCTGGGCTCCTGTCAGTTTATCGACTCCCTTGACTACGGCGGTCCGGCCATCCTGTTTGATGTCCGCGCCCATTCTCTGGAGTTCACTGATATATCTGAACCGTCTTTCATAGACGTTCTCAGTCACTATAGAAGTTCCCTGGGCTATCGAGAGCAGTGCTACAAACGGCTGCTGCATATCCGTCGGGAAGCCTGGGTGAGGCATTGTCACGACATCCGTTGCAAGCGGCCTTGCGTTCGCGCGCACTCTCAGCCAGTCTTCACCGACTGTGACTACCGCGCCTGTCTCGCGCAGTTTTAGTATGGACGGTTCCATCTGCCTGGGACAGGCTCCTTCAATTTTTACATCACCCTGAGTCATCGCAGCTGCGACAGCAAATGTTCCGGCTTCCATCCTGTCCGGGATTATACGGTGCGGAACAGCAATGAGTTCCCCGACTCCTTCTACACGGATGGTAGTAGTCCCGGCGCCCTCTATCCGCGCGCCCATGGCTGTAAGATAATTCGCAAGGTCTACTATCTCCGGCTCCATGGCGGCATTTTGGATAATAGTCACGCCTTCAGCCAGACACGCCGCTGTCATAATGTGCTGTGTAGCACCGGCGCTCGGGAAGTCCAGATAAACTTCCGCTCCATGAAGCTTTTCAGCCTCAGCTTCCACGAACCCGTGCTCTGTCTCGATGTGGGCACCAAGCGCCTGAATCCCTTTTACATGAAAATCAATCGGTCTTGCGCCTATATCGCAGCCGCCGGGCATCGCTACTTTTGCATAGCCTTTTCGAGCAAGGAGTGGTCCCAGCACGGTGAAAGACGCCCGCATCTTCTTGACCAGGTCATATGGGGCTTCTGATGAGCGCAGGTTGGTTGCATCGATCGAAACATTATCGCCGTCGATCTCACACTCAGCACCAAGCGCGCTGAGCATCTCTACCATTGTGTATATATCGCCTATTTTTGGCACATTAGAAAGTACAGTTCGTCCTTTAGCAAGCAGCGAGGCTGCCATGACAGCCAGTGCGCCGTTTTTGCTGCCGCTGGCTTTGATGGTTCCCCTGAGTGGGGTGCCACCGATTACATACAACTTATCCAAAATATGTCAACCTCCTGTCAGAGAACACTCCATTCTCTTCCAGGCCTTCCTTGAAACCGGTTAATAGCTCTGGCTCAAGTATATCGGAAGCCCTGGTTAGTGTCAAGCAGTGTTACTCAACCACAATTCCTACACAATGGTAGTTTGAGTGTACCCCTACCTTCGATTACGTTAAGCAGCCAAGAACCTGCAATAATAGTTTACCCATTCGGAGTACGCCGCTGGCTGCCATTTATAATAACGTGTAAACTGCTGCGAAGTTTACATACTACAGAGTTTTTGACGGCTTGAATTGACTGTTGTTCCGTCTTTTACAAAAGGCCGGGAGGTAGGATTAGTTAAGATGAACGCGGCTGAAGAGCAGAATTATAGCTTTGTAGTGGATAATCGCGGCCGATTGCGGCAATTTGGGCGACTGATGGCCGTCAATTGTTAACCCGCACTATCCATTTTACGAATAATGCGGGTTAGATAAAGCCGCACGCGCTGCATCGAGTTGGCGCTCGACGGCTGAACGGGCTGTGCCGCCTGGTACCGACCTGGCGGCAGCGCTTTCCTCAGGTTTGAGGAGCTGAAGGGCCTCTTCCGTCGCTTCCGGGACAAGATGCTTTAGCTCATCGAGCGTCAAGTCAGACAAGTCTCTGTTCGAAGCTATACAGTCGGCTACGAGCTTGCCGACTACCGCATGGGCGTTTCTAAACGGCATCCCGGTCCGCACGAGATAGTCCGCGAGGTCCGTAGCAGTCGAGAAATCTCCCTTGAGAGACCGGCGCATCCTGTCCTTATTGAACCTTGCGGTCGCTACCATCGGAATAAAGACGTTGAGCGCGCCGCGGAGCGTGTCGGCGGCGTCGAAAATGGGCTCCTTGTCTTCCTGCAGGTCGCGGTTGTACGAGAGCGGCAGCCCTTTTTGGACTGTCAGAATAGTTATCAGGTCGCCGAACACCCTTCCGGTCTTGCCGCGGGTAAGCTCGGCAGCGTCCGGGTTCTTCTTTTGGGGCATAATGCTCGATCCGGTAGTGACGGAGTCGTCGAGCTCAACGAAACCGAACTCCGGCGTTGACCAGTATACCAGCTCTTCGGCAAACCTAGAGAGATGTGTCATTGCAATCGCGGTCGCGGCGAGAAATTCGGAGATAAAGTCCCTGTCGGACACTGCATCCAGGCTGTTTTCGGATATACGGGAAAATCCAAGCTCACATGCGACAAAATCCCGGTCTATAGGGAACCCTGTCCCTGCGAGCGCACCAGACCCGAGCGGCAGTACGTCTGCACGTTTCCGGCAGTCGTTGAACCGGCCCTTGTCCCGCTCCAGCATCCAGAAATATGCAAGCAGGTGGTGCGCAAGAAGCACCGGCTGGGCGTGCTGCATGTGGGTGTAGCCCGGCATAAGCGTGTCGAGGTGGTCTCCGGCCAGATCGACGAGCACGCGCTGGAAATCCGCTATAAGCTCCGTGATTACGCTTGTTTCGTCCTTTATCCACAGCCGGACATCCGTCGCAACCTGGTCATTGCGGCTTCTCGCGGTGTGCAGCCGCCCTGCCGCGTCACCTATCCGCGCGTAAAGCAGCTTTTCGACGTTCATATGGACATCTTCGGCTGAAGGGTCGAACTCGACCTTTCCGGCGTGGTAGTCTTCGAGAAGCGACTTGAGCCCCTCCACGATCTTTACCGAATCATCCGCCGGAATGATGCCGCACTTGCCGAGCATCCGGGCGTGGGTAATCGAACCCCTTATGTCCTGCTCGAAAAGCCTCGAATCGTAATGAACCGAGGCGGTGAATTCCTCCACAGCCTTATCAGTAGGCTTGGCGAACCTGCCGCCCCAGAGTTTTTTTGAGTTATCAGTCATTTGTTGTTAGCTTTCAGTTGGGGAAAATGGGGGAACAGAAGGATTTGGGATTTACTGATGGGCCGGGGGATCCATGCCCTCTGCCATTTTTCCATTGCTTCGGAGTAGTGGAGATTCATGCTTCGGGACGGACTGCAGTCCGTCCCGAAGCATAGGTAAATCCTTAAATCCTAAATCCCTGATTCCTAACCTTTCACCTGCTGGTACATCCGGGCCTGCAGTCCGTGGAGTTCCACCATACCGGCCACTCTGGACTGGTCGAACGAGTCGGTGTCGAAGCTCGCCATTTCCTCGGAGTAAAGCGCATGCTTGCTGGCTCTTCCGACGACGCTCACATTGCCCTTGTAGAACCTCAGCGTGACCGTGCCGGTCACTCGCTCTTGGATCCTGTTGATGAATGCGTCCAGGTCTTCCTTGAACGGGTCGAACCACAGCCCTTCATAGACCAGCTTGCCCCACTCGACATCCACCAGTGACTTGAATCTGAGCTCTTCCTTGGTGCATACCAATGCTTCGAGCGCTTTGTGGGCTTTCAGGATCGCTACCGCGCCGGGGCACTCGTAGTTTTCGCGGACTTTGAGTCCCATCATCCTGTCTTCCATCATGTCGATCCGGCCGACGCCGTATTCGCCCGATATATTGTTCATCTCAGTCACGAACTGTGTGGGTGACAAGGATTTTCCGTCTATCGATACAGGTGCACCCTTTTCAAATCCGAGTTCGACATCGCGCGGCTGGTCCGGGGCATCCTGCGGGCTCTTGGTCCACTTGTAAATCTCCTCCGGTGCGGCATAATCCGGCTCTTCCAGCCTGCCGCCCTCGATGGAACGTCCCCACATGTTCTCATCGATAGACCAGATTTTGGCTACGCTCTGCGATACGGGAACACCCTTCTTTTTGGCGTAATCGATTTCCCATGTGCGGGTCATGTTTCGCTCGCGCATAGGAGCGATGATATTTACATCCGGCATGAATGCGCGTATCGCGAACTCAATGCGGAACTGGTCGTTGCCCTTGCCGGTGCAGCCGTGGCAAAATGCCTCAGCTCCGGTCTTCTTTGCGATTTCCACGACCTTGAGCCCGATCAGCGGCCTGGCGATGGACGTGCTGAGCGGATAACCCTCATAATCGGCGTTGGCTTTGATTGCAGGAAAGATGAAGTCTTTTGCGAACTCATCCTTCGCATCGATGGTGTAGTGTTCCGTGCCGAGGGCTTTAGCCTTCGTCTCAGCTTCTTTTATATCCGCGGCCGGCTGGCCGACATCTATGGTTACGGTCACGACGTGATCGAAGCCATAATCTTCTCTCATCATCGGGATGCAGACGGATGTGTCCAATCCACCCGAATAGACGAGTAAAACGGTGCGCATTTGTATCTCCTTTAACTACGTTTAATAAGCGAAGACCGGTAGAGTTTTTTATTGCGAAAACATGCGGTCCTCCGCCAGTCCAGAAAGCAGGCTTCGGCGCAGAAAACGCGCCGAAGCATACCTGCAATCCTAAATTCTGAATCCTAAACACTATACAATCAGCGAGAGAAGCGCTTTTTGGGCGTGGAGCCGGTTCTCGGCTTCGTCTAGCACGGCCGACTGCAGTCCGTCCAGCACTTCGGATGTTATTTCATCGCCCCGATGCGCCGGCAGGCAGTGGAGCACGATGGCGTCCTGCTTTGCCTTCGTCATCAGCTTCTTGTTGACCTGATACGGAGCGAAAGCTTTCTTTCGAAGCTCCTGCTCAGTTTCTTGTCCCATCGACGCCCAAACGTCCGTGTAAAGCACATCCGCGCCATCGGCAGCTTCAGCGGGGTTCTTCACGACCTCGATCATGGAGCCGGTACCTTCACCGATCTCACGAGCGGTCCGTATAATCTCCTCGTTCGGTTCGTAACCCTCTGGGCATGCTATGGAAAAATGGGTCCCGACTTTTGCTGCGCAGAGCATCAGGCTGTTCGCCACATTGTTTCCGTCGCCGATGAACGCGAGTTTCAGCCCTTTGAACTCGCCTTTTCTCTCTTTAATCGTCAGAAAGTCGGCGAGTATCTGGCACGGATGCTCAAGGTCCGAAAGGCCGTTGATCACGGGTATAGTCGCATTTTTAGCAAGCCCGGTTACAGTATCATGGGAGAATACTCTGGCCATGATGGCGTTACACCACCTGGAAAGGTTCTTCGCCACATCTTCCACCGTTTCGCGGACGCCGATGCTTATGTCTGCTGGCGCAAGGTAGATCGCATGTCCGCCGAGCTGGGTCATGCCTGTCTCAAACGTGACTCTTGTCCTTAAACTGGGTTTCTCGAAGATCATTGCAAGCGTTCGCCCCGGCAGAATAGACCTGTGAGAAGTCGGGTCTTCCTTGATGGTCCTTTTCAGCAGTTCTGCGACGCCCAGAACGAGCTCGATCTCACCTGTCGACAGGTCGAGTATGGACGTGATGTTCCTGCCGCGAAGCCGGCTGGTATTTTTCAGTCCTGCAATGCTTTGAGGGTGGTTCGGGCTAAACCCGGCATCGTCTATCAGCATCCTTGCAACTTCGCTGCTCTTTTCCCTGGCTTCCTGGTCCCGTTTTTCCTGGAGATCATAAGTCTCCGCACGGGCTCTGTCGAGCGTCACGCCGAGCCGTGCAAGGACTTTGGCTGCAATTCCTTCTCGCTCATGGATAAGCCCCAGAAGCAGATGCTCTGTGCCGATATAATTGTTGTCGAGTTCTCTGGCTTCCTCATAAGCCAGGTCTATGACCCGTTTTGCGCGGGGAGCAAGTTGCATGTCATCGCCTAGTCTACCTTCACCCCGCTTCACATTTGAATCCAGTTCGGCCCTAATGATGTCGAGTGACACATCCAGGTTCTTCAGCACCTTCACCGCGATGCTGCTCGGCTCTCTTATAAGTCCGAGCAAAAGGTGCTCCGTTGATACATGGTTTTCTCCGAACCTGCCCGCTTCCTGTTGAGCGAAGAAGATCACCCTGCGCGCGCGTTCCGTAAATTTATCCCACATACCGTAATTATCCTTTCGACTCCAGTGTCTTGTTTACTATTTATAAGCTTTCGGCGATTATGCCGATAGCTAAGTCTATGTCTTCTTTGGTAATGACGAGCGGAGGAATGAATCTTAGAATGCTGTCTCCAATTGCGTTCAGCAGGAGGCCCTTGTCCATGCAGGCCGATACCAGAGTTTTGGCAATCGGTTTAGACAATTGGACACCGATCATCAACCCAAGTCCGCGGACTTCCTCTATCGGCGCGCCGGCCTCCTTCAGTGATTTGAGTTTCTTCTGGAGATATTTTCCGTTATCCCGCGCGTTTTCGATAAGTCCGTCATTGTGGATAGTTGAAAGCGCAGCCATAGCAGCCGCGCAGGCGAGGGGATTGCCTCCAAATGTAGAAGAGTGGTCTCCCGGCTGAAACACATTGGCTGCGTCTCCACGGGCAAGGCATGCGCCTATCGGGAAACCTGCGCCGAGCGTCTTTGCAAGCGTCATTACATCAGGGACTACGCCGAAATGCTCATAAGCGAACATTTTGCCGGTCCTGCCGATTCCGGTCTGCACCTCATCGAATATAAGCAGGACTCCGTCCGAGTCGCATGCCGTCCGCGCGAACTGCAGATACTCTGGTGAGGCCGGGTGGACACCGCTTTCACCCTGCACAGGTTCGAGTATCACCGCGCAGGTATTCTCGGAGATCGTCTCTTCGAGCGCTTCTATATCATTGTAAGGGACGTATTTGAACCCCGGTACGAGCGGGGTGAACCATTTCTGATACTTGGTCTGGCCCGTAGCCGTAATTGAGCCCATTGTCCTGCCATGAAACGACCCAATCGCAGTGACGATCTCTATTTTTTTCTCAGAACGTTGCTTTCCCCATTTTCTAGCAAGCTTGATTGCAGCTTCGTTCGCTTCGGTTCCGCTGTTGCAGAAGAATACCTTGTCGAAGTCCGACCACTTTATGAGCATTTCCGCAAGCGCGGGCTGCTGCTCTGTGTAATATATATTACTGGTGTGCATCAGCACCGCAGCCTGTCTTTGGAGCGCTTCCACCACTTTGGGGTGGCAGTGCCCGAGTCCGTTTACCGCGATACCGGCGACGAAGTCGAGGTATTCTTTCCCTGTGTCATCCCACACACGAGCACCCTCACCTCTGACGATGGCCAGCGGTTGCCGCGCGCAGGTAGACATTACGTATTTACTGTCAAGTTCGATAATCTCTTTGTGTTTCACTATTCCTCCTGAGACTTCCGGTCTAGGGTGCGGTATTACTCGGGCGGAGGTGTGCGTTTCCGCTTCCTCAGCTTGGGATTAAGCTCCTCAAGAGCTGCCGTGAGGTCGTACACGAACGACGTCAGGTCCCGATCCTGCTCCTTCAGATTGCGCAGCTCGAGCAGCAGGATATCCTTGAACTGCTGGAGTTGCCGGGTATGCAGCTCTTTCATCTCGCGCATCTCCTCGCGGATCGATTCAAGCTCGGCATTGATCTCATCAGCCGGAAAATTGAGCTTTTCCGAAATTTCGGGAGCCATTCCGGTGTCTTCGACAAACCGGGACAGCGCCGACTGGCTGATCATACGCCTTACACCGTCTTCGAACCGGACCTGTATGGAATCGAGTTCACCCCCGACCAACAGCCGTTCCATAGCATCGGGTGAAAGTCCGAGCATCGCCCGCGCATCTTCGACATTTATTTTATAATCACCGACCGGCTCCGGAAATACTACCGGCTCCAACTCCACAGGTTCTTTCAATTCGGTTGGGATCAGTCCCTGTTGGAGCCATTCTTCATGGAGTCGCGCAATTCCGGCAGGCAGATCTTTTTCGTCCTGCCCTGGGCGCTCCTCCCGGTCTTCTTGTTCCAATTGTTCATCCATATGGTTAATTCAACCTCAAAAAATGCTTCGCCTGCCTGTGTTGTTCCACAGAAAAAAGCACCATTTAAATTACTTCGACATGTAACTCAGCTTTACCTCCTTCAGTGAAATACGCGAATCCTTTTTGGTACGTGTCAAGTTATATAAAAATAGGATATACTGCTCTAATGCTGTGGTTCTGTGGTTTGACGCAGCACGGACTCGGATTTATAATTCTAAAGTGCGATAGACTGCATGGAGTAAAAAACAGCTGATGGTAAATCAGGTTAGAGTTAATAATAAGGGAAGACTCAGGCCCGGAAGGCGGGTCAGCAAGCTGCGGAGGCTGGTAACACAGCTGCAGGCAGGTGTGCTGCTCATGTTCTGTGTCGGCATAGGCGGAACGATTGGGTTTGTTGTCAGTGTTACACACGAGCTTCAGGATGTTACCAATTACAGCCCTCATGAGGCATCAAAGATATATTCCAGCGATAATGTCCTCCTCGCCACGTTCGGTGAGGAAAACCGTGAGTTTGTCGAACTCAATAAAATTCCCAAGGACCTGATCAATGCCACTGTTGCGATAGAAGACAGGCGGTTTTACGAGCACAGCGGCGTCGACCTGCGGGGTATCGGGCGCGCGATCGTCAAAAATATCCGCGGCGGACGGATGGCCGAAGGCGGGAGCACGATCACGCAGCAGCTTGCGCGAAACGTCTACTTAAGCCCCAAAAAAACCCTGAACAGAAAACTCCGCGAGGCGGTTCTGGCAGTAGTTATCGAGCGCAACTACACCAAGTCCAAGATCATAGAGCTTTATTTGAACCAGGTCTACTACGGTTCGAGCGCGTACGGTGTTGAAGCAGCGTCCAAGATATATTTCGGCAAGGATGTAAACAACCTCAAACTGTCGGAGTGCGCACTTCTGGCCGGACTACCTCAGCGGCCGTCCAGTTATTCACCTCATGTCGACCTGGAGGCCGCGGTCAACAGGCGCGATGTAGTGCTGAACCGCATGGAAGAGCTCAAATATATTTCACATGAGCAGTGCGAGAGGGCAAAAGCCCAGGTTCCGCACATAATGCCGTTGAAACCGACAAAATACAGGTCGAAAGCGCCGTATTTCACTGACTACGTCAAGAAATACTTAAGAGACCACAATCAGTTCGGCGATGACCTGATCGAACGGGGCGGGCTCAGGGTCTATACTACTCTTAATTACAAGATGCAGGTTGCGGCGCAGAGAGCCCTGACAGACGGAATTCGCAGTGCAAGACAACGCGGCCAGATGAGCGATACCAGCGGCAACGGCGCACTCGTCTGCATAGAGCCATCTACCGGATACATAAGAGCGATGGTCGGCGGCGAAAATTACGAGGAAAACGAGTTCAACAGGGCTGTCCAGGCGGAACGCCAGCCGGGAAGCTCGTTCAAAGCATTTGTTTATACTGCAGCGGTCGACAAGCTTGGATGGGACGCCAATCACAGGCTGCCGGGCGGCCGTTTTACTTATGTAAGCGATACCGGAGTCAGATGGTCGCCTAAGAATTACGACGGCAGGTATCCGAGCAATTTGACGATAAGGCAGGCAGTAGCCCGCTCGGTCAATGTGGCGGCTGTACAGGCGGCTCTTCAGGTCGGGTTGAATAATGTTATCGACTATGCACATCTGCTGGGAATAAAGTCCGAGATCGAGCCTTATCCGGCGCTGGCAATCGGCGGGATCAAGGGGATCAGGGTGCTCGAAATGGCATCTGCTTACGGAGTATTCGCCACGGGTGGTTACTATGTCGAGCCGACACCGATAGCTAAGATAGTCGACAGTCGCGGGCAGCTTTACGATGAGGATTCCATAGAACGTAAGCATGTTCTCGGCGAGCGGACGGCGAAGGTTATGGATGAACTCTTCCGCGGGGTTGTCACGTCAGGAACTGGCCGTACTGTAAGCAGCATAGCCGATGCCCGCGGCAAAACAGGCACTACGAACGACGGCAGGGACGTTTGGTTCATCGGTTATGTCCCGAACAAGCTCGTAACAGCCGTCTGGGCAGGAAACGATAATAATCTGCCGATGAGACATGTCTCAGGAAGCGGTGTTTGCGGCCCAATCTGGAAAGAGTTCATGGGAACGGCGCTGAAGATTCATAACGACAACCACCGGCCGCATGTAACCACCAAGGAAAGTCCTGCCGAAGATACCGGCACCACAGTGGAGCGGAGCCGCCCGGCGCGAGATAATACATCAACGGAGACCGATACTAACGACAGCGAGGATGATCAGCCGGAGGAACCTACTCTCCATACCGTACGCGTAAGAATATGTAATGAGACGGCTCTTCTGGCGACCAGCGCTTGCCCGGCTACACACACGGAAGTGTTCGTGGAAGGCAATCAGCCCACAGCATACTGTAATGTTCACCACCCCAAGGGCAACTCGACGGGCAGCACCGGATCAGGAACTCAGCAGGAAGGATCGGACAGAGGTCTCAGAATGACTCCGCCGCCGCCAATGTCACCGGACCATTAGGCCAAGGCAGGTTTTGACAACGAGAAATTTAAGAGGAAGTTTTAATTACGAAAAGGTATGAGGAATGAAGGTTGAGTGGCGGAAACTTCCGCCACTCAACTCCTAACCCCTGACCCCCATCCCCTTTCTGTATATTGTTGATATTCATATGCTTACTCCACATGAAGATAGAATGATTCAGCGGAACAGGATGAAAGGGTTTGCGATCCTGTGCATAGCCCTTTTCGTCATCCTGCTCGCGAGGCTTTGGTACCTTCAGATAGCATCAGGGGCATCACTTCTTGCGGAATCGGAAACGAACCGCAGGAGACTGATCCGTGTCCGCGCGCCCCGCGGACTCATCCTGGACAGACATGGGAAAATACTTGCCACCAGCCGCCCGCAGTTTGTCGTGCTGGCCGTTCCGGAGATGCTTGCCGAAAACCCGGCGGCTTTTACTACGCTTTGCAAAGTGCTCAATGTTTCTAAGGAAGACCTGCAGGCGATCATGCGGAAGGATCGCGCTGTCGCATACGCCCCGGTCAGAGTGGCCATAGATGTCCCGCTGGATGTAGTTGCCAAGCTCCAAGAGAGAAAACCGATACTCCCAGGCGTTACAGTCGAGCTCGACCAGATCAGAAGTTATCCTGATGGCCCGGCATTTGCTCATGTTCTCGGTTACATCGGGGAAATCAACAAAGAAGAGCTGGATCGGCTGGATAGTTCGGACATAAATTACAGGCCGGGGGATTATGTCGGCAAATCCGGCGTAGAAAAGGAATATGAATCGCTCCTTCATGGCATGGACGGAGGCCAGGAGATAGAAGTGGATGCCCGTGGCCGCACGAGGCGCATGCTTGATGACAAAGGGTCGGTTCCGGGGCACACTCTTGTGCTCACGATAGATAAAGACCTGCAGTTGGCCGCAGAAAGGACTATGGCAGGGAAAGTCGGCGCAGCTGTCGCGATCAATCCGCAAAATGGAGAGGTTTTGGCGATGGTCAGCAATCCGAGCTTTGACCCTAACATATTCGTAAAGAAAGTCAAAGTCTCGGACTGGAACAAGATTATCGGCAATAAGTCCAATCCGCTTCAGAACCGGGCTGTAGCAAACAAATATCCGCCGGGTTCTACATTCAAGCCGATCACAGCGACCGCGGCACTCGAATACAAGGTCGCGACTCCCAACACGAGCCTATATTGTTCGGGCGGCTACCGCTTGGGGCGGGTTTTCCACTGCTGGAAGCGGCATGGGCGCGTTACGTTCACGACCGCCATATCCCAGTCATGCGATGTGTTCTTCTATCAAATGGGCCAGCGGATGGGGGTAAACAAACTCGCCAAGATGGCCAGGTCGTTCGGTATAGGGCACGCTACTATGATCGACCTGCCCGAAGAGGCTCCGGGGAAGGACGGTTCCAAAGGCACGATGCCTGATGAGGAATGGAAGAGAAAACGGTTCAAACGGCCGGATATGCAGAAATGGTATCCAGGTGAGACACTTCCGGTAGCTATAGGGCAGGGTTATGTTCAGACGACGCCGCTGCAGATGGCACTCGTAGCTGCAGCAGTTTCGACTTCGGGAAAGATGTACCGTCCTCATGTGCTTTTTGAGGTGAAAAACCCGAACGGCAAAGTGATAAAGAAGGTCGCAAGGCGTTTCGAGCGGCAGGTCCCTGCGTCAAGTGAAACATTCAAAGCTGTCCAATACGGTATGCGCCAGACGGTAGTCGGGCCCGGAGGGACCGGCAAAGTTGTCAACCTGGAAGGCGTTTCCGTTGCAGGAAAAACCGGATCAGCGGAGAACTCCGGGGCCGCCCATGCCTGGTTCATCTGTTACGCGTCTACAGAAGACCCCAAGATTGCAATCGCCGTCATAGTCGAGCATGGCCGCCACGGTGCATCTGCCGCAGCACCCGTTGCACGGGCAATCCTGGATGTATACTACGGGAAGAAAAAGGTCTCCGACATCAAAGCATCCTCAGCCCACGTAAGTGGTGACTAGTAATCTGTAAAGTTGATTGCGTCATTCAACCCGTATTTTCTGCGAACAATACGGGCTAGAACGCAGTGAAGAATCTCAAAATGTCGGACGGTTGAGATCCTTCGCTTTGCTCAGGATGACATGCTATTTATTAATATTCAAGTTAACTAACCACTGATCAGATCTCTCCTCCGATGTCCTGTCCTCCTGCTGTGGCTGTACCCGGTTCTGTAGGAGCGGCCTCTTTTCCCGCCCAGAAATCTTTTATGGCGGCACGTTTCTTTTCTGCAAGCGTCTCGCTCAGTCCTACCCAGTAGATTTCCGGGTTTATCAGCCTCTGCATCTCTGCCGGGAGTGATTTCAACTGCGATTTTGCATAGGACTGAATTTCGCTGACGGATTTTCGCTTTATCAGCCTCTTTCCATTTTTCATCACCTGCTGGAGCAGCGGACGCCGTTCATAAGCCTCCCGGAATGCCCTGGTGCGCTCAAAGACCATCCGGTCGTGAGAAATAATAGCTCCTACCGGTCCGGCATCTTCGTTTTCCAGGAACATTACGTCGCCGAGCATCTCTCCTTCGGGAGAATAAAAACGGTAAGGCATTTTGACTCCGGGGTCCGTCGTTTTTTCGGCATTGTTCGATATCTTCATTTTGATGTCCCAGCCGCTTTCTTTAAAAACGGCAGAGAGCTTGTACACGCCGCCCAACGCAGGCTCGTCTCCGCCGGTCACCAGCCTGGTTCCGACGCCCCACGAGTTTACTTTGGCCCCCTGGCGTTTCATGTCCGCGATCAGATATTCGTCGAGCTCGTTCGATGCCACAATGAGCGGGTCGGGGAAACCGGCTGCTTCCAGCCTTTTGTGAACCTCCTTCGAAAGCTTCGCAATATCTCCTGAATCGAGCCGCACACCTGCACGGACCGGCTTTCCCCCGGCTCTCAGTTCGTTCAGTGCAATGATGGCGTTCGGTACTCCGCTCTCAAGGGTATCATAGGTGTCCAGAAGCAGGACGGGGTTCTGGGGAAACGCCCGGACATAAGCTCTGAACGACTCAAGCTCGGTGTCGAACGCCATTACCCAACTGTGGGCGTGAGTGCCCATCACAGGGATGCCGAACAGCTTTCCCGCTATCACGTTGGAGGTCGAACGCGCGCCCCCGATGTAGGCTGCCCTCGATCCTGAGATTCCTCCATCCGGTCCCTGTGCCCTTCTTAAGCCGAACTCCACTATTGGGTCACCCTGCGCTGCAGCAGTGCAGCGTGCGGCTTTGGTAGCGATCAGCGTTTGATAGTTCAATCTGTTCAAGACAAGAGTTTCGATTATCTGCGACTGAGCAAGCGGGCCGTGGACCCTGCAAATCGTCTCATTCGGGAAGATAAGGCTCCCTTCGGGTGCGGCATATACATCGCATTTGAACCGGAAGTCTTTTATCGCCTCGATAAACTCTTCCGCAAATATCCCAAGCGAACGCAGATACTCCAGATCGTCCGGCGAGAAATGAAGCTCTTCCAAGTCGTCTAGCAGCGGGTCCAACCCGGCCATGATAGCAAACCCGGTGTTGCGAGGAAGCCTGCGGAAAATATACTCGAAGACTGCCTGCTGGTCTTCCATACCGGAATCGTAATAGGCCGCCATCATGGTCAGCTCATAAAGGTCCGTAAGCAGTATATTGCTTTCCCGTTTCAGATCGTCGCCCATATTTAACATGATTCCCCTTTATAGCAAATAAATATTTGCCGGTTCTTAATGCAGGAATTATAATTAAAGAACTGTAAGAAGTTATTGGTTCCTCCAGAAGAAATACATCGTTAATTTCTTGATAATTGGAGGAGGTGATCCTGCGTTTGCGTAAGGGCAAAATCCTTATAGTTGATGACGATGAGGATATCCTGCGGCTTGTCGGCGGCGCGCTCAAGGTGCGGGGGTACGACATAGTTACCGCCAGCACGGGTGCTGGCGGAGTGGCATTGGCCGTAGCCGAACAGCCGGACCTGATTATCCTCGATATTGAGCTTCCCGATATGAGCGGCACAGATGTCTGTCAGCAGATCCGCCTTACCAACCTTGTACCGATTCTGTTTCTTACCGTGAGAAGCGATGAGACCGATGTCGTACTGGGCCTCGGGGTCGGCGCGGACTATTACGTCACAAAGCCGTTTAAGGTACCCGAGCTTATTGCGGGGGTAGAAGCTGCGCTTCGCAGGGAGACGGTCTACGCGGAGCGGAAAAAGCATCGCAGCAGCATATCGGTGAAAGACCTTCAAATCGATCTCTCTGCCTTCGAAGTCCGGAAGAAAGGTGAGCCGGTGCAGTTGACGACTACCGAGTTCAAGCTGCTGCAGACGCTGGCAGAACATCCGGGCCGCGTGCTTACGCGCGATCAACTACTCGACTGTGTCTGGGACCTCAGGGCGGAGGGCATCTATACCCGCACGGTAGATGTTCATATCGGACGCCTCAGAAAGAAGATAGAGGATGATCCGTCTCGACCTCAATACATCGTTACGGTAGCTGGACTTGGCTACAAGATGCCTGGTTAGACGATGAGACCTCGCAAGATACTTATAATCGAAGACGATGCCGAGATAAGGTTGATCCTCGATATGGCTCTCAGATATTCCGGTGGTTTCGAGCCGATCTTGGCCTGTGACGGCGTCGAAGGGGTCGAGACAGCCCGGCGGGAGAAGCCGGACTTGATATTATTGGACGCGCTGATGCCACGGATGGACGGTTATGCCGCCTGCAGGCTCATCAAACAAGATGAATCGCTCAAAAACATTCCCGTTATCTTTCTGACAGCTAAAACCGGCCGCAAAGAGATAGACCGCGCCATCCGGGCAGGGGCCTGCGGTTATCTTACAAAACCGTTCGACCCGCTGCAGCTTGCTGCCGAGATCGACAGAATAGTCGAAGGAGCAGCGGGAACATGACATCAGGACGGGATGCGAATGATCCTTTGGTAGTTTCCGATGACCTCGCTGTGGCTGACAGGTTGAGCATCATAGATAGGCTGCTTGAGATCAGCGATGTGATAATAAGCGAAATGGATCTATCCAGCGCACTTCAGATGGTGGCGGAGTGTGCGGCGGACGCCGTCAAAGCCGAATCGACCGCCGTGGGTCTGATCGACTGGAGTACCAAGGAGCTTCATTACGTTCAAGGGTTCGGCGTATTTGCAGACAAAATCACCGGTGTAAGGACCCCGCTCACGAAAAGTATCCGCACCCTGGTTTCGAAAAGCGGAAAGCCTGTAGTCATAAACGATGTTGCCGCCGACGAGAGGGTTCCTCAGCGTGTAATAACCGAATGGGGGATTCGCTCGCTCCTCGTTGTTCCCTTGAAGGTGCGAAAGAAAGTCATCGGCGCGCTTCTGGCTGCAAACCGCCACGGCGGGCCGTTCGCGGTCCGGGACCTGCGGGCATTCGAAACCATAGCTAACCATGGGGCCGCCGCAGTCGCCCACGCGGACCTCCACACGAGGGCAAGGACGGCTTTTTTACAACTGGAGAAAGAAAAGACCAAGATCGAAGCGGTACTTGCTCAACTCGGGGACGGTGTCGTAGTCAGTGATGCCCGAAACAGGGTGATAATGGTAAACAGCACCGCCGGAAAGATCATTGGGCTGGCGCATGAAGACATTCTTGGAAGAAATCTGGTAGATATTCACCCGAAACCTTTCCGGCCGGAAGTCAGGGCTATTCTGGAGCAGCTATCCCGTTCAAAACCGGCTGCCGGATTGTTCTGGGAGCAGAATATTAATCTGCCCGACGGAAAAGTGGTCCATATCAATATGCGCCCGGTATTTCTGAAAAGCGGAGTATTTGTGGGGATAGCATCGCTCCTGCAGGACATAACCGATAGCGTAGCTCTCGATGAAGCGAAGACGGAGTTCATATCGACAGTTGCCCATGAGCTCAGGACGCCGCTCACATCGCTCAAGGGGTCGCTGGGACTGGCCCTCGGCGGGGCGGTCGGAGAGATCAACCCAGGGCTGCGCACGATGCTCGGTGTCGCGGAGAACAGCTGCAACAAGCTCATACGGCTGGTAGACGATATGCTCGATATGGCAAAGATCGAGGCCGGGCATCTGAGTCTTGAGATGGACATTATCTCCGTTCAGGAACGAGTGAAGAGCGCTGTCGACCGGATGCGCCAGTTTGCAAGCGAGCGGCAGGTGTGCCTTTCTGTTAAAGTAACTGGCCGCCAGCACAAGGTAATCGGCGATGGAGACAGGATAGAGCAGGTCGTGATAAATCTGCTCTCGAATGCCATAAAATTTTCGCCTGCAGGGGCTTCCGTAGAAGTCACGGTCGGCCGTAAAGGCAGCTGCGTGAAGGTCAGCGTGACCGACCACGGGCCGGGGATCGCGCCCGCCGAGCAGAAGAAGATATTCGAAAAGTTCTATCGGGCAGCGGGACAGGACCAACCGAAGACAAACAGCAGCGGGCTCGGGCTTTCTATCAGCAAAGGGATTATCGAGCAGCACGGCAGCAGGATAAGTGTGAAAAGTGCTCCCGGAAAGGGCAGTACATTCAGCTTTGCGCTGTCTATACCTGGTGAGGAACCATGTTTATCGAATGAATGAGATGAGCGAAGAGAAATTTGGAGTAAACAGCGATTGGCTGATGGATGTGCGGCGGATTTACCTCGCTGGGGCATCGAGAAAGCTGGCCGAGTTGGAGCGGGCGATACTTGGGCTCGAAATGAACCCTGCCAGCCACGCCCACGAGCGCCGGCTGCGGCAGCTGCTGCATAATCTCATCGGTTCCGGGGCTTCTTATGGATACCCGGCTGTTACGGAGACTGCCAGGGAAATGTCCGGCTGCCTGAAACGGCGGCGGGATGACCAGTCCGCCGCGGACTCAGAGATACTGGCCGACCTTCGCGCACTACTTGGCAATCTGCGAAGGATCTTCAGCGACGCTGACGCCTGAAAGCCGGAGAAACTGCCCCATGTCCACCGGCATAGGAATGAGCTTCAACCGCATTTGGACCGTCTCGGTCCCGCGCAGCACTTCGATGGATACCATCTGCCCCGGACGCTGCCGGGCCAGGATGTGTGCGAGACTGTCCGATGAGCTCACCTGTTCACCTGCAAAGTTCAGCACTGTGTCACCTGGTTCTATCCCCCGCCTGCTTGCGGGTGTGGCAGGATATACTTTGCTTACCCGCACCATTCCGCCTGAGTCATACGCCGCAAACCCTGCCCAGGGCGTCTCGTAGTTTTTCAAAAACTCTCTTATATCTACACCAGTCGCTCTTCTCACGGCATGGTTAAGCCCCGCTCCGCCCGGAGCAGGCTCTTTGGAGAGCTCCTTCATGATCCGCTTTACCGTATCATCCCCGTACCTGTTCGTAAGCTCGACTATGAGCCCTGCAGCGGCATCGTACCAGTCAGGATCATCTTTGTCACAGTTCGCCCACGAGAGCAGGCGTTCTCTTACGGTGTTGAGTTCAGGGTAGAGATTTCCCGGCATCGGTTGTCCGAGAAGATACTGAGCGTAATCGGACGTCCCGTCACGGAACCACCTTGCGCCGGTAGGGACACAGAAAGGCCCGGTGTAGAGATCGGCGAGCACCAGGCCGGACCGCTTTCGAGGGGCGATCATAGAGGCTTCGGTCATCTCGTGCGCTATGATATGGGACCATCGCATGTTCGGCCCTGTTTTGCTCACAGGTACCGGAAAAGTCAGCTTTCTATTTCGTCCGAGCTTGACGGAATACCTGTATCCGCCCGCTTTCGGCTCTATCCTGACCAGCTTGAGCACAAGATCAAAGCTCCACTCGATCCCAAGCCTGTCTTTAATGAACGGATAAGCCTTGTCGAACTGCCCGGCAAGCTCTTTCGCAGCCACATCGAGCCCTTTGGGATATTCGACCGTAACATGTCCCCGAACGACCTTATCTTCGTAGGTCTCCTGCTCCATCAACCGGCGCATATCGGTCTTGCCGCTGCCGGTAGTCATTGTCATAACGCTTTTGACAAGTCTCAGGTGGATGTTATGGTACTGCAGCGACGAGCAGAGACGCCCGGCAGGTTTGCAGCCTGCGAGGAGCATCACAGCAACAATTGCCAGGGGGATTGATTTTTTCACGAGTGCTTTCGCTGCCACTGACTGCTAATTACTTATTCTCAAGCTCTTCCACGCCGCGTACTTCGAGCCGGGCTACGGTGAAAGCATGACCGATGTCGCGAAGCGCAAAAAACCCGCCTGCGAAGACAAGGATCATAGCAATCATAAACAGACCCAATGAAAGACTGATCGGTATTTTTATCGCGTCTATAAATCTGCCGCCGATGATGAGCGAAGATAAGACAAACAGCATGATCGACACATAAAGGCTGACGATGGAGTTTCTGACCATCTTTGCCCTGAGCAAGATCGCATCTATCTGTTCAACTACGTTCGCGAGTCGCTGCTCCGAGGGTTGTTCTGAGTGTTTCAGGTCTCTTCGCTCATCGTTCAAAGCGCGGAGTCTATCGATAAGCTGTGAATACTTATTCTGCAGAGCGAGAATAACGAGTGCGCTGGCGTTGATCATAACCGCTGGGGCAAGTATTCCGCTTATTGCCTGCGAGACCTGCGCCACATCCTTTATATTACCTGGTTGCAACTTTGCCTCCACATAAAGATTAGTATTGCTGATAACGATAATTCATCGTTTACTGCCTGTTTCAACCTTACGCCAGCTTCTGCCTCCGGCCAGTTCTGTCAGCCGTTTACGTTCTGCAAGGTCGCGTCTGTCTTTTTCCAACATATCTTGGGTCACTTCAACTGTTGCGTCCATCTCTTCCGGCGGAACCTTATCGACTGGGAAGGCGCTTTTGTGTCCTGTCCAGCCTCTTTTTCTCATTTCGGTGACCTGTTCCTCGTGCCTCCGGTAAAGTGCGCCGAGTTTCCCCTTGAAGAACTGCGTCGCGGGGTGGTTATACCAGCCTCCGCCGCCGCAGATCAGCCCGTTTGCCATCACATGCAGCTCCAGATGCTCACCCAAAAGATGCCTATCGTCGAGTTCCTCGACGGGAACGAACCATATCCTCATATTTTATACTCCCAACTCAGCCTTAACGCAATATGTCCTGCCATAGAAGGGGAGGGGTCAGGGGATAGGGGATACGCGGATGGTGGAAACCTGAAGTGCCTGAACAAGGTCCTCAAATCTCCACTGATCCATTCTTTATACGTCGGAACCGTATCGCAGATGCATTTACTGGCGGCTGTCTCTGTAAGCCTTTTTCCGCCGGAAGCGTTTTTCGATCCTTCTTGCTACGTTTCCTTCTGTGGTTGTTCGATGGACGTCCAAAGTGATCTTGCCGATGTCGTAGTACATCCTGAGCCTTGCGGCAAACCCACGGATATAGCCCATCTTTTCTTCTTTCATCAGATGGGTGCAGCCGGTTAGCGTAACAGTATCCATTCTCAAGCCGTTCGTTCGGAAATGCTTCGTAATTGCTACTTCCACTCCCGAACGAACGACTTGAATGTTGGGAATCTGAAGAAACAGGTGGCGCCGCAGCGCGCGCTGGCCCGAAATGTAGGGTGCGATGATCTGCGCGAGGTCGGTCAGGCTCCTGCCGCCTCTGAATACGCCGATGCACATGTCGGCTTCATTCTCTCTCACAGGCTTTACTATGAGGTCGATCTGTTCGCCTGTTATGCCGAGCAGGTCACCATCCAAAAACAGGACGACGTCTGCATTCGTCTCGATTGCTCCGGCATACATAGCACCGCCCTTGCCCACATTCTCCGGGAGGTCTATCGCATGGACTCCCGGATAGCGGCTGGCCACACCATATGTATCATCGGTCGAGCCGTCGTTGACTACAACTATCTCATCTACCTGCGTGGCACGGCTGAGCGATTCGAGCACGTAGCCAAGCCGGTCTTCTTCATTATACGCCGGTATTACTGCGGCAACCTTCAATGCATTACCCCCGTCAGCGTCCCATCTGGCTCTTCTTCTCATTGAGATAGGCCTGGGCCCGCTCTATACGGTCTTCCGTCAAAGGGTGCGTACTCAGAAATGCAGGAGTTGACCCCTTGCCTACTTTCGCTTCAAGCACCCTGAAAAAGTCTATCAATCCCTCTGGATTATAGGGCGAATTAAATGTATAGTCTATAGCCAGTTTATCTGCTTCATATTCCTGGCTTCTGCTCCATCTGAGCAGGTTAAGATTGGCAAAAAAGCTGACCCATTGGGTCGTATTCCCTTTGGTCAATGTGCCGATTGCAATTCCATATAGTTCCGACCGGCCCATTATCTGTGCGTGATGTCTCGCCTGAACGTGTCCAACTTCGTGAGCTATGACTCCTGCAAGCTCACTAACATTACCGCTGGTCGCATCGATAAGCCCTCTATCGACATAGATCCAGCCTCCCGGCAGTGAAAACGCATTGATTTCACTGATATCGAGGACCTTAAATGTGTAAGTGATCCCCTTCCGTGGAGTCGTCTGCCGAAGAATATTCTGCCCTATTGTATTGACAAGCTGATTTAGCCGAGGGTCGCGGCTGACTGGATATTGAGCCTCAACTTCAGCCGCAGCCTGACGGCCTATGGAAACCTCATCACTTGTCGATATGAGCTTCTCCGGCGGGCACCCGGTGAGCAGCACGCTTGCCGCCACTGTGACCAGCAATATTACTATGTTCGCCACTTGCCGTTTCATTACCTTCCGGCCTCCCATTCTTGGTTTGGCTGGAGAGCTCACTCATGGCTTTCTCAACCTGCTCATAAACGGTATGCCAGGAGGATCCGGCTCGGTGCGCTGCACCGGAAGCGAATCCCTGAGAAAGCCTGGCAGCGGTTTCCAGCTTTCGGAGGCCTTTGTCCAGTTCCAGGCGGGCGGCTTCTGTCTGACCTTTCTTAATCAACTTTCTGGCGTGGTTTGTATAATCCCCCGCGAGTTTCAACGCTGTCTGGTAATCCATCTCTTTCTTGGCCGATCCAACATCGATATTGGCCTGCTTTTCAACAGCGGCCAGCTCAAGATTGATCCGGTGGATCTGCCAGCTGTTAAAACACAGAAGTCCAAGTACAGCGACCAGAAAGAATGAGGTCAGGCATCTCATAGCTATTCCTCTTACAGTCACGATAGCCCAAGCGCCTGTCGCCGCGGCCTCCTAAAACACTGTACCCTCGCATCAGCGGCGCGCAAACGACCGGCGTTTTGACTACGTCATTATAGCAACCTCCGCCGTTGGGTGCAAACCTGGAGGAAATCGTTGCAGCGAAACATTTGGGGCTTGCACTACAAAATTAAGGGACAGTCAGCTTGCCCGTCCCTTAATTCCGCAATATAAAAATACGTTCTACTGCTCAGTCACCTAAACCGGGCTACCTTGTGATCTGTAGAAGAATTGTGCCGCTCGATTTGTTCACCGACATACTCCCGAAATGACTGCCCTTTCTGGCAAATATCTGTATGTCGCAGTTAGGAAGCCCTCGAAGAGTGAAGTTTCCTTTGGCATCAGTCTTGGTAGAAGCGATGGTTTCCATTCTCCATCCTTCTGCAGAGACCGTGGCATTTGCTACCGGCTTGCCTTTTGTGTCGATAATTTTGCCCTTCTGCACCCGTTTGGCAGGCTGCAGCCTGATCTCTATGATATTTGTTTCGGTTGTCCCGGTAGTGATCTTTGGCCGTTCTCCATTGTCGAAATATCCCGGCTTGGATACCGATATGTCATAAGCTGCTCCGGGTATCAAGTCTTTTATAACCGCATATCCATTAGCATCAGCGAATATATTATCGGGTAAGCCGCTTGAGGGATCAGGATATGTAGTAATGTGATTAAATTCAGTGATCAAGCGCAGCCTTGCACCTGCTGCCGGCTTACCGGAAGGCAGTGTAACATGCACTTTAGCCGAGATCATAGGTTTTACAGTGATTACGATGTCGTTTGCATCGATGTTGGACTCGGCTACGTATTTTCGAACCCCTAAATTCCGTTCATTCTGCTTCACATTGAATGTGTAGCCAGCTTCGTCGAAAGCGGAAAAGTCGTCACGGTCAGCGGGAGATAATGTTATAGTGAACCTGCCGTCCGCACCGGTCAGTATGGGAGAGCTACCGTAAGTGTCGAACGAGACGGACGCACTCTCTACCGGATTGCCGTCTTCGTCCACGACACGCCCCTTAGCGACAGCAACCTTTTTAAGCCTGATTGTCACACCGGATAAGCTGGTTTTGGGAACGATGATCTCTTCATAGTCTTTTTCACCGACATAACCGGTCGGTGCTTCAAAGATGATCAGAGAGTTCCTTCCTATCGGAACATGAGCCTTGAAACTGCCGTTTGCATCTGTCGTTACGCAATCTTCGCCTGTTGCCGAGACATCTCTATTATACAAGACGCTTTGTGATATAGTCACCGTAACCCCTTCAGCTGGCTTACCGCTGTCGCCGTATATCACTTTGCCCGTTACTTCGGCTGTGGCAAGTGCCTTGATGGCAGGAACCTGTGTGGTCTGTGCCGCCTTCACTTCGACTGTGCCAGCAGTAATAAATATACGCCCGGAAGAGTAAACGCGGATGTACCATTTTCCTGGTGTAAGGTCTTCCAGTAGGAATTGTCCATTCGCGTCGGTAGTTGTTGAATTTGGATAATCTCTTATCTTTCGTTCTGCTGTCACTTTGGCGTCCTTCAAAGGTTTTCCGTCGGCATCCAAAACTTGCCCCGCGATTTTTCCCGCAGGAACTAGGACAATTTTCAGGCTAGATTGATCCACGGAGAGATTTTTGGCAACAAAGCCCTTCTTGTTTGGCGTCAGAAGGACGTTGGTGCCCTCCGCCACGTCTATGATTATGTATGTGCCGTCTTTACCTGTGGTGATTTCTGTCGGGATGTCCAATAGCTTTATCACTTCGGCGGGCAGGTAACTGCGCATCGGATAATCGCCTCGAACCATAAGTCCGTTGTATTTAATGGAGACATTCGCAATCGGTTGGCCCTTCTGATCCACCACACTGCCGAATTTCGTGGTAACCGGCCGGGCTATAAGGGAAATGGGATTGTTCGTTTTTGGCATATCCGGCGACAGCATCGTCCAGCCGAGGTATCTGCCGGGAATATAAGCGACTATGAAGCGGCATTGGTTATTGCTGAGGTCAGGAAGCTCGCCCAGTGAATATTTGCCATCGGCACACGACACTGTTGATGTCTCCGTCTTTGTCGTATAAGGCTGTCCTTCTTCTCCGGTAATTAAGAACGAGAAAATCCTGATGCCTGAGACGGGGTTCTTTTTCTGGTCTGTCAGCACCCCGGTGACAGCGGCAGCTTGAAGCCCCGCACAGGATAAGATGAGCAAAAGTAGGGTCAAACAATAGCTTCTTCTCACAACAAACCTCCGGCAAACATTATTTATTCAGAACTTCCTCATATACGCCGGAAATTCCTGCATAGACCATGCTTATTGGGGTTTCGGATGAGCGGAAGTGCCTATATGCTGTAATTCTGGTGATTGTTTTTGTAGTTGGAGGTGATTTTGTGAGGCGGAAATGTAGGAATAATTGCCTCGTAGGTGTGATATAATCCGTAGAAAGCTTTGTTGAGAGAGCTGGATTAGTTGTTACCTTACGCGATGGTTTGAACTATAGATCAAGAGTATCTGGAGAATCGAAAATGAGCAAAATTACACGCTTAGCTCGCGACAATGTTAATCTGGACATCCTAGACCTTTTTGATAAGCTTGCTCGCGATGCAGAGCTTTCCTTAACAGATGAATCTTGCTCTGAAGAGTTTGTAGAACGTATACGTGTTGGATTTGAAGCTACCAAATCACATGAAGCGACATTGTATGGACGCCGAGCGGAATCAATGTTTGGATATGTTGCTGCATCTTTAGGGCAATGTAGCTTGATTAAGAAAGAAGATGCAGGCGAGATATATGTAGATGATATGGATGTTTTGGTGCCTGATTATCGCATACATTTAAAAGACAACAAAATGTTTTTTGTTGAAGTAAAAAATGTCCATGCATCATCAGCGACATTTAAATGGTCATGCAAAGCAGAAATAATAGAAAAACTAGTAAAATACGCACAAATATTTAATACGGAGTGTAAGATTGCGCTTTACTGGTCACGCTGGAATCATTGGATGCTATTTCCCATAGATAAATTGCACCTAAATGGACAGGGTAAATGCGAAATTAGTTTTGCTGAGGCTGCAAAGGCTAGTGAGATGTCTATACTAGGTGATGTTATGTTAGGTACTACTCCGCCACTCTCAATTCGATTTCAAGCCGACCAAACAAAGCCTAGATATGTGGATAATGATGGAAAGTGTCAGTTCACAATCAGTGGCATTGATTTATATTGTGGTAGTAAGTTAATCCGTGATTCCGCGGAATGTCAACTGGCTTTCTACTTAATATTATTCGGTGATTGGCCTATCGGTGAACCAACCGCTCATATTGAAAGTAGCAATCTGAGCTATATAGAGCTTGTCGCGGCTCCAGAGAAAACAGTACCAAACCAGGGTTTTGAGATTATAGGCTCACTCAGCAAGATAATCTCCTCTCAATATCGTAATCTAACAGCAGAGGATAAACAATTGATCAGACTCAGTCCTTCTGCTCAACCAGGGTCTTTGGGTATTTTTATTCCTGCGTCATATAAAGGCATAGACCTTAAGCTATGGCAGTTCCACGTAACGCCATCCTTATGATACTCACCGTGATAATAGTGAGTGTCTGGATTCGTTCAATCCCTTCCCTTACAGCCCCCTTATCCGCCCCTTGTAATTCTTCTGTAGCGCTTCGTTGTATTCGTCGCTGCCGTCGAGGTTCGCGCTGCGAGGTTGCTGTCTCCTGCAGAAATCGTTAATCACCGAAACCTGGTATAATTAATGCGTTTTGAGGGGGTTACAGTGGAAAAAATAGGCAGTTTGTATATAGTCGCTACGCCGATAGGGAATCTTGAGGATATTTCTCTTCGGGCACTTAGGGTGCTGAAAGAAGCCGCGCTCATTGCGGCGGAGGATACCCGCGTCACACGAAAACTGCTGTCGCATTACGACATCCATACCCCCATGACCGCGTATCACCAGCACAGCAAGGGAAAACGCTCCGAAGAGATAATCGAAAGGCTTAAATCAGGCGAAGATGTGGCGCTCGTCTCGGATGCAGGGACCCCCGGAGTGTCCGACCCAGGGCATGAACTGATCGCCCTTGCCATAGAAGAAGGGATAGCCATAACATCTGTCCCAGGCCCGACAGCCATGGTTACTGCACTGGTCATCTCAGGGCTTCCGACAGCGCATTTTGCCTTCGACGGCTTTCCTCCGAGGAAAGAAAGCGAGAGAAAGGCCTTTTTCCGTGGGATCAAGCCCGACCCCAGGACTATTATCCTATATGAATCCCCGCTGAGGCTGCTTTCTACACTGAAATCCGCGCTTGCCGAACTCGGAGACCGCCGCGCTGCTGTGGTGCGTGAGGCCACCAAGATGTTTGAGGAAGTTTTTCGCGGGACGCTCTCGGAAACTATAGCCAGGTTCACAGAGCGGAAGGCCAAAGGCGAAATAGTCATCGTAATAGAAGGAGCCGGGACAGAGGAGGCTGCTACTGCGCCCGAAGCAGGCGCGGAGACAGTCGAGGAACGCCTGAAAACGCTTATGGACCAGGGGATGAGCGAGCGCGACGCCGTCCGGCAGGTTGCGGCAGAGATGAAACTTCCCCGCCGCGAGGTCTATGCCGCCGCCATCGGGATGAAAGAGTAGGGGAACGGCTGTTTTCCATGAAGCCGACAACTTTGTATGACCAAGAGTTTCCGCAGCACACATCACATTTGCCATAGATTTGGGATGCACCCGCCTGAAAACGCGATCTTGACGCCGGTGCATAAATGTGACATACTATGCCGGCCCGTGGGGGTATAGTACACTCTGCCGGCAGGCGGGTACCGGTATTTTGCGACCTGCCGTATTGTAGGAGACTGCTTTGGATAATAAATTCAGGCTTTCGAGGCTTGTCAGGACTGTTGCCTCGGAAATATACATTATATGGGAAGACGACCGGCGGCTGGGACAGGTTCATCTGCATTACGCTCACGATACGATCCATGCGACGATTATACTTGAGATCGATCTTCCGATAGCGGATGAAGAGGCATTGCTGCAACAGATCGATGAAGATATAGTCTCTTCCTACCTTCCGAGCTTCGAGCGTGAAGACCTGCTGGTGACGATCTTCCGGGGCGAGGAGATCAACTCCTTCAGCTTCGCTCCCGACGACATAGATGGCCTCGGCCCCGACATAGAATAGCGCCAGCGATATGCGACTGGGAGTCCACGTAAGCATCGGCAAAGGGCTGCCGGCAGCTGCCGAACATGCGGGTGAGCTCGGCTGCGAGTGCATCCAGATGTTCTCCAGCAATCCGAACTCCTGGAAGGTGAAAGAGCTGGATGAAGGTGCAGCCGCAGCATTCCGCGAAGGGATCGAAAGACTTGGCATCCGGCCTGTGGCGCTTCACACTCCATATCTGCTCAATCTGGCTTCATCCAAGAACGATACCTGGACGAACAGCTGGGAAAACCTTGCCTGGGCGCTCGAAAAAGCTGCAGTGATCGGCGCGGATTATACCGTTACCCACATCGGAAGCCACGGCGGCGATGGGTTCGAGACCGGCGCGGACAGGGTGAAAGACGGTGTCGCCCGTGCGCTAGACATGGCTTCCGGTAGTGCGATGGCGCTCCTTGAAGCCGGTTCCGGCGGGGGCAATACCATCGGCTGGAAATTCGAAGAACTGGCTTCTATTCTCGACCGGCTGGGTGATTACCACGAGAGGGTAGGCGTGTGCCTTGACACGGCGCACCTGTGGGGCGCAGGTTATGACATCTCCACTGCCGCCGAGGTGGAAAAGACCTTCAAAGACTTCGACAGGCTGATCGGGCTTTCACGGCTCAAAGTCATCCACATGAACGACACTCAAAAACTGCTTGGTTCCCGTGCCGACAGGCACTGGCATATCGGCCAGGGTAACATAGGAACGGAAGGGTTCAAGGCGATAGTAAACCACCCCGCGTTTTCCGATATCGCAGGGATACTTGAAACCCCGGATATGGAGTCCGGCAAGGATATCGAGAACCTGAACGAGCTCAAAATGCTGCGTTTGTAGCTGTTTTTCATTTCGTTTGACACAGTCATGGGCGCAAGAGTATACTCTGGAGTTGTACATTCGATGAGTCCCGCAGGCGCAAGAGTACAGACCAGCATGCGGATTATTTCAAGCAAAGGAGCTTTTTGCGATGAAAATAGTAATTCTAGGATGCGGACGCATGGGTTCGATCATGGCGAGAAGATTGTCCGCAGAAGGACATTCTATCAGCGTTATCGATCAGGATGCTGATGCGTTCAGAAGACTTGAAAATTTCAACGGAAAGATGGTGCTCGGCAACGGACTCGACCCGGATGTCCTGATAAGGGCCGGTATAGAAGATGCCGATGCGTTCGTTGCGGTCACGAACGGAGATAACAGGAATATAACGTCTGTGCAGATCGCGAAGGAGATATTCAGTGTCCCTAAAGTGCTGGCCCGGATCTACGATCCGATGCGCGCCGCGGCTTATGATGAGCTTGGTATCCCAACCATGTGCACTACGGTTATCGGTGCCGGTCTGATGGCTGATTATCTTCTCGATAAACAGTGGGGAGATATCTCGAATTATTGCGATATGCCGGTGGATTAGTTAGCTTTATTTGCTTCGCGAAGCAAATAAAGCTCTCGCTAAAAGCGCATCATTCACACTTGTTGTGAGTAATGCAGGTTAGTCGGAGGTTAATATGTATGTGATAATTGCCGGCGGCGGCAAAGTAGGACAATATCTGACAAAAGCGCTTATGGCCGAAGGCCATGAAGTGTTGCTTATCGAACAGGACAGGCGCGAGATCGACAGGTTGACCGAGGACCTCGGTGAGGTAGTCATGCGCGGCGACGGGTCCGAGATGCGGACTATGAGAGAAGCCGGGATGGAACGCGCCGATGTAGTAGTAGCCGTAACGGGTGACGACGGAGACAATTTGGTCATATCGCAGCTTGCCAAACAGAAGTTTGATGTGCCGCGAGTGATAGCCCGCGTTAATAACCCGAAGAATGAGGAACTTTTCCACCGTCTTGGGGTAGACCAGACGGTAGTCAGCACGAAAATCATATTCAACCTGATAGAGCAGCAGATAGAGACGGACCAAGTAATTCCGCTCGCGGCGCTCAAACGCGGTAACGTGGAGATCGTAGAGGTCGATCTATCCGGCGATTCCAAAGTAAAGGGTATGACAGTCGGGATGCTGGAACTCCCGGAGGATACGTTGATCATTTCGGTCATTCGCGGCGATCATGCGATCATTCCGCACGCCGATACTATGTTAGAATCAGGCGACAGCGTAATCGCGATGGTAGAAGCGAACCAGGAAATGCAGCTTCGCCAGATCTTTTCAGGCACTAGCCAAAAATAGGGAACTTTCACTTGTGGAAAACGTGTCCTATAATTGTAGAGTCAATATTAGTTTTTCCGAGAGAAAGATGAAATGGAGCGTGGCTTGAAGTATCGAATATTACTCCTGATACTCGTTCTGATAGTTCCCTTGGTTGTCGTGGGCTGCGGCGGGTCTTCCGGGTCGGCTACGGAAAAGTTCAAAGGCGGGACCGGAGACAGCGGCACCTGGACGGTGCTCGTATTTTTGAATGCGGACAACGACCTTGAGCCCTACGGCATCCTGAACTTCAACCAGATGGAGAAAGTCGGTTCGACGGACAAAGTAAAGATAGTTGTCCAGATGGACCGTTCGCCTGGTTATGATTCGTCAAACGGCAACTGGACCGGCACAAGGCGTTACCTGGTGACCAAGGACAGCGATACCGAGAAAATAAACTCCCAGATGATCCAGGACATGGGAGAGATAGATATGGGTAATCCTGATACGCTGAAGGAGTTCATCACCTGGGGAGAAGAGAACTACCCGGCGGATCACTATTGTCTCGTTATCTGGAACCATGGCTCCGGCTGGCGCAGCATGGCCTACAGTCCGCAGCTTACGAAGAACGTCTCCTATGACGACACCAGTAACACCAGCATAAAGACAACCGACTTGCCGAATGCCCTGTCCGGCATACCTCAGCAGATAGATGTCATCGCGTTCGACGCATCGCTTATGCAGATGCTCGAAGTGGCCTACGAGCTCAGAGACAGCGGGCGCATACTTGTGGGCTCCGAGGAAAGTCCTCCGGGAGACGGCTATGTCTATGACACATGGCTCAAAAAGCTCGCTGCATCGCCTGGTATGGGTTCGACAGAGCTGGGAACAGTGATAGCTCAGGAATATGTCAATGCCTATGTCAACAAGTATTCCGTAACGCAGTCGGTTATAGAGCTTTCCAAACTTCATGATGTGGCCCAGGCGGCGGATGATTTCGCTACAGCAGTTATCCCTCATATGACAGAGGATGCTGCGGCGTTGAGGACCGCGCGCACAAATGCCCAGTCCTATGCTTTCGATTATTACAAAGATATCATTGACTATGCGGCGCTAATCAACCAGCTTATTCCTGATTCCGCTGTGTCAGCGGCCTACAGTAAGCTGCAGACGGCTTTGGGATCGGCTGTCGTCTATGAGAACCACACTGGTGACAGTGTTGACAGAAGCCACGGCCTCTCTATCTATGTGCCCGAACCGGGAGACTACATAGAGCGATACGGGACACTTTCGTTCTCTAAAGACTTTCCTAATTGGGCAAGTATGATCCAGGCTCAAAAGGAGTAGCTTTCTACCATTAACAGGCAGGGACCCCATGTTCCTGCCTGTATCCCACCATAAACATCTCCGACCTTTCTCCAAACCTGAATTTTGAGATCCATAATGCCGATAATTCCATGAAGACTCACTAAGAGAAGGATGATGGCATAGATGATCGATACTGAACCGACGATAGGTATAAGCACACTAAACAGCTATCCGCTCATAACACTGAATGGAACGGTAACAGCCTGGCATGAACGGGCTCTGGAAGATGTAATCGATAACTGTATTGCAGAAGGCGCTGGCTCGGTAACGTTGGACATATCGCGGGCATCATTTCCAGAGGCGGAGAGCCTTTCGATGCTGATCCGCACGCTTCGCATAAGCTGCAGGTATGCTCATATAGCTGTTGTAGCAGGCGACAGGACATCTGCTATACTCGCTTCGGCGAAATTGGGGTCCAATGTGGACATTCTCGCAACTCTGGATGAGGCTTTCGATGTGCCGCGCCCGATGCCGGAATATCTGACATCCCGCAGGATCACCCAAACAGAAGAAAAGCTGGAACTGCCGGTGGCTGCCTGACTTTTGCTACAGATGCGGGAAGATAGCTTCTACTACCAGTGCAACCGGTATATGTTTCCAGACCTGAAGCGCAGGGTCTTTAGCGACATCATGGTCGTCGGCGGACGGCTCCATCACCCTGCGCACAGTAAATCCCCTGGCTGCGACTGAATTGATGTATGTGGAAATCGTCCGGTGCCAGATCTCGCCGCTTAAGCCGTTTCCCGGTCCTTCCATGGTATAGCTGTTGCCAGAATCCCCGGCTTCGAGAAGCCTCCACTGAAAACACGGGTGGCCGACAGAGAAGATAAACCTGCCTCCCAGTTTGATAACCCTCGATACTTCTGCCACAATCGGGCCTATGTTTTCAAACTGGTCGAGCGCAAGATGGCAGATGACATCGTCGAACGTACTGTCATCGATCATGTACAGGTCGCCGGCATCGCCTGTTATATAATCGATCCTGCGTGGTTCAGCAGCTTCGTGCAGTTTCGCAGCTTCAGTGGACTCTGCAGAATTATCGATACTTGTGACATGAGCGCCATAGGTAGAGAGCCATCTGGAAAGGTTGCCGTCACCGCAAGCCAGGTCCAGAATATTTCGTCCGCTGGGAGAGCCGACCAGATGTTCCAGCGCGCGCATTGCCACATTTCGTGCCAGATTGATGGCTGTATCCTGCCCAACGGTTTGTGTTAGCTGTTTTCCCTGATCCGACAATTTACCCTCCGTTATACTAGACGTTGATATGCGAATTGTACCCTGCGCATGGTATAATATCGGGCCAGCACATTGCCTGCCGGACATTATAAATAAGAATTCAGTGACCGATAATCTCTATATTCAAAAAGGATAATACAGATGTCATTTCAGGATACAAACGCAACCCCTCTAACTGTAATTCCCAAACCTTTACGAATCGAGACATGCGAGGGCACATTTGTCATTAGTCCCGGCACTTCAATCGCAGTTGACAGCAGCTTTGAAGAAGCCGGGTGGGTGGGAAAATACCTGGCAGAAGTGCTTTCAGCTCCTACAGGATTCAACATTGGGACTATCGAAGCTGCCGAGACGGATTATATTATTTTGACTACTTCGGATGCTGACGCAGCACTTGGGGCCGAAGGATATGAGCTTACAGTTAACCGGAACTCGGTCACTGTCCGCGCTTATGGGCCCGCAGGGCTCTTCTACGGCGTCCAGACTATCAGACAGCTCCTTCCTGCTGCTGTGGAAAATCGGAAACTAACGGAAAATATACAATGGACGATCCCATGCCTCAGGATTGTGGATAAACCCCGGTACTCTTGGCGCGGGCTGATGCTGGACGTCTGCAGGCACTTCATGCCGGTTGAAAGCGTCAAGCGGTTTATTGACCTGATGGCGATGTTCAAACTCAACACCTTCCACTGGCACCTGACAGAGGACCAGGGCTGGAGGATAGAGATAAAGAAATATCCCAGGCTGACTGAGACAGGTGCGTGGCGCATTGAAGACGGCAATCGTTACGGCGGGTTTTATACTCAGGACGAAGTCCGTGAGGTCGTACAGTATGCAGCGGAAAGGTTCATCACTGTAGTCCCGGAAATCGAGCTTCCAGGCCACGCAATGGCTGCCTTAACGGCATATCCTGAGTATTCCTGCACAGGCGGCCCGTTTTCTGTGCCGGCAACCTGGGGCGTATTCCAGGATGTGTACTGCGCAGGCAATGACGCGACATTCAGCTTTCTTGAAGATATTCTGGGCGAGGTGCTGGAGCTTTTCCCTAGTAAATTCTTCCATATCGGCGGCGACGAGTGCCCGAAGGACAGGTGGAAAGTCTGCCCGAAATGCCAGGAGCGCATAAAAGCGGAAGGACTCGCTGACGAGCATGAGCTCCAGAGTTACTTCATCCGAAGGATAGAGAAGTTCCTCAATTCCCGCGGTAAAAGATTGATCGGCTGGGATGAAATACTCGAAGGCGGACTGGCTCCAAACGCTACCGTTATGTCATGGAGGGGTGTAGACGGTGGTATTGCCGCTGCAAAGCAGGGCCACGATGTCGTCATGAGTCCGACCAGCCACTGTTATTTCGACTATCCTTACGACAGTACACCTACAGGGAAAGTCTACTCCTATGAGCCTGTCCCCGAAGGTCTTACAGAAGATGAGGCTGCCCACATCCTCGGCGCGCAGGCGAATATCTGGACGGAGTATATACCGGACGAAAGCCGGGTGGACTACATGACATTTCCCAGGGCTTTGGCGCTCTCTGAGGTTGTCTGGACTCCAGCGGAACTCCGCGACTGGAACAGCTTTGAACAGAGACTTTCGGAGCATCTGAAACGGCTGGATATCCTCGGCGTTAATTATCAGATCCCGCCCATGACAGGTCCCAAAGAGGACTGATTCGGCTGTAATAGCACTCATTTGTTTGATATATTCCAAACATGTGTCTAATATATTGCCATTAACGTGGAATTACCTTATAGAAATAGTCCTTTGGGGAGGTCTATTTGTTGATTTACAGAGGGTTTCAGGTGTGACTCGCACCTGAAACTCTTAAATTAACTGGTCTATGGGGTGATTTCATTTGAGAAAATTTCTGCCGCATTTTTCGCTCACTACTAAAGTATTTCTAATATGTTCCTCTCTTGCGCTTATTGTAACGATTGGCGGAAGTGCTGTTCTGTATCGTGAGGCGTGTTATTCGCTTCGCCAGGAAGTACGTGCCAAGCTGATGGGCATAGCTGCCACTGCCGCGCTGCAAGTCGATCCCGAACTCCACAAAAAGATAAAAACGAACAAAGATGCCCGTACACCTGGCTACAGGAAGGTGCTAGGCACTTTGATCGCAATTCAGAATTCCAATCCAGACATTATTTACGTTTACACCATGCGCAAAAGCAATGATAAAAATGCGCTTCAATTCATAGTCGATGTCCCAGACCCGGATGAGCCGAAGTACAATACTCATGTGGGAGAAAAGTATGATATAACCGGCTGCAGCGAGATTCTGAAGGGGTTCAATGGGCCTGCTGCGGATAAAGAACCGGTCAGCGACAAATGGGGCAGGTTGATCTCCGGTTATGCGCCTATAAGAGATAGAAACGGCAAAGTGGACGGAATTCTTGCAATAGATATGGCGCTGCCGCAGCTAAAAATCGAAGAAAGAGCTCTGCGGATTGCGGCTGTCAAAACGATACTGGTAGCGCTGCTCTTGTCCATTGCGCTTAGCTGGATCATAACCAGAGGAACATTAAAGAAAGTTCGGATATTTACCAAAGCAGCTCAAAGAGTCAAAAATGGCGACCTGGACTTCCGATTGCCGGTCAAATCCCATGATGAGATAGGCCAGTTCACGGAAGCTTTCAATCATATGATGACCGGCTTGCAGCAGACCGTAAAGGACTTTCTCACGGGGTTGTTCAACCACAGATACTTCCAGGAGCGGCTTACCACTGAGCTGGTGCGCGCAGAGCGCTATAACCATAACCTCTGCCTGCTGATTTTTGACCTGGACAGGTTCAAATCGATAAACGATACTCTGGGACATCCTGCCGGGGACAGTGTCCTCAAGCAGTTGGCTGAGGTTGTTAAAGACAGTATAAGAAGCATCGATGTAGCGGCAAGATACGGCGGGGATGAGTTTGCGATTATTCTTCCCGAAACCGACCTGGAAAGCGGTATGGAAGTAGCTGAACGACTTCGCCGGGCGGTCGAAGAGAAAGAATTCTGCATACCTGCGGGAGAATCTGCTTCCGATTCCAGTCAGAAAACAATAAATGCAACAATCACAATAGGGCTTGCGGTGTTTCCGGACCACCATCGCACGCGCGAGGGGCTGATAATGGCAGCGGACATCGCTTTATGCCGTGCCAAACACGTTTCCCGCAACAGCACTTGCGCTTACGACCCCGTAGTCTGTGGAAATGACCAGGTAGACCCGCATGATCTCTACCAGATGCTCAGCGACCCTGACAGTTCCATGATACGGTCGCTTTCAGCTGCTGTAGATGCACGGGACAGGTATACCTGCGGACATTCAGAACGGGTTACGAACTATGCCGTAAGGATCGGTGAGGCTATTGGTGTAGCAGCGGATGTGATTGCCGGACTAAGGGTGGCCGGGCAACTGCACGACATAGGAAAAGTCGGCGTGCCGGACTCTGTATTGAGCAAACCCGGCAGTCTGACAAATGAAGAACGCCAGGCTGTACAGTCGCATCCTTCAATAGGGGAGAAAATCCTGCGGCGAGCGCCGCATATCGATTTGATCATTCCTGCTGTGCTCTTCCATCACGAACGGTGGGATGGCGCCGGTTATCCTGACGGCCTGTCCGGTGAATCGATACCGCTTATGGCGCGTATAATCTCGATTGCTGATGCTTTCGATGCCATGACGACCGACCGCCCATACCGAAAAGCGCTGTCGGTCCAACATGCATTGCTCGAACTCAGGGCTAACGCAGGCAAGCAGTTCGACCCGGCTTTGGTCGAGCTTTTCATAAGCGCAATATCCTCTGATGCACAGATCGGTGCAGCATAGCCAAGAAAGAGCTGAAAAATGGGCGGGAGAACGAACCTCCTGCCCATCGTTTATTCAGCTATTTGTGAGAGCTTTCCAGCACATTCAAAGCTCGTTTTGCGTCTTCCTCCCGCACCTGCAGCTTGATCAGGTAATCCTGAAGAATCGGACCGTAAGTGCGCATTAGGACTTCGTTAGACAGAACCGATTGAATCCCTTCGTTCTCCAGCTTCAGCTTTGCCATTTCTGCTTCTACTGGATACACAAAACTCGCTACAGTGACCAACTCTGCAGGTTTTTCTGATTCTTTGGGCTTTTGTGGTTCTTCCAGTAGTGCGTCCACAAGGGCCACATCACAGTCAGGGCACTTTCTTATCCCTTCAACATACTCATAACGGCACTTCGGGCAAAACGGCATCTGTAAACCCTCCTTAAGCCAATTAGGTATCCTGCGGGAACTAATATTGATGACTACTGAACAACCATCTGTAACTGCCGTTCCCGCAGGATACTTGAACTCCTTCGTGATGAGAAATCTAACTGCTGATAGCTTCCAGCCTCTCTTCCAGCTTCGATTTCTTGTCCGTAAGCTCCGACTGAATGCGGCGCTCTTTTTCGACGATCTCAGCAGGCGCTCCCTTGAGGAATTTCTCGTTCGAGAGTTTCCCGTTCACCCGCGCAAGGTCTTTGTCGATGGATGCGATCTCAGAAGCGATCTTCTTGGTCTCTTTCTCAACGTCTATCAGCCCGGCTACGGCCATGAAGACGCTGAACCCTGCCGTATGTGCTGAGACATACTGGCCCTTGTCTCCGTCAGGAGATTCGGACGCTACCTCGAAGGTTTCGACTCTCGCAAGCGACTTAATCCCATCCGCCGCCGCTTTCAACAGCTCTATCATCTCGGAATTGTCCGAAACAGCCACGATGTTAACGCGCTTGCTCGGAGCAACGCCAACTTCGGCGCGGAGGTTTCGTATCAGCTTTACGGATTCCATAACTGCCGCCATCTGCTGCTCGGCTTCGTCGTTCATAAGTATCTCATCAGCCTCAGGGAACGGCGCAACCATTATGCTCTCGCCCTCATGAGGCAGCGCCTGCCAGATTTCCTCTGTGATGAACGGCATTACCGGGTGCAGCAGCCTCATTGAAGTCTCAAGTACGTGCCAGAGCATATACTGGACATGTTCCCGTTCGTCTGTCCTCAGCCTCGGCTTGGCGAGCTCGACATACCAGTCCGCAAACTCGCTCCACAGGAAGTCGTAAAGCGATCTTGCAGCATCGTCCATATCGTAATTGCCGAATCCGTCGTTCACTATCTGCGCCACACGGTTCAGCCGGGAAAGAATCCACTTGTCTTCGAGCTTGAGGCCCATTGCTTCGGACTGCTTGCTGCCGAAGCCGCCACTGTAAGTGGCGAGGTCGAACCCTTCCAGGTTCATCATAACGAACCGTGAAAGGTTCCATATCTTGTTGCCGAAGTTCCGTGTGTTCTCGACTCTGGAGTCCGAGAAGCGCATATCCTGGCCCATTCCGGCCTGCTGGATGAGCGCGTAGCGTAGCGCGTCTGAGCCGAACCGCTCTATCAGGTCGAGCGGGTCTACTCCGGTCCCAAGCGACTTCGACATGCGGCGGCCTTCCTCGTTCAGCACTGTTGCGTAGATGTACACGTCGTGGAACGGGACGTTATCCATAAATTGCAGGCTCTGGAAGATCATCCTGGCTACCCAGAGATAGATGATGTCCCTCGCCGTGATGAGCACGTTCGTCGGGAAGAAGTTTTTGAGCTCCGGCGTCTCCTTCGGCCAGCCTAAAGTGGCGAAAGGCCAGAGTGCCGACGAGAACCAGGTGTCCAGCACGTCCGGGTCTTGCTCTATGTTCGTCGAACCGCACTTCGGGCAGACATCGGCGGGTGTTTTCGATGCAAAATACTCTCCGCAGTCCGCGCACTTCCAGACAGGGATTCTATGGCCCCACCAGAGCTGTCGGGAGATACACCAGTCCTTGATATTTTCCATCCAGTCGAGGTAAATCCGCGTGTATCGGTCCGGGACGAAGCGGACTCTGCCGTCTTTCACCGCATCTATGGCAGGCTGGGCAAGCTCTTTCATCCGAACGAACCACTGCTCGGAAAGAAGCGGCTCGATTGTCGTGCCGCACCGCTGACACTTGCCGACTGAGTGGGTGTAATCCTCTATTTTTGCAAGAAGGCCCTTCTCTTTCAGCTCTTCGACGATTCGTTTTCGTGCCTCGTAGCGGTCGAGCCCTGCGTATTTGCCTGCCTCATCGGTCATCTTGCCTTCCGGGCCGATGACTACAATCTGCGGCAGTTTGTGCCGCTGGCCGATTTCGTAGTCGTTCGGGTCGTGCGCAGGTGTGACCTTTACAGCGCCTGTTCCGAACTCCGGGTCGACGAAACTGTCGTCCACAATCGGGATTTCGCGGCCGACAATCGGCAGGATCGCGGTCTTGCCGATGCACTGCATATACCGCTTGTCTTCAGGGTTTACAGCAACGGCAGTATCGCCGAGCATCGTCTCAGGCCGCGTTGTCGCCACCTGGATATATCCGGAACCGTCTGCCAACGGGTAATTGATGAACCAGAGGTGCGAATTTTCCTCTTCATACTCGACTTCAAGGTCCGAAATCCCCGTATGGCAGCGCGGACACCAGTTGACGACCCGTGCGCCTCGGTAGATATAGCCCTTGTCGAACATTTTGACGAAGGCTTCCTGCACCGCGTCGGCGTAGCCCTCGTCCATCGTGAACCGCTCGCGCTCCCAGTCGAAGGAGCATCCGAGGCGCTTTAGCTGCATTATGATCGTGCCGCCGTAGTGCTCTTTCCACTTCCAGACGCGCTCCTGGAACTTCTCGCGGCCTATATTGAACCTGGTTAGCCCTTCTTCGGCCAACTGCTGCTCGACCTTGTTCTGTGTCGCGATTCCGGCGTGGTCGGTCCCCGGCAGGATGAGGGTGTTGAACCCCTTCATCCGCTTCCACCGTCCGAGAACGTCGTGAATCGTGTAGCAGAGCGCATGGCCGATATGGAGCGACCCCGTCACGTTAGGCGGCGGGATGGTTATGCAGTAATTTTCACGTGAAGGGTCGATCTCGGCGTGGAAATACTTCTTGTCCAGCCAGTAAGCGTACCATTTATCCTCTACCTGGAAGTGATCATACACCTTCGGTAGTTTTTCATTATCAGTATTCAACAGTTGCCTCCAATACTAACTATGTTGTTCTTTTGAATCGCGAAAAACGCGATGTAGCGCGAAAAACACGAAAACCCAAGCCGGAAGATTTGCTAATCAACCGCAGCATATCTTTCCTGCTCATTTACAAAACGCTTTACTTGTATCTTTGGCCCACCAAAGTTTATGAGGAGTGCCAATCGATAGCCGGATGCCTTGAGATAGCATAGTGTCTGTATCATATCTTCAGACAATAGCTCCTTACGGGCTTTGATCTCCACGATGCAGTCCCCGACAACGAAATCGACTCTTCTGGTGTCTATGTGCTTGCCTTTATACATTACCGGCACATTTTCTTCTCGGGCAAAGTCAACCGACGCAGCTTCTAATTCCAATGCCAGGCTGCGCTGGTAGACGACTTCTTGAAAGCCGGGCCCGAGTTCCTTATGGACTTCGATAGCTGCTGCAATTATCCGGCCTGTAATATCCTCGAAGTCATACCCTTTGGTTGATAACGCACTGCTTCCCAAGTATCTGAGTTCTCCTTTCGCGTCTTTCGTGCGCTTTCGCGCATCTCGCGATTCAAAATAACACAAAAAGCCCCTCTTGGATCCTCATACGAACCGCAAAATGCGGCAATTTATTCGTCTTCGATTCCCAATTCATCGTAGATCTTGTTGATCCACTTCATGGCAGTCTTGGCAAGGGTGTCGCCGCCCTGCACACTAATAAGGAGCATGGATTTATCGCCCTCAGGCTTTATCTGCACTTGTAGTTTAAGCTTTGACAGCCAGCCACCGAGTTCACCATTTATAGTAAGAGTTTCATGGTCAATACTCTTGATCTTGCCAAGGTGCCCGATAACTTCTTTTACACATTCGAATGCCTCATCCGGCTTCTTATCGAAAGGAACTTCGTCCGCAATGTTTGGAGTAGAATTCGTCATCGTCGCACGTGGCACAGCATCAGTGCCAAGTATAGTAACGGCTCTTTCCAAGTCGGCCCTGTGCACCTGCACCACAATTCCGCCCATCGATCCTGGGGCTGTTGTAAGTTGGGATGTCATTTGGTTGCCTATCAGGCACTCTATTCCCTCAGATTCAAGCCTGAGCTTGGCCATTTCCGCATCATTCGGAAACATGTATCTTGCTGCAACTACAATGTCGTCCATTATCGGTCCTCTCTCCAGATGTGGGTGATATTCTACTGCTTCTTACATTAAATATTCGGATTCGTCCTAAATACCCATCTCCTCAGCAGCCTTTTTGAGCATTCTGACACGGTTCGATACCTTAGGGTGATCTTCCAGTAGTTCTTTCTCATGATTTTCTGTAGTCTCCAATGCAATCAGGTCAGCCTCATACTCTATGCGACGTTCAATCGGTAACGACATAGCGATGAAGATTATTTCTGCAACAATCGGGACTCCATACACAATTACAAGCGATGCTATGCTGCCACTCACATAGAATACATAGAACAAATTAATCAGAAACAGTGCAGGTAGAAGAGCCATCAGCCAGGTAAACTTCATAGCTGCTTTCAACCTGCCCAATCTTTCCGTTTTAAGATGTGCCAGCTCATGCGCAAGCACCCACGACATCTCCTCTTCCGAAAGCACATCAACCAGTTTGCGTGTAATGTAGATTATTTTACCTTTGAACTTCACCCAAGCGAGTGGATGGCGCATGCCATAGTCGCCTTCCAGTATCCTTACTTCACATATTTTCACGCCGAGCCGGTCCGCCAATGATCGAGCGGCTGCCAGTAAACTATCATCAAGAGTAACCGGCTTCTTCGGCGGCATCACAATGAACTTCAGATAGAGCGGCAAGATTATCAGCGTAATAATCGTAGGTATTACATTCTGAACAACCTCACCTATTCTCAAAGGCAACATTCTCACCGGGTGTATAAAAACTACATATATACCAAATACCAGCAGCAAGCCAGCGAGGATGAGCCCGCGCTTAACCGCTCTAGGTACTTCCATTTCTACAGGCAACAGTTTTTCTATATGTTTTGACATAGGCTGAAATCCTGATGTAACAACCTCTCTCGTGCAGTTTCGCGCATCTCGCGATTCAAAACCACATCAGGCCAATTTTCTTGCCTTCTTTGCTATCTCTTCGTCCGGGTCGTTTATCATCGCGGCTGCGATTTTTTCCAGATGGCCGTCATAATCGGGCAGCCAGGCTACTATATCGAGCAGCAGATTCTTCCTTCTCTTATCGCCGGATTTAATCCAGGCTGCCACTTGAGGGTCTTCCGGCCCACGGGACTCCCGGAGTACATTCTCGAAGTAGCCGTGAGTTATCAGGTCGGTTACGTCCTCATCGTCCGAATCGAGCAGTTTATCTGCAGCCTGCCATGTCAAATCAAGCCATTTTCCATTTTGACTTGCAATCCAGCTCAAGGCTACTACTGCCTGGTCGTCGGCATAATTCGCGATAATCTCAGAAAGGAGCCACACGTACCACTCGATGGTCTCTTCATCGTGAACGGTGAACATCAGGTGAGAAAGCGCTTCTTCGCGGACATCTTTTTCAGGATCGAGTGCCCAATTCTCGATGTTTTCCCAGTCCAGTTCAGCTCCGTCGAGCAGTGTGCTGACAGCAGTCTTTCTAATGCGCGGGTCAGTATCTTTAGAATACGCGAGCAGCAGCTCGACATCCTCAGCGGTCAGAGTGTAGTCCGGGTTGTCTTTCGTAGCATCGAAATAGCGTCTAGATGACTCTTCTATCAGCCTCGCCCGTTCATCGGCAGACAGCTTCGGCTCGACCGGCTCGAACCATCGTTGATCTTTCTTAATTACAGTGCGCTGCACCTTTTTTACATTTTTTGATTTACCGGACATATAAAAAGCCCCTCTCATCCTCATACAAGGACGAGAGGGGCTTAGAAAGCACCTTCGTGGTACCACCTTGTTTCCCGCGTTAAGTTTCGCGGCTCATTCAGGCTATTACGGGCTTACCCGGCGAAAGTTACTCAACAGGTTCTTACCCTTCGGGCAAGGCGTCGGCAGCAAGCAGTCCGACGCAAATTGCCTTCACTTTCGCAGCTCCGGGGCGACGTTCGAGCGATGCCCTGCCGGGAGATTTCCAGCTGCCTCTCCCTCTCTATGACCGGCCTTTCGCCTACTCTTCCCCTTCACAGCATTTCACCGTATCCTACCACTTTAACCGCATAGTGTAAAGATCGCGGGATTCGGTGTCTTACTTCTTATATACGCTGTCGGCATATTTGGCAAACGACTCGCATGCCCACATCTGCCATTCTCTCTCGATGCCGAGGCTCTTGACGTCGCCATAGAAACCGGCCATGTATCCGCCGTTGAAGCTTCCCAGCTTCTCGATATATTCCTTGGCAGCGGCCTGAATGTCCTCTTTGTTGCCCTTAGGCAGTTTCGCCTGTATGTCTACAGGGCTCCAGATCGTCACCCGTCCGCCGATAGTCTCCCGCAGGAAGTCTATTCCTGATCGCTCAGGCTGGTCGAGCTGAAGCACGTCCATTCCAAGGTCTCGGAGGTCAGGAATGATGTCCACTATGTAACCGCAGCAGTGATGGAACATTGCGATTCCAAGAGAGTGTGCATGGGCTACAAGCTCTTCGAACCCCGGTCTGAACATCTTTCTCCAGAGTGTCGGAGAAACAAGAAGCCGCTCCTGTGTTCCCCAGTCCTCAGCGAAAATAACGCCGTCCGCTCCTGCCCACTTCCAGCAGTCGAGGCATCTCTTCAGGTGGTCGATCACCATCCGCTGCAGCCTCATGACCTCGTCCGGGTAAAGCAGCACATCGGCAAGGAAGACTTCCATAAGCCGCATATAGCGCATAATGGCAAACGGGAACCCAGGCAAGCCGCCCAGGTGATATTTGTCAGGTTTATCTTCAAAAGCCTTTTTTGCTTGTTCGTAGCGGAACTGCTTGTCGTAAGTCGGCATCTTGTAATTATCCAGATCCGACCAATCCTTCAGTGCTCCTTCGATGACTTCTCCTCTGGTCGTGTTGTCGAACCGTTTCCAGACATTGCCCCATTCGTCTTCCCACTGGGCTCCGTTTTCGACTTCCCATGTTCTGGATGGCTTCCAATCTGGGTCGCCGCTCTGGCCGGCCCACTGAAAATCATCTGGATATGGCGCAGGCAGGCCCATCGGTATCCGGTCCGGTCCTGTAAAACTGATGCAGCGCTTTACGCGCTCTCTGCTGGTCATTAAAATGCTCCTTCTAATTTACCAAAATCGAAAAGCCGGGATGCAAGGCACCCCGGCCTGTTACATGCATACAATAATTGTATTCTACAGCTTAACTGATTTTTCCTTCCCGCCATCGAGAAGTGCTATCGCAAGAACTTGATCGGCATGGTCGACCAGCTTTATGGTCAGGTCTGCCAGCACGTTTTCCGGTATCTCCTCCAGGTCTTTCTCGTTTTCCGCCGGAAGAATTACCGTCTTTATGCCTGCCCTGTGAGCTGCAAGCATCTTTTCTTTGACTCCGCCGATAGGCAGGACCCGTCCTCGAAGTGTTATCTCGCCGGTCATAGCGACATCCTTCCGCACCCGGCGTCTCGTCAATGCCGAGGCAAGGGCAGTCGCTATCGTGATGCCTGCCGATGGCCCGTCTTTCGGGATTCCTCCGGCGGGAACATGGATGTGAATATCCGTCCGCTGGGAGAACTCTTCGTCTATATCGAGGGCTCTCGCTTTCGACCGCACATAAGTGAGCGCAGCCTGGGCGGATTCCTTCATTACGTCTCCAAGCTGGCCGGTCAAGAGCAGCTTGCCCTCGCTGGACTTCAGCAGTCCGACTTCGATCTGGATTATGTCTCCGCCGAACTCCGTATAGGCAAGTCCTGTTGCTGCGGCGATTTCATCTTTCTCCTCGGCCATACCATAATGATATTTTCTCGTGCCGAGGTAAGTCTGGACGTCGTTTTCATCCACGACTGCGCTCTTAGTGCTGCCTTCAGCAACTTTTTTGGCTATTTTTCGGAAAATTGCGGATATTGAACGTTCCAGACCACGGACACCGGCCTCGCGGGTGTATTCACGTATCAGTTTTCTGAACGCGGATTCTGTAACGGTGACATTATTCTTGGAAAGCCCGTTCTCCTTGATCTGCTTGGGCGCAAGGAACCTCTGGGCGATCTGCAGCTTCTCATCCTCGATATATCCGGGGAAGTGGATAATCTCCATCCTGTCCCGGAGTGGCGGAGGAATGGTGTCCAGCACGTTCGCCGTCGTTATGAACATAACGTCCGAAAGATCGAACGGGACTTCGAGATAATGGTCGGAAAACGCATTGTTCTGCTCAGGATCGAGCGCTTCGAGGAGCGCAGCGGATGGGTCGCCCCTGAAATCCGCTCCGATCTTGTCGATCTCGTCCAACATGAAGACGGGGTTTCTGAAACCGCACTGCTTGATGCCCTGTATGATCCTGCCGGGGAGCGCGCCGACGTATGTGCGCCTGTGCCCGCGGATTTCAGCCTCATCCCTTATCCCGCCAAGCGATACTCTGATGAATTTTCGTCCAAGAGCCTTCGCGATGGATTTACCTATCGAAGTCTTGCCGACTCCCGGAGGGCCGACGAAACAGAGAATCGGGCCTCTCATAGTTCCAGCGAGCTTGCGCACCGCCAGGAACTCCAGAATCCGCTCTTTGACCTTCGCAAGCCCGTAATGGTCTTCGTCGAGAGTATTTGCAGCCGTATCCATTTCGAGCGTTTCCGTAGTGCTCTTGCTCCACGGAAGTGAGGTCAGCCAATCGAGGTAAGTGCGGACAACGACACCGTCCGGCGCTGCGTAGGGCATCTTTTCGAGCCGGTCGACCTCTTTCAGCGCGCGTTCCGCCACTTCCTGAGGCATTTTGGCTTCGTCGATCTTTGCCTTATACTCCTCGATCTCTGACAAACGCTCGTCACGGTCGCCCAGCTCCTGCTGGATGGCCTTCATTTGCTCCCTTAAAATGTATTCCTTCTGGGTCTCGCCCATCTCTTTCTCGACGCGGGAGCGGATGTTGCGGTGGATTTCGAGGATTTCGACTTCTCTTGCCAGAAGCAGGTTCAGCTTTTCAAGCCGCTCTTTGACCGATACTGTCTCCAGGATTTCCTGTTTGGATGATACGGGAACGGACAGATGGTGGGCAACAGTGTCCGCAAGCCGGGCTGGGTCGCTGATGCTGATGACCGTGATCATAGCTTCCGGCGGTATTTGCCGCCCGTTTTGGACTATCTGCTCGAATTGGTTGATGATGCTCCGCTTGAGAGCTTCGATCTCGATGCCCGATGAAGGCTTCTCGTTCATCACGCTGACCCGCGCCTTCAAGAACGGCTCGGTGTGGCTGTATTTGGCGATTTTGACACGTTCCAGGCCTTCGAGCATGAGCCGTACGGCCCCGTCAGGAACTCTCAGCACCTGCATAACCTCGACCAGAAGGCCGACATCGTACAGGTCATTCGGCTCTGGGTCTTCTGTGGCAATATCTTTCTGTGCTACAAGGACCAGTTTCCTGCTCTTGGCCACGGCTTCGTCCAGGGAACGGATAGACTTTTCCCTGCCGACGAGCAGCGGAAAGAGCATGTTGGTATAGTATACCTGGTCGCGCACAGGCAGCACCGGATATACCCGGGATTGTCGTTTGCTAGGTTTATTGTCTTCGAGTAGAGGCTCTTCGACAGCCAATAGGTTATCCGGTACAAGAGCTTTCTTGCGTGGCATCGCGTGTCTCTTTTCTATAGGGTTTATGTGAAAAAGGCCGGGACTTCAGCCCGGCCACTGATTCGTAATTATAACATTTATGCTATGAAGCGGCCTTGATCTCGCTCAACGTCACGATAGTTGGGTCCTTCTTCTCAAGGATAGTCTCTTCAGTAATTATACACTTCTTGACGTCCTTGTTGGAAGGTATCTCATACATAATGTTGAGCATGACCTCTTCAAGTATAGTGCGAAGCGCCCGTGCTCCCATTCCCCGTTTCATCGCTTCCGCTGCTATTGCATCGATGGCGTCTTCAGTAAGGACAAGGTCCACCCCGTCGTATTCGAAGAACTTGCAGTACTGTTTGATGAGCGAGTTCTTCGGTTCGACCAGGATCTTCCTCAGTGCTTCCTGATCAAGAGCGTCCAGCGTCGAAAGAACAGGCAGCCGTCCGACAAATTCCGGTATGAGTCCGAACTTCAGCAGGTCTTCAGGCATTACATACTGCAAGAGTTCTCCTGCCAGGTGAGTCTTTTTGCTCTCAACTTCAGCTCTGAACCCCAGGCTGTTTTCTTTGCCGACTCTGTGCTCGATGATGCCTTCCAGCCCTTCGAATGCGCCGCCGCAGATAAAGAGCACGTTCGTGGTGTCTATCTGGACATAGTCCTGCTGAGGATGCTTGCGCCCGCCCTGCGGCGGAACGTTCGCGACCGTGCCTTCGAGGATTTTCAGCAGTGCCTGCTGCACTCCCTCACCGGAGACATCACGGGTAATAGACGGGTTTTCGGACTTGCGCGCGATCTTGTCTATTTCGTCAATGTAGACGATGCCGCGCTGGGCGTTTTTGACCGTGGTCTGAATGCTCTCACCCGTATCGGACGCCTGCAGTAGTTTCAGAAGAATGTTCTCGACATCCTCTCCCACATATCCCGCTTCGGTAAGCGAAGTTGCGTCCGCGATAGCGAACGGGACATTCAGTATACGCGCAAGCGTCTGAGCCAGAAGGGTTTTTCCTGAGCCGGTGGGACCGACCAGGAGAATGTTGGATTTTTGCAGCTCAACATCCGAACTTGGGGCGTTGATCCGCTTGAAATGGTTATATACGGCGACGGAGAGCGACCTCTTGGCCTTCTCCTGTCCGATGACATACTGACTGAGTATGCGATAGATCTCCTTGGGCTTCGGAACGGAACCGAAAGAGAATTCCTCCGGTTGAGTTGCTTCGCCTTTGATGATCTCATTACAGAGCCCGATGCAGTCTACGCAGACACCGCCGTATACGCCAAGAATGAGCTTCTTTACCTGCTCGCGACTCTTTCCGCAGAGGGCGCAGCGCCCATCGTTTCGATCATAACCGACCCTTGCCAACTGGCCGTTCTCCTTTATCTACAGTATTATGCGTTTCGGATGCTGAGAAACACATTGATGTGAGGTAATGATCGCAAATGCGATCATTACCGCTACACTCTGATTATTTCTTTTTACCAATTACTGCATCTACTATTCCATATTCCTGGGCTTCTTCCGGGGACATATAATAATCTCTGTCGATATCTTTTTCTACCCGCTCAGGCGGCTGGCCTGTATGCTCGGACAGAAGTTCGACATAGAGAGCCTTATAGCGCAGCACTTCGTGCGCGACTATGTCTATATCGGAAGGTGTGCCTTGGAATCCGGCGGAGCCCTGGTGGATCATTATGCGTGAGTTGGGCAGGGCAGATCTCTTGCCTTTAGCACCGCCTGCAAGAAGAATAGCTGCCATGCTCATCGCGTGTCCCACACATGTCGTCGCTACGTCCGGCTTCACTATCTGCATGGTATCGTAGATGGCGAGCCCTGCAATTACCGATCCGCCGGGGCTGTTAATATAAAGCTCTATATCCCTGTCGGGGTCTTCTTTCTCAAGGAACAGCATCTGTGCCACAACAAGGTTCGCTATGTCATCATCGATCGGTGTGCCGATGAAGACAATTCGGTCCTTGAGCAGCCTCGAATATATATCGTATGCTCGTTCCCCGCGAGCACTTTGCTCGACAACCATAGGTACGAGTGCCATATGAAGTGGAACTCCTTTCAGGACTTCTTTTGCCCTACACTTTTAGTATTGGAAGCATCGACCAGAAAATCTAGTACTTTTCTACGCAAAATTCGGTTTTTTAATGCATCTTTGCTTTCAGTTCGGTCGACATAAGCGGCAACCGACTCTCTTGGGTAACCGCTTTCTTCCGCCATCTTGGTAATTTCCTCTTCTACATCCTCGTCTGTAGCCTCGATTTTTTCCTTTTCGGCTATTTCACTTAAAACGAGGCTCACACGAATATCTTTGGCTGCTGATTCTTCCATCCGCGACTGCAGTTCCTCGAATGTCCTGCCTGTACCATCGAGGTAGTCATCGAGCGTCAGATCACGGCTTTTCAGATCGCCCACCAGGTCCTTGAGCCGGTGGGATACTTCATGATGAAGCATCACTTCAGGGAAATCGATCTTGGATGCCTCAACGACCTTATCGACGATCTTACTCTGAGTCTCTTTGTCAGCAAGCTCCGACGCTGCCTCTTCCATCTTGCTCCTGATCTTATCTTTAAGGGCTTGAACAGTCTCTATCTTCTCAGGGCTGCCCTTGGTGACTTCTTTTACAAAATCATCGTTCAGTTCCGGGAGATGCCGCTCCTTAATGTCTTTTATAGTGACTGTAGATACGGACTTTGTGCCTGCAAGTTCTTTTTCCTCGTAATCGTCAGGATAAACGAGTTCTATGGACTTCGTCTCGTCCTTATTCATCCCGACCAGCCCTTCATCGAAGCTCGGAAGGTTCCTGCCTGCTTCGACAACAGTCTCACGGCTTTCTCCATCCGGTTCCGTCAAGGTGATGATAGCCAGGTCGCCCATCTGCACCGGTCGGCCTTCGACGTTTTCCACCTTTGCGGATCTCTGGCGGAGCGTCTCGATCTCCTGGTCGACATCTTCATCCGATACCTGTCTGGAGAACCGCTCTACCTCCACACCTTTGTAGTTACCCAATTCTACGGCAGGTGGCAAAGGAATTTTTGCCTTAAACTTAAATGGTTCGGCGTCTTCCAGTTGGACTACTTCGTACTCGGCCGCGGCGAACGGCTCGATTTCGGCTTCTTTCAGCGCCTCTTCATACGCCGGGTAGACAAGCTCCTCGGCAGCATGCTCTTTTATATGCTCTTCCGAAACAAACTTCTCAAGGATGGCCCTCGGCGCTTTTCCCTTGCGGAACCCTGGGACTTGTGTGTGTTTACCGGCTTCTTTATAGGCCTTGTCGAACGCTTTTTTTACTGCGTCGGAATCGACTTCTATCTCAAGCGATATTTCACACGGACTCACTTGCTCTTTTTGAGTTATAGGCATTTTAATGGCTCTCCGATTCACAAAAAACAACAGGATACAGAATAAAGATAGCTTCCTGATAATTAGAATCTATCCTCTATCCCATATCCTGTGGATTAGAGTTGGGAAGAGAGAAGCTTGTGCTTTCTACTCTTTACCCAATTTTGGAGCGGGAGACGGGACTCGAACCCGCGACATCCACCTTGGCAAGGTGGCGTTCTACCACTGAACCACTCCCGCATGTATTCAATTATGCGAACTGGTGGGCGAGAGGAGAGTTGAACTCCTACGCCTTGCGGCACTAGATCCTAAATCTAGCGTGTCTGCCATTCCACCACTCGCCCCTGCGACGCGTTGGTGGGTCGTACAGGACTCGAACCTGTGACCCGCTGATTAAGAGTCAGCTGCTCTACCAACTGAGCTAACGACCCACGCTTTTGCCCTCCGGCGGGTATTATTATACCATCGCTGCTCAATTGGCGTCAACAACGTGCCCGAGCAATTCCAAGAGCAAGAAAATTATACCGGACTGCCTTTCAGATGTCAATGCTTCGCGTTGCCTCATCTAAAATCGTACCGAAAGTGATTCGTTGCCTCATTTAAGAATCGTACCGAAAGGTTGATATGCCGATGCTGTTTTTGTAGGAGGAAACGCATCGATGACCCAGCAAGCAAAGGA
>JBDKUN010000004.1:0-2209 GCA_039679675.1 Armatimonadota bacterium
AAGGCCTGCATGCTCGCTCCGGTGGAAGACAAGGCGAATAACGACGAGAAATACGGCCGGATATATCGCTCGATCTACGCAGTTCGAAGATGTCCGGCTGGGGAGAGGAAAGGATTGAAATGAGCACAAGCTCGATTATCTACCGACCGGCAGGTCGGGCAGGAGAATACGCTGGTTATGCGGCCAATCTCTATACCGGATGTCCGCACGGCTGCAAATACTGCTACGTTCCGAAAATGCTTCGGATGAGCCCAGAGGAGTTCCACAAGCAGGCAGTTCCAAAGCCGAATGTGTTGACTCGACTGGAAAAGGACCTGAAAAAGTTAGGAAAACTTGATGAGCCCATCTTCCTGTGCTTTTCCTGTGATCCTTACCCATCTGGGTGTGATACCAGCATCACCCGCGAGGCGATCAAGTTGATTAAAGCATCAGGAAACAACGTTCAGATACTGAGCAAAAGTGGCTTATTCGCTGATCGTGATTTCGACCTGCTTGATTCCGGTGATGAATATGGAGTAACGCTTGCCGCTTACCATACATCCATATGGGAACCTAACACAGCCCCGACTCACGAGCGGTTAATATCCATCTTGCAAGCGAAGGAATGGGGAATTCGAACTTGGGTGAGTTTTGAACCGGTTATAGAACCTGACTGGACATTAGAGCTCATTGGTGCTGCAGCCGAAACCGGATGCGATATCGTCAAGATCGGCAAGCTGAACTATCACCCACACGCAAAGACAATCAACTGGGCGAAGTTTGCTCAGGAAGCTAAAGACATGTGTGAGAGTTTAGGAGTCAATTATGTGCTCAAGGCCGACCTGGCTGCATATCTGCATTGTCCAATGGACTGCAGCAACTGCGTGCGCAATGCAAGTTGTGAGGATTTAAGAGAAGCTGCAGAGGTGGGCCGATGAGCACAAAGAAGCCGCGCTATGCAGAAGGCACGGATGTGCCTGTCGAGAAGTCCCGCAATGAGATCGAGAAGATTCTAATCTCTCGTGACGCAGACCAGCGTATATTCGGCGAAGATGAACAGGGAGCTCGTGTAATGTTCCGATTGCACGGAAGGATGTATAAGTTCGATATAGTCTATCCTTCCAGATCCGACCGAAGTATCGCTTGTGACTCCAGAGGCTATGCGCTGACAAAAGATCGGGTAGCTGCCCGATACCAGAAAGAAATACAGCGAAGGTGGAGAGTGCTGCTGATCAGCCTCAAAGCCAGATTTGAAATAATCGACAGCGAAGCAGCGACCGTCGATCAGGAGTTCATGGCTTACACGATGCTCCCGGATGGTTCGACTGTCGGCGAGCATATCGAGCCAAGCATTGAGTATGCATATCAGACCGGGCAAATACCGGAGCTCTTGCCTAGATTCAAGGCGCTGCCGGGTAGAAACCTATGAAATATACTCCGCCGATCAAGGAGGATCCATTCCAGCAGCAGGTTATTGATCTTGCTCACTATCTCGGCTGGACTGTCGCACATTTCCGGCCAGCATTGACCAAGAAGGGTTGGCGGACTCCGGTCCAGGCTGATGGTAAGGGCTTCCCAGACCTGGTGCTCGTCCGCGAACGTGTTATATATGCGGAGCTCAAATCCGATACGAATAAACCCAGTCCGGACCAACGCGATTGGCTGGATAAACTCAATCTGGCGGAGCAGGAAGTCTATATCTGGCGGCCTCGGGATTGGGATGAGATTGCAGAGGTGTTGCGAAGTCGGAGGAATTAGCGCCGCTAATTAGGGCGAAAAAACAGAAAAACAGCGGCCCCACGAACCGGACCGCCCAGCATTCCAAACAATATATCAACCACAGCGATTATAACGCCTGTCGAGCAGGCTGTAAAGGAGTGCAGAGGGTGAGAAAGGGGTTAGTTGCAAAGATCGTCAAAGAGTTATCCATCGAGGATTTAATAGCGGGTGGACACCTCGAAGAAGCATCGGATAAGCTGCTAAAGCAGATTAAAGCTCACGAGGGGGACTATCCCGCTTATTCCGAGCAGACAATGGCAGCATGTGACCGGCGCCGGATAAGAGAAACATCTATAGAGGACGTTTACACAGCGACCGTTAGTTCATCAAACCCTGTATCTGAGCTATTCGAGACTGCCTGGACGGAGATCAGGAGCGGAGCGGCAAAGGTTGGAATAAGCGATCTCCAGCTTGACCTACTAGAACTGCGTCGATGGGAGTTCACTTACAG
>JBDKUN010000005.1:0-51482 GCA_039679675.1 Armatimonadota bacterium
ATCAATCAACTTGTAAAGGAGCTTTATGATACACTGCATCAGTAACACGCAACGGTGCCTCACACGGTACGATTCTTCGTGAGGCAACGACCTGCGCTATGGTACGATTTTTATGTGAGGCAATACGCATCGCTCAACGTAAATTATTATGTGCCGGAAGGGGTATATGAAATTACTATGAGTAAACTGGTATTCAGCGGAATCCAGCCGACTGGGCTGGTTCATATCGGCAACTATCTAGGCGCGATCAAGCAATGGGTCGAACTGCAGCACAAACATGAGTCAATTTTTTGCATTGTCGACTATCACGCCATAACAATCCCCTACAACCCGGCGGAAATGCAGAAGAACATCTTCGAAGCAGCCGTCATCAACATCGCAGCCGGACTCGATCCCGCAAAGACGACGATTTTCGTTCAATCACATGTGCCGGAACATACGGAGCTAACCTGGATATTGAACACCATCACTCCAATGGGCCGTCTTTCCCACATGACCCAGTTCAAGGAGAAATCAAGAGTGTTCACGGAAGGAGTGAACGCCGGGCTCTTTAATTACCCGGTGCTTATGGCCGCCGATATCCTGCTTTATAAAGCAACGCTCGTGCCGGTAGGTGAAGACCAAATCCAGCACATCGAGCTCACGCGGGATATTGCCCGGAAGTTCAATGTAATATTCGGAGATACATTCCCGGAGATCGAGCCTCAGTTATCTGCAACTCCACGTGTCATGGCGCTCTCCGATCCGCTGAAAAAGATGAGCAAGAGCATTCCTGACAGTTGCATAGCACTCTCTGACCCTCCTGAGAAGATCAGAAGGCTGATAATGAGAGCTGTAACGGATGCCGGGCCTGAACCGGGCGCACCAATCGGGCCGGGGATAGCAAACCTCTTCATGCTTATGCGGGAATTCTCGCCGCAGGATACTTACAGGGACTTTATGGACCGTTACGAAGCGGGAACAATCCGGTATTCAGAGATGAAAGCAGTGCTTGCCGAAGATATAGTCCGTGAACTTGCCCCAATAAGAGAAGCTCACGATGAACTTGTATCAAAGCCCGATTATATCTTTGATATTCTCCAAACCGGCGCAAACAAGGCAAAAGCCATCGCTGCAAGAACGATGGCTGAAGTAAAACTGCGTATGGGACTTATATAAATGGAGGTTTGGCGTTGGTATCTATTCCCTACCCTACATACTTACCTTTTCCCCGTGCTCATGCTGCTCGTGGTGCTCGGACCTCAACCGGTCTTCTATTTTGAACGCAATTCTTGTTTCCGCGTTCCACTCTATGATCTTTCCATCCTGTACAACAGCGCTCAGGTTGGTTACATCTATCGATTCGATGTTCTTTATAGTCTTGTTCGCATCATCGAGAGCTGCCTGAACAGCATTCTCCCAGCTTTCTTCCGAAGTGCCGACAAGTTCGATCATCTTGACTACGGACATTTTGGCGCCTCCTGTCACAAGTATAGCATTATACCGAAAAAGTCTACCCTTGTGGACGAAGCGTAAAACGAATAGCCGTAGATATGAATATGGCCCGACCGAATGCCGGGCCATATAAAGCATCAATTATAAAGGAAGTTATGCGACGGATATTATCTCATATGTAAAAACACCGCCGGGAGAATGTACCGGCACATGGTCTCCCGCTTTTTTCCCAATCAGCGCACTTCCCATACAAGACTCGTAAGATATTTTACCGTCTGTCGGATTAGCTTCGGCGGGTCCCACAATTCTATACTCTTCTTCAAATCCATCATCCAGATCACGGACTTTTATGTTAGAGCCGATGCCTATGCAGCCATCCTGATTAGTGGAATCGACCACTGTAGCCGAGTTTATAATCGCTTCCAGTTCCCTGACGCGGGCTTCGAGCATCCCCTGGACCTGTTTGGCATCCTGGTAATCAAAGTTCTCACTAAGATCGCCGAGCAACCTCGCCTCACGTATTCTATCTACCACCGCAGGCCTCTTTACTGTTATGATCTCATTAAGTTCCTTTTTGATCTCATCATAACCCTGCCGTGTGAGGACTAATTTATCTGATTGTTCCACTGAACCATTATCTCCTACTCAACAAGCGATAACCCATTCAAACAATAACTCACCCACATATTATGGCGGGTGAGTCTAGTTATTGTAGCATGAATTTTTGCAAAAAATAAACCATGCTGGCATTGAAATAGCAAATAGCTGTCAGCCTTCAGCTTTCAGCAGGGAGTATTTTTGCTTCGGACTGCTTGCTGCCGAAGCCGCAATACATACCTCTAATTAAGATACTATTCATAAAATGGATAAACTTCTATATAAGTTCTAATCTCACGTATAGAATCAATTTCAGATGTTTCATTTTTCTCTTCCAAAAATATGATCCAATTATCCAGGCGATTCATAATCCAAATGTCTTGTTTCTTTGAAGTCCAAGCTACTTGGCCTTTGATTATCTCTTTAGCGCGTTTCCTTCGTTCATCAGATTTATCAGATATTATTGTTTTTACAAGTGGATCAATATAGTTGCTTATTTCTTTCTTTTTTAGCAATGGCGCTAATCCATCTAATAATGCAAGATTCACATTGTTAGGTTTATTAGCGAAACGGGATAATATGTGTTGTTTTGCAATTTGCTGGTTTTCTCCCTCCAAACAACTGATGTCATCCCCATAAACAAATGCGTCCTCATACTCTTTAACGTAGTCTCCACTTTCTTCCATTATAATCCTGACGTACTCCATTGCCACCTTTAGCTTAGTATTATCTCCTGCGAGATCGAAAGCACTCCTAAAGGTTTCCTTTACTGCGTTTAGAGTTGCGGTAATTGACCAAAATTCATCGTCATCTACGAAAGCATCAGAATAAGTAATTTCCATAAAGCGCTTTGGCAATGTTTTTAATAGTAACCGTTCAGTTTCATTTTCCTCTTTTAGCAAATGAGCAATTATTGATATAGCACTTGGATCTTTTTCTATCTTAGCTAGAACTTGCTCTGCAGTATAACCATGTCTTTCTTGTCTCTTTACCGATGTATCGTTTGCTACCATTTGAACTAACGCTTTTGCAACTACGGCACTGTTTTCATCTACTTTCTCTCCCAATCTTATTTGGCGTCCAGGATGAACTAAGTTACGATATTCTCTAATAGCGTCTGCAATAGCAGCAGTTTTACGAGACAGTGCGTTCTCTTTTCGGCAAGCATCTATGGCCTCGCCTAATGTCATTTCTAATGGATTTTTCTTTGCGTAACCAATATCTACTAAATAATCCACTAAAATAGCTTCAACAATACTACCAGCAATTACCAGCGCGGCTTTGTAAGCGCCGTTATTCTCTGCTATTTCAAGCTCTATGAAATCAGATTCGAGACATTCACGGAAATCATCACCTCTAATATAATCAAACAATCCCATGGGTTATACCTTCTCTTCAGATTATGTCCACTAATACTACTCTAGGCTTGCTTGCTGCCGAAGCTGCGGCCGAAGGTCGCGAGATTCAATCACGTATTACCGACTAATTCGACACGTGAACGCCACAATCCTCTGAAAGATGAATAAAGCCCCCGTCAGATCACTCCAACGGGGGCTTTTTACTGATTGCTGACTACTGAAAGCGGTCAGCTATTCACTTATCTATCTTAGGCTTTGCTGTTCTTCTCCTCGATAACAGCCTGGGCGGCTGCAAGTCGGGCGACAGGGATTCGGCGAGGCGAGCAGCTGACGTAGTTCAGGCCGATTCTATGGCAGAACTTAACGCTGTCCGGCTCTCCACCGTGCTCACCGCAGATTCCGAGCTTGATCTTCGGGTTGACTGCCTTCGCGTCTTCTACGCAGATCTTCATCAACCGGCCAATACCCTTCTGGTCGATTGTCTCTGTCGGGTCTGTTTTGAAGATACCCTTCTCGATGTAAAGCGGCAAGAACTTACCCGCATCGTCACGAGAAATACCGTAGCCCATCTGGGTAAGGTCGTTAGTTCCGAAGCTGAAGAACTGGGCATGCTGTGCGATCTCGTCTGCTGTCAGTGCAGCGCGCGGGATCTCGATCATGGTGCCGAACATATAGTCGATTTCACAGCCTTCGGCCGCCATCGTCTTCTTCGCAACGTCTTCAAGCTGTGCCTTAAGGTAGGTCAGCTCGTTTACGGTGCCGACGAGTGGGATCATGATCTCTGGATGAACGTCCATACCGGACTTCTTCACCTCACAGGCTGCGCCGATGATGGCAGCAACCTGCATATTAACGATCCCAGGGAAGTAGATCGAAAGTCTGCATCCGCGAAGTCCAAGCATCGGGTTTGCTTCGTGCATATCCTGGACCTTCTTGAGCAGGTCTTCCTTCTCTGCAAGCGCAGGATCATTCGGGTTCTTGCAGCGCATCTCTGTGACTTCCACAAGAAGCTCATTGAGCGGCGGAAGGAACTCATGAAGCGGCGGGTCGATAAGTCTTACTGTGACAGGCCGTCCACCCATCGCCTTGAAGATTCCGACAAAGTCTCCGCGCTGGAGCGGAAGAAGTTTTGCGATTGCTTTCTCCCGGATCTCTTCGTTGTCGGCAAGGATCATATCCCTTACGAATGGGACGCGCTCTGAACCGAGGAACATGTGCTCTGTGCGGCAGAGTCCAATACCTTCAGCTCCAAGCTTTACAGCGTCCGCTGCATGCTCAGGATTGTCAGCATTTGCGTAGACTTTGAGCTTGCGGATTTCGTCAGCCCATCCCATGAATGTGCCGAAGTCGCCGGTAACGGATGCTGGCTCGGTCTCAAGCTTCGCATTGAAGACTTCACCAGTCGTTCCGTTGATCGTGATAATGTCGCCTTCCTTGATGACGGTGCCGTCAACCGTGAACTGCTTGGCATCTTCGTCGATTTTCACAGCACCGCAGCCGCAAACGGTCGGAATACCATACTGGCGGGCGATTAGTGCTGCGTGGCTGGTGCGTCCACCGAGCTGGGTGAGAACACCGGCTGCTGCGAGCATTCCGCCGAGGTCGTCAGGGTTTGTCTCTTTGCGGACAAGGATGACATTCTTGCTTGTCTCCGCCATCTTGATGGCTGACTTGGAATCGAATGCAACATGTCCCCACGCGCCGCCAGGTCCTGCGTTCAGGCCCTTGGCTAACGGCTTCATGGCTCCGACATTCTTGATTCTCGGATTGAGAAGCTGTTCGAGCGCCTCAGGGGCTACTCTTACAAGAGCTTCTTCTTTGGTAATTCTATTCTCGCCGACCATATCGACAGCGATCTTTACAGCGGCGGCGCCGGTTCTCTTACCATTGCGGCACTGAAGAATGAAGAGTCTTCCCTTCTCGATTGTGAACTCTATGTCCTGCATCTCACGATAATGGTCTTCCAGCTTGTGCGCTATCTCTGAGAACTGGCCAAAGATTGCAGGGAACTCGTTTGCAAGCTGATCGATAGGCTCAGGGGTCCTTACACCGGCTACGACGTCTTCACCCTGTGCATTCTTCAGGAATTCACCGAAGAGCTTGTTCTCACCTGTCGCAGGGTTGCGTGTAAATGCAACACCGGTGCCGCAGTCGTCACCCATGTTACCGAAGACCATCGTCTGAACGTTGACGGCTGTTCCGAGGTCATGGGAAATCTTCTCGCGGTTCCTGTAGATGATAGCTCTTTCGTTGTTCCAGCTTTTGAAGACGGCGATGATAGCAAGTTTGAGCTGCTCCATCGGGTCTGTCGGGAAGTCATTGCCGGTAACTTCTTTGAAGTAAACTTTATACTTGGCTACAAGCTCTTTCAGCCCCTCTGCATCGACTTCCGTATCGACCTTAGCGCCCTTCTCAGCCTTGAGAACATCGAAGATATCTTCGAAATGATGCTTTGCAAGCTTGGAATAGTCACTTGAAAGAACGATGTCGGAGAACATCATAAGGAAGCGGCGGTAGGCATCGTAAGCGAACCTCTCGTTTCCGGTTGCAGCGATGATACCCTTCAGGGTATCATCGTTCAAGCCCAGGTTGAGGACTGTGTCCATCATACCAGGCATGGAGAACTTTGCGCCCGATCTTACGGAAACAAGAAGCGGGTTCTTCGAATCGCCGAGCTTCTTGCCCATATCTTTTTCCACGTCCGCAAGGGCCTTGAGAACATCTTCCCACAGTCCATCCGGAAGTTTTCCGAGCTTAGTATATTCATTACAAGTCTCTGTAGTGATAGTGAACCCCGGCGGTACAGGAAGACCGATGTTGGTCATCTCCGCCAGGTTAGCGCCTTTGCCACCGAGCAGGTCGCGCATGGTCGCGTTGCCTTCTCTAAACAGGTAGACGCGCTTTTTGTTCGTCATTCAGATTTTCCTCCTGCGTTGTCTTACCATTCGGTACCAAATTCTGTAATTCAACGTCCGATACGAATATTCCTCCTTGGTACACAAAAATGTGTTTACCGAATTCGAACAATACCTCAAACTGCTCTGAATTATGCTGTTCATTGGGTAACATCATACTAAAATTTGTTGTTTACCTCTCTGGGAGGAGGGATTGAATTGATGCTGCGTAATGTTTCCAGCGGCGCGAACTTTTGGGTCATGCTTTTGACTATGTTTTTTGCCGGCCTGCTGCTGGGTTCTTCTACAGTTGATGTATCCACACAGACTATAAAGCCAAGCGTCCCAGCAGGAACAGGTGCAGGCGGTGCTCCACTGCTGCTCGACAGCGAGCGGGCAGTCGTCGATTTAGCGCGGAATGTGGGTCCGGCTGTAGTCGCTATCAGTACAGGTTCTGACGAAGACAGCTCAGTCGGTTCCGGCGTGATCGTCCGGCCTGAGGGATATATACTGACGAACAACCATGTAATCGAGGGCGGAAAGAAAGTGATTGTCACACTCGCAAGCGGCAAGCAAATTCAGGCAACACGCCTTGGAGGTGACCCAAGAGTCGATCTCGCAGTGCTGAAAGTGAATGCTGGGCAGCTTCCTACAGCCCCTATTGGTGATTCCGACACGCTTCAGGTAGGCCAGATAGCCGTGGCGATAGGTAATCCATACGGATTTGAGCGTACAGTCACCGTAGGCGTCGTCAGCGCATTGAACAGGAGTATACCTGGCGGAGGATCTGCGCTCTCTAACCTTATCCAGACAGATGCCGAGATCAACCCGGGCAATTCCGGCGGTCCGCTTCTGGATGCCCGTGGGAATGTCATCGGGATCAATACGGCATTGATCACCGGCGGTGGCGGCGGACTCGGATTTGCAGTACCTATCAACACAGCGCAGGAAGTTATACAAGATGTACTGGAGTATGGAAGAGTGATAGTCCCCTGGATCGGAATATCCTACGGCGATGTTACACAGGAGACCTCAAAGGCCTTCGGTATATCTACAAACAAGGGCGTAATAGTCGCGGATGTCTCGCCAAACAGCCCTGCATCAAAAGCAGGGCTCAAGCGCGGAGATATAATCGTTCAATCAAACGGCACCACAATCGAGGACAGCGGCGACCTGCAAAAACAACTGCGCGGAAAGCATGTGGGAGATATATTAAAGTTGACTATTGTACGAGACGGCAAACGGCAGACTGTCGATGTCAAACTACAGGAGATGCCGAGTTCTCTCCAGTCAAAAGAAACGCCGTGCCCAGCAGGAACACCCTGCGGATGACATTAAATTGAGCAAAACAGCTACAGAAAGGATCGATGGCATCGAAAGTCATCGATCCTTTCTATTTTATCGACAGTACAGCAGGAATTTCTTGTTTCTGCCAGTAAGAATACCACATATATGTCATTCTGCTATAAATTGGAGCAATGCTAACGTGATTGTGATCGATGGAAGCTACGGCGAAGGTGGAGGCCAGATAGTTCGCACCAGTCTTACTCTATCAGCAATATTGAAACAGCCTATAAGAATTGAAAATATCCGTGCAGGCAGGAAAAAACCTGGGCTTCAGCCACAGCATCTCACTGCCGCACAATCTATATCGAGCATCTGTAACGGCAGGCTTACAGGAGACAAAATCGGCTCGCAGACACTCGAATTTTGTCCGGGAAATGTGAAACCGGGAAAATATACATTCGATGTCTCAAAGATAAAGTCCTCGGCTGGTTCAGTCAATCTGATATTCCAGACATTGCTTCTGCCGCTTGCCTTTGCGAAGAAGCCATCGACAGTCACAATTCGTGGAGGAACCCACGTTCCATGGAGCCCTTCGTCCAATTATATTTCTGAGGTCTACCTTCCTACACTTGCGCGAATGGGGCTTCTGGTGTCGTATCGGTTAAAACGAGCGGGCTATTATCCGATAGGAGGAGGAGAGATCGAGGCAGAAATACGTCCGGTCGATCATCTGCAGCCGATTGATCTCTCTAAAAGAAAACCCGGCGCTGTTACCTGCTGCTCGGCTGTTTCCAACCTGTCGAGGTCGATTGCCGACAGGCAGATGGCTGAAATGTCATCCCGGCTGAAATTGATCAATATAGAACCAGATGAAGTAATTGAAGAGTATGACTCACCCGGCAGAGGAACATTCTCGTTCATTTTATTCGATGGCGGTGATATGAAAGCAGGTTTCACATCACTCGGTGAGATAAGAAAATCGTCGGAAGATGTCGCCAAAGATGCATGCGACAAGTTTACCCAATGGTGGAAATCCGGAATGGCACTGGACAAGCACCTGGCTGACCAGATGATCGTTCCAATGGCCCTTGCTGATGGTGAATCATTGCTTGCAACGGAAGAGAATACTCTTCATCTGAGAACAAATATATGGACTGTCGGTCACTTTTTGAAGACGAAGTTCGACATTCAGGGAAACCCTGGAGAACCGTCAACCATAAGAGTGATCGGAAATACGAAAATGGGAGATTAGCCAGTGCTTTTACCTTATCGTGTAAAAAATCCTCCAAAGAAGTTTCCAGTTGTTACAGTCAGTTTGATAGCGATAAATGTGCTTGTCTATATATGCACAACCGACTCGCTTCTGCATATCAAGGAACATGTGCTTGATAATTACGCTTTTGCATTGGGTTCCTCTCCGTTCTTGAATTTCATCACGGCAGCATTCCTGCACGCGAATTTATTCCACCTTATTGGAAACATGTTGTTTCTCTGGGTTTTTGGACCGCCTGTTGAAGACAGGCTTGGCGTTTGGAAATACCTTCTTGTATATTTCGCCACAGGGCTTGCGGGCGACTTACTAGAGGCTGCAATAGAATTCGCGGTTACAGGTAAAACATGCCCCGGTATAGGTGCATCCGGGTGCATTATGGGAATTCTTGGAGCTTACTGGTATATCTTTTCGTGGAGTACTGTCTGTGTATTTTATTTCTTCTGGATATTTATCCGTCCCTATGTTGGTGTGTGGGAAGTCGCCGCAATCTGGATAATTGGGCTATTTTTCCTTATGGATCTACTGGAAGGATTTCTATTTGGCGTAACCGGTGTGAGCGGCGGTGTAGCTAATTTCGCTCACGTAGGAGGTGCATTCACAGGAGCGGTACTGTGCATTGCACTAAAAGCAAAACGCGATACGGAGTCAGTTTCTGAAGCGAAAGCGATCCAGGCGGATATGAAAGACCTGTCATTGATGCCAGCTCACGCACTTGAAACAATGCTTGAACAAGACCCGACTAATATAGATATCATCAAAGCAATGGCTAAGCCGGGTCTCTCATACAGCCAGAATATGACACTGGAAAAAGCCTTCATAAATGCAACCCCAGTCCTTATAGATAGAGACCCTGCGTTTGTTATGTATTACCTTATGACGCTTCGCAGAAATATAGATATTCTTCCGTCGATGTATCTGCTTCGCCTTGCCAGAGTGATGGAACGCTCAGCTGCGTCTCATGATATCCTCAGCATCTATGGACGTATCATTCAGAGGGACCCTGTGTCTCCTGATGCCGAAACAGCGCTTTACAGAATGGCGGAATACCACCTGAATGTGCTTAATGACAAAGAAAGCACCAAAAACTGCCTTCGTGAGCTGGCAAAACGATTTCCGAACGGCCCGATGACCCAGTTCGGACGAATATTATGGAATCGAGCCACACAGCCCACCCAGCATCATTAGGTAAAAATAAACAAGGGTACCGCGCCTATACGGTACCCTTGATAAAGCCGTTCTATCGCCCCCATGCTCTGCGTTTATGCAGGCATTATTCACTGAATGTGTGCAGCACGGTCAGCGTTCTCGTACTGTTATCACAGACACTCATAAAATCTTGGATCCGGTTCCACAATCGACTCCAGAAGCCTCTTTCCGCCGCATTTGCTCCTCCTTTTGAGCCTTCACCCATTTCCGAATCAAAGAAAGCCCTGAGGTCACGAAGCAACCTGACTTTAGCTTCTTCCGGCAGGTCTCTTGCCCGGTCCACCTTGTGCATCCGCAGATGCTTTTCAATTATCCTTACACCCCGGTTTGCAACTCCCTGAGGCACATCCGGTGTGTCAGGAAAGAGTTTCTTCATCTGATACCTTCCATCTATACCGCAGATAGATCGCTGATCAGACTCACTCGCTGTTCCGGGCAAAGAGTTACTGGCCTTAGGTCTCTGCCCTGCAATTTTGACTCGAAATCCAGATGACGATCTATGACTTCCGCCATCAGGTTTGCATTCCCTACAATTACATCCCAGTCTTCCGCTATTTTAATCGGAAGCTCTTCAACCACATCTCTGTCTTCAATTACTTCGCTATCACGTTCCAGAAAACGTCTCAACTTTTGCATCGTCATTCACCTCGTTTTTACCTCGATAGGTGCTCAGAGTTTGCTTACCCAAGTGGCAATTGGACTAAACGACAGCATATTAGCGTATGAGTTGTTGACAATACATTTTATATGGTCTTCGAACAGCCACAGGTAGACACTTGACTACTATTACAGCTTGTAGTAATATATTTAAGCTGTTGCAATGAATATCATATTAAGGACAGTAACAATGCAAATCTGTATCACACAAATAAACGGAGTCCGGCATTTCAGCCGGTTTAAGAATATCCCTGATAGAGACCGGCTCGAAATCGAATTGACTATAGAAGACGGGCGTCAGAAAGTTTTCAGCTTTGACCTGACGGATTTGATGTTCGAGCAATTCGAAAAGTATCCTGAGATACTGCACAGGAAAAGGGTCATACCAAAAGACTACCTTCCGGAAGAACAACCTGAGAAAAGACGGGTAAAAGCATCGAAGCCTGCTGTCGCTGCTAATAATTCTGTAGAGAAGCCCGAAACCACGGCAAAGAAGCGAACCGCCAAAGCTATTGGGAAAGTCGGAAAAGCCGAAAAGGCTGTTGAAACTAAAACAGTCGGTAAATCCAAGTCCAAGCCGCTTGACGTAGGCAATCAGGCTAAAAAACCTTCATCCAGAAGCATATCAGCACCCAAACAGGCTACAAAACCTGTTCAGGCCAAAGCTAAAGCAAGCGGCAGACCCAAAGCATCTTCCTCTTTGGACCGGAAGACGAGTAAAACGAAGCTGGTCAAGGCTTGATGATGTAAAACATCTGCCGTTTATATGTGAAATTCAATCTTCCTGACCATTCCAGGAGCTGTATCAAAATCGTATGCAGCTAGACAATCTCCGCGGCTACAGCAGCCCGATCGAAGTGATTGCCAGTGCAACTATTCTTCCAAATCTACAACTTTTACTAGAGAGTTTCGAGTAATGATGTAACAAACCTACGGATACCTAACCAGTCATTGATACTGCTGTATCTGTTGGTTTTACACTCAAACTCGAAACTCTCCCGGAAGAAGTTTTGCCTGAAACAATGCTTAATACTCGTTACATCAACTGGCAAAACTCTGTAAGTAATGCTCTCCTATGTGACTCATGACAGGTATTGACGCAAAATAAGCATAGAAGGTAACGATTATTTTGGGTAGTAGCACTAAAAGAATTGGATGTAAAAGGAGGTCTAGAGTCATGAGTGTACGGGTTTACGGCAGTAACCACATAGCTATCGAGGTAGATAATGTAGAAAAGGCCATAGAATTCTACACGGACGTTTTTAATCTTGAAAAACTCGATGCAGGCGAGGGCAACGCGTTTTTCAAGCTTGGAGAGCATCAATTCCTGGCGATGTTCGAGGTCGATGAAGTGAAACAGAGCGAAATGAGGCACTTCGGAATTATCGTACGGGACGAAGAACAGCTTGCAGAAGTGCGCAGAAAGGTAACGGAGAAGTATGGGCTGAAACTCATCCCACCGTTTCGTTGCGATTTTCGAGATCCGTTCGGCAACAGAATCCAGGTGGTCGATCTCCACGATGAATCGCTCATCTGGCTGCTGCCTTATCAGGAAGTACAGAAGGCCGGCATCAAATTTTAGGCTTTCACAACCAATACACCTCGAGATTTAGTTGATATTTCATCAAAACAAGCTAACGACTCATCGGTTTCAGTCGTATAAAATAAAGGCCGATCTTGACGGTCGAGCTTATTAGGTTTTATACTAAATCTCGAAAATTATGACTACACAAAAAACTGTTACCAAGGCCGCCGGAATAATGATGGTCATGATCATGTTGAGCAGAGCGCTCGGAATGGTCAGAGATATGGTCATCAGCGGAGTATTCGGACAAGGCAGCAATACCGATGTTTATTATGCTGCATTCAACCTTCCTGACCTCCTCTTCTACTTAATAGCCGGCGGAGTTTTATCCAGCGCATTCGTGCCAGTCTTCGTAGAGTATATCTCCAAGGGTAAAAAAGAAGAAGCATGGCACCTGTTCAGCATCATCGCATCAGTGATGTTTTTAGTTATTGGTGCATTCATCATACTCGGCGAGATTTTCACCCGTCAGCTTGTCCCTTTGGTGGCCGCGCCCGGATTTGGCCCACAAGCACTGGACCGGGTAGCGCATCTTACCAGAATAGTTCTCCCCGCACAGCTCTTCTTCTTTATGGGCGGACTGATGATGGCTTCGCTCTGGGCGCACCAACAGTTTACAGCGCCTGGGTTGGGCCCGAGCATCTATAACATCGGAATAATCATCGGCGGAGCTATTGCAGGCCATATTCTTGGCCCGGTAGCAGGCATTGACGGCCTTGCCTGGGGTGCGCTTACGGGTGCATTCTTAGGCAACTTCGTGCTGCAATATGTGGTGCTGCGCCGATACGGGCTCAAGTTCAAACCATGCCTTAATGTAAGACACCCTGACGCAGTCAGAGTATGGAAGCTGATGATCCCGGTCATTTTCAGCCTTTCCCTGCCACAAGTAGATGTTTGGGTCAACAAATGGCTGGCGTCTTATCTTTCATCAGGGGTCGTATCAGCAATAGACAGGTCCAATAGACTTATGCAGGTACCGATAGGCATCTTTGGACAATCGATTGCTATCGGGTTCTATACGACACTTGCTGCCCAGTTCGCAACCAACAAGATGAAAGAGTTCAGAGAGACTCTGAACTACGGGCTTCGCGCAATTTTGTTCGTATCAATTCCGGCAACAGTGCTTATGATCGTGCTCTGTAAGCCGTTGATCCAACTCCTGTTCCAGCACGGAAGATTCAGTGCCGGAGCTACCCAGCTTGTGTCAGGAGCCTTAATATTCTATGCTCTTGGAATTGCTGCCTGGTCTATGCAGGCACTTATAGCTCGTGCCTTCTACTCCATGCAGAATACCTGGATCCCGGTCGTGACCGGAACTATAGTGACGTTCATCTTCATTCCGATGAACATAGGACTTATGCATATAATAGGTTATAAGGGGCTCGCCATTGCCACTACAATCGCAGCATCTCTTCATTCACTGATAATGCTGGTAATGCTCAGGCGTAAAGCTGGTGGAATCGGAGCCAAACGGATTCTTGTTTCTGCAGGTAAAGTAAGTCTCGCATCCGCAATTATGGGTGCTGCAATGTGGATCGTTATGATAAGGCTCCCGAAATATTTACCTGCCGGTCTTCCTTTCAAGGTCCATGCAGGGCTTGGCCTTTTGGTTCCTTTGGCCATCGGCGGCGGCTTATTCGTCGCATGCGTACACGTATTGAAGCTCGAGGAATCTGCAACTGTCTGGAATATGATCAAAAACAAATTCACCCGCAAGCGTGCAACGGCAGCAAACGCATAGCATTCATTAAGTTGTATGCTTAGCCGATATTTCTATTGCGGAAGCGCGTGAGCTATGGTATAATCTTCTGGTCGGCGGGGCGTGGCTCAGCTTGGTAGAGCGCTCGTTTCGGGTGCGAGAGGTCGGGAGTTCAAATCTCCCCGCCCCGACCATATGACACCCTGCTCTATTGAGCAGGGTGTTTTTTCATGTTCAGGTTTATATTTCCGTAATGCTATTCGTTATTTAAGAAAAGAGCGATAATGATGAAGGTGAAAGTGGGAGTTTTTGGCGGAGGGCGAGGCCAAACTCTTATAGATGTCCTGGCGAAGCATCCCAATGCCGAATTGGTAGCGATATGTGATTCCTCTGAACCTAAACTGGAAGGCTGTAGAAAGCTCGCCGCCGGCCTTGGTGTAGAGGTAGTACTCTATACTGACTTTGACAAGTTCGTCGCGCATGACATGGATGCAGTCGTACTGGCGAATTTTGCCACTGAGCATGCTCCTTACGCTGTTAAGCTGCTGGATTCAGGAAGGCATGTCTTTAGCGAGGTTCTGGCCTGCCAGAATATGGCTGAAGCTGTTGAGCTTGTAGAAGCAGTGGAACGAAGCGGAAAAATCTATGATTATGGCGAGAACTACTGCTACTTCCGCGGGACTTTTGAAATGCAGAGGCTGTACAAGCAAGGTGATCTCGGCGAGTTTCTGCATGCCGAAGGCGATTATGTTCACGACTGCGAAAGCATCTGGTCTGAGATTACATCAGGTCAAAAGAGCCATTGGCGCAACTGGGCTCAGTCCACTTTCTACTGCACCCATTCAGTCGGGCCGATTATCACGATAACCGGAACAAGACCAGTTCGCGTCACTGCCTATGAAACGCCCAACATCACTTCACGCAAATTAGGCCGCAAAGCCGCTGACGGGGCATTGATCGTCTGCCAGATGAGCAACGGCGCCACTGCCAAGTTCCTGCCTTGGTCGATGTACAAGCGCGAGCCTGCTGACATCTGGTACGCAGTATATGGCACAAAAGGAATGGCCGAAACCGACAGATGGGGCGATACCAGCGAAAGAATAAATCTGTATCTGGAAAAAGAAGGCAAGGTCAGAAACTATATTCCTGAATTTCCTTATGAATCGGAGCTATCCAAGAGTATAAGCGGGCATGGTGGGTCTGATTTTCACACTATTGATTTCTTTATTGATGCCATACTGGACCGGCCAGGCAAGGAACATATCATAGATGTGTATCAGGCTCTGGATATGACGTTTCCAGGCATTCTCGGATACAAGTCCATTTGTGAAGGTAATGCTCCAATAGATGTCCCTGATTTCCGCAATAAGAGCATTAGAGATAGATATCGGAATGACAACTGGTGCGTCAATCCCAAATTATCCGGTCCAGGACAACCTGATTCCATCCATACATTCGGACCTGTGGAAATACCTGATTCCGTCTATGAGGATATAGCAGCCAAGCTTAAAGGCTAAGTATACAGAATGACCAATGTATCTTATAAATCACTGGTGCGCATTGAGTCCGGTCCGATGACCGATGAATCATTGGCTGTGCTGAAAAGTGCAATCAATGGAAATACCAGCTTACTGGCATCCAAAGCAACGGATATAGCTGCAGATTTCGGGCTTCATGAACTGATTCCTGATATGCTCTCCGCGTTTGGCCGGTTCATGATCGATGGTGTACACAACGATAAGCTCTGTAACGCCAAAATCTCGATTGTAAACGCACTGAACAAGCTCGAATACATGGGAGATGAGGTCTTTCGTAAAGGAGCTTATTATATTCAGATGGAGCCCGCGTATGGAAAACCGATCGACGCAGCTGTCAAGGTGCGAATTGGCTGTGCTTACGGACTGGCGCGGATCATCCATTCAGATACACCTTATATACTTACCGATCTTCTAGTTGATACCGACCCGAAAGTCCGGGCAGCCGCGGCAAAGTCACTCAGTTATCTCGGCAACCCTGAAAGTGAACTTTTGCTGAGATTTAAAGTCCTTACAGGCGATGAAGAACCGGATGTGGTCCACGAGTGTTTCGAAGGACTGATCTCAATGGCTCCCGAACGGTCTCTCGACTTCGTTTCACGCTATTTGAGGGCTGATGACGCTGCCATAACCCAGTCTGCTGCAATCGCTATCGGCAACTCCAGGCTTTCAAGAGCCTATGATATGCTGAGAGAGTATTGGGACGATTTTCCATCGTCATCGACTCGCCGGATGCTCATTTTGCCCATCGCACTTGTGAGAAGCACCGAATCATTCAATTTTCTGCTCGAAGTAGTCCGAAATGCCGACAAAAAGACCGCTGCGGAGGCAATAGACGCACTTCGCATCTACCCATCTGAAGATAATGTGGCACAGATAAGAGAAGCAGTGGAAAGCAGAAATGACTCTGAACTTTTGAAGTTGATTTAGCTGATAGCCATCAGCTTTTGAAACGCGAATTACGCGGATTTAACGGATTTCGCGAATGGGGGACTTAAAGTATCTACAATAAGGCCCTTTGTATGCTTCGGGACCGCAGTTACCCCGTGGACCTACCGGACCACGGGGAGCCGAAGCACGACATTCACTAATTCGAAAAGTTGGCTTCGGCGCAAACGACGCGCCGAAGCATAAGTCTCCATCAGTCCTCTTCTGTTCCCTGTCACCTGTTCCCTGTAAACGCTGCTATCGCAGCGTCATATACCTGTTTCACCGGCATGCAGTGCTCCTCAGCAGCCCGTTTGCAGTCGTCGTATTCCGGGGATGCGTTCACCACCTGGCCGTTCAGTTGGCCTGTTTTGATACGCACCTTGCCGAACTCCGTTTCAACTTCCTGCCACTGCCGCTCAAGGCATACGCGTTCCATATGTTGTATCCGCACGCCAAGAGTCGATGTCTCTTGGAGCACCATTTCGATGGCTTTCTGCTCAAGCTCCGGCGAACAAATGACCGAAAGAAGCGTCCCCGGACGGTTCTTCTTCATCTGGATAGGGCTCAGAAAAACATCCAATACGCCCATTGCGAAGAGCCTGTCCATAACAAAATCGTAAATCTGCGGGTTAAGGTCGTCTATATTCGTCTGAATTACAGAAACTTCATCCGCAGGAGTCTTCTTATCAACGGCTTCACCCAGCATCACCCTAAGCACATTTGGAAAGCCGTGGTCCTGCGTTCCAGCGCCATAACCGACCGTCTCGACGGACATCGGCGGCATCTGGCCGAAGTCTGATGAGAGTGTGGTAATAATAGCTGCACCGGTTGGAGTCACAAGCTCGCCTTCTGCGCCAAGCTCACGCCATGGGACACCCTTTAGAAGCTCCATTGTGGCCGGTGCAGGAAGTGGAAATGTGCCGTGGGAACCGGTAGCGAAACCATGAAACGTAGGCATCGGACTAGAGACGATCTTTGGCCTACCAAGAAGATCCAGACAGATTGCAGTCCCGATGATATCGACGATTGCATCGACCGCGCCGACCTCATGGAAATGCACATCTTCCGGGCTGGAACCATGGACTGTCGCTTCCGCCTCAGCAAGTCGTTTGAATATTGCGCTGGACTTCTCTTTCACCCAATCAGACAAGTCTGCGTCGTCGATTATGGCCAGAATATCCCCTAGTCTCCTGTGATGATGGTGATGATGCTCCAGAACAACTTCGACATCTGTCGCAGCTATGTGGTTCTTCTCAATTTTCTTGACCTCAAGAGTATAGCCATCTACACCCAGGCTGGATAGTGATTTACAGAGCTTTTCCGGGTCAGCCCCTACCCCGATAAGCGCGCCAAGGGTCATGTCCCCGCTGATACCTGCAAAACAATCGAAATATGCTATTTTCATTTATTCACCTGATGTGCGAAGTAACCCGCGCCGAATCCATTGTCGATATTGGTCACGACAACCCCGGCTGCGCAGGAATTGAGCATTGCGAGAAGCGCTGAGAGGCCGCCGAAGCTCGCACCGTAGCCGACACTTGTCGGGACGGCTATAACCGGCTTTGAGACCAGCCCGCCGACAACGCTTGCAAGCGCGCCTTCCATACCGGCTACTACGATCAGCACATTCGCCTTCATAAGCCGCTCTTTTTGATCCAGCAGCCTGTGAATTCCAGCCACACCGATGTCATACGCCCGTTCTACCCGGCTTCCCATCGTCTCCGCTGTGATAGCGGCCTCTTCAGCAACTGGGACATCCGCTGTACCCGCGCAGACTACCATTATGTACTTATCGTCAGCAGGATTTGCTGTTTCAACCTCTTTATTCACGACTACCACTCTGGCAAGCTCGTGATACGTCGAGTTAGCGACTTCGGAGACTATCCGCACAGCGGTCTCCTTCGATACTCTGGTAGCGAGCACCTTTGAGTTCCGGGCTGAAAGCCGCTTTATTATCTCTACGGACTGCTCACAGGTCTTCCCCTGGCAGAAAACGACCTCTGGAAATCCTGTCCGAATCTCTCTATGCATATCGAGCTTGGCAAAGCCTATGTCTTCGTAAGGCAGCGTGCGCAGCTGCGCCATAGCATCTTCTATAGGAACTCCACCGCTTTTCACATCTTCAAGCAGTTTCTGTAGTCGCTCAGCGTCCATTATTTTCTACCTCTGATGGCTTCAGCACAGCATTCATGCTCCCTGTGCGATAGCCATTCATGTCCAGCGTTGTATATGTATATCCTAATATCTTAAACTTATCAGTGACATTCTGCCTCAGTTCAGGTGAAGCAAGTCTAGGAATATCATTCGGCTCTACTTCTATCCTAGCAATTGTGCCGTGGTGCCTGACTCTGACCTGGCGGAAGCCTAGATCCCTAAGGAAGCTTTCTGCTTCATCCAGCTTCTTCAATACTTCAGGCTCTATTCTGGTCCCGTAGGGTATTCGGGACGCTAGGCATGCAAAAGCAGGCTTGTTCCAGGTCGGAAGCCCCATCATTTGCGATGATTTCCTAATCTCATCCTTACTAAACCCTGTTTCTCTGAGAGGGCTTCTTACTCCGAGTTCAGCGGCTGCGCGGCTGCCGGGGCGATAGTCGCTCAAATCATCGACATTTGAACCGTCTGCTACCCAGTGTATATTCCGCTCTTTTGCAATCTCAAATAGTTTTCCGAAGAGCACAGACTTGCAGAAATAGCACCTATCCGGGGTATTTTGGACATAATTCCCGTTCTTGAGCTCATCTGTGTGTATATGAACCAGGTTCAGGCACAAATCTGCAGCTACTTTCTTCGCATCAATGACTTCCGATGACGGATATGTCTCTGAAGATGCCAAAACGCACACTGCCTTGTCCTTCAAAACATCTCTAGCAACCGCCGCCAAGAATGTGCTGTCCACTCCGCCGGAATATCCAAGCACAAGCCCACCCATCTCTCTCAGAATAGACCGCAGTTGCTCTAATTTATCGTTAGTTTTGCTCATAAAGCCTCAAATAAAAAAGCCATCAAGCTCGTCGCCCGGTATGGACGGCGCCTTCATGGCCGCAGATTTGATTTATTTGTATTTAGGATTCGACTCCGGCTTCAGCCGGAACCATCTGAGCCTTCACGACTCAGTCGATAGTATATACTGTAATGATAGCTTGCGTCAAACGATAGAATCCATTATTTACTGACATATGTAACGACAGTTAATTGGTATTAACCACCATTTATTGCAATATCAAATGCAGTTTTACCATGCAAGCATAAAGATAATATGATACACTGCAATAGTTTGAACTACCCTTCTTTCACTGTAACACATTTCAACAATAAGCTGTGACACATTGTCCAGGAAGTCTATATCTACACACATGGGAGAAGCATATTGATGAACAGGCATAGAGTTCTGATCTGGTCACTGGTTTTACTCGCGATTCTTTGCTCCAGTTGCTTTGGACAGACAGTAATCAGGGTCAGTACGGGTGGAAATGACTCTAATGACGGTTCGAGCTGGGAACTGGCTAAAAAGACAGTAAAGGCTGGTATAGATGCAGCCTCTACCAGCGGCGGAGAGATATGGGTAGCAGCCGGAACCTATTATGAACATATTAGCCTGAAAGCCAACTGCTACCTCTACGGAGGGTTCGCGGGGACTGAGAGCCAGAGGACTGAGAGAAACTTCAACATTAACAAGAGCATACTCGATGGTGCCAATAGCTGCGGTATTATATATGCAACTGGTATTTCAACTGCTGCTTGTATTGATGGGTTTACTATCAGAAATAGTGAGTGCGGCATCTGCTGTGTGTCATCATCAAGCCCTAAAATAGCTAATAATATCATCAATGGGAATGGCTACGGTGTTTATTGTGATTCATCGAACCCCACAATAACTAATAACACCATCGACGGGAGCAGCGGAAGCAGCGTGATTAACGGGAATGCCCGTGGTATCAATTGTGTATCATCAAATCCCACAATAACCAACAATAAGATCATTGGGAATAACCATGGCATCTCCTGTACGTCATCAAATCCCGCAATAACCAGCAACACCATCAGTGGGAATGGCTGTGGTGTTTTCTGTGCGTCATCATCGAACCCCACAATAACCAGCAACACCATCAATGAGAATAGCTATAGCATCTTGTGCTCATCATCAAGCCCCACGATAACTAATAATGCCATAGGTACAAATGAATATGGCATCTTTTGCTTTTCATCGAATTCTACAATAACCAACAATACCATCAGTGGAAACGGCAATTACGGCATTTGGTACTCCGGAAATCTCACAATAGCTAACAACATTGTTGTATTCAATGGCACAGGGATCTATAGTACTGGCGAAAACACAACCCTAAAGAATAACTGTGTTTATGGCAACACTGCCAACTACTATGGTGTTGCTGCAAGTTCTACAGACATATCAAAAGACCCTTTGCTTGAGATCTGGAGGTATGGCAAGCTTCACATCCAGCCAGGATCACCATGTATAGATGCAGGCGACAGTTCCGTGGTTGATTCTTCATGGGTAGATATGGATGGACAGCCAAGGATACAAGGCGCATCTGTAGATATAGGCGCGGATGAGTCGGATGGGACGCAGTGGCAGGTTAATTCTCCCATAGTGGTACGTGTCAGCACCAATGGAAATGACTTGAGTGACGGTTCAAGTTGGGCACTTGCGAAAAAGACTGCACAGGCAGGTATTGACGCAGCCTATGCTAATGGCGGCGGTGAGGTATGGATTGCCGCCGGAGTTTATTATGAACACATCACTTTGAAGGCAGACATCGGTATCTATGGAGGGTTTGCTGGGACAGAAAGTCAAAGAACTGAAAGGGCCTTCAGTGCCAATAAGTGTATATTCGACAGCTCAGGCATTGGGCAAGCTATATTGGTGAGAGGTTTTTCAACAACTGCCTGTATTGACGGGTTTACCACTAGAGGTAGCATTTCCTGCTTGTCATCAACAAGCCCCACAATATCCAATAACATCATAAGTGCAAATCTCGATGGCATCTTTTGCGACGCATATTCGACTCCCATAATAACCAACAATACCGTCACTGGAAGTAACAGTGGCATTTATTGCTACTTATCAAGTCCTGCAATAACCAACAACATAGTTGCATTTAATACCACAGGGATATATAGATATAGTGGAAGCCCAACGCTAAAGAAGAACTGTGTCTATGGTAACACTACCGACTACTCTGGGCTTTCTGCCGGACCTGCCGATATATCAGCAAATCCTCTGTTTAGAGATAGAGACAATGGAGACTACCATCTCAACTCCGCGTCTCCCTGCATAAACGCAGGAGATGACACAGCAGTACAGAGCGGCTGGGTTGATATGGACGGTGAGGCACGTATTACAGGAAGTCATGTAGATATTGGTGCTGATGAATACTCAGTATTTGATGTCACAGGTGCAAATGCCAAAACAACTAAAGATACGGCATATGTATTGGCAACCAATATGGTAGCATCTTCGGTCTACAGCGGCTTCTACTATGTCCAGGACATAAACAGGACATACGGCATAAGAGTGAACCAGCTAAAGGGAACTCTGCCGCAGGTAAATCAGATAATCTCGGTTAATGGTGTCCTTGGGACTACCACAGACGGAGAAAGATGCCTCTCAAGCTATGAGACTCCTTCAGTTACAGGTCAGGAGACTGCAAAGCCGCTGATGATTACCTGCAAATACATCGGTGGCGGAGACTACAGCTATGATTCAGCAGCCAAGACAGGCCAGAAGGGTGTAAAAGGCAGCTTCGGCCTGAACAACATAGGGTTATTAGTGACAGTATGTGGGACAGTAGCGGATATTGATACTACTAATAAGAAACTGTACATAAATGATGGCTCAGGAAGTGTTGCGGTATATTACGGCACTATCACCCTGCCATCTGATGTAGTAAAAGGAGCACTGGTCAAGGCTACAGGAGCCTGCAGTTGCTATAGATTAGATAATGAAAACCTCAGTCCTTTGATCCTCCTGAAGGACAGCAGCAGTATAGCGGCACTGAGTACTCCTTAACCACTATTCTGATATAAATTAACATACAAGAAAAAGGAGCGGAGAATACATCCCCGCTCCTTTTTATACCTTTTGTCAGCTGATTGCTTTCTAATACATTCCGGGCATTCCGCCCATACCGCCGGGCATTCCTGCCGGAGCGGGCTTCTCTTTTTCGGGCTTTTCGACTACGAGAGCCTCTGTTGTAAGAAGAAGCGATGCGATACTCGCAGCATTCTCAATGGCACTTCGCGTTACCTTTGCAGGGTCGATGATTCCAGCCTTCAGCATGTCCTCATATTCGCCGGTTGCGGCGTTATAGCCCATGCCCTTTTTCAGCTCTTTGATCCGCTGGACTACGACTGATCCCTCTGCTCCTGCGTTGAACGCAATCTGCCTTACGGGTTCCTCCAGGGCTCTTCGGACAATGTTCACACCGACCATTACGTCGCTGTTTTCGTCCTTCACCTGGTCCAGTGCGGAAACGGCATTGAGCAGCGTAACGCCGCCGCCGGGAACGATTCCCTCTTCTACGGCTGCGCGGGTCGCAGAAAGCGCGTCTTCGATCCTTGCCTTCTTCTCTTTGAGCTCTGTCTCGGTTGCGGCTCCGACTTTTACGACTGCAACGCCGCCGGAGAGCTTCGCCAGCCGCTCCTGCAGCTTCTCACGGTCGTAATCGGAGTCTGTTTCCTCGATCTGATGCTTGATCTGTGCGATCCTGCCCTTGATTGCGTCAGCAGTGCCGGCACCTTCGATAATCGTCGTCTTCTCTTTTGTGACAACGACCTTTTTGGCTGTTCCGAGCTGATCTATCTCGATATTTTCGAGCTTCAGTCCAAGATCCTCAGTGACAAAGCTGCCTGTTGTCAGGATGGCGATATCTTCCATCATAGCTTTGCGGCGGTCGCCGAACCCAGGAGCCTTCACTGCAACGCAGTTCAGGGTGCCGCGGAGCTTGTTCACTACCAGAGTTGCAAGTGCTTCGCCTTCGACATCTTCTGCAAGGATAAGAAGCGGCCTGCCTGCGCGCACTACCTTCTCAAGCACCGGGACCATATCCGCTATAGCGCTGATCTTCTTCTCGAAGAGCAGAATATACGGTTCATCAAGGACTGCTTCCATTCTTTCTGGATCGGTGACCATGTAAGGTGAGATATAGCCCTTGTCGAACTGCATTCCTTCGACTACGTCCAGGCTGGTGTCTCTTCCTTTGGATTCCTCTACCGTGATGACTCCGTCTTTTCCAACTTTGTCCATAGCGTCAGCGATGAGTTCACCGATTACGCTGTCGTTACCGGAGATGGATGCTACCTGAGCTATCTCTGAGCGCTCTTTTACCGGCTTTGCAGACTTTTTGATGTTCTCCACTGCCTTGTCAACAGCCAGTTCGATACCGCGCTTTACAGCCATCGGGTTCGATCCGGCAGCGACGTTCTTCAGACCTTCATGGACTATCGCCTGGGCAAGTACTGTTGCTGTAGTCGTTCCGTCACCGGCAACATCGTTGGTCTTGGAGGCGACTTCGCGCACGAGCTGAGCGCCCATGTTCTCGAACCTGTCCTCAACCTCGATCTCTTTGGCGATGGTAACGCCGTCATTTATAACCGTGGGGCTTCCGTATTTCTTCTCGATGACTACGTTGCGGCCTCTCGGTCCAAGTGTTACTTTTACTGCGTCGGCAAGGATATTTACGCCTCGCTCAAGCGCTTTTCTTCCATCTTCGTTGAATTTAAGATCTTTTGCGGCCAATTTTACTTGCCTCCCTTTTTGCATTTACAGGGTTCGAGCACTGCGAGCACATCATCCTGGCGAAGGATGATATATTCCTCGCCGCCGACCTTCACTTCTGTCCCGCCGTATTTGGAGTAGATGATCTTATCTCCTACCTTAACATCCATCGGGACTGTCTTACCCGAATCCAGCAGTCTGCCGGGACCAACGGCTATAACCTCGCCCTCCTGGGGCTTCTCTTTAGCTGTGTCAGGAAGAACGATACCACCTTTGGTAACCTCTTCGGCTCCTGTTGCCTTAGCGATGATCCTATCGCTGAGCGGCTTAAGCATTATTAAGCACCTCCTGCGTAGTTATGATTGTAATATTTTGGCACTCTATGGAACCGAGTGCTAATACCGTCTAAAAGTATACGAAATCTTATGCATTAATTGCAAGTGTAATTCAAGAAATTCTATAAATGCGTGTGTCTTCCTGCCAAAATACGGTAAATATTGCTGCATGAACCCGCATCGTAATGCGAGAGACAGGAGAGAACTACACTATGACCGGTTTTGTTGGATCTATCGAAAAGCAAACTCTGGAGAACGGCTACTTCCGAAAAGTACTCTTTACAGGCAAGCATTCGCAGCTCGTGTTGATGTGCCTGCGGGGAGGTGAAGAGATCGGAAATGAAATCCACCCGAACGTCGACCAGTTCTTCCGGTTGGAACATGGAGAAGCAAGGTTCGTTCTGAACAACGGCAGTGAGGAACACATTGCACATGATGGTGATGCAGTCGTGGTCCCTGCGGGAACGTATCACAATGTAATCAACACGTCACCGACAGAAGACCTGAAGCTCTATACCATATACTCCCCGCCGAACCACCCGGATGGGACTGTACACAAGACGAAAGCCGAGGCAGAAGCTGCAGAAGCAGCAAAGCACCGGGAATATGTTTAGAGTCATTGCGAATCAGGCCCTGTCCAAAATAACGGCAGGGCTTTTTTGTTATATCAGTTATCCGCAGGCATCCGAGTTTTAACTAATACAGATACGGGAATACGACACCCTGGGTCTTGTTATTTTCAAGGCCTTTTCAAGCATAATATACCGGGATTGGCAGGCTCTCCAATATCTTGTTCTCTAGAGAAGGTGGAGTACGTTTATGGAGGCGAACCGCAAACTGTCAGCCTTCCATGTAATGGCGAAACCGACCGGTGCAATCTGCAATCTGCACTGCGATTACTGTTTTTTTCTCAAAAAGATGAGCCTGTATCCCGGAAGCCGGTTCTGTATGACGGATGAGGTAATGGAGAGCTACCTCCGCCAGACAATCGAGGCTCATCAAACCCCACAGGTTACAATCGCCTGGCAGGGCGGAGAACCGACCCTTATGGGCCTGGATTTCTTCAGAAGGTCTGTCGAGATCGAGAAGAAATACCTGAGACCTGGAATGCAGGTTGAAAACACTCTCCAGACAAACGGCGTGCTTCTTGACGATGACTGGTGCAGGCTACTCTATGATAACAACTTCCTCGTGGGGCTAAGTCTGGATGGGCCGAAAGCGCTTCACGACACCTACCGCAAAGATAAAGCCGGAAAGTCTGTTTTCGATCTCGTAGTCAATGCCGTACAGCTCATGCAGGAGCACAAAGTCGAATTCAATATCCTTTGCACCGTGAACGCAGCCAACAGTATACATCCGCTTGAGGTCTACAGGTTCTTCCGTGACGAATTAGACGCCCATTATATTCAGTTTATCCCTATTGTGGAACGTGACAACGATACGGGCTATCAGGAAGGCGAGAAAATCACTGAAAGGTCTGTCGAACCGGAGCAATACGGGCGGTTCCTGATCGAAATATTCGATGAGTGGGTCAGAAAAGATGTCGGGAGCACATTTGTCCAGTTTTTTGATGGTGTTCTGGCATCATGGCTTCGCGGTTATTCCACCCTTTGTGTCCTTCGGCCAACCTGCGGAGAAGGAGTCGCACTGGAACACAACGGGGACCTCTATTCCTGCGACCATTTCGTGGAACCTGATGGCTATATCGGGAATATCTTGGAGACTCCGCTTGCGGAACTAATAAACTCGCAAAAACAGAGGGATTTCGGCAAGTCTAAGCAGTCCTTATTGCCCAATTACTGCCGCGAGTGCAGGTATCTCTTCACCTGCAACGGCGAGTGTCCCAAGAACCGCATTTTAGAGACGCCAGACGGAGAACCCGGCCTCAATTATCTGTGTAAAGGGCTAAAAGCTTTCTTCGAGCATACGGAAAAGCCTATGCGCATAATGGCTGAGCTATTACGACGGGGGCAATATGCAGATGGAGTCATGCAAATAATGGCTGCAGAGGACGTAAAACAGGAGGCTGAGTTCGCAAAAGCAGGAAGAAACGACCCTTGCCCATGCGGAAGCGGGATTAAATTCAAAAAATGTCACGGTTCCAGTGTAAAGGAGTAGAGGTTAATGCGAAATTTACGAAGCCATATATTAACCAGCCTTCTGACAGTTATCGTTATTGCGCAGCTCATTGCAGTGAGCCGCGCCGCAGAGCCTTTGCCATCCTGGGTTGATAATCCAACAAAAGAGAGCATTATACAGTTCGTAAAAGCCGCGACGTACAAGGGCAGTCAGAATTACATACCGCCTGAAGAACGTATAGCGGTGTTTGATAACGATGGGACTCTCTGGACCGAGCAACCCATGCCCTTCCAGTTTGCATTCGCTATTGATAGGGTAAAAGCGCTTGCTCCGCAGCACCCTGAGTGGAAAAACGAGCAGCCTTTCAAGGCAATTCTGGAAAACGACAGATCATATGCGGCTAAAGCCACACAACAAGATATCGGCAAGGTCATGATGGCTACGCACGCCGGTATGACGACCGATGAGTTCCAGAACACAGTTTTAAGCTGGATCAGAACTGCAAATAACCCACGCTTCCAGCGACCATACACCGATCTTGTCTACCAGCCCATGCTTGAACTTTTGACCTACCTCCGGGCTAACGGATTTAGGACATTCATCGTCTCAGGTGGGACATCCGACTTCATGCGGCCCTGGGTCGAGAATGTTTACGGGATTCCACCTGAACAGGTGGTCGGTTCGAGCCTTGTAACTGAATATACGGCAGAGAACGGAAAGCCGGTCCTGAAGATACTCCCCAAGATAGATTTCATAGATAACGGAGCTGGAAAACCCGTCGGGATACACAAGTTCATAGGCCGCCGTCCGGTAATGGCGGCCGGTAATTCTGACGGCGATCTTCAGATGCTCCAGTATACCGCTGGTGGCAGCGGTATAAGAAAGATGCTTCTCATCCATCACACGGATGCAAATCGTGAATACGCCTATGACAAGGGTGCAGAAGAAGCGCTCAAGGCCGCAAAAGAAAACGGCTGGACAGTTGTTGACATGAAGAATGATTGGAATGTGATCTATCCATTTAAAACAAAAAAAGAAGGGGGCAAATAGAATGGCAGACAAACAACCTAACATTCTCATCATCTGGGGCGATGACATCGGATGGTTCAACGTCAGCGCCTACAACATGGGCATTATGGGCTACAAAACGCCCAACATCGACCGCATTTGCAAAGAAGGTGCGATATTCACCGACTGGTATGGCCAGCAGAGCTGCACCGCCGGTCGCGCAGCGTTCATTACGGGCCAATCACCAATACGGACGGGGCTCACAAAAGTCGGACTACCGGGTTCGCCTATTGGCCTGCAGCCTGAAGACCCAACAATCGCCGATCTTCTTACTCCGCTTGGATATGTTTGCGGACAGTTCGGCAAGAACCACCTTGGTGACAGCGACAATTTTCTCCCGACAGTTCACGGCTTCGATGAGTTCTTCGGGAACCTGTATCACATGAACGCGGAGGAAGAGCCTGAGAACCCGGACTATCCAAAGGATCCCAAGTTCAAAGAGAAATTCGGGCCGCGAGGTGTGCTGCACAGTTGGGCGATGCCGGACGGGACGCAGAGAGTCGAAGATACCGGCCCGCTTACAAAAAAACGCATGGAAACCATCGATTACGAGATCACGGATGCGGCTCTATCCTTCATGGACAGGGCAACCCAGGAAGGGAAACCCTTCTTCCTGTGGTGGAACTCGACCAGAATGCACGTTTGGACGCACCTTCGGCCGGAAGCTGAAGGGAAGACCGGCCTGGGAGTATATCCTGACGGCATGGTGGAGCACGACGGCCATGTGGGCCAATTGCTCGACAAGCTGGATGAACTCGGCATTGCCGATAACACAATCGTTATGTACTCGACCGATAACGGCGCCGAGGTGATGAGCTGGCCTGACGGTGGATCTACCCCGTTTAAAGGCGAGAAGGACACCAACTTCGAGGGCGGCTGGAGAGTCCCATGCGCTATCCGCTGGCCCGGAGTGATCAAGCCCGGAACAGTATCGAACGAGATCTTCTCCCACACCGATATGCTGCCGACACTCCTTGCTGCTGCCGGAGAGCCGAACATCGTGGAGGACCTCAAGAACGGCGGCTACAGGGCTGGAGACAAGACATTCAAAGTGCATATAGACGGCTATAACCTTCTCCCTCATTTGTCCGGGCAGGAAAAAGAAGACCCAAGAAAGGGCTTCATGTACTGGAGTGATGACGGCGATCTGATGGCAGTGCGGGCAGAAAACTGGAAAATTACTTTCCTCGAGCAGCGGGCCAAAGGAATGGGTGTCTGGTCGGAACCGATGGTGAAGCTCAGGGCTCCGTATCTCTTCAACCTGCGAAGCGATCCTTTTGAGCGAGGAGAGGAAAACGGGTCTATCTTCTACGGCAAATGGATGGCTGACCGTATGTTTGTTATAGTCCCAGCGCAGGCGCTGGTGCAGCAGTTCATGGAGACTCTCAGAGAATTCCCGCCGAGACAAAGGCCCGCGAGCTTTACTGTCGGGGATGTCATGGAAAACCTCGAGAAACATTCAAAGACTATGGAAGCGGCTATGGTAGGAGCATCAGCATAGAGATAGAGTAAATAACATTATTGTCGATTTAACAACATCTGGAGGAAGTCGGACAATGCATAGGAAAACAGTATTAACAATCATCGGAGCATCCGTTTTGGTGGCACTGGCTATTGTCCTGGCCTGGGCGCAGACAGTAAATGAGATTGAGCTTACCAAAACAAACATACAGGCTGAGAGGCAGCAGATTGTCTCTGATTACATGAACCTGAATGACCAGGAAGCGAGTAAATTCTGGCCGGTATACAAGAACTACCGCAATGACATGTCCAAGCTGAACGATAGGTTGATAAAGGCTGGACAGAGCTTTGCAAATAGTTACGACAGCTTGACCGACGATCAAGCACGGACGCTGCTAAGTGAGTTTCAGGATATTCAATCCAAGCGGATTAAAACGCAGACCAAGTATGCGCCCAAGTTTGAAAGCGCCATAGGGGCTAAGAAAACCCTGCGGTTCTATCAGTTGGAGAACAAGATGGATGCAGTGGTAAGCTACGACCTCGCGGGAACTGTACCGCTGGCAAAATAGCTACAGATGAGAAATCCGGATCTAGCTGGAGGATATGAAATGACAAAGCAGTTCAATGGGATAATCAATCTCGATATAAGAGACTCGAAACCTGATTGGGCTCCTTTCGAGCCCCCCAAAGCCAAGGATGGGGCTCCAAATGTGCTATATGTAGTCTGGGATGACACGGGGATAGCCGCGTGGGACATTTTCGGCGGGATGATAGAGATGCCCAACATGAAGCGCATTTCCGACATGGGGCTCCGCTACACAAACTGGCACACCACGGCCCTTTGCTCCCCTACCCGATCATGTCTTTTGACCGGGCGAAACGCTCAAATGAACGGCATGGCGTGTATTGTGGAGGGCGCAACCGGATTTCCGGGCTCATGTGCCGTTATACCGCCAGAAAATGGTATGATCTCGGAGATTTTGGTGGAAAACGGCTACAGCACGTTCTGTCTGGGCAAATGGCACCTTACGCCGGATACGGAATCCAATATGGCCGGGCCGAAGAGAACATGGCCGAGCGGCAGGGGGTTTGATCGCTATTATGGGTTCCTGGGCGGTGAAACCAACCAGTGGTACCCTGATTTGACATACGACGACCACTTCGTAGACCAACCATACAAGCCTGAAGAGGGCTATCACTTTTCAAAAGACCTGATAGATAAAGCTCTGAAGTTCGTCCAGGATCAGAAGCAGGTTACACCGGATAAGCCGTGGATGATGTACCTTGCCTTTGGAGCAAACCACGCCCCGCACCATGCACCGAAGGAGTGGGCAGACAAATACAAAGGCAAGTTCGATATGGGCTACGAAAAATACCGGGAAATCACATTCGAGAATATGAAGAAGATGGGGACTATCCCGCAGGATACGGATCTGTCGTCCATCAATCCGTGGCCCGCGCCGGATGTCATCTCTGAAGCCGACCTCGTACTGCCGTGGGATTCTCTCTCTGATGATCAGAAGAAGCTGTTCTCACGAATGGCGGAGGTCTACGCCGGGTATTCCAGCTACACCGACCATGAACTCGGACGGCTGCTCGACTACCTGGAAGATTCAGGACAGTTGGAGAACACCATCATAGTAGCTGTGTCTGATAACGGCGCAAGCGGTGAGGGAAGCCCTAACGGTTCGGTCAATGAGAACAAATTCTTCAACAACTGGCCGGACGATCTTCAAGAAAACCTGAAAATGTTGGACGAACTTGGTAGTCCGAACACCTACAACCACTATCCCACAGGTTGGGCATGGGCGTTCAATGCTCCCTACAAGATGTTCAAGCGCTACGTATTGGAAGGAGGCATTGCAGACCCTTGTATCATCGCCTGGCCGAAGGAGATGAAGCGGGTTGCAGGGCAGGTTCGAGACCAATATCACCACGCGATAGATATAATGCCGACAATTCTCGATTGTCTGGGGATAGAGCCGCCGATGTTCATCAAGGGGTATGAGCAGTCTCCCATCCAGGGGACAAGTATGCGCTATACCTTCGATAACCCCAATGCTCCAACTACGAGACATACTCAATACTATGCAATGCTTGGTACCCGCGCCATATATCAGGACGGTTGGAAAGCAGTAGCGCGGCACGGAGCGCTTGCAAGTACCAGCCACTTCATGGATGATAAGTGGGAATTGTATCACTACGAGAAGGACCGTTCCGAAACCCACAACCTGGCTGAAGAGTATCCCGACAGGTTGAAAGGACTGATCGCAGCCTGGTTCGCCTACGCTGGCAGAAACAATGGCTTCCCGCTCGATGACAGAACGCCTATCGAGATGCTTAGTGATACACGCCCGGAAATTTCAAAACCCCGGAACAGCTACATCTACTATCCGAACACAAGCTCAGTTGCGGAGAGAGTGGGTCCGGACGTACGGAACCGTTCATATTCCGTCCTGGCAAACGTTGAGATAGACACCTCCGAAGCGGAAGGAGTCCTCTTCTCTATGGGTTCCAGGTTCGGCGGCCATGCACTCTTTGTAAAGAGCGGCAGACTCTATTACATATACAACTTCCTCGGTATAGAGTCATACAAACTTGTATCCGACAGGCAAATCCCGACCGGTAAAGTTTTCCTGGGGATAGAGTTCTCTAAAGAGAATGAGAACCCGAAAGGTGTAGCGAACGGTATTGGCAAGCTCTATATTAATGATGACGTCGCTGCTGAAGGACAAATGAGGACCCAGCCGGGCGCATTCGGTTTAGCAGGAGGGCTTACTGTCGGCCGTAGCGGACCGGACCCAGTAAGTTCAGAATATGATTCGCCCTTTGGGTTCAAAGGAGGAACCATTAAGCGTGTAACTGTCAACCTGACAGGTGAGCATTACGTAGATGTTGAGGCTGAAGCCAAGGTAATGCTGGCCAGAGAATAAATCTCTGGAAGTATGCCCATCTCCCCCTTCTCTATATGTAAAGGAGGGGGAGATGGATTCAATGCCATCAGAAAGGAGCACTTGGATGAGGCGATATTTTAGTTTCTGCGGCTATTTGATCTTCTTTACGGTTCTGGCAGCAGCATTCCTTCTCGGTCCTGCACAATCGTGCGCTGCGGACAACCCCAACAAGTGGCAATGGGAAGTCACTCCCTACTATTGGCCGGCAGATATCAGTGGAGATGTAGGTGTGAGAGGTGTGACATTACCGGTTAATGTCGACTTCAGCGACATCAAAGACCATCTTGATACAGGTATTCTACTTAACACGATAACTACCAGGCCGAACAATAACTGGGGATACATCTTCGATCTCTTTTATCTGAAGCTAAGTGGGGACAAAACTTTTCCCGCCGCTACGGTTAGCGCAGATTCCAAGACATGGGTAGTAGAGTTCAGCGCTATGTACTCTCCCAAGACCGAAAGTGAGGTGAAGTCACTCCAGGCGGCAGGTAAGCGGATAGGCAGGTCTGCTTTCTATGGCGGGCTCAGATATGTGGCCTGGAAAAATGAGCTGGACCTGTCCACCGGGCAATCAGGGAGCGCCGATGAAGGCTGGGTGGAGCCTATGGTCGGCTATCTCACAGGAATACCATTGGCCGGCAAATTGAATGTCGTGCTGAGAGGTGATATCGGAGGTTTCGGAGTCGGGAAATCAGATTTTACCTGGGACGGTTTTATCGACTTTCGCTATCAGTTTTCGAAGTCCAGATGGGTGAACGCAGGTTACCGATGGCTCGGCATCGACACGCTGGATAACGGTGAAGGAGGCGACCTCACTTTCAAAGGACCGCTAATCGGCATAACCAGCAAGTTTTAGTGCAGTCCTCTGGAGCATATCATGGATAACGATCAGGACAATAACCAATCGACTGGCGCATCGTCACAAGTAGTGGATGAAAAGACGGACCTGGCCAGGGAACGCACAATAATCGCCGAGGAGCGGACCCTGATGGCTTGGATGCGGACCTCCGTTTCATTGATCGGGTTCGGATTTACTCTGGCTAAGTTCTTTCAATACCTGGGGAGAATCGAAGTGTTAGGCAAAGTCCGTGCTCAGGCTCCGAGGAACCTTGGCCTCACGCTTGTTGCGCTGGGAACGCTTTCGCTCATTGCCGCAGCCATACAGCACAGGTTGTATCTAAACGAGATGGGAGTGAAAAAAGGCAGGCATCTGTGGTCGTTGGCCTTCATTGTCTCGATATTAGTTATACTTATCGGGGTATTGGCGTTTGTCGGCATGTTTCTAGGTGAAGGTCCTTACTAGAACATAATCCTGAAGCTGTGCACAGTGATGACAATACGAAAGGTACAGTTAACGAGTCTTATACCGGGGCTCGCCTGGATTCGCATTTATGAACGGGCTTCTTTCAAGTATGATCTGGTAGCGGGGCTTTCCGTTGCCGCCGTTGCTCTTCCAACCGGTATCGCTTATGCTCCTCTTGTCGGTGTACCGCCTGTCTACGGCATATACGCAAGCATCCTTTCACTTGTCGCATACGCGCTGTTCGGTTCTTCCCGCCAACTTATTGTAGGCCCTGATGCGGCCACGGCCGTCCTGGTCGGAGCGGCACTCGTAGATATTGCAGGAGGAGACACATCCAAATATGTAGGACTCGCAGCAACTCTGACACTTATGACGGGTCTGATATGCGTTATTGCGGGCGTAATCAGGCTGGGGTTTGTGGCAAATTTTCTTGCTAGGCCGATTTTGATGGGATTTATGAATGGGGTGGGATTAAGCATCATAGCCGGGCAACTGAGCAAACTTTTCGGCTATTCGGTACCTTCCACGGGATTCTTTCGGACGGTATTTTATTTCTTCTCGAAAATAGGGCAGACCAACGCAGTGACGCTCATTGTCGGTGTGTCTGCGTTGGCCCTGCTCATGTCTCTGAGACGAAAATCACGCAGAATTCCAGCCCCACTCATTGCAGTAATTGCCGGAATCATCGCAGTAACCCTTTTCAATCTCAAGAAATACGGTGTAGCCACTGCAGGAACTGTTCCGGCAGGACTTCCGCCGATTACGGTCCCCTACCCTGGATCAAGCGACCTCGGAGCGCTGATACTGAGCGCGCTTGGCATTGCGATTGTGGGTTTCAGTAGCGGAATGGTGACAGCCAGAGGTTTCGCCTCGAAAAATGGTTATGACCTGGATGCAAATCAGGAATTCATCGGTCTGGGAGTCGCAAATATCGCCGCCGGAATCTCTCAGGGGTTCGCCGTAAGTGGCACTGATTCCCGAACAGCCATCAGCGATTCTACCGGCGGAAAAACACAGATGACGGGTATCATCGCTGCCGCCGTCATGCTGATTGCGCTTCTTATTTTCACTGCGCCGCTCAGCTATCTGCCGGTAGCCGTTATCGGGGCGGTACTTATCTCCGCGGCAGTCGGGCTGTTCAATTTCCCGTATATGAAATACCTGTGGAGTGTAAGCAAACCGGATTTTCTTCTCGCAGTCGTTACTTCGCTCGGTGTTATCACAGTCGGTGTGCTTCCAGGAATAATTGTCGCCGTAAGCCTGGCGATGCTCCAGATACTCAAGCGGTCTTCGCGGCCACCTGATGCCATACTTGGAGAAATACCAGGCCAGGAAGGCTATTTCGATGTGGCGAAGTATCCTGAAGCGGTACAAATACCGGGGCTGGTCATATACAGAATCGATTCGGCGATACTTTTCTTCAATGCCGATTATCTGCAGATGAGGGCAAGGGAAATCACTTCTGATGCTATGCCGGAATGGTTCATTCTTGACGCTGAGTCTATCCCTGTAATGGATACAACTGCCGTAGACCATCTGGATAAGGCATTGACCGAACTCAAGAAGGGAAATATCACTTTCATACTGGCCCGGCCTAATGAGCAGGTGCGTGACATGCTTGACAGGACCGGCCTGACGGAGAAAATCGGTGAAGGTCACATTTTCAGGAGTGTCCGGTCTGCTGTAGATACATACAGAAATCGAAATAAGAGAGTATGACTCGATGCCAGCAAAATATTTCTATATTATTCCATCAACATGAAGGATATCTGTCAGGATAAACATAAGCTATTATATAGTATGAAACTTGCAATTTGACCATCACAAATACCCGGCACTATATACTCCGCTAGAGTATTACAGCTCTTGATTATCTTTATCGAATGAGCTGTAAGCTAGCTGCATCAATTTTTCGCAACCCACTGTGACTTCTTATCGGTTAAAAGCGTCCGTTATATGCGGCTGCGGCATTTCCGGTAGAGAATTTCCCGTTAAGCAACAATAAAGGAATACTAATGGCAACAAAAGCATTGAAGAAGGATAACTTTGTACATTCACCCGGCAGTATAAGAGAACTGCTGGTTATAGCGCTCCCAATGATGGCATCGAGTGTCTGTGAAACAGTAATGACGTTTACTGATAGGCTGTTTCTTTCGAAGCTTGGGTCCGCGCAGATGAATGCAGCGCTCTGCGGTGGATTGACGAGCTTTTTACTGAAAACTTTTTTCCTTGGACTGATCGGTTACGGCACCGCTTTGGTAGCGCAGTTTCTCGGTTCAGGAAAGAAGAAAAATTGCTCTGTGGTCGTAACGCAGACAGCGATAATTGCTGTAATTGCATATCCGATAGTACTCTTGGCTGCTCCACTGGCAAGAGCATTTTTTAGCGCGTCAGGAATTGCACCAGAGCAACTCGTCCCGCAGACTCTTTTCTTCAATATTCTGATATATGCATCGATCATTGGATTATTACAACAGGTGTTTGGCTGCTTTTTTTCTGGTATAGGCAGGACCCGGATAGTCATGATTGCCTCCGTGGTTGCAATGACAGTAAACGTAGGAGTCAACTATGTGCTTGTTCTGGGCCATTTCGGAGTCCATTCCCTGGGCATTCGCGGATCAGCTTATGGAACGATTACCGGAGGCATATGCAGCCTTTTGATCCTGGCTGCAGCTTACTTCTTTGGTGGAACGCATAAAGAATACGGCGTTAAGGATTCGTTCAAGCTGGACTTTGACGTTATGCGAAAACTGCTGAAGTTCGGCTATCCGGCAGGACTGGAGTTTTTCCTGAACCTGGCTGCATTCAACGGAATGGTGATGCTTTTCGACGCTCAGGGGCAGTTGGTAGCTACAGCAGCCACCGTAACATTCAACTGGGATATGGTTGCTTTTATTCCCCTAGTCGGGATTGAGATTGCAGTAACAAGCCTGGTAGGCCGTTACATGGGGGCGAGACAGCCGGATACGGCGCATGTTTCGGCAATGTCCGGCATAAAGGTCGGCTCGATATATTCCATCGCTATGCTGATTATGTTCCTGGCGGTTCCAAATACGCTGGTAAATATATTCAGACCGGAGGTCAATGATACAATCTTCACTCAGGCAATGCCGCTGACGCTTTTTATGGTGCGACTGGTAGCGGTCTACGTGCTCTCCGAAGCTGTGATGGTCGCGTTTACCGGAGCGCTTCGCGGCGCAGGTGATACATTCTGGGCGATGAGCATATCAGTGACTCTTCACTGGCTTATGGTTGGCGTACTCTTTGTAATGTTCAAAAAGATGCATACATCTGCAGAATTAGCCTGGGTGGCTCTGGTCACCTGGATGCTGCTCTTCACCTTCGTGTTCTACCTTCGATACAGGAGTGGCAAGTGGCGTGAGATTAAACTTATACATGACCCTGGGACGGATATGGTTCCGGTCCATGAGGGATTTCACGAGCAGGCAGACCTGTAACCAAGCAACAGCCGCTCATGTTGCAGAAATACAATTATGTCCTCCTGAGCCATAGGATCAGGAGGACATATCCGTAAATTTGTCATTTCGTAAGGAATGCATCAGTAGTTTGATCTCGTCAATGCAGTATCGTCGGATGAGCCGCCTTCAGCATCGTTGGCTGCCTGTTTTTTGTACACCCGTGTGTATTTTCCTGCCCAGTCCATGTCGGTCAATTCGGCCATTCTGCGTCCATAGTCAATCATTCCCTGGTGGTAGCCACTATCTGTAATAGCCTGTCCCGCTTCGGGATTGATCGGCACGGCTCCGCTCGCCTTGGCAACTTCCGAAAAGACATCGAAGTGATCGCGGATAGCGCATGGACACAGCCAGTTGCCGGTGTCCTTGGCGGGTTTCCCATAGCCGTATTCTTCCTGCCATTCCCTTATCCGGCGGAAGAACGGCAGGTCTATCACGTCATCAAGATTGCCGCCTTCAGCGTATAGCGTATTGATGTTTCCACCGGCATAGGGAGTGAATACGCACGGCATAATATCTCCGTCCCAGTTGATATGGAAATAGCCGCCTTCTCGCGCAGCCGATATACAGCCCTGAGTCACGGTACCGCTGTTCCAGAAGTCGACCATCAATATCTTCCGCTCCCGGACCAGATGCCACATCCTGCGGGACATCTCCACGCGCTCCTCCGGCGGCACAATCAGATCCAGCGTTTGTCCCCTGCCCATCGGCATATACTGGAATATCCAGCCGTAGAGCGCTCCCTGATCCATATAGTAGAAATCGATAAATTCGTCGCTGGTAATCGTCGCCCAGTTGTGCCTCGTAGCTGTGGCGGAGACGCCAAAGGGCACTCCATGTCTTCTGAGCGCATCGAATGCCTTCAGTATTCTCTGGTAGACGCCTTCTCCACGTCTTGCATCGGTCTCTGTCTCAAAACCTTCAACTGAAATGGCTGGAGAAATATTACCGGCCTCCGCAAGCCTGGCAGCGAACTCGTCATCGATCAGTGTACCATTGGTATAGACCATAAAAATGTCCATCGGGTGTCTACGTGCGAGCTTCACCAGGTCCCATTCGCCGTCCTTCCACATAAAAGGCTCGCCGCCTGAGATAACGGTCCAGTGAGAGCCCCACATCTCCCGTTTCTCGCGCAGTATCCGGTCGAATACCTCGAATGAAAGCTGCCGTCCCTGAAGCGCCGCGTCCGCCGCATAACAGCCCTTGCACCTGAGGTTGCATTTGCCGGTCGGGCTGATGACAATGAATGCAGGAGGCGATACTCCTCCATGTCTCCTCTCTATCTCCCTAACATCCTCATTCAAGACAACGTTACCCAGGAAGGAGTGCACGACCTGTTTCATCACTGACTTGGAGACTATACCGCGAAGGAATATTCGGTCGAATCCGTCGAGCAGGCCCGAAAGGCAGTCCAGCCTGTCAATCTTGGCTTGTACAGGCATATCATCTGGGCGGTAAGTCTCACTCTCTCTGCTGAGTTGTCGCTTTACCAACTTAAGCAGGAGTTTGCGCGAATGTCTGTTCTCAAGCGTACCACACAGTACGCTGTTCAGGTGTTGATTAACCAGTAATGGTCTGATATTCATGGGTCACTCCCTGTCCGCCATCGCTTGATTTCCTCGTCAGAGGTGCGATGGGTTAGTGATGTTGGCCTCAGAGTTCTGTGAGTATCCATGGCTGAACATATTTACCCGAATGAGAGTATATATTAAAACTCTAGTATATTTCTCAAAGTATCATTGCTTATTATTTACAGGGTTATGGCAGTTGATATAGCGAGCAAGCAATATCATTTCAATCAAATCTCTCTAAATACTCCTTCAGGACAACAGCGGCGTTGTGCTCTGTATCCCTTGCTGCGTAGATGAGTGAGACATTTCCTTTTTGAGTGAGTTTTCTCAATATTTCAACAGCATCCTTATTTTCATCCAGTTCATCTTTATAGAGTTTACGAAATTCCTTCCATTTCGCCGGATCATGCCCGAACCATGTTCTAAGCTCCGTACTTGGTGCTATTTCTTTCAGCCAAAGGTCGAGAGCAGCTCTTTGTTTGCTGATTCCCCTCGGCCAGAGCCGTTCCACAAGCACTCGGTAGCCATCATTCGGGTCTGGTTGCTCATAGATTCGTTTTGTTTTAACCATATACATCTCCCCAATTCAGCTTCGAGGTAAGTTTACCCACTGTTTTGCGGACAGCCAACCTGGGTAACACAATAATATACGGATCAGCCTGTAAGTATATATGATGGGTATCAAACAATGAAACTATTAGCGAGAAACCTTACAAACAAACAAAAAACTACCATTGGAATTGCGCTTATCATTCTGCTTTCTGTCGTATACGCACTTATTGTTCGTAGCACGACCCCACGAGTAACGCATCATGTCAGGATGGTGTATCGCAAAAAGCTCCAAAAGGCTGATAGGTATTGGAAGAGAGCTAAAGAGGTAGATTACAAGAGTGTACCGGAACTGCTGGCGCAGCACAAAGCCGAACTGGAACGGGGAGTGCGCCACGATATATTGATGCGTGGCCCCGTATCACAAAGGCAGGTCGCTTTGACATTCGATGACGGCCCGCACCCTCTATTTACGAAAAGGATTCTTACAATTCTGGATGAGTATAACGTGAAGGCAACTTTCTTCCTGGTTGGCGAGATGGCAGAGCGCTATCCTGCTCTGGTTAGGGCAGAAGTAGCGGATGGGCATAGCATTGGCAATCATACTTACCACCATGTCAATGTAACTAAAATTCCGACTGGCTACATAGCTACCGAAATCGGAGCCTGCGACGAAGTCCTGGAGAGCATTACGGGAAAGTCGGTGCATCTTTTCCGTCCGCCGGGAGGAGACTATAATGATAATGTAGCAGAAGTATGTGAGGCACTGAATCACACAATGGTATTGTGGACGGATGATCCCGGAGATTATGCCGACCCTGGAGTCGGCGTAATAGACCAGCGTGTTTTGGAGACAGTTAGTAACGGCGGCATAATTTTGATCCATGATGGGGTTCAGCAGACGATAGATACACTACCGTATATCCTGCAGGTGCTAAAAGATAGAGGATACCAGTTCGTTACGATAGACGAAATGCTGAAGGAACAAGGTGATAAGCATTGAAAAGATTTGAAACTGCTCGCGCTATGATTGAGGTGGTCTTAGTCGTAACTGTAGTTGCATTTGCAACTCACATTGTGCCACAAAAACCGCAGCATATTGCAAAACATCACTCACAACTTCAGCCATACTGGGTGTCTGATGTCGTATTTCGTGTGCCAACGGATAAAAAAGTAGTGGCGCTTACATTCGATGACGGTCCTCATCCGAAGTTTACACCGGACATCCTGAATATTCTTGATAAGTATCGCATCAAAGCGACATTCTTCATGGTAGGAAAAGAGATGGTCAAGTATCCTGATGTCGTGAAGGAAGTAGCTAAACGTGGGCATGTAATTGGGAACCACACCTACTCCCATCCTCATGACATAGAGCTCGATACTCGCACCCAGGTTGTCGGAGAGCTGGAGAAGTGCGAACAGGTGATCGAAAAGCTGACCGGAGCCCGCCCTCAGCTCTTTCGCTCTCCACGAGGTCTGATGGATGGTGCTGTTTTCCAGATTGCAAACGAAGAAGGATACAAGGTTATACTCTGGACTGTCTGCGCCGATAACCACAGCGACCCGACTCCTCAAATGATGGCAAATAGAGTCTTTCAGCACATAAAACCAGGCGGAATCATTCTGGTCCACGATGGAATGTACTGCTCACGGATCAAGGATGTCGAAGCGACGCCCATTATCATCGAAGGCCTCATCAAACGAGGATACAGATTTGTTACTGTTCCCGAACTTATGAAGATTCGGGGATAGCGCGAGGCATTCCCAGCAGTGCTATATATTCCTTTATCCCAGTTGGCATCCAACCAAATTTCTGATAAAGTCCGCGAGCATCGGCAACAGATTCTCTTGCCTGGTCCATCTTGTCTTCTGCTATGTAAACTCTGCCCAATGTAAATACCGAAAGAGGGTTTTCCGGGCATATCTTAACACTGGTCTGAAGCACTTCTTCTGACCTTTTTAGTCCGTCCGCAGTCTTTGGCATCAATATCAGACCGCCGATTGCCCGCTCTCCCCGATAAAACCAGAATTGAGAGTGAAGAAAATCATAGTCCAGCGCTTTGACTTTAGCCAGGGCTATGGTTTCATTGTCAGATGCGGATCTATATCCCATTATTTCGTTGGAACTAGATGTAAACACCGGATTGACATAGGCATAATGCGTTTCTTTGACGAACAATCCCTGCTGCTTCACGAAAGGCTCCTGCTCCGATGCGTCTAGGATAATATCATGTCCGTTGGAAAGCCTCACCAGGTCGACGGCGTGACCGTTATTCGATTGCTCACCACCTGCATTTTTATACACCATTGCAACTCCGGTGTTGACTCCGGCTCTTTGCAGCATTCCAGCTAAAAGCATTGATTGAAGGAAGCATTGTCTCTCGCCACGGTTCTGCATGTAATAGAATTCATAACCACGATCAAGACTGAAATTGGGAACACCAATTTTGATAAATCGATGGAGGCCGGCTGAAAATGCTAATTCCTCTTTGGCTCGTTTTGTGTTGTCCGTAATGGAATTCAGCTTATTTCCCTCAGAATCAAGCATATCCTTAAGGTTTGTGCCTTTCCAACCTGAAAAGCCGGATTTGTATTTCCAATAAATGTGGTCCATATGATCATAAAAGCTTCGCCAGTCATTCGAGCCACGGTAACTGTATGATTCGGCCACGAATTTATCAAATTTCTCATTTGCGTATGGATATGCTTCCGTAAAGTCACTCTTAGCTGCAGTTTTGCGATGTGCCGTTATAGGCACAGGTGTTGATGTCTGCCTGAGTGTGAGCACAACCAGACCTGTAATTCCGACGAGCGCTAATGCCGAAAGCTGTATTAATCGCTTTTTCAGTATATTTTGTCTCACTTTTTTATGTAAACCGGGTCTTCCTAGACGCGGAGGAATAGCTTCTTTCTATAGAATTGGAGAATTACCAGCCACCAGAGCACGATGTAGCTGCATGTGTAGATCCAACCTCCAAGTGCTTTTCCAGCCAGTGCTCTTAGCAACTGAAGGGCTGTGTCTTGCAGCGAAAGTGCCGATGCGGGCCATAACCAACCCTGGAATATATAGACCTTCACGATTATGGGTAATACGTAAGCTAAAATTGCATTCATTCCAAGGACAACAAGTGGAAATGACCACCATCGCCAGCCTTTGACATCGATAACAAGGTAAAAGAGCCCCAAGACAATTGAACCGAGCCCAGCAGTATATAGTATGTAGGAAGATGTCCATACAGGCTTGTTAAACGGCAGATCAAGGTTCCATAGCCATCCTGCCAGCATAAGGATTACACCGCAGGCTAACATATAGGCTGTCTTCATCAAAGAATCTTTCTTCTGGCTCCGAAGAAGGTCTCCAATAGCAGAACCGATTAGTACGAGCGCAGTTGTTGGAATTACTGAGATAATCCCATTCAGGTGATATTGCTGCAGATAGGCCTGGTTTAGATAATATATCAGGTTCCCAGTTTCTGTGAATGAGCCTGCGCCTAAGCCAGGGACTGGTATGAATCGGATAATTGCCCAATGTGCGGCCAACAGCCCCAATGCAATACCCATTCGCCACATCGCGGGTAATTGGTAGATGAGGATCGCTGCAAAATAGGCGAGCCCAATCAATTGCAGCACGCCCAGACCTATGATCGGTTGCTTCGTAATACTTGAATCAATGAAGCAGCCGAGCAGAAAAAGTATCGCTGCGCGACCAGCAGCTTTGAGGAGGTATCTCCACCGGGGCATACCCTTCTTGATATGGGATGCAAATGCGTATGGGATGGCAACACCTGCTATAAACAAAAACCATGGGAACACAAGGTCGGCAAAATGAACACCGGCATTCCAGGCTGCATGTGTAAAGTGCTTGGGAGTAGCCGTATCCATGGCAGCATTATTGACCAGAAGCATTCCGAGTATTGTAAGACCTCGAAATGCATCCAAAGAGACCAATCTACCTGATGTCTGTTTAGATTCCGACTTGCTATTTGATTGATCTTGTTTACTCATCTTTAATACTGTTAGTTGTATGATTATTATGGTCGTATTATAACATTTTTTTGACTTTTAATGCAGATCTCCACCAAGTACACCTTGATCAAGGCTGGCATGCTCTTCTGTCCTTACGGAACAGAGATTCGATATATAACGTTCATTGAATGTGGGTAGAATCTCTGTAGCTTGCTGTGCTGCAGCAAGTTACAGATTTTCGGTCGATTGGCTAACAACCAATGGTATAGTGGCTATTACCGAGAATCTTTAGGAGCGACATGTGAAGTGCCTTGTTGTGGTAGCCCATCCCGATGATGAGATAATTTGGATGGGCGGTGTATTTTTGAGGCATCCCCAATGGGATTGGCATATAGTCAGCTTGTGCCGGGCCGATGACGATGATCGAGCGCCGCGTTTTCAGCTTTCAGCGAAAACGATTGGTGCAACTGCTCTCATCTCCGATCTTGATGACAGCAGCCCGATACTTGCACCGCTTTCCCCTGATCTTAATGAGATCAAGCGAAGGATCTCATTACTTGCACTACATAAGCCGGATTTGATATTCACTCACGGAAAAACGGGTGAATATACGCGCCATATGCGTCACGAACAAGTCCATCGGGCGGTCTGCGATATGGTCGATTCGGGAGACATAGCAGGAGAGTTGATTTTCTTTGCTTACGATGATTGCGGCGGAGAACGCAGACCTCAGCCGTTAGCCAATGCTGATATCACGCTTACACTGTTTGACGAGGAGTATACGAAAAAACGAAAGATCATACGCGACATCTACGGTTTTAGACCCGGCAGCTTTGAATATGATGCTAGTGGCCCTGTAGAAGGATTTCACATTCGGTCCAGTGGTATTTCGATTGATCAGTTTAAGACTATAATCCAAAATTCAGATAACTAGCGGGAGAAGAACATTGCGAATACTAATGATATATGAACACCCAGCTCCACCAGCCGGTTTGGCAACGCAGGGAGCTCTACTGTACAGAGGGCTCAAGGAAATCGGTGTAGAATGCGCTCCGGTCCATATAGAAGGAGGATTGGAGAAGGAATGGATGTATAAATGCTTCCGTCCTGACGTGGCTATAGGGGTAGGTTTCTGGGGCCAGCTTCCTGAGTTGGTGATCCATCCTCTCAAGTTCGGAGTTGAACCCATTCCATGGCTCGTAGCTGATGGTTGGGTCGCTAACTATCACCGCGAGTTGAACTCGCTTAAGCTGATCCTCGCAACCAGCGGTTGGGTGAAGGAGATTTACGAAAGAGACGGCATAGATGCTGACCGATTGGTAGTACAGCCTATCGGCTGCGACACCGAGTCATTCAAACCGATCCCGAAGGACCACCCGAAAGTGCGCTCGATCCGTGAATCATTAGGGGTAGCTGACGATGAGAAGCTGATTCTCACCATCGGCGGCGACGGAGCAAGCAAAGGCAGCCGCGAAGTTATGATGGCGCTTGCAAAGATAAACAAAATATATTCAAACTGGCGATATGTGTGCAAGGTCTGGAAACAGGGGCGCACGGACCGCCAGAACGCACTAGATATGTCTCTCGCCGAAGAATTGGGTATCCGTGACAAGGTCAAATATGTAGATGGTGTGCTCTCACGTGAATATATGCCGTACCTTTACAGCGCATGCGACATCTATGCAGGACCCAGCCGTCAGGAAGGTTTCGGTATGCCCCACGTCGAGGCGCAGGCCTGCGGAAAGCCTGTCTTGAGCGTCGATGCGATGGGCATCAAGGAAACTGTAATCCATGGCAAAACCGGTTACCTCGCCAAAGTAGCAAGATGGACATCCATGACTGAATGCGAGGTAGGACCTGCCCAGGGCTACACAAAAGAGTTTGAAGTGCGGTTTGATAAGCCTAAAGTAATCGGACTGCGTGTCGATGTGAACGATCTTGCTGATTATGCGCTTGAACTATTGATGGATACAGACCTGGCGAATAATATGGGCAATGCAGCGCGGCTTCACGTGCTGAAGAGTTTCGATTACCGTCTAGTCGCTGAAAATATCGTCCGGTTGATCAAAGAACGAGTTACAGGTCCTGTTTCAGCTCCTAATGGGAGGCTAACCGGTGCCAAGAAGAACTAACCAACCCAGTCCTGAGGCTGCATCACTTATCGAAGAAGCTTTCGAACAGGCGAAGGTTATCCTAGACAGGTGTTCGACGCCTAATGGATACTTCGCGTCCCCCCACTACTACAATGCAATATACGCGCGAGACGCGTTGATATCATCTTTGGGTGGATTAGCGTCAAAAGAAGAGCGTTATACGCAGCAATGGCTGAAGACAATGGACACCCTGATGGACAGGCAGTCAGCGAGCGGCCAGATTCCGAATTGTGTAGATTCCTTTATCACATCGAGGCCGGAAATCATCGCATTCGGCGCTGCTGACGCATCTCTCTGGTTCGTTCTTACCCTTGTCTACGCTGAACAGTTAATCGGCCCCCACCCTGAGTTCTACCATGCCGCAAAGAGGGCAATGGAGTGGCTGAAATATCAGGACGCCCACGAGGAAGGCCTGATCGAACAGCAGGAAGCCGCAGATTGGATGGACCTTATATCAAACCGGGGTCATGTCCTCTACAGCAACGTGCTCTACTTCGCTGCACTTGAGCTTCATGAAAATATCAAGGAGGCTCACATCGTTAGGGAGCAGATTAACAGGTTCTTCTGGGATGAAAAGCGGGGGTACTTCCTGCCGTGGGCATGGAAGCAAATGCATGGCGATTGGTTCGATACAGCAGCGAACCTTTTTGCAATTGCATTCGGCCTCGCGGACAGCGAGCAGACTTCGGCTATACTCGGCTATATAGAAACCAATCGTTTGGACGAACCCCGGCCAATCCGCACCATACACCCGCCTATACAGCCTGGAGATAAAGAATGGCGAGAGTATTACCGCACTGAGCATGAGTTGAACATGCCTGACCAGTATCATAACGGAGGCTCGTGGCCATGGGTTGGTGGGCTTTATGTGGCAGCTTTGGTAAGAGCCGGGCGCATTGACCGCGCCAGAGAAGTTCTATACAGGCTCGCGCTTACCAATCGCCAGGGCCGCGAGCATGAATGGGAGTTCAACGAGTGGTTTCATGGCGTTTCCGGAGAGCCGATGGGTTCAGCAGACCAGGCATGGTCTGCTGGCATGTATATTTACGCTTACTGTTGCGTAAGAGACCGCCGGGAACCGGTCTTCGGGATACTTGAATCTACAGAGGCTCAACTCATGCATGACAATATGCCATAGCACGATCACTTCCGTGGGCAAGCACCCTCACTGTCCTTAAGAAGAGTGCACATAAATTCGAATCTTGGGGCGTTTCCTCCGCTGATCTGGTGGACAACAGCGATGTGTTCTTGCATTTGTAGGAGCTACATGTCATTTTGAAACGCGAATTGCGCGAATGGAACAGGCACCTGAACGCTTGCACGACTTGTGAATGGCAACATCAGAGACGCCATATCGCTTGGCGACGGCAGTGACGCGCCCTGACGTGGACGGGACGACGAACACGATGTCGAGCCCGTCTCGAAGATAATCCGGCAGTACGTGCTCATCAGACACCCGGTTCACTCCTTGCGAGGTGAAAGATTACCGCTTCATTCAACAGAGGCAATCTCCTCACTTTGAACCGTCGCTCGAATATGTCATCAGACTCTCGTTCAATCTCTACCAGCCCGAGAAATTCGGCAAACCCTTTGAGACAGCGCGAGGAGTAGCAGTTACGCATGGTCTCTTCCGGCGTGCTGTATGATAGCGACGGCACCTCCCTCATTACAACGGGGAACGCCCGCAGAAAGGCGTCTTCATAGAAGCTGTTGGGCCGCCACTTGTCACCATACAGGTTGAGCAGGTACAGAGTGAACAGGAACGAGTGCTGTATGAAGTCGATCTCTGGATAGCCGTCTCGGTAACCCCAGTTGAACTGCTCGGCGTATGTTCGCAAAAGCCGTGGATAGACGCCGACCATACCATTCTCACTCAGCAGCTTGCGGCACTCGCGACCCAAGATGAACTTGCCCTTGTACTTGCGCACCAGCCCTGCAAGCTCGGCGGCAATGCGGGTAACATGCATGTCATAGAAGTCGGGCTCGGTGCGTATGTCACCGAACTCAGTGTGCTTCTTGTATCCGTCTTCTCCCCAGTATGCCAGCCCAGCCTCGCGCAGAAACTTCTGTGGCAGGTTGCCGGTAGCAGTCGGTTTGAGCCCCTGGTCGCCGATAGCCTCAGCGAGCAGTTGAAACAACGTCACAATGGGCGCGGATGGCGGCACATCGAGACAGGCTGGGAATGTGACCATTTCCGGGGAATCAAAAGGACGGTAGAGCATCGCGCTCATCTGATCGGACGAAAGCCCGTGAAACTCATCCCTTGGAGCACTGTTACGTTGTCGCACAAAGTCGTTCAGAAAGACTTGGGCTTCTTCGCGTGAAGTAAATTCCTTGTCCTGCATTGCCTGACGCACGTCCGCAAAGAGCTCGTCATACAGACTCGGCGGCGAAGATGTTTCTTCCCGCCCCAGGCAGCACTTTTTGTATTTCAGACCACTACCGCACGGGCAGGGATCGTTTCTTCCCACATTATGCATAGTCTTGCACCATTTAACGCCAATCCTTACCTGGCGAACCAGCGCTAGAAGAGTGGTAGGGTTCTTTGTGGAGGATCGACTGCTTCGGAATTGGTCATTCCATCGAAACCACCACGTGATGCAATCTCCTGCTGCATCCACCCTACGATACCGTTGCTACTTAGTGAACTCTCGTCAATCGCCATTGCGCCGGCGTCCAGCAGGCGCAGGTTCCCAACAGGTACGCTGCTATCCTTGCGCACAAACAACGGCACCCAGCCTTTATCAAGATCTTCGACCGCGCCGGCCCACGTGCCACCTTTCTTGTAGTCAGAGCTAATGACTAGCGCGAAGTCCGCGAGCGTGTATATGAGCTTGTTCCGCGCCATTGCATTGGAAACAAAGAAGCGTGCTTCCGGTTCGAATGGCGATACGAGAACCAAAGACCGGTTTACGATGGCATTCCTAAACCGGCTGGACACTGCATGACGATCTAGACTGTCCGAGAGAACACCCACAGCATTTCCCCCGTTATCAAGACACGCCAACATAGCCTCGCTGTCCACACCCCGCGCACCACCCGAAATAACCTGTGTCCCGTGAGCAGCACACGAATCGGCTGCCTTGCGAGCGAATGTGATCCCTTGTTCGTCGACATCGCGAGAACCTATTATGGCGAGGCCGCCTGCGGACAGGAGAGCCTTGTCGCCTATTCCGTATAGAATGGGAGGCGCCTGACACTTGAGCCTTTCCTTGTAGTTGACCGGATATTCGGGATCGCTCCAACCGATAACCCATATCCCCTGCGATGCCCACTTCTCCAGCGCCATGGCCAGAACCAGCCCTCTACCGAGCAAGGCGATTATCTGTTCAGCACAAGTCACCCCAGCATCGCTTAACCGCCGCTGATTCGACTCTTCAAACAAGTCACCAGGCTGCAGATCCATCGCCCTCAATATCCTAATCAGATTGAGATACTCCGACGGCCGTAATGGCATTGCTGCGTCTTTCCCGGACTGACGAAGCCGGGATGTGAGCAACAGGGTTGCTTGCGTATTCGGGCTTAATCTATGTAAATCCATTCCGAACTTCCTATCTATGTCTTCGCCAAGGCCAGTGGCAAGACTTCGCCACTGCCACTGGCCCGGAGCAGCACTGTAATCACTGTAAATGTCCAGCCAGAGTCTACCATGTCATCTACAAGCAGGACCGGATTTGGTGTTATGAGCTTCTCATCGATGGCGAATGCATCTTTGATATTGTTGAGTTGCTGGCTACTGTTATGCATCAGCTTCTGCGGCTGTGTATCTCTGGCCTTGGTTACACAGGGATGGAAAGGTATGCCCAGAGCATCAGCCACACGTTTCGCAAAATCGGGAACCAAAACCTCATGATTCAGCGAAGGTACACAGGTCACCCACGCTGGCGGTGGTTGCGGGTTCCAGCGGTTCCGAATCATATCGACCGCCGCGTTGACCAGTTCATCTGAGAAACATCCATCCTCTTGTTTCCCTTGCTTAACCAGTTCTCCCCAGCCTGCATCTCCCCACACGCAAAGTGCCCGGCCTTGCTCCGCCCTCAGATCATCGGGAATCTTTCCTCTATAGCGATCATCCGGCATCTGGCTTGGCCATTGTTTTCTTGGTTCTACCACGATTTCTGACCGCCGCAAGAAAGCAGAGGCTTCAGCTGCAAGCGCCTTGTCGTAGTCTGTGGGCAGCAGAGGCGCTCCAGCACAACATGCGCACATACCACATTCTGAAGCGTGAGGATCGTCGAGTTCTCGTGAGAGGAACTCCATCAAGCAGCCTGCAGTCTGCATGTATTCCTGCATGCGCACCCGTTCCCCATTCTTTGTGGCTTTCAGTTGATCAACCCTCTTGCTGTCCAGCGCGAAGGGTGTCGCTGCTCTCATATACTTGCTGCCTTGCTTCACAATCGGAGACGGCGACTGGACCGAGAGCACGGTGAGCACCTTCATTAACTGCCCATCTGAGAGGTTTATCTCCTGCAGGAGCTGGTGTTTTGTCAAACCATCCGGTGAGTTCTCAATTGCAGTGATCACACTGGACACGTGGACAGTAGGTGGAAACGCGTTCTCGATGAAGTAGTCCGCAATATCATCGTCTTCGCTACCACCAAGCAGTATGCCATATGCTCGCTCTACCGCTCTTCCAGCCCGCCCTACCTGCTGATAGTAGTGTACCACGGATGCCGGCCGCTGGAAATGTATCACAAACTCCAAGTCCGGCTTGTCGAATCCCATCCCCAGGGCTACCGTTGCAACCAATGCCTTTATTTCGTTATTCAGAAGCCTCTGCTCAAGTGCCTTCTTCTCTTCATCACTTATGTCTCCACCGGAATGGTAAGCGTACGCATCAATACCTTTAGACCTCAGCCATTCAGCGAGCTTATCCGCATCGCGGACAGTGAGAGTGTAGACAATCCCGCTGCCTTTCATCTTAGGCAGGTATTCCGCTAGCCACGCCATTCTTGCCGCTCGGCTGGGCATCAAGATGTTCTGCAGTCGCAGGCTCTGCCTGACCAGAGGTCCCCTTATGACCTTGAGCTCCGCACCCAACTGACTGACCACGTCTTCTACTACTCTGTCGTTCGCTGTAGCAGTTGTGGCGAGTGCCGGGGTGTTGGGTGGAAGGACTCGCAATATACGGGCAATACGCATGTAGTCCGGGCGGAAATCGTGCCCCCAGTCTGAGATACAATGAGCTTCATCAACGACGAACAGTCCGACCGAAGACGTGATCTTGGACAAGACTTCCTCGATAAAGCTCTCGTTAGCAAGCCTTTCAGGTGATACCAGCAACACGTCGAGATCACCCGCCAATACACGCGCCTTTATAGCCTCCCAGTCCTCCCTATTTGTTGAGTCTATAGACTGTGCAGTAATACCGATGCGCCCGGCCGCTTCAATCTGGTTGCGCATCAGGGATAGCAAGGGAGAGATCAACAACGTTGGCCCCGCGCCAGCTTCCCGGAGCAGCTTAGTAGCAAGGAAGTAGACTATGCTCTTTCCCCAGCCGGTGCGCTGGACCACCAGCAGCTTCTCCTTGCGCGTGGTAATTGACTCGATAGCTTCCCACTGTCCGTCTCGGAACTCGGCATCGTCTTTTTCCAGCGCTGCTCGCAAGTACGTAAGCGCCCGCTGCTTCAACTCACCATTACCTGATACTGCAGTATCCATTCCCACCTCCGGCGAGATCGGATACTGCTTGAGATCTCGTTCATAAAATAAGCATTAGCCCGCATCAACAAGGCTGGTTGCGTATATTATAACTACGGGCTCACATTTCAGCAAATTACAAGTAAATTGGGTATTGCCCGAGACAGCGCCATCACATCAAAGCTCTCAAAGTAGCAACATGAGATCGTCCTCCCCTCCGGTTCTCATGATTCAGAGAAAAGGGGCGAAAACAGAGAGAATCGTGGCCAAATGTAGGGTTCTGGCATCGAAGCCCGATCTCGAGTTCAGATGCGAATAAAAATGCCGCATAGAGACAATGTGAGCTCAGATTCACGCTGAAACATCTGCTAGAGACCCCTTAATAGCAAAAAGCGAGAAACCATAACAGAGACGGTTTCTCGCTTTACATTTGGTAGGCCAACGAACAGGCACCAAAACCGAACTAATGTTCGACTCACCCGTCGGTGTTATCGGAACTCAGAACTGCCAGCACATGGGCGTCAAAACCCCGGTCTCATGATATTCATGTATATCAACCTTCAGTTGAGCTCAGGACAGGAGGTGGAGCGGCAGTGAGCTCACGACTGTAAATCGGCATGCAATAATGACCCATCTGAGGGCATAATCGGCGTCGAAAACTGACTCACCTCAGCTAATCTTCCGATCTCTGTTATAGACGGCAGAGAGAGGAGTAATCTTGTAAGGAGATG
>JBDKUN010000006.1:0-4986 GCA_039679675.1 Armatimonadota bacterium
ATCAATCAACTTGTAAAGGAGCTTTATGATACACTGCATCAGTAACACGCAACGGTGCCTCACACGGTACGATTCTTCGTGAGGCAACGACCTGCGCTATGGTACGATTTTTATGTGAGGCAATACGACCGCAAGCAGAAATCGAACCAAGCACTCCCTGCAACTTCTTCTCAATAAAAACAATATCATCTATTTCAACCATAGCGACCGGATTGGCACGAATGTTGCCGAACCTTTAGTATCGGAAATAGGCATTCGGACATAATGAAAGGCACAGCATCCCTGAATGACGAGGTGCAGCGCCGTTTGCTATGTGACAACTATCAGAAAGGTGGTGAATGAATGAACCGAGCATTTATTCTGGTTATCGTATTAGCCGTAGCTGTAGCCGTCTTCGCAACGGAAGCCAGCGCCTCACGCGCTGCGCCAGGGGCGTTTATTCTTGAAAAAGCGGATACGGTGCAGGCGCTAGTCGATCAGATAGCCTCGAATAAGGCTGTTTCGTCACTCTACGTGAAACATTACGGGATGTCGGAAGACAGAATAATCAAGTATTTCGAGCAAAATCTGAGACTGGTTACGCTGAAGAAGCCCATAAAGGTCACGACTTACTTCGTGTCCAGGAACAACCGGATTCTTTCGAAGCAGCGCTTGATCCCTGCGGGAACCAAAGTTTTCGCTACGCCAAGCGGAGAACCGGTGCTTGAGTGGAGATGCGGCAATCCGATTTCCAAACAACTGCCGTTTGTTGAGACTGCTGAGAATCCTAAATCGCCGACAACATTGGTCGCGTCTAACCCGCCAATCGAAATCGGAACCCTTCCGGATGCATTGGTCACTTCGGTAGAGACTACTCCAGTGCTGGTCCCGGCTGCTTCGACAATAGCACCTGCAATGCAGGCTGCCATCGAACCGCAGGTCATCGCTTCGCCGAACTTGAGTGCGATGAAAGTGCTGGTCCCGGCCCTGTTGGGTGCGGTAGCAGTACGGTCCAGCAATAACAACACTTCTCCGGAAGTGCCTGAGCCGATGAGTATTCTGACGCTTATGGCTGGAGCCGGGGGCGTTTTGCTCCAGTACAAAAAAAAGAACCGCCGGTAACGCTACGGCGGTTCTTTTCATACTTTTTATTGAAAGCTGCTGCTAGAGCTTGATATCGAACAACCGCATGCCTGCAGACAGCGATATTCCGTCGAAATCCGTGCCTGCAAACCTGCTGAAGTAATCATATCTGACTTCAACATAGAATTTCTTCTTAACGGTAGCACCAAACGATGCATTTGCATTAAGCCCGATGTGATCTTCGTCCAGTCCTGTAGCATCTTCCGTAACCTTGCCGTAATAAGGACCGGCTCTGAACGTCAAATACGGCTGAATATTGCGGCTTTCCGTAAGCCCTTTCTCTACACCGAAGGTCAGCGGGTAGAGTTTTACGTTTGATTCTCCGCTAAGATTAAAAGCGCCGCCCTCAGCAATAAACCGCCACTCTCTCGGCTTCTCTGCTTCGAAAGTCTTTAAGCTAACACGCGTCCAGCAGTTGTTATACTCATCTTTAGTGCTGGAATTCAACGGGAAGAAGGCTCCAGCGCTAAGCGCGATAGAGATCTTATTGGTATTGGCAGGAGCCTTATCAGCAGACGCCTTGTCTGCTGGGGCGGTGTCGGCAGCAAATGCTGCTCCGCTCAAAACGAGCAGCGCAAATAATGTACACACGGCTGATTTCATCATGCTCACAACCTTTCCTCAGTTGTATATGTCTGACTGTTTTATTATATCATGCTCATAACTTGAAGAGAAACAACGGACGATGATCTTTCCTATCCGCATTCGTAACCTGTTTCGTACATAGCCAGGATGTTCTCAATAGGAGTGACCGGCTGGATATTATGGCACGGAGCGAGTATATACCCTCCGCCGTCACCCAAAATGCGCAGGTTGTCGATGACTTCCTGCCGGACATCCTCTACCGAGCCAAATGGAAGCGTCTGCTGGTTGTCCACACCGCCGTGGAACACCAGTTTATCGCCGAATTCCTGCTTCAGTTCAACCCTGTCCATACCGGGGCATCTCCACTGGATCGGGTTCAGTGCGTCTATGCCTGCCTCGATCATATCAGGGATGATGCGCCTGCAGCTTCCGTCGTTATGGTGGAACACGTACGCTCCTGCCTCATGGGCAAGGTCCATCATGCGCTTCATTCGTGGAATCAGGAACTCGTGGATCTGAGCGGGGGAGAACATCAGCGCGGACTGTCCGCCCATGTCTTCCGCTACGTAAGATATTGTGACCTTTCCCGGTATCTGCTCATAAATCCGGCGGGTGCTTTCGTATGCGAGATCGAACAGCTTGTCCAGACAGTAGTGGGCGATCTCAGGGTTGATGATGAGGTCCATGAATGCCTGCTCCTGGCCTCGGAGCATGGCATATCGGAGGAACGGCTCTGAGCCGCCGCCACGGATGGGATAATCTTCGCACCCTTCTATACAGCTGGCGATGCCGCTATAGTCCCACCAGTCCGGGCTGGGCCATGTGTAGCCGCGCTCTATCTCTTCGACCGTGTTGAACCCGGCCAGAGGGTGGTTTACGCACTCACTATAAGAGCCGCTTCCATAGTCCACATTGCGGAGGACGCAGCCGAAATAGTCGGTATTTTCAGGAAGCGACGGTCCGACATATCCCGGCCATACATCAACGGGAGAGTCCAGGTGCAGTTTTTCTTTTACTTGCTGCCAATCGGCACAGCCCAGATGGCGCATGAGCTTATCGGTAACCTCTGAGGTTCCCCAATAGTCCATAGGTGTCCGGTCCGGCTTTTCTCTTCTTAATACAGCTAGCCACCGCTCTTTCGGTGTCATTTGATCCTTTTTCAAGCTCAATTCCTCCGAAGCTATTAGTCTTCTATTACGCTGACTCTTGAAATAGACGATGCTCTGCCGGTCTGATTGTCCACATCGATTATTACGCCTGAAAGTATTGCCGGCCCAGAAGCAACTTCGAATTTTTGCTTCACCTGCGTGCGGAACCGTTCTACGACGACATCGACTTTCATACCAAGTATCGAATCGCGCGGCCCGACCATCCCTATATCGGTCAAAAAGGCCGTGCCGCCCGGAAGTACGCGCTCATCGCAGGTGGGGATATGTGTATGAGTCCCTAAAACGGCGCTTACCCTGCCGTCGAGGTACCACGCAATCGCTGCCTTCTCTGAGGTTGCCTCAGCGTGGATGTCCACAACTATAACAGGTGTTTCCCGCTGTATTTCCCTGACAATGGCATCGGTGGCGCGGAACGGATCGTCTACCGGTTCCATAAACGTTCTGCCCAGGAGGTTCATCACGCCGATCTTATTGCCATCTTTGGTTTTGAAGACACCGAATCCTCTTCCGGGAAGCCCCGGCGGCAGATTGGCCGGGCGGATGATCCGTGGCTCGCTGCCGAGCAGTTCATTCATCCCCTGCTGCGTCCAAACGTGGTTGCCGAGAGTGATGACGTTGACCCCGGCATCAAAAAGCGGAACAGCCGTGCCCTTATTGATGCCGAGCCCTCCCGCTGCGTTTTCGCCGTTAGCTATTACTATCTCCGGTTGATGCTCCTCGATGAGACGCGGCAGATGGCGGCTTACAGCCGTCCTCCCCGGTCTTCCCACTACATCTCCAAGCATCAGTATTCTCAACATTGCACCTTCCTTAGAATATTAAAAGTAAATAAAACAACATTGGTCTAGCTGTCGTTCACTTTTTCTATTGATCTAAAAACGACTTAACGGATTCTCTGTGGCTTACAATCAATGGTACGGACGTAAATAATACTAAACTGTATATAGTATCATTAAGCTCATGCCTGACATAAAACACAGTCGATACGCAGATCACCAGAGTAATGGAGATCAGTGCTACTGCTAAGTTTATTGTCAATTGGTTGAAAATACTTTTTGATACTCCGGCGGCACGGGCGCGCCTAAGCACCAAGATTACATCTGCTGCAAACCAGCATAACAAAATAGCCGTGATAACCCAAATCCAAGTAAGCATTGATCTACTTTTCTCCAATCCGCAAACGTTTCCGTAATCTAGTGAATATACCTTCGGCAATTCTATCGTTCCCCAGGTAAAGCGGCCAGAATATGAATTGGAGAATGGTAAACACCAGTATTAGTGTTATTTTGCTATGTAACCTAGGCATTCCAATGTGGTTGCATAGAAGGTAGATTACAAGTGCTTGAAGGCACACCCAAAGAGTTAGGGTCAAGCGTACCAGAGAGCTTTTTAAGTTAAATATCAACATCAATTTGCGAATGTCGATATAAACATCAAAGCATAGCCATACGGCAGCTACTATGACTGCAGATTCCCGGCCTGGCATTAATACTAATAGCACTAATAGTGTGCATATGGTAAGCGCCAGCCAAGATATAAGCGTCCTGCTCACGGTTGATAACACTATCTTTGGTTCTTCTATCCTGCGTGCTTCAGATATCTCTAATCCTACTTCGTTACGTATACTGAAAAAGAAACAGAGCAGGGCCCAATAAGCTGATCCTGCTACATGAAAGATTACTTGTAGCAGAAAGTATATTGTAATAGCCAGCAGTATTGGTCTGGTAAATATCTGCATCAGAAATTCAATAGTTTTGCATAACGGTTTTCGCTTACGGTTGGCATTGGGCGATAATATGCCAGCAACAGATTTAAATATTTCCCCAAGCCATATCATTGTCTTGGCGGTAAAAGCTAACCATTTTGCACGTAGTAGACGGTTATCCAATTAATATATAAACCTCCCACTTGCTATGCTTTAAATCACATTCATCTGCTAAGATGCACTGCGCCGATAGAAAAGCGGAAGCTTCGGCAGCAAGTAGTCCGAAGCAAGAGATCTGCGCCGCACTCTAGAGCTTTACGGTATATTACCTGGCATTTTTCATCTTGATCCTTCACTGCCACCCTTACCTCTGAACCTGATGATCAACTCGATAGCTATGGAACC
>JBDKUN010000007.1:0-3784 GCA_039679675.1 Armatimonadota bacterium
CTGTATCTGAGCTATTCGAGACTGCCTGGACGGAGATCAGGAGCGGAGCGGCAAAGGTTGGAATAAGCGATCTCCAGCTTGACCTACTAGAACTGCGTCGATGGGAGTTCACTTACAGAGAAATCCACGAGGCGACCGGCTACAGCTTGGGAACGATCAACAGGGAACTAACGGATGCTGCAGAGAAGATTCAAAAAATACCTGCGTACGGTCTCTGGACTGTGCTTGCTGAGGTATTTCATGTTCGGGTGCAGCGAGTAAAAGCGATGATCATGGAGGGTCGCGAAGTGGAGTGGAAAGAATTGGATTAAAAAAAGTTGGAACAAAATCGCTTTTCGTGCTCTTATAATTATGAGAGAACAAAATACCTCTCAGCAACTTCGCCCAGTTTCACCATTTACACCTGCCCGGGGCGGGTAGCCTTATCCTTTCACTGCTCCCCCGGGCGAAGATATAAATCCAGTCTCTTCATTCTTTTAACCTTTGGGGTAGGCAACAAACCAATACCTTCGCTCCTGGGCTTTCGGACACCAAGCCTACCCCATCCTTTTTCTGGAGGATCTATGGCAATTCGATCCAGCAACACCTCCAAACGCAAGCAAGCCCTTGATGTTCTTGCAGCGCCCTTCGATAAACGCTTGATCGAGGATGTTCGACGCCAGGAGGAGCGGCGCAAGGGCAAATCCCACGCAGGGAAGCATCCTCGCGTCTTCAGATGATCCCATTCGTCTGGGGCCACGGGTCCTTCCACGCCGTAGCTTGGAGCGGGTGCTGCGAACTCGCGATATTTCGCTAGTTTCGGAAAATATTTTCTGGTTGTCGGGTGTCGGGTGTCACTATGGAGAATTGTGTCGGAGCGTTCGGTCCTTCTCAGGCCGGAGAGAAGTATGTCAGTCGAAGAGAGTTTGCCCGGAGGATGGGGATTAGCCTCACGACAGTTCAGAAGGCAATCGAAGGCGGAAAAATAAAGGTCTACGATGTCGACGGACCTCACACGATGATCGACTTTGAAGAGGCTAAAGCCGATTATGAAGCATCTCGTTCAGCGCGAAACAATAACCGCTATGGTGAGCTTCCTGGAGATGATAGCAGCGAAGAGTCTGTCGGCCAGGAAGATAACGAAAAGTGGGGAATCCGCAAGACCAGAGCCGAAGCGCTACTGACTGAAGAGAAACATGCGAAAGCACAGCTCGAGCGCGAAGAACTGGAGGGAGTCCTTCATAGAGCGGACGATGTTGAGGCTGTGCTTATCGCAATATTCATGTCTTTCCGGTCCAGGATACTTGCGATGCCTGCAAAACTGGCGCAGAGAATCGCTGCGATGACCGGATCGAAGAATATAGCGGACATACAAAAGCTTCTTAAAGAATCGTGCGAGGAGGCTTTGTCTGAACTCGCCAGATATGATCCTCATCAAATAGCCGAAGAACGCGACCGGAGAAGGAAGAAGAAATAACATTTACCCGAGGGAGAGTATGGAGAACGGTACAGTATACGACACTCTTCTGCGGGCTTACGAGCTGCTTTCAAAAGACGAATGGAAAGACCGGTTTTCGCAGATACCGGATAAGACCTTCTATCTCTTACAGAGCTGCATCCGGTCGGTTACTCCCCCGCCTCGGCTGACTGTTTCCGAGTGGGCTGATAAGAATCGAATCCTACCGGACACATCGCCGGAGCCTGGTCAATGGCGGACTGATCGGACTCTCTATCTCAAAGCGATTATGGACGCCTGCAGCGACCCGCATATACGGCGGGTTGTGATGATGTTCTGCGTCCAGGTCGGCAAATCCGAGGTCCTGAACAATGTAGCAGGCTATTTCATAGATCAAGACCCGTCGCCTATGATGATGATCCAGCCGTCAGAAGGCAAGGCGATGGATTATTCAAAGGAGCGCATTGCTCCTATGATTAACGATTGTCCTACTCTCCAGGCCAAGATCAAGGCTCCGAAGGGCCGCGACTCCGGCAATACGATCATGAGCAAGGAGTTCCCTGGCGGTAGGCTTGCTCTTGTCGGCGCCGAATCCCCTAAAGGTCTGGCCAGTAGACCTGTAAGAATTGTGCTTGCTGATGAACTCGACAGGTTCCCGCTTTCGGCGGGAACTGAAGGCGCACCTCTCGCTCTGGCCGAAAAGAGAACAAGTAACTTCTGGAATAAGCTTATATTCATCTCGTCGACGCCTACCAACAAGGGTAAAAGCGCAATTGAATCTGAATACGAGCAGTCCACAAAAGAGCAATGGTGCGTCCCGTGTCCGAGCTGCGGAGAACTGCAGCCGTTTGAATGGGGACGGCTCATATTCGATAGTGTTGAGATGGCCTGCCGGAAGTGCGGCGCTCTCCACAGCGAGTTTGAATGGAAGTCAAAACCCGGCAAGTGGATAGCTCAGGCAAAGCATCCGACCACAAGAGGGTTCCACCTGAACGCTATGGCTTCACCGTGGCTCAGTTGGGATGAACTCATAGCCGAATTTCGAGACGCTAACGAGAAGGGACCTGAAGTCCTGAAGACGTTCATTAATACCCGTCTGGCCGAGACCTGGGAAGAAAAAGGCGAGTCGCTGGACGAAGATGTCCTGGACGCCAGGCGCCATTACTACAACTGCGATGTGCCTGCCGAAGTCCTGATGATAACTGCCGGAGTAGATGTCCAGGAGGACCGTCTCGAGCTGGAGGTTGTCGGCTGGGGATATGGCGCGGAATCCTGGGGGATCCAATATGTCGTCATTCCCGGAGATCCACACAAAGCAGCGGTTTGGGAATCGCTTGATGAATATCTGCAGACTGTCTATAGATGTGCGGACGGCCGAATCCTCCCTATCTCCTGCACTTGCGTTGACTCCGGCTATGCGACAACGGACGTATATTCGTTCTGCCGGAAGAGGTTCGCAAGGTATATATTTGCCATCAAAGGACAAGGCGGTCCGGGACTGCCGGAAGTCGGGCCGTACCGGCGGCAAGGAAAGAATAAAAACGTCGCAGTTTTCCCGGTCGGGACGGATTCGAGTAAAGACACTTTCAGCAGCCGATTGAAAATTGAGGCTGAAGGCGGAGGATTCTGCCACTGGCCGCGGGAGTCCGAGCTTTCTACAGGCGAACTCCGAGGATACGGGGCCGACTACTTCAAGGGTCTGATGGCTGAGAAGAGAGTCGAAAGGCGTGTTCAAGGGCGCATTTATCATACCTGGGTGAAGCGGTCCAGCCACGCAAGAAATGAAGCCCTCGACTGCAGGGTCTACGCCAGCGCTGCGCTTCGGATCCTCAATCCTAAATGGGAAGAGATCGGTAAATCACGGAATGATAGAGCCCAGGAGCAGACACGCATGAACCGCCGCAAGCGCCGCAGGACAATCAGCTCAGGAGTATCGGTATGACATTAACTTTTTTATTTGGAGGTAATCCATGATTTTACGAAAGCAACATATAGGACCGACAGCGCCGGTCAGTTTGGCAGGAAAGAGCGCATTAAAAGTCGCATTACCGACCGGTGCATCAACTGTTGAGATTGGAGCGGCGCTGTATTCACATCAGGATGCAGTTCTGCACTTCAGGATCTCGACGGATACTAATCTGACCGCGACAACACTCGCTAATGAAGAATGCTCACTTACATTCATGGGCTCACAGGAAATCAACCTGCATCCAGCCAATCAATATTATGCCTATGTGCTTTTAACAGATCTGGCAGGCGCAAATATTTCAGGGGGGGATAACGACCGCATAATACTCCTGGCAGAGGGAGAATCGATCAGATGAGAGCACCAAGCTTAAAAAAGCCTGA
>JBDKUN010000008.1:0-3570 GCA_039679675.1 Armatimonadota bacterium
TCAGGCTTTTTTAAGCTTGGTGCTCTCATCTGATCGATTCTCCCTCTGCCAGGAGTATTATGCGGTCGTTATCCCCCCCTGAAATATTTGCGCCTGCCAGATCTGTTAAAAGCACATAGGCATAATACTGATTGGCCGGATGCAGGTTGATCAGTTGCGAGCCCATGAATGTAAGCGAGCATTCCTCATTAGCGAGCGTTGTTGCAGTCAGATTAGCATCCGTCGAGATTCTAAAGTGCAGGACTGCATCCTGATGTGAATACAGCGCAGCTCCAATCTCAACGTTTGACGCACCAGTCGGCAATGCGACTTTTAGTGCGCTCTTTCCTACCAAACTGACCGGCGCTGTCGGCCCTATATGTGGCTTTCGTAATATCATGGATCACCTCCAAAAGAATTATTGATGTCATACCGATACGCCTGAACTGATTGTCCGGCGGCGTTTGCGGCGGTTCATGCGTGTCTGCTCCTGGGCTCGATCACTCCGTGATTTGCCGATCTCTTCCCATTTAGGATTGAGGATCCGAAGCGCGGCGCTGGCGTAGACCCTGCAGTCGAGGGCTTCATTTCTTGCGTGGCTGGACCGCTTCACCCAGGTATGATAAATGCGCCCCTGAGCACGTCTTTCGACTCTCTTTTCAGCCATCAGACCCTTGAAATAGTCGGCCCCGTACCCTCGGAGTTCGCCTGTAGAAAGCTCCGACTCACGTGGCCAGTGGCAGAATCCTCCGCCTTCAGCTTCGATTTTCAATCGGCTGCTGAAAGTATCTTTGCTCGAATCGGTCCCGACCGGAAAGACTGCGACGTTTTTGTTCTTCCCTTGCCGCCGGTATGGTCCGACTTCAGGCAGCCCCGGACCGCCTTGTCCTTTGATGGCAAATATATATCTTGCGAATCTCTTCCTGCAGAACGAATATACGTCCGTTGTCGCATAGCCTGAGTCAACGCAAGTGCAGGAGATAGGGAGGACTCGTCCGTCCGCACATCTATAGACAGTCTGCAGTTGCTCATCAAGCGATTCCCAAACCGCTGCTTTATGCGGATCTCCGGGAATGACGACATACTGGATTCCCCAGGATTCCGCACCATATCCCCAGCCAACAACCTCCAGTTCGAGACGGTCCTCCTGGACGTCGACTCCGGCAGTTATCATCAGGACTTCGGCAGGCACATCGCAGTTGTAATAGTGCCGCCTGGCGTCCAGGACCTCCTCGTCCAGCGACTCGCCTTTTTCTTCCCACGTCTCAGCCAGGCGGGTATTGATAAAGGTCTTTAGGACTTCAGGTCCCTTTTCGTTAGCGTCCCGAAACTCGGCTATGAGCTCATCCCAACTGAGCCACGGCGAAGCCATAGCGTTCAGGTGAAACCCTCTTGTGGTCGGATGCTTTGCCTGAGCTATCCACTGGCCGGGCCTAGACTTCCATTCAAACTCACTGTGAAGAGCGCCGCACTTACGGCAAGCCATCTCGACTGAATCGAATATGAGCCGTCCCCATTCAAACGGCTGCAGCTCTCCGCAGCTGGGGCAGGGAACGCACCACTGTTCTTTGGTCGATTGCTCGTATTCAGCCTCAATTGCGCTTTCACCCTTATTGGTAGGCGTCGACGAGATGAATATAAGCTTATTCCAGAAGTTACTGGTCCTTTTCTCGGCCAGAGCGAGAGGTGCGCCTTCAGTGCCCGCCGAAAGCGGGAACCTGTCGAGCTCATCTGCGAGCACTATCCTTACCGGACGGCTCGCCAAGCCCTTGGGCGATTCGGCGCCGACAAGCGCAAGCCTGCCGCCAGGGAACTCCTTGGTCATGATTGTATTACCGGAGTCACGGCTTTTCGGTGGCTTGATCTTAGCCTGAAGAGCAGGACAATCGTTAATCATAGGAGCGATGCGCTCTTTTGAATAATCCATCGCCTTTCCTTCTGATGGCTGGATCATCATCATAGGCGACGGGTCCTGGTCGATGAAGTAGCCTGCTACATTGTTCTCGACCTCGGATTTTCCGACCTGGACGCAGAACATCATCACAACCCGCCGTATATGCGGGTCGCTGCAGGCGTCCATCGGGTCTTTTGTATATGGCGTTCGATCAGTCCGCCAATGACCAGGCTCCGGCGATGTGTCCGGTAGGATTCGGTATTTATCGGCCCACTCGGAAACCGTCAGCCGAGGCGGAGGAGCAACCGACCGGATGCAGGTTTGTAAGAGATAGAAGGTCTTATCCGGTATCTGTGAAAACCTGTCTTTCCAGTCATCTTTTGAAAGGAGTTTATAGGCTTGCAGGAGAGTATCGTATGCTGTACCGTTCTCCATACTCTTCCCTCGGTCGAATGTTATTTCTTCTTCCTTCTCCGGTCGCGTTCTTCGGCTATTTGATGAGGATCGTATCTGGCAAGCTCCGATAAAGCCTCCTTGCATGAGTCATCAAGCAGCTTCTGTATATCCGCTATATTCTTCGATCCGGTCATCGATGCGATTCTCTGAGCCAGTTTTGAGGGCATCGCGAGTATCCTGGACCGGAAAGACATGAATATAGCGATGATTACGGCTTCCACATCATCTGCTCTATGAAGGACTCCCTCCAGTTCCTCACGTTCGAGCTGCGCCTTTGCGTGTTTCTCTTCAGTCAGAAGCGCTTCGGCTCTGGTTTTACGGATTCCCCACTTCTCGTTATCTTCCTGGCCAGCAGAATCTTCGCCGTTATCGTCTCCAGAAAGCTCACCATAGCGGTTATTGTTTCGCGCTGAACGAGATGCTTCGTAATCGGCCTTAGCCTCTTCAAAGTCGATCATCGTGTGTGGTCCACCCACATCGTAGACCTTTATGATTCCTCTTTCGATTGCCTTCTGGACTGCTGTAAGGCTAATCCCCATCCTTCGGGCAAACTCTCTACGACTGACATACTTCTCTCCGGCCTGAGAAGGCCCGAATGCACCGACACAATTTCCCATAGTGACAACCGACAACCGACAACCAGAAAAAAATATCCGTAACTAGCGAAATATCGCGAGTTCGCAGCACCCTCTCCAAGCTACGGTGTGGAAGGACCCGTGGCCATAATCATCTGAAGACGCGAGTGTGCTTCCCTGCGTGGGATTTGCCCTTGCGCCGCTCCTCCTGGCGTCGAACATCCTCGATCAGGCGTTTATCGAAGGGCTCAGAAAGAACTTCAAGGGCCTGATGCCGCTTGGAGGTGTTGCTGGATCGAATTGCCATAGATCCTCCAGAAAAAGGATTGGGGTAGGCTTGGTGTCCGAAAGCCCAGGAGCGAAGGTATTTATTGTTGCCTACCCCAAAGGTGAAAGGAAAAGAGATGAAAGAATAGCCGAACTCTCTCGGCAGTCACACAATATCTCATCGAGGATGTGTCCCCCAAACGGTAGAACCGACCTATCCGCTGCCTCCCCTGATTTTCTGAAACGGAGTGGGTGCCGATGGAGCCCACAGACTTCGCCCGGGGGAGCAGGGAAAGGATAGGTAAAACTGCCCTCCCCGGGCAGGTGGCAAAGGTGAACCGCCCTTCATTAATACTTGCAATCAAGCGTGGGATATTACATTTTACGCTCAATATTTTC
>JBDKUN010000009.1:0-89187 GCA_039679675.1 Armatimonadota bacterium
TCGGGTAGTGGATTTATGACACTTGGCGCCTTGCCGGTTAGGGCAGAAATTGTCCACCGAAAGGGCTGCAATTACACTCACTTGATGAGTCACCAAGTTATACAAGCCCACTACCTGCTTTCGTGATTATAGATCCACCGCTTTTACTACCTCGAAGAATCGTCGGAAGTTATACGCACTGTCCCTGGGGCCGGGTGAGGCCTCGGGGTGGTACTGCATCGAGAAGATCGGAAGCTCTTTGTGCGTAAGCCCCTCGACCGTCCCATCGTTCAAATTGATCATCGTCGCGTCTATGCCCTTGCCCTTGAGGGAGTCGGCATCGACTGCATAACCGTGGTTCTGGCTCGTTATGTAGACCCGCCCGGTCATAAGGTCTTTTACCGGGTGGTTTCCTCCCCTGTGGCCGAACTTCAGCTTGAATGTCCTGCCTCCAAACGCCCATGCAAGGAGCTGATGCCCCAGGCAAATGCCTAAAATCGGCTTCTTACCGACCAGCTTCTTGACCTCATCGACCATATAGCTGAGCATCTCAGGGTCGCCAGGGCCGGGAGAAATGACCACACCGGCGGGGTCTATCGCAAGAATCTCTTCAGCTTTCGCATAGCAGGGGAACACGGTGATCCGGCAGCCAAGCGAAGCGAGGTTTCTCATAATATTCCGCTTCACGCCGCAGTCCACAAGCGCGATCCTCGGCCCGTCCGGTCTCGGAATAGGGCTTCCGGGGAGAGCGTTCCCTCTGTTCGCCTCAACCTCGGCGTCTCCCATCCATTCGTAGACCTCGGGGGTCGTGACCCTGCGGACAAAGTCGATTTTGGAGTAGTTCGGCTGCTCTTTTATCTTATCAGTCAGCTCTTCAGAGGTGTACTCAGTCGAAATCGAGCCCATCATGACCCCGCTTACCCTCAGGTGTCTGGTCAGCGCACGGGTGTCTACCCCCTGGATTCCCACTACGTTGTTTTTCGCGAGGAAGTCCTGAAGACTCCCCGAACTTCGCCAGTTGGAGGGCTCGCTGCACATCTGCTTTACAATGAACCCGGCAACCTGGACTTTCCCGGACTCGAAGTCCGCGTCGGTCACTCCGTAGTTGCCGATAAGTGGATATGTGAGAGTCAAAAGCTGGCCGCCGTAGCTTGGGTCGGTCAGCATCTCCTGATAACCGGTCATAGATGTGGAAAAGACGGCCTCACCAAACGTAGTTCCGGGAACACCGATGGATATCCCCTCGTACGTCGTGCCGTCTTCGAGTGTAAGTATTGCTTTCAACGATCCCCTCCGGGAATTTCTTTTATCACGAAAGCACGAAAAGGAGAAAGGAAGAAAAAGAGCTTAGAAATAGATAGTGAATGCCGTGCTTCGGGACGAACTGCGGTCCCGAAGCATAGGGTATAGTTGCTTCGGACTGCTTGCTGCCGAAGCATCCGCCGTAGGCGGACATATCTCTTATGCTTCGGAATTCTTTTCGTCCCGAAGCACACTTTCCACCTAATTCCTTCTGTTTCTTATTTCGTGCTTTCGTGATTAACAACGTGATCAAACAAACTGATTAGCTTTTATGAATGCCAGTGTGTTCTGGCGGACTTCTTCTGTTACTTTTCCGAGTCTGGTGAGCGCTTCGAGCGCTTCGGTGAGCGTCATGACCGAGTGAAGAGCATAACCGGCATCGGCCAGTATCTTCTTTCCTCCCTGCTCACGGTCCAGGATGATGACAACATCCTTTACGACCAGCCCGGCTTCTTCCATCGGCTTGATGGCTTCCAGCTTCGCGCCGCCGTCAGTTATGACGTCGTCTATAACTACTACTTTTTCGCCCTTCTCGAATTTGCCCTCGATCAACTTCGCCGTGCCGTAGTTTTTGGCTTCTTTCCTGGGGTAGATCATCGGGACATTTGCCGCAAGCGATGCCGCGACACCTATCGGCATACCGGCGTAGGGCAGGGCAGCGATTCTGTCGAACTTGAGACCGTCCAGTTTGGCCGCGAGCTTCTCCCCGACCAGTTTGAGAAGAGATGGGTTGCTCACCAGCACGCGAAAATCCACGTAGACCGGGGACATAATCCCGCTCTTCAGCTTGAATTCGCCGAATTTGATGCATCCGGCTTCAAAAAGCCGTGTGTAAAGCTCGTCCACGTTATCCAACCCTCCTGTTTCGGTCCTTTTTCAGCTCATTTACTGCTCTGCCAAGATCGCGTATCTGGCTGCCGAGGTCGGCCAGCCCCCGGTATGCGTCCAGCAGACCTCTCACGGTCGCCTTGATCCTCCGCACCATAAGCCATGCAGTAACGAGGATCGCAAGCCACGTAAGGAGGATCATGCCCAGCACAACGATCAGCAGTATTTCAAGCGTGCTCAAGTGTTACCTGCTCTCTGTTCTCTGCCCCAAGCTCTCCGTGCGCGACTTTTCCGCCTGTGATTGTTGCGATTACAGCGCCCTTCAGCTTCCAGCCGTCGAACGGAGTGTTTCGGCCCATAGACTTGAACCTAGAAGCCTGGACCGTAATCTCTTCTTCGGGGTCAAAAATAACAATGTCGGCAGGCGCGCCTTCCTTAAGTGTGCCTCGGTTGATCCCAAGCACTTCAGCAGGTTTTACCGTCAATTTTTCTATAGCGTCCGAGAGGCTCATAACGCCGTCATCCACCAGCTTCGTTATGACAAGCGGCAGCGCAGTCTCCAGCCCGACTATTCCGAACGCGGCTACGGTCATCTCGACCTCTTTGTCCTCAAGCGAATGAGGAGCATGGTCGGTCGCGATCACGTCGATTGTCCCGTCAGCAAGCCCTGCCTTGATCGCCTCGACGTCGGCGGCTGTTCTAAGCGGCGGGTTCATCTTGGTGTTGGTATCGTAATCAGCCAGCACTTCATCTGTCAGCGTGAAATACTGCGGACAGGTCTCACAGGTCACTTTTACCCCGCGGGCCTTCGCAAGACGGATAACATCGACCGAAGCGGCGCAGGACACATGCTGAATGTGCAATCTGCAGCCGGCAAGCTCGGCAAGGAGGATGTTCCGCTCGATCATACTGACTTCGGCGGCAGCGGGCATACCTCTAAGCCCGACGACTGTGGAGACTATCCCTTCGTTCATGACCGCGCCTGCCGTAAGGGCCTTGTCCTCGCAGTGGGTGAGCACGGGAATGTCGAGCATCCCTGCATACTCCATTACCCGGCGCATAACGAGCGAGTTCTGGATCGGCAGTCCGTCGTCCGACGCGGCAACTGCACCGGCTTCTGCAAGCTCTCCAAGCTCGGCCATCTCTTCACCGGCCATGTTCTTCGTGAGAGCCCCGCAGGTAAGCACGTTGACCGGAGTCTGCCTGCCAAGTGAGGTGATCAGATCAACCACTGCACGGCTGTCGGGGGCCGGATGGGTATTCGGCATAGCGACAATCGTCGTGAAACCTCCGGCAGCGGCAGCGGCAGCACCTGTAGCAATGGTCTCTTTGTGCTCGTCACCCGGTTCTCTCAGGTGAACGTGCATGTCGATAAGCCCAGGGGCGACAACTTTGCCGGTTATGTCGTACACTTCTCCGGGAGCGCCGTCCATCGATTCAAGACAGATCTTACCTATCTCTGATATAACACCGTCACGGACCAGCACATCGGCTGTCTCATCGATTCCTCTTGACGGGTCTATTACCCTTCCGCCTTTAAGCAGCAGCCACATTTGCGCCACCTCCAAGGAGCAGGTAAAGGAGCGCCATACGGACAGCTACCCCGTTTGTTACCTGATCTGTTATTACTGCGAACTCTCCGTCGGCTACGTCGGGAGTTATTTCTACGCCGCGGTTCATCGGGCCGGGATGCATCAGCGTGACATCCGGCTTGGCACGTCTCAGCCGCTCTTTGTTGATCCCGAACATCCGCGCATATTCACGCACGCTCGGGAAAAAGCCGCTGTTCATCCGTTCCAGCTGGATTCTGAGCACGTTTATCACGTCCGCGCCCTCTACGGCCTCGTCTATATCTGTATAAACCTCTACTGGCAGTTTTTCCGCCTCGACAGGGATGAGTGTCTTGGGTCCGGCGAGCCTAACGGTCGCGCCCATCTTGGTCAAGCCCCACACATTCGAGCGGGCGACCCGGCTGTGAAGGATGTCGCCTACTATGGCGACCACCAGCCCATCGAGCCTGCCCTTGTTCTCGACGATTGTCATCATGTCGAGGAGCCCCTGGGTCGGGTGCTCGTGCATACCGTCGCCTGCGTTTATTACATGCGCTGGGACGGTGCGGGCAGCATAGTGCGGCGCGCCTCCGGCCTGGTGGCGGATGACGAAGAGATCGACTCCCATAGCCTGAAGGGTCAAAAGGGTATCTTTGAACGACTCTCCCTTGACTATCGAGGATGCCGAAGCGGTAATGCCCGATACATCGGCGGAAAGGACCTTCGCAGCCACCTCGAAGCTCGTTCGGGTGCGTGTGCTGGGCTCGAAGAAGAGCGTGCAGACTGATTTGCCGCGAAGTGTCGGGACTTTCTTCACCGGCCTCTTAAGAATCTCTTTCATCGACACTGCTGTGTCGAGAATAAGCTGGATCTCTTCCTGGGACATGTCCTGAAGCCCAAGGATATCTTTTCTTTCGAGCTTATTCAGCATCTCGGCTTTCCTCCGTGGACTGCAGTTTTCCGGGTTCCCGTATAATAACGACTTTGTCTTCCTGGTCGGTCTCTTTTAAGTGAACGTGGACGTGCTCGACCCGTGATGTAGGAAGGTTTCTGCCTACATAGTCGGCTCTGATGGGGAGTTCTCTGTGGCCGCGGTCGACCAGCACAGCAAGCTGGATCTGCTCCGGGCGGCCCATGTCCATGATCGCGTCGAGTGCGGAGCGGATGGTGCGGCCAGTGAAGATCACTTCGTCGACAAGCACTATTTTGAGGCCCGTCACATCGAAATTGATCTCGGTTTTTCCAACAGAAGTAGGAGCGAGGCGGGTGGCGTAGTCGTCTCTGTAGAGCGCGACATTGAGGCTTCCGACCGGAACGGCCTTGCCTTCTATCTGCTCGATGAGGCCGGCCAGCCTCTTGGCAAGAGGGACGCCGCGGCTTTGGATGCCGACTATGGCGAGTTTGTCCGCCCCTTTGTTCTTCTCGATGATCTCATGCGCAACACGGGTCACTGCACGGCGGATTTCATCCGCATCCATCACCTTGTTGCCGTCTTCCTTACCTGCCATAACCGTCCCCCTTATGCAAATAACGCCTACCTGCAGTCTGGCAAGTAGGCGTGAATCTCGATCTTATAAGGGGATCCCTCTATACTCAACCTTGCCAGCCTCACAGGGCGTGCTTAAAGGTATCTTAATTTCAGACATTATACCATCCCGGCTGAGCCATGTCAAGAAAATTTGAGGTTCACAAGTCAAAAAAACAGGAATATCTTGACTGATCAAGCCTGCAGGCATATACTCAGAGCAATCTGATTCTGCCGGAGACCAAGCTGTGAAAAAAGCAAAGGTGTTTCTCATCCCGCTGATCATCATATTGATACTTGGCGGACTACTCGTGTGGGACAACATGCATAAGGTCACACATGGAATACCCCTGGATGTTCTTAAGATGCAAGACGAATATGTCAAAGGCCCTGCGCTGATAGTTCGGACTGAAATAAACTATGCATTGATCTCAGGACTGATGACACCACCTTATATATTTATAACAACATACGATGGGTGCGGCAGGAAGCTTAAAGAGGACCGCAACCTGAAGGATTATCAAGATAAATATTATTATAAATACAATCGTAAAGGCGAGCTAATTGAAGAAACTAGCTACTCACCCATAGATAGGGATACTATACGTACTATGATTGTATACGATCCAGCAAAACGCCGGATTAGTTCAATAACGCGCCCGGACTCATACCGCAACTGGCTAAAGCGCATAAACCGGATTTTCCACCATGAGCATGATCTATCATCTAAGTCGTTGACCTATTTGGACAGTCATAATAGGCCAAAGATAATCTCCGGATCCGTGACAGGTGAAAACACCTGTATAAGATACAAATATGACTCTAAAGGTAATATGGTTTGCAGCACGCGCGCAATAAAGAGAGGAAGCAGAACATATTATATCTATAAGGTATACGACAACTATGGTAATCCAGTAAAGGCAAAACGCTATGATGGCGGTAGATTGGTTTACACTGAAGTATATACATACAAGTATGATAAGTGCGACAACTGGATAGAAAAGAGAGTATTCGAAGTCAGTGATACCAATGGCAAGCAGAAAAAGGAAGAAGTTCAGATTACCCGGCGGACAATCACTTATAAAAACTGAGCTTTAGCTGTCAGCGATCTGAATCGCGAAGTGCGCGAAGAAGCACAAAAGACGCGAAATGGGCTCGACACCTACGGTGTCGGCTTCGGCAAGCAGGCTGAAGCAAATTAACTTGCAGGCATATACTCAGAGCAATCTGATTCTGCTGGAGGCCAAACTGTGAAAAAAGCAAAGAAGTTTCTCATTCCGCTGATCATCATATTGATACTTGGCGGACTACTCGTGTATTTTAGCAAGCTGAATACCGTCCATGGAATACCGCTGGCTATTCAGGCGATGACTCAAGGATCGAATGTCCGTGGACATGTTACACAAATTCGGCTGGATGTTAGTGCAAAGAGAGATTTTGGGTGGATGGTCCAAAGTTTTATCGAAACGTACGATGGAAACGGCAGAATATTGAAGATGGTAAAACCAGCCGGCAAATACCAGAGTAAATCAACTGCCGTCTACAACTATAACAGCAGGGGAGAACTCACCGAAGAGATATCTTACATGTCCTGGCAGAATATGCCGGTACGCACAGAGATGACATACGACTCGGTAAAACGCCTGACCACCGAAAGAACCTCTATTAGTTCCGACGGCAAAGGTAAACTCGTATCGCAAAATTGGCTTGATAGGATAGAACAATCACTCCACCGCAAGCCTAAGCCAAAGACATACTTCACGGAGTTCCTTACCTATGTGAATGACCGCAATCTACCAATAGAGAATATCAGCCGCTTTAACGGCAAAACAATTTCCAGAATAAGTCTTACCTATAAGTATGGTTCAAAAGGCAAAATTGCCAGCTGCACAACAATCGGGAGAGCTAATACCGGCAAAGTTATGACAGCAGTAATGACGTACGATGATAGCACCAATCCCGTGGAATCGAAGGTCTATTCCGGCAGTAAACTCATCGGCCACATAGTCATATCCTACAAGTATGATAAACATGGCAACTGGATAGAAAAGAGAGTATTTCTCATCAGTGATGCCAATGGCAAGCAGAAAAAGGAAGAGTCCCAGATCACACGGCGGACAATCACTTATAGAAATTGAGTTTTTAGCTATCAGCGATCTGAATCGCGAAGTGCGCGAAGAAGCATGAAAGACGCGAAAGAAAATTAGTGGAAATTCGTGCTTCGGGACGAACTGCAGTCCGAAGCATAAGCATAAATGCTGTAAATCTCTACCTTCCGCGTTTCCCATTATTCCGCGTCTCCGCGGTTCAAAAAGAAACCTTTACCCTGCGTCCCTTTGGCGAGTTATCGTAGGTAAGGAGGAGCGTTTTCGAGCCTTCATCCCACTTCATACTCACATTACCGGCCTCACCATCAACTAATGCCTCTTTCGGCGGCCTCGGCAGGGCTATTCTGGCCGCGCAGACTACTCCGGCAGGCCCCTCTGAATGGAAATCGATGCTCTCTTGCTCGATATTCACATCGAGCACCTTCGATGCAGAGGCAAGCACCTTGGGCTTTGTCCGGTCCACTTTGTCCATGTCCAGAAGGAACCATCTCGAACCAGGCGTCATCGAAACTGAGTCGAGAATCTCAAGGCACGGGCTGAACAGGTTCATAAATGACCCGTCGAGCTTGCGCTGAGGCAGTCCATCGGTCTCATCCAACCCGGCTCCGATGATATAAGGCCCCCGCCGAAGCAGCATGTATGCCCTTTCGCGCCATTCAAGACCGGAGAGGCTGCATGCACTTTTTGCAAGTTCCAGAGTCTTCTCCCTGCCCTCTTTGCATCGGGAAAGGAAATCCGGGCTGACTGCGGCGTATATGACATAGCCATTGCCGACTTGATGCGTCCCCTCTTCAGACACACCCAGCTTCTCGAACAGGTGCTGCCTTGGAGCCGCGTATTTGAATGGAGGAGTATTCCACCATTCCTTTACGCCGTTATACGGGTCTTTATCCTCATCTGCGAAAATCAGCACACCGCCCGACTTGACCCAACCGGCAAGCGCGTCGTGCAACTCAGAACTTGGCGGCTTCATCCCTTCGTAGGTAAGGAAGAGCACCTTATACGGCTTCAGGTAGTCCGAAATGACCACGTTTTCAAGCTGTACCGGCTCGACCGGCGCGCCGCGCTTGATAAGTGGCATCGCGAGCCCGAAAAACGATCCAAGGCACCCGTCTCCAAAGCGTGGCTCTCCCCGCTGGAACATCATCGTGTCGGAGACCAGTACACCTAATCCTCTGGTCCCGCAGTCCCAGGCGATTTCCTTCTGGCCCATATAACTCAGCTCGTTTGCTACGTTTATGACCTCGGTCGCATATCCGGCTGGGATAAACTCGCGTTCGACTTCCTCTCCGGGCTTGCGTTCATTTTCTTCTATAACAGGATACGGCTGGGTGAACACGCGCGCAGGCCATGGCATGACCTCGAACCGCCAGACATCCGGCCAGAGGAGGGACGCTACGAGGGTAGACTCCCAGTTTCGCTTGTAATCCGCCCAGCAGCGGTTGGGATCGTCCTCTATCGGGTCGTTCAGATACCACATTTTCTTCCCCGTAGACCGGACTAGGTTGTGAAGAACGCCGTACTCGAAGAACGACACCTCGAAGGTGCGTTCCTTCTCTACCCCGGCGTATCTGTTTTTCGTCCGTGATGTTCCGGTCCACACCTGGCCGATGTAGCCGTCGCATCCGGGAATTTGGACGAGGCTTGCTTCGGGACTGACTATCCTCCACTGAGCGTAGTTGATTATCGAGTGGGTCGGAACATAGCATTTGACGTCCCGCCCTGTTTCCTTGCTGTAGCTGCGGATGAACTCGAAAACGTCCGAAAGAGCGCGCCGGTAGAGGTAATATTTCAGTTTCGACGCTCGGTACTGCGCATCCGGCGAAGTGTGGGGTGCGATCCATTCGTCGCCGTAATATGCCTTCCACTCGCGCTTGAATGCCTCGGAATAGCCTCCCCTCACCCAGAACTCCGGCTCTTCCATATGGATAGCTTCGGCTCCGGCATCAACGGCCCGCTTCACTCCCACGCAGAGGTACTTGCCGTAGGTCTCCGTAGGACACATATACGGTGCGCCGGGGTGGTGCATAATCTTATCGCCGTTTTTATCAGTCTGAGCGGCGTCCTCATGGTTTTGGCCGTCCCACTCACCCGATACAAAGTCGCCGTAATTGCCCCAGGCTGCCCCCGTCATGACATGGATTCGATAGCCCTGTTCCCGCCAGGTTTTGATACGCTCCGGCAGGCCGGGGTCTATGTCGTAGACCATCACCACATCGGATTTGAGGTCGATTCTATCGTCATACGGCGAAGCTGTCTGAAAGATCGTCCGTTCCAGGGACTGCTTCGGATCGACAATTTGCGAGATAGGCATATTTATCCTCGTTGCTTCGGATTACCCTTACCCCGAAACCTGCTTATGGACGTTAGGACCGCTACAAAGAGACTCTGGTCCCGATGTTCAGAGATATGCCGCCCCAGTCTGCATCCTTCCATTTGGGGAGCATATCAACGCGGATTTCTGCAAAATACGTGTTGTTGAACTCCTGCCCATAGAGCGCATGGACACTTGGTTTGAAGGTTTCATCGTCGTAGCTGTATGAACGCAGTTTGAGGCGGTGGAAACCTCCGCCGTAACCGATGTAGCGCGTTCTTGTTTCGGAGATCGGAGTGCGATTGATCTTAGTATAAGTGACAAACTCTTCGGATGCCTTTACGGACTTATCTCCGCTGTCGATAAATCCAAGCGATACGAGCCGGTCCGGTCTGCCCTCTTCATCGAAGCTCATGTGCCAGTCTATCACAGGGCCCAGCCACATAGATCTGAGGTCTTTTAGGTCGCTGTCCAGCGGCATGAAGTTGACGAGCCCGATGCCGATCTTGCTCGGTTTGTCATCTTCAAACTGTGCAATTGCTGCCGAAGCCAAGCCTAAGAGAAGCAAAACAGCTAAAAACAATCTGATATTTCTGATCATGATAATCTTCCTTTCGCAAAAAACCGGAGCCATAAAGCTCATCTAATTGGGATTATAAACGCCGGTCAGTAGAGTGTCAATCTGACGTGCTTACGGCAATTCACCCATAATACTTTCGATGATGCCCGGAGTTGTAACCCTTGCTGACCCAAGTGCGTTTGGATGGATGCTGTCGGGCACGTAGAGTCTATAATTATCCGGGTAATTGTCCAATATCTTCTTCCACATGACGAAGTGGTCTATCAACCGAAGCGACCTCGCTCTTGCAACCTCGCGGTAGACTTCGTAATATTCCTCGATCTGAGGCCGCTGCTTGGCATGCTCAAAGAGCGGGATATTCATCGTCATCAGTATGGCTTCGCACGCCGGGTGTTCTCTCGCCAGCGTGTCGAGCATCCATTCAAGGTTCTTTCGGCTCTTGTCGGCGCTTATTCTGTAAGGCACAAAGGCGTCGTTTATAGAAAATTCGATGAATACCGCATCTGGATCGTGTGCGAGCACCCTGTTCCGAAAGTTATCTACTCCCCAGTCCGAGTGCATGGCCCCCATACCGGAGTTGATAACGTGTACAGCACACGGATTTATGGGCTCCAGAGCATCCGTGAGCTGCTGGACCCACGCGCCGCACGTAAGGCTTGTGCCGTAAGCGACTAGCGTCTGCTTCTGGCCCTGCTGCAGTTTTTCAATAAACGATGTTTTCATACTTACTTCCTATTACAGTCCCTTCTTCTCCCAGTTAACTACTTTGTAGCGGTCCGGGCCTTTGTATCCGCCGGTTTTCTCTACCGACCCTTCAGTCCCGTTCCACTTGAGTTCAACCCGGTTCTGTATGCCCTTTTCGAAGTCCAGCGTTACGCCGTCATCCTCATAGAGGGTAAAAGGTGCCGGATTGGCTCCATATACACGGACTGTGAGCTCGAAACAGGTGTCATCGGCAACATGCTCGATTGGTTTTGCCAAAGGCAGCAGGCTGTTATCTTTGACATAGACAGGTATTTGATCGAGCGGCTTGGAAACTTCGATTATTCTTCCGCCAGAGAACTTTTCCCCCGTCCAGAAGTCATACCAGTCTCCCTGCGGCAGATATACTGAGCGTTTTGTCTCACCTGTGAAGAGCGGAGCTACCATAAGCGACTGCCCTACCATAAACTGGTCGTCCACGCCGTATGTCGCAGGGTCATTCGGCCAGTCCATCACCAGTGCGCGGATCGGCGGCGTCCCGTTTTGCTTGTATTCGTTGAAAGCCGAGTAATAGTAAGGAATCAGGCTCATTCTGAGCTCGAAAAGGCGCTTGATTACCTCTGTTACTTCGGCATGGTTTGCCATGACCTCTTTGCGGTTGCTTGCGTCACTGTTGATCTGCAGCCACGGCGGAAGCATCATATACCAGGGGTTAATGAGAGCGCTCGAGGAGAAAATGACTGCCTGAACACGCCTGTAGAGCTCCTCGACGCTGGCCGTGTCTCTCACTTCAGGGGTCCAGAGGAGTCCTGAGAATCCCTGGTTGACCATACCCCGCACATAGCACCTGTCGTTGTAGCTGTCCGAGTATATTACATATGGAAGAGATGCGGCGAGCGCATGAGAGTTTCTCACGAGCCCCCATGTCCGCAGGTTCCGCTTCCTTACTGGCTCCCACATCGTTTCCTGATAGAGCAGCCCGAAGAGCGAGTGCATCTGCTCCCCGTCCATCCCTGACGGAAACACGGATGCATCGGGGAACGACCATGGAGTGGCGGATGACGGCTGGTAATCGCACTCATCCAGCTTGACCGCATCCACACCTTTATCGAAAAGCGTCTTGTCCTGCTGTGACTGGAATATCCGGCGTGCCTCTTTGGTCGCAAAATCGGGGACAAGCCCGTCCCATACAAGGTAGCTGCCGGACCAGGGCTTCAGCGCATCATAAATGGGCGATGTGGCATGGGTGAAGGCATGCTGCCAGATGTTCATGCGGTAACCCATTGCATGCATTTTGTTGATGAAACCGTCGGGGTCCGGGAACCGTTCCAGGTTCCATACAAATGATGAAGAATAAGCAGTGGTCTCCCATCCGGGTTCAAGCCCCCAAACATCGCACGGAATGTGCTGCTCTCTGAAAGACTTCGCAAGCTCGTATGACTCTTCGGCATTGAAGTAGGAGTAGCCCCGATAGGATATTCCCAGTCCCCAGAGCGGCGGAACGGCTCCGCCTCCGGCGAAAAGGTTATACCTTCGTACTGCGTTCAACATACCAGGCCCGGCGAATACGTATATATCCACACCCTTGGCCGCCGGTATGTCCACGAGCATCGTTTTCACGCTCAGTTCCTGGGACTTGTAAAGGTCATTGGCATCCGTGGACTCAACTCTCGCCCCGCCGGATATGCCCTTCTTCCGTGCCGGTGCGACATTGCCTGCATAGAACGATGCATACCTCGCCGTATCGACATAAACGCCGTATCCTCTAGTGGAAACGTAGAATGGGACAGGCGCATGGGACTCATTCAGCTCATTTTCCGGGCTGTCCGTAGGTCGAAGAAAAGACCGCCTATCCGTCTTATCGAAAACCTTGGTGCTCAGGCCCAAACCGTATATATGCTCTTCGGCCTGCATAGGAAATTCCACCGAACAACCCCGGTTGGTAGTAGTAAATATGACTTCGGACAGGTCCACAGGTACGTCAGCACACACCGGAAGGCTGCCGAAGCTCTTTTTGTCCATAGGCCGGGCCTGGAATTTCAGAGGTGTGAGCTTCTCAGGCGTGCCTAATCTTATCCTCCATACACCCGGAGCAACAACTGTCGTAGTCTCTTTCATGCTAGCTTCTCCAAATGCCGCAGGTAATGACAGACAACAAAGTGCAACAACTGCTGCAATTACCTTCATCTCGACTTCACTTCCAGTGATGCAAACAATAACCAATTTTGTGTTCAAGTCCGGGGATTGATTATCCTTCAAATGTACAGGCCTTTGCTGGTGGCTGATAGCTTACAGCTAAATGGGTATAAAGCTACTATATGACAGACGGGAGGCTCTGCGATGGACGAACTTCTGGCGCGGTATGAAGCGCCTCTTTCTAACACCGACTGGGAGATATTGGACAACGCGGTAGTGCATGCGGCTGAGAGGCAGCTTGTTGCGCGGCGGTTTATAGATGTATTCGGCCCAATCGGCGCAGGTATACAGGATATAGACTTCGACACTTACGGTGGCATCGATGCCGCCAGGATCGACATGATCGGCAGTGTGGAAGCGGAACCAGTGCAGTCGATCAGGCGGATCCACGAGAAGATCCCCCTGATCTATAAGGACTTTTTGATCTACTGGAGAGATATAGAGACGTCGAGAAGGCTCGGACTGCCGCTCGATGCCGCCACTGCCGCTGCGGCTGCCGCATTTGTCGCACAAAGGGAAGATGACCTGATATTTAACGGCAGCGCCGACCTCGGATTTCAGGGGCTGTTCAACGCCGAAGGCCGAAACTCCATCAACGCCCGTAACTGGGATGATGCAGGCTCGGCATTTGAGGATGTTGTAGCTGCTATACAGAAACTGGTCGATTCCGGCTTCTTCGGGCCTTATGCAGTAGCTGTCAGCCCGCGCCGGTTCGCCCAGATGCACAGGGTTTACGCCAATACGGGAGTACTCGAAATAAACCACATCCGCGATGTCGCTACGGCAGGCGTATTTCAATCCCCTGCCATCGCAGACAACGGCATAGTGGTCTCGACCGGCGTTCAGAACCTCGATATAGCTGTGGCACAGGACATAATTACAGCTTATCTGGGGCCGGAGAACCTCAACCATCCGTTCCGAGTGCTCGAAAGCCTGGTTTTGAGGATAAAGCGCCCTGGGGCTATCTGCACGCTGGAACCTACCGGAACCGAAACCAGAAAAAGCCGGAAATAACAGGTATTTCAGTTAAAACAGAAGGGAAAGGTGAGAAATCATTCGACCCTTCTGTTTCCTGTAACTGTCATCTGTAGCATACGGGCTGATTGACATCACTCCTTCATTGAACCTATAATGCTGCTGTCAACGCAGGCTCGGCAGCCTCAGATTCAGCGTCGAAACGGAGGATTTAAGGTTAATGAAAGTTAGTATAATCGGCGGAGGGGGCCGGGTCGGATCAAACGCGGCGTTCACGCTCCAGCTTGGCGGACTGGTCCGCGAGATGGCGCTCGTGGATGTAGCGCTTGACCAGGCGAAGGGTGAAGCTCTCGATCTCAGACACGGGACATCGCTCGTCGCAGCTCAAAAGATTTATGCAGGCGGCCCAGAGGTCATAGACGGCTCTGATATCGTCGTCATTACCGCAGGGCTGAGAAGAAAGCCCGACGAGAGCCGGTTGGAACTGATGAACCGCAATGCCGGGCTCTTCCGTTCGATATTGTCCGATGTTAAAGGAGCAAAGCTCCCTGACGGCGCTATAATCGTAGTCGTATCCAACCCCGTAGACATAATGACGCAGCTTGCCGTCGATGCCGGAATCGTCCCGGCAAACAGGGTAATCGGCCTTGGGACGCTGCTCGATACCACCCGCTTCAGATCCCTTTTGGCTGAGTATTTCAATGTCGACCCGAAAGACGTGAACGCGCTGATTTTGGGAGAACATGGGGATACTATGGTGCCGGTCTGGAGCTCCGCTACAATAGGAAGCGTGCCTGTTTCCGCATTCCCAGGCTATAACGAAGAAAAGGTAAAAGCTGTGTTCGACTTTACGAACAAGAGCGGCGCGGAAGTCATCAAGCTGAAAGGCGGAGCGGGCTATGCTGTCGGGCTCGCGATACGCAAGCTGGTGCATGCCATAATCCGTGACGAGCAGGCCGTGCTGCCAGTATCGACTCATCAGACCGGTACGCTCGGCATAAGCGGCGTCTGCCTTTCGCTGCCTACGGTCATCGGCAGGACTGGCGTTCAGCAGGTTATAAGTATTGCAGTAGATGATGAAGAACTGAAAGGCTTAAAGAACTGCGAGAGTACACTTAAAGAAAGGCTGTCGCAGCTCGCATAACTCCACATTCGGGAGGGATCATATGAAGATTCAGTGGCTTGGTCACAGCTCGTTTCTTATTACATCTGATGCGGGTGTTCGGATCGTTACGGACCCTTACCAGCCTGGCAGTTTCAACGGCGGGTTGAGGTATGCGCCGCTCAATAAGCCGGTAGATGTGGTTACTATCTCACATGATCATGCCGACCACAACTATGTTCACATGGTGGAAGGCAAACCGATTATCATCAAGGGCGCGGGGATGTTCATGGCGTCCGGCATAGAGTTTAACGGCGTATCGACTTTCCATGATACTTCCGGCGGGTCTGAGCGCGGCAGGAACACAGTCTTCTCCTTTACCGTAGATAATATAAAGATATGCCATTTGGGCGATCTGGGACATGTGCTGAAGTCCGATCAGGCCGCCGAGATAGGGGCTGTCGATGTGCTTTTTGTGCCTGTCGGCGGATACTTTACGATTGACGCAAAAGAAGCCGAAAAAGTAGCCGATCAACTATCAGCCCAGATAGTAATTCCAATGCATTACAAGACGGAAAAGGTAGATTTCCCGATAGTCGGGGTCGATGAGTTTATCAAGGGCAAACCGAACGTGACCCGGTTGGATTCCAGCGTGCTCGAACTTAGAAAGGAAGACGTGCCTGAGGAGATGCAGATCATCGTCCTGAAACACGCGCTATAAGAAATTGGCGGAAAAGAAAGGTTAACCGAATGAGACTGAGAAACGAAGAGCAGAGCGAGCTTGTATTTAACAGAATTCTTGCCGAGGCGAAGGGCTTCGAGCTAGATGTAGTCGATCAGGACTTCAAACGCCCGTGGGGAGGGTTCCTCCGGTTCGATGAAGAGTCACTGGGTGCATTTTTCAAGGCTTACTGGCAAGGAGTCGATACAGGTGCTGAAAAAGGACGGCGGGACCCGAAAGTCCTCGTAGTCGCGCCCGCCCAGAGGCTGTCTCTTCAATTGCATCATCGCCGTTCCGAGCTTTGGCGGGTGCTCGATGGCCCTGTGCTCGTCCAGCATGGTCCGGACAGGGACCACCTGATATCGGATGTCCTGCTCCCCGGTGATGTAATCCATCTTCCATGCGGGCATGTTCACAGATTGGCTGCATCCCTCACGGCATGGGGCAGAGTGGCCGAGATATGGATGCATGAGGATGCCGATAACCCATCTGACGAAAGTGATATAGTCCGCCTTCAGGATGATTACTCCAGATAGAAAGCAGTAACAGGAAGCAATATGGCCGCTCTGACGGATAATGAGCTTGTAGCACGGATAAACGAACTAAGGCAAAAGAGAAACGCTGTAATATTAGTACATAACTATCAGCTCGGAGATGTGCAGGACATCGCGGACTTCGCGGGAGACTCTCTTGAGCTTTCGCGAAAGGCCGCGGCGACTGATGCGGACGTGATAGTCTTTTGCGGCGTCCACTTTATGGCTGAAACGGCAAAAATATTATCGCCGAATAAGATAGTGCTCCTGCCGGACCCCGGCGCAGGGTGCCCGATGGCGAGTATGATCGATGCGGAGAGGTTGAGAGAGTTCAAATCCCAGCATCCGGGGCTTCCTGTGGTCGCATATGTCAACACTACGGCTGAGGTCAAGGCGGAAAGTGACGTCTGCTGCACCTCAGCCAATGCATTGAAGGTCGTCGAATCTCTCGACGCCAATGAGTTTATCTTTGTGCCCGACAAGTCCCTTGGCTCGTATGTCGCTGACAAAACCGACAAAAAAGTCGTGCTTTATCCCGGCTACTGCCCTACACATCACAGGATACTATCGAGCGATGTATTGAACGCGAAGCGTGAGCACCCGAATGCAGTAGTTCTTGCACATCCTGAATGCTCAGGTGATGTGGTCCAGCTTGCCGATGTCGTCGCGAGCACGTCTCAGATGATCCGGTGGGTAGCCGAGCACGATGCCGGAGAGATCATCCTCTGCACGGAGCGCGGGATCATCCACAAGATGCAGAAGGACAACCCAGGCAAGCGGTTCTACAACCCATGCAGCTTGAACATTTGCCCGAATATGAAGAAGATTACGCTCGAAAAGGTGCTCTGGTCGCTTGAGGATATGGTTCACGAGATCACAGTGACTGAAGAGGTAATCGCCCGCGCGAAAAATGCCATCGACGGAATGCTCGCGATCGGGTAGCCAGCCTGTTTTCGGGCTAAAAACTCCCTTCACATTCGGGATTGACCACTACTCATCAGCAAGCTATACTAACCTTGGGACAAGGAGGCACAGTGCATGACGCTAAACGACGTGCCGAAACTTAAACTTGGGCATTTACCCACTCCGCTGGATGAAGCGCCGAGGCTTGCAAAAGCACTGGGACTTCGGCGGCTTTTAGTTAAGCGCGATGATCAGACCGGGCTCGGACTTGGAGGAAACAAGGTTCGAAAGCTAGATTTTCTGATGGCGGATGCCGTCCGAAAAGAGTCTGATGTAGTCTTGACGATCGGCGGCCCGCAGTCGAACCATGCCCGCCTTACCGCAGCCGCCGCGCGGCGTCTCGGTATGGATTCAGTGCTTGTACTGGCCGGCCCACGCTTCGAATCTTTTGATGGGAACCTTCTGCTTGATATAATCTTCGACGCCGAAATCCGTTATCTCCCAGATGCAGGTGTAGCCCCGATGGAAAAAGCCATGGATGAGACGGCTCTGGAACTGGAGCAGGCAGGCAGGCGGCCGTATGTCATCCCGATGGGGGGTTCGTCTCCGCTCGGTGTGCTCGGTTATGCAAACGCCGTGAAGGAGCTTGCCGGACAGCTCGGAGATGAAAAAGAACCTCAGATAGTGGCTGCTGTCGGGTCTGGCGGCACTCTTGCGGGGCTTACCCTGGGCGCGAGGATGTTCCTGCCGGGCGCAAGGATAATCGGGATCAGCGTAGCAAGACCAATAGAGCCCTTTGAGGTAGTTGTGAGCAGAGTTGCTGCCGGAGGCGCGGAGCTTATAGGGGTAAATTCTGCATTCGATCCAGCCAAAATAGAGATTAGCTATGATTATGTCGGAGATCGATACGGTGTGCCGTCCAATGCCGGGATTGAGGCGATACTCCTTGCGGCCCGGACGGAGGCGCTCGTCCTCGATCCGGTATACACTGGAAAAGCCATGTCCGGGTTGATCGGTATGGTTGAAAAAGGAGCAATCGACCGTGACAGGACTACGGTCTTTATCCATACCGGCGGATCACCCGCTCTATTTGCAAACGAACAATATTTCCACAAGATGGCGAAGTATATAGAGATCAATAGAAAATAACCAACGGGGGAAGGATCGCTATGAATAAATACGATGAGGTTATCGGGAAGTGCGGGATGTATTGTGGTGTATGCGAAGTCTATTTATCCCAGAAAAACCCCGAGTGGAAACAGCGGGTCGCGGAAAAGCGCGGCATAGATGTAGAACAGGTCAGGTGCTACGGCTGCGGCGGACTCAGCCCCAGGTGCTGCGGGTTCAACTGCGAGATACTGAAGTGCCTGCATGAACGGGAGTATGAGCACTGCTACGAGTGCCCCAACTATGATACAAGGTCCTGCCATATGTTCGAAGACCTCGTGAAGAAATACTTCGAGCGCGGCATCGACATCAGGGGCAACTACGAGATGATACAGGACGACAAGACCGAAGATATGGTCAACCGTATCGAGCGCTATTTTGCCTGTAAAAAATGCGGGAAGCTGCTTTCCACGGCATCCGCTGTCTGTGAGTACTGCGGCGCCGAACCGGACCACAGCCACTGATAAACCGGCTTCGACATTCTCAAATAAGGTCTCTTCGTCCAAGCTGTTTTGCAGAACTTCTTAAAGGGCAAAATAGTTTGGAAAGTTGCAATCATTCGATGAGCGAGGAGGGACCACAATGACGTTCGAGGATATGTCGATCACGGCCAAGGTGAAAGCTGCCCTTGCGCGCGCGGAAGACGTAAGCGCGATGGATATCAATGTCGATGTCAACAGAGGTATTGTGACATTGAAGGGTAATGTGAGCAAAAAGGCGCATGACAAGGCGCTCCAGGTAGCCAGAAGTATTGATGGCGTGGAGTCCATTAACGACGATCTGAACATCACATCAAACGAATAGGTTTTCATTTAATGCCGGCAGCCTCAGTATTCGTAGCCTGTGGCTGCCGGCTTGTGTAATAAATTCTACACTTTATTTGGCCTGACTGTGCGTAATGCGTTGACACTGAACAGGCTAGCAGGTATACTGACAGTACTGGATGCGTCCGGCTTAGTGAGTTTCAGACAATGCCTGAAACTTATCCGGAGGATTTTCGCTAGGGCTTGTGATAATGCCCGGTTTGGCTGAAAATCTATAGGCAATTTGGCGTTTTACAACGTAGTAGTTGTTCCTGCAATGAGGCAGGGGATGTTGCACCAATATTCCTCAGGTACGTACCCCCAAGTCTCAATGGACTTACTACACAAGAGTTTGTGAGGAGTAGGAGAGAAAATGTCTCTGAGTAACGACGAAGTTACAGGCAGAATATGCTCCTGTAAGCCTGAAGTCGGTCCGATAGACGTGATGAAGATTGTGGACAAGCACCGCAGAAGCCGCAGTGCACCTATCTCGGTCTTTAGTGACGTTCAGTCAAGTTATATTTATCTCCTGACCACAGCTCTGTGGCCGGCATCGGAAAGAACCCAAAGCTCCCCGGCCTGCGCAGCAAAAGACCAAAGACCAATGCCGCAAGTAAAGCACCCTCACTATATTCACATTTTCTTGGACGAAGAGTGTCTGCCTGATGGCAATCAACGAAGAAAGGCCAAAAGATATGGAAACCAGTTCATATAATCCGTTTCAAGTTGCTCAGTCTCAGTTTGACAAAGTTGCAGCTTCACTAAAATTGGACGATGGAGTCCGGGAATTGCTGCGGCAACCGATGCGGGAATATCAGTTCACGATCCCAGTACACATGGATGACGGAAAGGTAAAAGTTTTTAAGGGGTTCCGTGTCCAGCATAACGATGCGCGCGGCCCTTCAAAAGGCGGTATTCGCTTCCACCCGATGGAGACCATCGACACCGTGCGAGCGCTCGCAATGTGGATGACCTGGAAGTGCGCCGTGGTCGATATCCCGCTGGGCGGAGGCAAGGGCGGCGTCGTCTGCGATCCGCATAACCTCAGCATGCGTGAGCAGGAAATGATCTGCCGTGGCTGGATACGTCAGATTGCCAAGAACATCGGCCCGATCACCGATGTGCCTGCGCCTGATGTCATGACAAACGGACAGCATATGCTGTGGATGCTGGACGAATACGAGACGATTTATGGCGGACGCTGCCCAGGGTTTATCACCGGCAAGCCGGTAGGTATGGGCGGTTCGCTGGGACGCACTCAGGCAACCGGTTTTGGTGTAATTTTCATCTTGCGCGAGGCGCTCAAGGTCATGGGACTGACACCCGAAAAGACCACAGCCAGCGTGCAGGGGTTCGGCAACGTGGCGCAGCACGCGGTGGAGCTCTATACCCGGCTCGGAGGCACGGTAGTGTCAGTCGGCTGCTGGGACCAGGCAGACAAGACTTCGCATACGTTCCGCAAAAAGAGCGGCATCAAATATGAAGAGCTGCAAGGAATTTCCGACAAGTTCGGCGGGATCGACAAGAACAAGGCGCGTGATCTCGGCTACGAAGTGCTGCCGGGTGACAAGTGGCTGGAGCAGGATGTAGACATATTGATTCCTGCTGCGCTGGAGAACCAGATCAACCGCGACAACGTCGAGAAGATCGCACCCGGTGTCAAGATCATCGCGGAAGGGTCGAACGGGCCGACCACGCCTGAAGCGGACGAAGTCATCAAGAACCGCAACATTTTCGTGCTGCCTGACTTCCTTACCAACGCTGGCGGCGTGACCTGCAGTTATTTCGAGCAGGTTCAGTGCAACACCAACTATTTCTGGTGCAAGGACGAGGTCCTTTCGAAGCTGGACTCCACCATGACTTCAGCATTCGCTACAGTGAACGATTTGTCAGACCGCGAAAATCTCTACATGCGCGACGCGGCATATATGATTGCCATCAACCGTGTAGCACAGGCGGTGAGACAGCGCGGCTGGGCGTAAGCCGAAACTGAATATTCATTGTTTCGCATACGGACGGGATATGCCGAAATGGCGTGTCCCGTCCGTTTTTCATGTGGTGCTTGACACTCATTCGTTGTGGGAATACACTTTGATCGGGAGTTATTTAAGATAAATATGCCGGATCAGGAACTTAAAGATTTAGCGATGAGTCAGGATATGCGCGGAGTCCGTATCCAGCGCGTCGGGATAAAGGAACTGCATATCCCGCTTCAGATAAAAAAGAGGGACAACGGGTTTCAGGAAGTCCTTGCCTCTGTTACGCTCAGTGTGGAGCTTCCGCACAACTATCGTGGCACGCACATGAGCAGGCTGGTCGAGTCCGTCACCCAGTGGAGCAGAAAACCGCTCGGTGGGCACGAAGTAAGGCTCATTCTGGAGCAGGTCATGAAGCGGCTGCATGCCGAGCGCGCGGATATTTCGGTGAAATTCAAATATTTCATCGAGAAACTTGCGCCTGTATCCAAAAGCCCAAGCATGCTGGACTACGACTGTGAGTTTACGGGCTCGCTTACGAGCGAAGGGTTCGATTTTATCCTCGGAGTTGCAGCGCCGGTTGCAACGGTCTGCCCGTGCAGCAAGGAAATATCGAAATACGGCGCTCACAACCAGCGCGGCATCATCCACGCGCGCATCCGCTATGAAAAAGGGATATTTTACTGGATTGAAGACCTTGCCGAACAATTGGAAAGCCTTCCAAGCCACCAGGTCTATCCAATGTTGAAGCGCGTTGATGAGAAATATGTCACCGAACGCGGTTACGAGAACCCGAAATTCGTTGAAGATGTGCTCCGCGATGCCGTCGTGATGTTCCGTGGCAACCCGCACATCAGATGGTTCGAGGTGGAGTGCGAGACTTTCGAGTCGATCCACAACCACAACGTCTATGCCTACCAGGAAGAGCGGCTGAAGGAGCCTCAACCGAGATGAAAAGAGCAGTAGTCCTTCTTTCGGGCGGGCTGGACAGCTCGACCGCAGCAGCAATAGCAAAAGACAAAGGTTTTGAGCTCTATGCGCTTACTTTCGACTACGGCCAGCGCCACAGGCGCGAAATCGAGGCCGCGAAGACCGTAGGCCAGACGCTGGGCGTAAAAGACCACATCATCATATCTTTCGACCTGCGCAAATGGGGTGGAAGCGCGCTCACAAGCGATATTGAAGTCCCCACCGACAGAGACATAAGCGGCATGGCTGAGGAAATCCCAGTCACTTACGTCCCCGCGAGGAATACCATCTTCCTGTCGTTCGCTCTGGGCTATGCCGAGACAATTGGGGCGGATACGATAGTGATCGGGGCCAACCAGGTGGACTACAGCGGCTACCCTGACTGCCGCGAGGAGTATCTGAGGGCATTCGAGACGATGGCGAACCTCGCCACGAAGGCCGGAGTCGAGGGAAAGATCAGGTTCAAGATCAAAGCGCCGCTCATCAACATGACGAAAGTCGAGATCATCAAGGCTGGAACAGCCCTCGGGCTGGACTACGGACTGACCTGGAGCTGCTACAAGGGCGGCGACAAGCCGTGCGGCGAGTGCGATTCCTGCAAGCTCCGGCTGGCCGCCTTCGAAGCCGCAGGAATGCGCGACCCGTTATGCAGGCTTAGTTAAGCTTCTTGTATTCGATCAGAAGCGAGCCGGGAGCCGCAGCCAGCTCCGCGTTGTACTTCAAGAGCTCGCTTCCCTTCATTACCACTTCAGGCTTCGGGTCATAAGACTCGTAGACCGTCACTTTATATTTTGCGTCCGCATCTATCGCCTTCGGATGTATCTGCATGCTCGAATATGGAGATGCCCCACGCCGGAAGACGAATATAGCCCCTTCACCCGTATCCGGCAGGTCGTACTGCCACGCGCACCATGCATCAGGGGCAAGGCCGGGACTGAAGAGCGGGTAGAAGTCGCCGAGAATATATTTTCTCAGCCGTTTGCACTCCGCGATCCCCTGTTTCAGCTGCTCCTTGGGGAAACCGGGAACACGGCTGTCGTCATTGAACGAAATCCCTCCGTTGAAGGCGCTCCGAATATAGTAAGGTTCGGCTCCCATCATACCGTTCACCGATAGAGGCACGTAGCGGTTCAGGCTGAGGTTGATGATCTGGCTCAGTATCGCAGTCAGGTCTTTGCTGCGCTGGTTGATCGTCCACACAGCGCAATCTGTGCGCCAGAACGGGATACTGCGCGAGAGGCTTTCAAGGTCCAGCCTGGTCCCTCCGCCACAGCAGTTATCAATGATCAAGCCGGGGTTTCTTGCAATCAGGTCTTCGTAGAATTTATAGAGTCCCTCGATGCAGCGGATCTCACTTATGCCCAGCCGGTTTGGGCCTGTGTCCACTGACTGCACCGCCTGCAGGTTCATACCTGAATCGACCCTGAAGATACTCAGCCCAAGCTCCTTTATGACCGAATCAAAGAAATTCGTTGCATATTCCCTCGCTTCAGGGTTTCCGAAATTGAACGAATAGCAGTATCCGTCATCCGCGCTTGGATTATGAACGACGTTTTTGTCCTTAAGACACCACTCTGGGTGTTCTTTCAGCATTGTCGTGCCGGACATCACCGCTTCTGGCGCAAACCACATCAGGAATTCAGGTATTCCCAGGGAATGGGCATACTCTGCGACTGCTTTAGGGCCGTTTGGAAAGCGAGTCTCGTCCCACATGTTGTTTATGGGGAACGTCCAGTTGCCCATTCCCTTTGGGAATCCGCGTTTCATATACCATGCGTCCAGCCAGTAATACTCGAACCCTAACCCCTTGGCGGAGTCGAGCCAGCCTTTTTCTATCTCCTCGTTCGTGCCGTTGCATTCGAACTCGGATGAAGTCATATGCGCTATAGGCGGCATGCAGGCTTTCCTTTGATACCTCGGAATTACATGGTTTGTCATCGCCCTGCGGAAGTAGTTGTAGCCACGGCTTATGTCGTCACCGCTCCAGAGCACCTGCATAATCCGTGGGCTTCTTATCTCCTCACCCGGAAGGAGGATTGTATGTAGATCAGTCATCCCTGCGGTCAATCGCACACTGCCGTCTTCCAGCGTGTCGGCTGCGGCGTCCCATTTGCCGGTCCAGCCGATGCCGTAGACCGCACCTCCGCCGTTCCAGGCAACATCGAAGAACGGACTGACCTCAAATGACGAATTGAGCCCGGTCTGTCCAAACTTGATGCTATTTCCCGGCTTAAGTCTATCGTTGACCGGCTGGAAATCGTCCCAGGTGAAGTTGATGCACCCCTTGCTGCCATGCATCCTGTGAAGTTCGGGGAGAAACATGTCGTCCGGGTTCACTGGGCCGCTGTCTGTAAACATTGCGCCAGTGAGGTCTTGCTCGGATTTCATCTTTCTATTTGCAGGCTTGAGTGTGACATCCAGCGCCCGCACATTTTCGATGACCGGCGTCTCTTCCATGCCGGTATTCTTGAAATACAACGTCCATGCGACTGCATGACACTCAGAGTAAAGCTGCCCGACGAGCTTAACCTGAAGGCCCGTGGCTGGATCGGTGAACTTGCGGGTGTACTGGGTTACATTTCCCGGCAGAGATTCCTTTTCTGTCTCGCTTTTCCAGCTGGAAAGAAATTCACGCGAGCTTTTTCCTCCGTAAACAAAGGAAAATGGCATTTCCGTGCTGACTTTCGCCACTCCGGCGATTTCATCGAGCCACAAGGAGCTGCCGTCGGTAAATGTTATCTTTGCATCGCACCAGTCGGCTTGGTCGCAGTTCACGGTGTCGCCGCCGTCATCCACTTCCAGGGTAAACTCGGTTGCGCCAGCCAAATCGGCTTTGAATGGGTATGATTTGCCGTCAGCCTTTATCACATCAGTTGAAAAGAGGGTCTTGCCGGCCGTCCTTACGTAAAATCTGACGGAACCGTCCGTGTTATCTGCGTTGCGGTCCACGCCTATGACTGCGGTGAAGCTCGAAATGGGTTTCGTCATCTTTATCCTTAGCACAGACGGTGAATTGACCCCGATTCCGTGTTCGAATATCTTATCTCCCAGGCGAAGTTCCCTTCCGACTGCCGAAAGACCGGCTTTGGTGATTCCGGGGCTGTATTCTTTCTCGACGGTAAAGCTATCAGTCTGCACTACCGTATGTCCTTCCCAAACTGCATCCGCCCAGTTCTGTGCGGGCTGCTTTTCCGGGCCGCCGGAGACTGTAATGTACCCGGACGCACATGTTGCGCAAGCGGTAGTGGCCAGAATAAGTATCGACAACAGCACTGTTTCCATCTCTATTCCCCTCAATTAATACTATTTGCATAATAACCCCGCAGTACCAGCCGGACAATGGAGATAATCATTGAGAATATGTCGTATATCATTGCCAATTACGGCTGATAGCTATATAATCGTCTCGTTATACTGGAGATAGTTATGTCGGATATCACCTCTGGCATGCTCGACCTCATTGTCGAGTCGCTCACTTTTACCATACACGACTGCGGAGTTGTTGAAGTCGGACAGGGCCACGATACCGGCTGGCGCACGCTGCCCTGCCTGCTCACTGCCTCTACATCTTATGCCGGAACGATTCTGCTTTCCGGCAACCGGGCCATAGAGTACCAGCCGGATGAAGGAGTATGCATGCCAGCAGGGGTTTTTCACAGGCTTTTTCCGACGGGCGGAATGCGGGGTGTCAGCCGCTGGTCGCACATAGAGTACCGGATGCTTGGCGGGCTGGATGTCTTTTCTCTTTTCTCTCCGCCGTGTAGATTGGACCGCCATACATCCGAATGCATCGGGGCAATAAACGCGCAGTTGGTTGCTCTGAATACTGATAACCTCTCCGTACACAATCACATTAAGAAGGCTTCACTTGTTTTCGATCTCCTGGCGCTTGTAGCGAATATCTCGGAAGAACGCTCCGATTATCAGGACATAATATCGGGGGTAAAGCGCCTGTACCCAGCACTGAATTTCATCAACAAAAATTTCCTGGACTGTGTAGACATAAGTGATCTAGCCGCGATGTGCAACCTGTCCCGGTCCCGGTTCGATTTTATATTTACAAAGACGGTCGGGACCGCACCCGGCAGATATATTCAGAACCTGAAGCTCAGACGGTCGCAGGTACTCTTGGCCACATCCGATCTTGCGATTTATGAAGTCGCAAAGCAGTCCGGTTTTCAGGATGTCTTTCACTTCAGCCGGTTGTTCAAGGCACATACGAGCCTGAGCCCCAGTGCGTATCGGAATCAGATAAGAAACATGATTATGTAGGCCTCCCAAAATATTTTGAAGGTTTACGACAGCAGCAGGGTCTAAAATAACAGGCATAAACCTCGTCGTATTAGTGTGAAACGGAGGCTTGATAATGAAAGTAGCTCCAGTCAAGAAATATATTGATCCAAAATATCCCACCAGCCGAATTTTGGAGGAACATCCTGAACTGCTGAAGCTCGTTCCGAAAAGATGGCAGGGAAATGCAGTGGTGCTCACCGCGCTTGCCAGTGCCTGCATCCTGTCCGCATGCCTGCAAAAGGGATCTGCTGCAAAACAAGTTTCTAGAACAGACCTGGAGTTCCGACATAGTGAAAAACGGGCAGTATTCCTAGGAGGCAGGGTTATGACCCCACCCGTTTTTCTCTCAGAGGATGAAGCCAGGGCGGTCATTGTGGACGAAGCAAAACGTGCGAGTATTACATTCAAAGCTGATGGGCAGAAGCTCAGCAAGTCCAGTGTTCCAGAGTTGAAGCCTTTCCTGCCACTCGTGTTCGACGGATATGATAAGAAACACAAAATATCCTATGAGGTCGTCTCTATGTCGGATTTTAAAAACTGGAACAAAAAGATCCAGCCCGCTATACAGTCGTCCTACGGCACAAAAGAAATGGCTAAGCGGCTTAAAGGCGCACTTGTTAAGGTCAAATCAGGGGGCTACTACGCAGTCTTCTATAGCCCCGGCGAATCTCGTGAAGCTGCAAAGAAGCACTATGGTTACAAGCAACCGGCCTATGACGCAAAGGATGTGGACTGGCAAGCGGAGAACGCCAAAATTTTGGAAATGACAAAGGACCTGGCAAGAAAAGACCTGCGTAAACAGGTCAAAGACTTCATAAGCTGGCTGAAGGCTGAGGGAGTTATCTGATACGAACATTTCTGTCAACAGATGCGTCATAAATCTATGGCATGTTTCGTGATGGAGGCATATTTATGAGAGTTTCTCCTGTCAAAAGCTATATCGAACCCAAATACCCCACCAGCCGGATTTTGGAAGAACATCCTGAACTGCTGAAGCTGGTTCCGAAGAGGTGGCAGAGGAACGCTGTAGTGCTGACAGCTCTTGCGGGTGTCTGCTTTCTTTCGACCGGCTTGAAGGCTCAAACGGATGCGAAATCCTCAAAACAGGCAGTACCAGATAAAAAGCCTGCGGCATCGAAAGCTATGATAGCTCCCATATTCAAGCATGGCGACGGATTCGGAGCGTTTGGATGTATAGCGGTGAACCCGCCGGTATTTCTTTCGGAAGAGGAAGCCCGCCAGGTCATTGTTGAAGAAGCCAAGCGTGCAGGGATTATATTCAAAGCCGATGGGCGCGAAGTACGTAACATAAAAATGGAAGTTGTGGACACTGAAACCCTTGATGACAGTTACCGCCCAAAGCCAAAGCCCAAGAATCTGAATCTTGTGCTCGATGGTTATGATCAAAAGCACAACATTTCCTATGAATACCTCTCTGAATCGGATCATAAAGCCTGGAACCTCGATACATCGTGTGGAACCGTGATCGACTACGATATGAAGGGAAATGCGGTAAATCTTGTATCCGCATTAGCAGCAGCGAAACCCGCTGGGACATTTGCTGTTTTCTACGATCCTTGCATGGGCCGTGTCGAAGTCAAACAGCAACTTAATGGGAAGAGCGATAAGGAAATTGACCCCTGGGATTTCAGTAATGAAGGTCCCGAATTTTGGAAAACTGTTGATGTTAAGGCCAAAGATCTTGCACGTGAAGCACTTCGCAATCAGGTCAAAGACTTCATAAGCTGGCTAAAGGCTGAGGGAGTTATTTAGACATCAAGGGAGGCATACCAATGAAAGTAGCTCCAGTCAAGAAATATATCGAACCGAGATATCCTACCAGTCAGATATTAGAGGAGCATCCTGAATTACTGAAGATTATCCCGAAGAGGTGGCAGGGAAATACAATGGTCTTAACTACCCTTGCGGGGCTCTGCATCCTGTCCTCATGCCTGCAAAAGGAGTCTGCTGCAAAACAGGCTCCCGGGACAACTCCAGCGTCTCAGCAAGGTAAGAAACGTGCAAGGCTCATGGGCTTGCCTGCGATACCACCCGTCTTTCTTTCAGAAGATGAAGCCAGAGAGGTCATTGTGGACGAAGCAAAACGCGCAGGAATTACGTTCAAAGCCGATGGACACGAGTTCATCGAGTCCAATACCCCGGAACTAAAACCTTACCTGCCTCTCGTATTCGACGGATATGATGAGAAATACAAAATATCCTATGAGGTCGTCTCTATGTCGGACTTCAAAAACTGGAATACCATAAAGATCCAACCTGCTATACAGTCGTCCTACGATACGAAAGAAATGGCTAAGCGGCTTAAGGACGCACTTGTTAAAGCTAAATCGGGAGGCTACTATGTAGTTTTCTATAGTCCCGGCGAATACCGTGAAGCTGCAAAGAAGCACTACGGTTACAAGCAACCGGCCTATGACGCAAAGGATGTGGACTGGCAAGCGGAGAACGCCAAAATCTTGGAAATGACAAAGGACCTGGCAAGAGAAGACCTTCGCAATCAGGTCAAAGACTTCATAAGCTGGCTTAAGGCTGAGGGAGTTATCTGACATGCATCTGACACTGCACTTAACGGCGCGATGTAACCTCCGTTGCCGCTACTGCTACGCCGAGCCTCATAGCGGCGGCGACATGACGCTCGATACCATAAAATCGGCCATTTCGATGGCCATGAACGATAAAAAGACGCCTGATGAGAGCCTGGGAGTCATATTCTTCGGCGGTGAGCCGCTCTTGAAGCGCGACCTCATAGCCGAGACCGTCCGGCACTGCCGCCGGATTGAAGCCGAAACAGGCCAGATGTTCCATTTCAAGATGACGACGAACGGAACGCTGCTCGATGAGGAGTTTTTGACCAATCCTGACACTTCCGGCATATTCGTCGCCTTGAGCCATGACGGAATACGTTCAGCTCACGATATGAACAGGCTGGATGCCGAAGGAAAAGGCTCTTTCGACGCGCTGGAGCCGAAGATCAACCTGCTGCTCTCCCGCAGGCCTTACGCGCCGGTCATGATGGTCATCACCCCGGATACTGTGCGCTGGTATGCCGATTCGGTGAAGTATCTTTACGGGCGGGGGTTCAAGTATCTCATTTGCTCGCTCAATTATGGCGCGGAGTGGACCGAGAGACATGTTGCGGAGCTTGGCAGGCAGTATAACAAGCTCGCTGGCTGGTACTATGAGGAGATACTGAAAGAAGAAAAGTTCTATTTCAGCCCGTTCGAAGTGAAAATAGCCTCGCATGTCTATCCCGGAAGCTGCAAAGCGGAGCGCTGCGAACTCGGAAAGACCCAGATTTCGGTCGCACCGAACGGCAGGCTGTATCCATGCGTGCAGTTTGTCGGAGATGGCTCTGACGAAAAGTATGCCATCGGCCATGTGAAGCTGGGAGTTGACGAAGAAGCCCGCGCGAGACTTTATGCGTGGAACGGGGAGGAAAAATCGACCTGCGCCGAGTGCGCCATACGTGAGAGGTGCAACCACTACTGCGGATGTCTGAACAAGCAGGCCACAGGGAGTATCGACCAGGTCTCCCCGATGCTCTGCGTCCACGAAAGGACTATTCTCCCGATAGCGGACCGCCTGGCAGAACGGCTGTTCAAGCGGCGAGACCCTCTCTTCATCCAGAAGCACTACAACGACATGTTCCCGCTGATCTCGCTGGTCGAGGACAGGACGGGGTAAGAGTTCGGAGTTGATGAGTATAACATCATGTTGAACTACCACAACGTCATTCCGAGCTTGACTCGGAATCCAGGAAAAACTGGACCCTGAATCAAGTTCAGGGTGACGTGCTGGTTGTTCAGGGTGATGTCTTTCCATGATGACAGCTTGATGTACAATCTCTCATTAAGAGTGAACTCCTTACGGTACAAGTTGAACAATGCTCCTGACTTGGGTAAACTGTAGCTATGAAGCACATCGAACACCGAGATTTTATCCCTAGGCTTGTCTTCTGGGAGACCACTGCTGCATGTAACCTGAAATGTATCCACTGCCGGGCATCGGCTGTCGGTTCCCGTCCCCCAGGCGAGCTCACGGCTGGGGAATCATTCGCGCTGCTGGACTCCATAGCATCGTTTGCCAGACCTGTCGTAGTCCTTTCGGGCGGAGAGCCGCTTGTGCGGGAAGACATCTTCGAGATCGCCAATTACGGCGCGTCACTTGGGCTAAGGATGGTGCTCGCGACGAATGGGACGCTCGTGACCCGCGAGACCGCGCACCGGATGAAAGAGTCGGGAGTCCAGCGGATAAGCGTGAGCATAGACGGCGCATCGGCTGCAAGTCATGACAGGTTCCGCCGCCAGAGCGGGGCGTTCGATGCAGCACTGAGAGGTATCGGGCACATCAAGGCCGAAGGCATCCAGTTTCAGATAAACACATCGGTCACAAGGCAGAACCTTGCCGAACTGCCGGATGTTCTGGACCTGGCGGTAGGTCTGGGCGCGGTCGCACTCCATATATTTCTCCTCGTCCCGACCGGGTGCGGCAAGGAGATAGCAAATGAAGAGATGATAACTCCCGGCCAGTATGAAGAGACGCTTAACTGGTTTTATGACAGGTCCAAGGACTCGCCGGTCAAGCTCAAAGCGACCTGCGCCCCTCATTACTTCCGTATTATGCGCCAGCGCGCGGCGGAAGAAGGGATTAAAATCACTCCTGAGACTCATGGGTTCGAAGCGATGACCAAAGGCTGCCTTGCTGGCACGGCTGTCTGCTTTGTCTCGCATAGAGGGGATGTATACCCATGCGGCTACCTCCCCGCACTTGCCGGAAATATTCGCGAGACTCCTTTCCCGGAAATCTGGAAGGATTCGGAGCTGTTCCAGGAGCTGAGGGATGAATCGCTGCTTGAAGGGAAGTGCGGGCTGTGCGAGTTCAAACCAGTCTGCGGCGGATGCAGGGCGCGCGCTTACGCTGAGGCAGGCAATTACCGCGCAGAGGAACCTTACTGCCAATATATTCCTTACCAGACCAAAAATGGAGCCGAAAACTGAGCTGCAATACGTGAAAAAGGCTCTATTTTTATAAAATTTGAAGTTTTTTCTTTTGAAACTCGGTTTCATGCGGTATAATACACCTGACTGCTGGATGTCCTGGAAGGTACGGTCGATTGGCCCCAGGCTCAGACACAAGAATTGGAAGGTAAAGACGTCCCTGAGGGTACACTAACCATCCCCCATTCTGAACCAGTCTGAGATCCACAGTTATTTATTAAAACGTATTGGGGGGTAAGCAAGTGGCCCAGGACAAGACACTGGTTTGTCGCGACTGTGGTGGTGAATTCGTATTTACTGCCGGTGAGCAGGAATTCTTCACAGAGCGCGGTTTCAGTGAGCCGATCCGATGTAAGTCGTGCCGCGATGTTCGCAAAGCGCAGAAGAATGAGCGCGGTGGTGGATTCGGCGGTGGCGACCGACGAGATCGCTGGTAAGCTTATGAAACCAAAGGGCGGGGAGATTTCTCCCTGCCCTTAATTTATGTACGGATGTTTATTTGTGGGGCTTCTTTTTGATGGTCAGCATATTGGTCATCGGCAGAAGCGGTCTGGAGAGGAATTTGCCGTCTTTGTAGAGAGCGCAGGCTCCTCCTCCATCCAGGTTCATGGCTTCCACTGCTCCCAACTCCAGCATAATGTCGGCAAACTGCTTCAATGTTATCGATTTTTCAGCTACCACCAGCAGCAGTTTGTTATCAGCGGTCTTTCCGACACCCGCGCGCCACGCTGTGACAGTAAGGCTACTTTTTGTGAACCCGTCGGCGACAGGATCGAGCGCAATCTTGCCTTCATGCACGAGTCTTGGCCCTGCGGCAAGGCCCGCACTGTAGCCGGACCATTTAAACCGCGATTTTCCCTTGTGAATGAACTCCACCCTACCGCTTTTTGTAACCGCTATCGCATTCCGCTGGCATCCACGGTTGACCAGCTTGCCGCCGATGACTATATCGCCAAGCGGCTTCATCCGCTTATCGTAATAAGTCCCGTTGATGGCAGCGAGTGGGCGCATCCGCTTTATTGCTGAGTCGAATGATTCCTGTCCGTTTGCCGCAAGCGCGGGTCTGATCTCGATTTTGCCGTTAAGATCGAACTTGACGATCTTTATGCGGCTGTCATGGGCCGGGCCGGACTTACCAGCATACGTGACAACGACTGCCGCTGCTGCAACGAGCAGCAAAAGCACAAATTTGACCGAGCCGGTATTGGATCGATGATTGGTTCGTAAGATCAAGAAATCCCTCCCGCGGAAACAATGCCACTGAAAGTTTAGCATTCTGCCGAAGCTGAGTAAAGAGAGCAGAAAAGTACATTTGGGGTAATCGTCGAGGAAGCAGGCGCATAAATATTTAATAATATCTAATAATAGCTTGACAATCAACCACTGTAATGGTATAAATTCACTAGTTGACAATGTTGTAAATATAGTGTATGCACATGGCCGCGCATTAATATAAACGCACGGCCATATTTTTTTGGAACTATAGATTTTCGGCTGTTTTCTTAACAGTAATCGGATATCAACTATAGCCTAAACTCTGTAGATTGGTCTCTTTGGGCAATTGATAAGCATTAACGAGAAAGTAAATACAAGTATTCCGCAAGACGTAGTGGCCGGACGGAATTAAATACCTGAGGCTGACCGTAACCTGAACCTCTCATGAAGAGGAAAGGAAGAGGCTGCCTCAGGTATGAATATTGAAGCTGCAGATTGATACCAGAAAGAAGATACGAAAGGAGATATAATGCGTAGAAACCCACGTACCATATCAGCGTACAAGCTTACGCTGATCGCATCGATGATGATCCTGGTCCTCTGTGCAGGGGTTTCATTTGCACAGACAGAGTGGACACAGTGGCATTACTATGTCGATGTCAATGTCAACACCGGACCATATGCTAGAACAGCTACTCCGGTGGAACTTCAGATCAACTTCACCAATTACCTGAATGGTGCAACTCTGGACACAAACTCAGTAAGAGTAGCAGAGTTTGCAGACAGTGGTAGAAATGGCACACCGCTAGAGGTAGTTAGCCAGTTTGACCAGGGCTCCGGGTTTAATGCAGTCACAAATGCATCTGGAGAGGTAGTTTGGATCTTAAGGGGTAATAATACTGATCCTAATGCTCTCGGAGCAGTCGTCGATCCAACCCCTGCGAATACGACCAGATACTACAGGGTCTATTTCGACGATACCAATAACGGAAAGTCAGCTCCGAATTATACCACCGATTTTGCCAATGCTACACTTGAGGTATCTCCTGCTGCTGATTGGACTACAGCTACAACTGGATCGACTCCGCATATACAGTCGATAGGCAACTATGAGGTCTGGTTTAGATCCAGCAATGGAAGTATGTGGCAGATGGACAACAGACGTGTCACCCCGAGCGACCTGAAGTTGGTCAGTGGCTCTTCCACAGGAGGTATATATACTGCAGGAACATACTATGGTTCAAGTGATAATGGAGGTGAGGCTGATTCATACTATGGATCAAAGAACTATTTTACAAGGTCTGCGAACACAGCAGTTCGCTGCACAGTCGTTGTAAACAGGACAGCCACAGCAAGTGTCGCCAGCCTGAATCATAACATAACCATAGAACGTAAGTTTTATGCAGGAGTTCCCTATTTCAAAAATCACGTGACTATTGCCAGGAACTCAGGCGGCAATGGCTTTTTCAATTATGCAATGTTCCGCACTACCTGGAGCACTACAGCCCCGTCAAGAACATTAGTAGCGCTGGACCCTGTAGCTGACCCTGTTACAGGAGGCGATTTGCCTTACAGCGCGTACTTCGACTGGAGCGATGATAGAGCAGGATTCGCCGTACTCGGATCTGCCAGCTTTATGCCGAACTCTACTAACGATCTTGCTAGCGGAACGAATGGCTATCGTGGATATTATGCTACCACTAGCCTCAACCGTTACTGGAGATTCATGCAGAGTCCGTACTACCCTATAGTTATGGATAGTGCCATAGCGATTCACACTGGAAAGACTGTGGAAACTGCCAGAGAGAGCACCCTGGAATCCCTTGAGGATTACGGCTGTCCGGTTGGTATATCGATAGTGGGAAGTAATACTGCTGCTGTAGCCTACGGCTCTATCAAAGGCAAAATAACTGATGCCCTTGATAATACCAAGCCAGTCAGAGGCGCTATGGTAAAAGTATGGGTGGACGATGTATTCTTTACCAAGACCTATACTTCTATGCTTGGTGATTTTACACTTTCCGACGTGCCTGCAGGAGCTGTGAAAGTCAGCGTCAAGTGCGATGAGTATGAGAACAAGGCAGAGACTATCGGAACACTCACTGCAGGGAGTGTTATGGATGCTAATATCTCTCTGCAGCCTATTATCGTAGCTGGTGCTGCAGTGCCTAATTGGCGGTGGCTTACTTCGAGTGGCATTAATGGCGGAACTCAGGTTTGGAAGCTTGCTACAGATTCAGCAGTAGCTGGAGTTGGATTCGACAATGATGTTGCGACATTCTCCGATCCGAACTACAATGACTCTGGACTTTCGACTGTAGACGTTCCTCGGGTGGATTCTCCTGCAGATAAGGTTACTACTTTAGATTGGGATGATCTTCAGACCAACCCTACAGACAATTGCTACGGCTGGTATCGCACAACAATCAATATCCCTCAAGAATGGGCTGGAAAGAACCTGAGGCTCAGGAACTTCTACATCGACGATGTGGCAGCATTTTATTTCGACGGTCATTACATCGGCCAAACGGGATCATTCCCGAATGCATCCGATCCGCGTAATACGGCAGCAGCAAACGGATATGTCGGACACGCAAATTTCCCCAATGACTTTATCATTCCGGGAGATTGGTTAAAAGAGTCCGGAGATAAAGTGCTTGCAATCAAGGTATTTGATGCTACTGGTAACGGCGGAATAACTGGAACTGCTCCGCTTCTTGAGGTCGCGCCTTCCATGGCCACAGTGACAGTGAATGTCACAGGACCTCACAACTACGGTGAAACTCCACTTCCCATAGAGGGAGCAACAGTTCAGGTTGTCGGCTTTACATCCGGCACGACTGATGCAGATGGTAATTGCACGTTCAACACACTTCCTGGCGACAGCTATACCATAACAGTCACCCATCCCAACCATGGGACAAAGACAATTACAAACGTCGAAATCCCGGATGCCGGATCAATTACTATTCCGGTTACATATGATGCTATATACCCGGTCGTGACGGTGAATGTCACAGGGTCTCAGACCTACAACGGGCCCAAGCTTCCTGTCGAGGGAGCGAAGGTATCGTTCGGCGGATCATCGGGTACGACGGATGCAGATGGTAACTGCACATATGACAAGACGATTGCCCCCGGCTTCTACACCGTAACAGTCAACCATCCCAACTATGGGACAAAGACTCTTACGAATGTCGAAGTCCCGGCAACCCCATCAGTCACTATTCCTGTTGTGTATGATAATGTCCTCTGCAAGGTGACAGGCACAGTCACGAAGAATGGCTTGCCGCTTGCCAGCGCTCGTGTAGTGGTTGCTAATGGCAGCAGCTCCTTTACAGGTATTACGAACTCCAGCGGCGCATATACCATTACAGGCGTCATAGCTGGAGACTACAAGCTCACTGTTAACGCATTGAAGGCTATGCCGGTAATAGATAAACCGGTTCAGGTATATGCAATGCAGGTAGCGGTGGATAATGTAGACCTGCAATATGGAGTCACTCCTATATATGATGACTTCTCGGGAGCCGCTCTCGATGAGAGCAAGTGGGGATTCTACAATACATCGGAGCAGGGGTTAGGCAATTCTACAGCTACACTGGTCGATGGTGTACTCAATCTCTATCCTATACCAGGACGAGGCGGTATCTTAAGTAAGACAGTTGTCCCCAAATATGGGACGTCTGAAGTATTATTCACTCGAGCAGCCACTGGGACAAACCAGGGGTTTGCCATCATAGACCCGACCTATACAGGCGGAGACATATATAACCATGGCGTCTGCTTTGAGCAGGAAGGCTACTTCATAAAGGTCTTCCTTTGCGGCGCTTGCAATTGGCAGGTTTCGAATAGCACTTATCCTGTAAGAGTGTCTATCCTTAGAACAGGCGACTACTACGATGCCTATGTGAACGGCGGATGGTCCGGATACTTGGGCAAAATGTCTGTAGACTCGGCCACAGGTAAGGCATATCTTGCAGATAATGCACAGATCTACCTTAACGGATACAGGTTAGCCATGACTAACACAACGATCGGCTATTTTGATGAGGTGAAAGCAGGCGAAACAATACCTGTAACACCATCAACAGTTGCCGGAGCAAGAACCGCAGCAGGTGGTTCGATGCTTAGCGTCTCAGGCGCAGTTGTAACAGCAAGCTATGACAACTACTTCTTTATAGAGAACACAGACCGCTCTGCAGGTATAAAGGTTATCTCAACAGCCAAGCCTGCAGTAGGCAAGGTTGTGTCCATAGCAGGAAGCATAGTTAAAGCTGACAATGAAGTAGCCATCAAGCCGATCGATGCTACATACTCTGATGATCCTAATAAAGCAGTTCCCCCACCTGTAGCAATAACAGGCAAGGTAGCAGGAGAGCTCGACAAGGCCGGAGCTGCTGCACAGGGAATGATTGTCAAGGTTGCAGGGACCGTAACCGGTCTCCACACCAACACTGACAACAATGTAGACGGTTACTTCCTCGATGACGGAAGCGGAATCGTTGGAGACGGGACCCACAAGGGAATCTTCGTTGAGATGGATCCTACATGGGGAACAAACAGCAGCGTAATAGGCAAGTTCAAGACAATAGTGAGCCCGCTTACAGTAAAGAAGATAAGTGATACTGTTGTCCTTCCTGCAGTGAAGGGTGAGCTGGAAGCAATCCCGACATTCACTGCATATAACGACTGCTGCTGGTCAGATGGCCAGACAAGCGGCAACATTACTACTTATGGAACAGGTACAGGCTCTACAGGAGCCTCAACCGGATTCCTTAAAGACTATGTAACAGGAGTTTCATTCCCTGTTACAGCGACATTCACACCGTCCGGTGATGTATCTTGTGTAACTGCCGGAGGAGCTAACTGTATAGACGGCTCAGATGCAGCCAATGTCTTTGGCGGCAAGGTAGACTTCACCGGATACATCAACTGCAATACGGCTGCTGCATATGTAGAACTTACCTTCAGCGGGCTCGACCCCAATGGAAGCTATGAGTTTACAACTACAGCAAATGCAGGTGGCAGCTTAATGACACCTATGAGATATACCATCTCAGGAGCCCTGAGCTTTACCAACGCAAGCTCCAGCGACGCCATAATAAGCACAGATGGTACATACACAGAGTTCGATACGGGCAGCAACACTGGTTATTCCATGGGTTCGGTCTATGGCGGCTATATAGCCAAATGGACCGGCATCAAGCCATCTGCAGCAGGCACGTTCACCATAAAGGCGAGCCTGGGGGATAACAACTCAAATCTGTCCGGAGCAGTATTCAGTGGCTTCATGCTGAAGAAAGCTCAATAACTACATTAAATGATGCCCTAACAAAGCATCTATCTGTCTAAAACGAGCCGCCTGAGGAGACTTGGGCGGCTCTTCTGCATGTGCATTATCAATTGACATATTTCCTTTACCAATGCTACGATAATCTAGAAATCAGGCGCTAAATTGCACAAGAACAGGCTCTGCCGTCGATTGGCGGAGCTTGTTTTGGATCAGGACGGGGGAAGCCGTGAAAGAGCTGTCTATAGAAGAGCAACTGGAGATAATCAAGCGGGGTACTGCGGATATAGTCCCCGAAGAAGAGCTTGTAGAGAAGTTAAAGAAGTCAAAAGCGGAAAAACGGCCGCTCAGGGTCAAGCTGGGGATCGATCCGACTGCGCCGGATGTCCATCTGGGGTTTGCAGTTGTCCTCAGAAAGATGCGGCAGTTCCAGGACCTAGGCCATCAGGTAATATTGATAGTCGGCGACTTCACAGCAAGCATCGGTGACCCGTCCGGCAAGTCCGAGACCAGGCCGATGTTAAGCGCAGAGCAGATCAAGGCTAATGCGGAGACATTTACATCCCAGTTCTGGAAAATTCTCGACCGCGAAAAGACCACCCTCACATTTAACGGCGATTGGCTCAGGAAAATGACCTTCAGTGATGTCGTAAGAGAGACATCCAGAGTCACGGTCGCCCGGATACTCGAACGCGACGACTTTCAGAAGCGTTTTACCGAAGAACGGCCGATAGGGCTTCACGAACTGCTCTACCCGATTGCCCAGGCACTCGATTCCGTTGAAATTAAGTCCGACATAGAGATGGGCGGGACTGACCAGCGGTTCAACATCCTGATGGGCCGCGACCTCCAGGAAGCGCACGGGCAGGAAGCCCAGGTGGGGCTATTCATGCCGCTTCTGCCGGGGCTGGACGGCGTTCAGAAGATGTCCAAGTCGCTCGGAAACTACATCGGTATCACCGAAAATCCCAAGGATATGTTCGGTAAAGCTATGTCGATACCTGACAATATCATGCCGATGTATTTCGAACTTGCAACGGACGTCCCTATGGATGAAGTCCGTAAGATGGAAGAGGACATCAAGAACGGCACATTACACCCGATGGAAGCCAAAAAGCGTCTGGCTTACGAAATAACGAAGATTTACCACTCAGCAGAAGAAGCGCAGGCGGCAAAAGAGGAGTTCGAGCGGGTGTTCAGCCAGCATGAGCTGCCTTCGGACATCCCGGAAGTTGAGATCCCCAAGTCCTCAATGACTGAAGAGGGTATTTGGGCCCCGACTCTTCTTGTGACCGCCAAAATGGCAAGCTCGAACAGTGAAGCAAGGCGGCTCATACAGCAGGGTGCGGTCACATTGGACGGCGAGCGTATCACGAACCCAACCGGCAGTGTTCAGATAAAGGACGGCCAGATTTTGAAAGCCGGAAAGCTCAGGTTTGGCAAGCTGAAGATCGTGGTATAGATGAGATAGATAAGTACTACACTTGAAGGGGGAAAAGATGCTCAGTTTCAGCGCAAAGGACATAATGGAACGTGATGTCATCACCATACGCAAAGGAGCATCCATAGAAGAAGCCCTCCGCCTGATGGCGGAGAACAATATAAGCGGTCTGCCCGTTGTGGACACTGAAGGCAAGATCGAGGGGATAATTACCGAGACGGATGTGCTTCTGAAAGGCCAGGGGAGCACGTCCGCACCAAGAATGGCGCTTTACGGGCTTTGGGTGATGCCGGACGAGCTGGTAGAGGAGATATACCGCAGGTCGCGCGGCAAGCTGGTAGAGGATGCAATGACCCCGAAGGTGATTACTTTCACGGAAGAGTCTGCCGTAACGGATATAGCGCGTGTGATGATCGAGCATGACATCAACAGGGTCCCGATAGTGCGGGACGGCAAGATTGTCGGAATCGTAAGCCGGAGCGACATAGTCCGCGCAATGTCGAGGCTGATAAACGGCCCCATGCCGGAGTCATGCGACTCTAATGACGATGGAAAACGGAAAGTCATCGAGCTGACGTAGGGAATATTTCCCAAACGAGATCGTTTAAGGCTCCGGTGCAGGTATCATGTGCCGGAGCTTTTGATTATTTAGGAACACCGATAAAAACACTGCTCCCTGCTGCTGCAAATACTCTCCCCTTTGAGTCAATGGAAATGCTGTCGATGTTCGGCCTGTAAAATCCGCATATTGTGGTGTTGAGTTTCTTCCAGCTTTTACCTTTATCTGTGGAGATATAAGCTCCGTCACTGGTTCCAATGATGATATGTCCATTCGGAGCGGCAGTTACTGTATTGCATCTGATTTTCTCCCCAATGATGTTGGAACCGAGATCAATTCTGTCACAATTCCCTTGCCCATCGCTCGTGTATAGTGAACTGTAATCACTAATATAAAGCTGATTATCATCCACCGCGAATATAGCTATAATATCATAATCGGCTTTCAGTTTCAGATTTATCCAATGTTTGCCGCCATCATCAGACTTAAATATCGAGCCATAAGCAACGGCAAAGATGTGCCCCTCAGGAGTAATACATAGTGCATTAATGTGAGGATCATATATTATATTTTGTCCAATCCCGATTTTCTTCCAGCTATTACCGCCGTCATCTGAACGATATACTGCGTTTTTGTCTCCACCAGCGTATATTCGTCCTTCGGAGTCAAGCGCGAATGCATCTATGATGTATGACCACATGCCTTTTGTGCACCTAGTCCAGGTAGCTCCTTTGTCGGTCGATCTATATAGCCCGCTACTTGTCCCTGCAAATACGCGGTTATTGCGGTCTACAATGAGCGCTGTGACGAGATCGGCATCAGGCTTGGAGTCCAGCTGAACCCAGTTTTCACCTCTGTCCGTGCTCCTGTATGTGTATCCACCGTGTTCTTCGACAGCATAGGCATCCACCCCTGATGGGCTGACAGCTACCAACCGTTTGCCATTGGAACCGATATTGCGGAGAGACACACGAGACCATACATAGAAGTCATCTGATGCAAGGCGTTTCAAGCCAGCCCTTGCAGAGACAAAGAGTATTATGGACAGCGCCGCTATGAGCGCAATTGCGATGATAATTGTTTTCTTTTTCATACTGATCCTTTGAAGGACAGATTTGGATGCGCTGCTTTTGGCCGTCTTGAAACAAAAAGCCCGTCGAACTACCTATCCTGCCAAAGCAGCCCAAGTACTACGACGGGCTTAATTTTCATTAGAAATATATCACATTATGCCAGGTTGTCAACTAATCTGATGGGTCGAACACCTTGTTCAGCGCGAGGAAACCAGCGCCGAGGACGGCTGCATCTTCATTTAGTACACTTGGCTCCAGTTTTATCTGCCCCGGCCAGTATTCATACTTCGCCACAGCTTCATGGAGTGAGTTCCAGAAGACATCGCCGGATTTCGAGACGCCTCCACTAATTGCAAAGAAGGTAATTCCGAACAGGTTCGTTATATTGACTATTGCGAGTCCAAGATAGTTGGTTGCACAGGCAAATATATCGAGTGCAAGCTTATCACCTTTCTTTGCTGCTTCCGCCACATCCTTAGCCGTTATGTTCGCGGTAGAAAGTTCAGTAAGCAGGCTCTTTGTACCGGACTCTATGGCTCTCCTTGCGGCTGCGGCTATACCTTGTCCTGACGCTATCGATTCCAGATACGACCTGCCCCCGAATCTGTCCGGGTCGCCTTCCGGCCCGACTATCATCATACCGAACTGGGATATGGCCGCAAGCGGATAAAGCTCCCGGTTTATGACAAAGCTGCCGCCCACGCCGACTCCGATGGCTATGTAGGCAAAACTGTCGTTCGTTCTCCCATGCCCAAGTTTGGCCTCGGCAAGTGTTGATGAGATTATGTTGTCATAAACTGTAGCCGGGATATTGCACACCTGCCGCGCTATTCTAGCTATTGGGAAGTTGTTCAGATCAAGGTTGAAACTGAGCTTGACGATACCGAGGTTCGAGTCGACCATTCCGGTGCAGCTGATGCCCATCGCGAGCGGTTTGCCACGCTTAGGTTCACATTCCTTTAGGAGCCGGTTCATCGTAGATACAATGGCCTGCGCGACTGGCTCCTCTCCACGAACATTATCCAGCGACTGCTCAACTGACTCATGTAGGTTTCCGGCGAGGTCCATAGCTGCAGCTTTTATGTGGCTCCCGCCGATCTCCAGCGCAAGAACCCAACATCCGCCTGGCTCTATGTCCAGAAGCACGGTCCTTCGCTTGGCATTCCCGGTCTTCACGAAGCCGGCCTCCGTCAGGATAGACTCACTCATCAGCTCATCTACAATTCGGCAAACCGTAGGAAATGATAGCTTGGTCAGCTCGGAGATTTCTTTCCGGCTCATCCGGCCATGAGTTCTCAACGCAGACAGAACCGTCCTGCTATTCTCTTTTTTTAGGACCAGATAATTGAAATTCTTTTTAGCTGTTCGCATTCTGCAATCTCTTCAGAAATGTTAGAACATTTTAATTATAAACTGCTGGGATGTCAAAAAGTATCAGTGTGAAACTTATTCTTTAGCTGATAGCTGACTACTGACAGCTAAAGATTAATTCTCACTGTGAATATTAATCTTGACAAGCAAACTGGCGCATGATACAACACTCTTGGTTAAGCTTTAAAATGAGCGTATCAGGAGGAATTAGTAGTGGTAATTCGCTCACGTCATTTATATAGGACTATCCTGTTTTTATTCTTGGTTGTAATAATGGAGGTAATACCATCAATGTCGATGTCGAAGCAGGCTGGCGATGCATCCGCGAAGCTTACGATGAGTTCAAACAGCATTCTCATCAATGAGCAGGGCTGGGTACTTCCGGTCTCGCTCACATGCCCGGAGTTCGTTTTTGAAGGTAAAACAGTGGGAGTGGGGATAACTCCTGCCGACATTAGGGGAGATATTGCACGTAAGCTCGTTACAGCATCTTTTTCTCCAATCGATCTTGATAGCTCAGCAAAACTGGAAGTAAAGCTCCATGTTGAGTGGTCCAAAAAGGAACAGATTTTACGCAAATGGGCCGAATACAGGATCACTGGAACAGATAGGCCTCTTCTTCTTAAAGAAATAGTGCTCGAACGGCTGGAGACTCCCGGGCAAACGGCTACAGTTACCATGAAACCTGGGCAGTTCCAGAGCTACCCTGTCTTTGTGCAAGCCTTCTACACCGGAATAGAGTTTCCGGTTGCTGCTGTTCGGTCGGAAAACGGCAGATTACTCCTTGCGCATCGCCCCGGCATCTACATTCAACCGAACAAATGGTATGAGAGCAAAAAAGCGATATTCGGAGCGGCTCCGGTAGGTCAGGAAAAACAGAATTTCAAGAACTATATAGCTGCCCACCGCACCAACCCTAAAGGATTCCACATCGACTACAACAGTTGGTGGACAACGAAAGTCCCCTATTCGGAGGAAGAGATTCTGGACCTGATGCATACATTCAAAGTAAAGATGTTCGAGCCCTGCAAGGAGTGCTTCGACTCTTTCTGCATAGACATGGGCTGGTCTGAGCCAAAATCCTTCTGGGACATTAACACGAAGCTGTTTCCTGATAAGTTCACCCCGATTATGAAAAAAGCGAAGGAGATGAAGTCGAATCTTGGCCTATGGATTTCCCCCAGCAATGCCTATACACCGAGCTCGATGGACAACGAGTGGGCGAAGGATAACGGATATGAAACCTTCCCAGTGGATTGGCACGCAGGCAGGCTGTGCTGCCTGGGCGGAAATAAGTATCAGACAGGATTCAGAGACAGACTTGTTGAGATGGTCACCAAATACGGCATCCGGCAGATAAAGTTCGACGGCTATAACGGCCAGTGCCAGGAATCGAACCATGGTCATGCACCTGGTGAATACTCTGCTGAGGCTGTAGCAGAGGGTTTGATCAAATCTTTCGTCGCAATTCGTCAGGCTGCACCGGACACATGGATGGAAACGACCTGCATGACTTGGAACCCGAGCCCGTGGTGGCTTTTCTATGTGGATTCCGTCATCGGAACATACGGCGACGATTCACCTGCAGGCCGAATACCGTGTCCGGTCTACCGGGAGAGCTACACAACAGCAAGAGACTATTACAACCTTCAAGGCGCGGCACTCCTGCCGATACCGGTAGTCGCACAAGAAGTGCTTGGGATTATTCACCAGACCCCGGAACCGTTTATGGACGACGCTGTGACCACTATTATGCGCGGGCACATGTTCCTTCCGGTCTATCTCAATCCGTTATATATGACCGATGCGCGCTGGAAGACTTTTGCAGAGATCCTGACCTGGGCCAGAAAAAATGAGAGTGTCCTGGAAGAGACTCAGCCGATACTTCCTGATTCATGGCAAAACGGCGCCGTTCCTGAGTTCGAGGAAAACGCAGAAATGCCGCGTGAACCATACGGTTATGCACATTTCAAAGGGAATAGCGGCCTTGTAGAGCTCAGAAACCCCTGGATTACCGGATGCAACTATCTGCTCAAGCTGGACGAAAAGCTCGGACTTGCTTCGGATGCAAAAGGGCTTACTGTAGTGAGCCTGTACCCGGAAATCCGCGTTTACGGGCAGAATTTGAGCCCTGGGCAGTCTCTGGATGTTCCGCTTGCTCCCTATGAGACCGTGGTGCTCTCCGTAGCTCCGAATCAGCTAGTTAAGGGCATTCCATCCGCAGTCGATGCGCTTAAAGGATGCGGAAAAGTGGAGATCAAGCAGGTAGAGAAGACCCGCGTAGAGTTTTTGGATGCCAAAGACTACCTTCCAGGAGGTGCGAAGACGGCTGTTAAGCTGAATTTGGGGGCAAATGTGGAAGTTACCGCACCGAGTGCCGAGCTTCTGGTCCTTGTAGAAGGAGAAACCCCGGCTGTCACGCCTATCGGCTCTATTGAAGTGAACGGTGTCGAGAAGAAACCCATGGTCACTGGTTCCGCAACCGGCTGGACAGCAACACAGCTTCCCCCGCACGGACATTGGACATTCCTTTCTGTGCCACTCGAAAAGGGAGAGAATACTATAGCACTCGATCTCTATGCAGGTATCGGCGTGTACAAGATGTCCGCATGGGTCTGGGCCAAAAAGCCAGGTCTGACGAATGTGCCAAACTACAAGAACGCGCTTCCTGAGCCGGAGCAGATTTCGCTCCAGTCGGTGGCGCTTGTAGAGCCATTCGATCTCAATTCTGTGACTGTGCCGGTTGCTAAAGAAGATTACCCGCTTCACAGATAAAATGCAGCTTGGACGATTGCAAGAAATCAAATGTTACCAGGCTCGACTATTGCTTACACAGCTTCATCGATAATGTAATGCTTGCAGAACAACATACCAAGTAAAGTGGATTATTATTCAAAGCCTATTGACATATTAGAAGGAGCTGAGCGATAATAGGTTGCTTCTTTTTCTCCTTTCACTACCTCAATGGAGGGGGCTTGGCTGAACGCCCAACAGCCAAGCTATTTTTTGGAGGAGGCAGCTGCTGTTGGCTGCTCCGAACCCTCTGACGCCTCTTAAACGTAAGAAAAATGCCTCATTAATCGCTCAAAATATATCGTAATCACTAAGACAAAAGCGATTAACATTCTTGACATCTGTGTGTCTGGATGCTAGTATTAATATGCTCTTCCGTTAAGCGCGAAGAGGTATGGCGTTCACTTTGTCAACCACCCACTGAACAGCTGCATTAAGCTGAACAGTGACCGTGATATGGCACACTGCCTGAAGAACAGTGGCAACCACAGTCGCTGTCCAGGTAAGCACGAACTGTACGTCATAGTCATTATAGCTCGGAATGTTTCCTTGCGGGCTTCTGGTCTTTCAGAAGGACAATGTCTCACGCTAACAGCATGGGCGTTGAGTGTGCGCGGGGGGAGGATGCAGTCGGATACCGCAAGTCCGCTTCCCCTCGCTTTGCTTTTAACCTATAGCGAGGACCATGTGTAGTATGGAAACACCGCAGTGGTATAAGAATCGCGAGTACCCACATTTCGATAAACCCCTATCAATAGCAGCAGCCATTAAGCTTGTAGAAAATAAGCAAGAGGTTGAAAAGCACGCTTTCCTCCCTTTTATAAAGTGGCAGATAACTGAACGTAGATATAAGCGCAAGTTACACAGAACTGGATTAAAGTGTCGCAGTATTGCTTGCGCTGCACATACAGACTCTCACATATTTGCCTATTATGCATCTTTATTGAATGCCTTGTATGAAGAAAAATTAGCTACTCTGGATATTGGCGATTGTGTTCTAGCCTACAGGCGCTTTGGAGGTAAATGCAATATTCACTTTGCACAAGAAGCATTTGAGCACATAAAGAGCTTAAAATCTTGTCGTGTCATGGCGCTTGATGTAAAGGGGTTTTTTGATAATATTGATCATCTATTGCTAAAGAAAGCATGGTGCCAATTGCTCGGCGTTAGTCGATTACCGAAAGATCATTATGTTGTTTATAAAGCGATGACCCGTTATGCTTATGTGAATAAAGACGCACTATACAAGGAATTTGAGATTGGACGTCGACGTGCAGCTAAACTGAAGGGTTCCATATGTTCACCTCTTGAATTTAGAACAAAGGTCAGAGCTGGAAACCTGATTAACGTTCATACTGATACTTATGGGATTCCACAAGGATCACCTATCAGCGCCGTCTTATCAAACTTGTATCTTTTGTCTTTTGATATTGCACTGTCTGACAAAGTCAAAGAGTGTGGCGGCTTGTATAGACGCTACAGCGATGACATTCTCGTTGTATGTCCCCTCTTCAAGGACTGCTGTTTAGATTTTATCAAAGAACACCTGCATAAACTGAAACTCGACCTTAGTGAAGACAAAACTACCATCACAAATCTAGGTAAAGATGAGAGCGTTACAAAAAACACTAGTATACAATACCTTGGATTGGAATTGATAAATGGTCAAATTCTCATTCGTCATAAAGCTATTGCCAGATATCAGCGGAGAATGAAAGAATCTGTTCGTTCAACAATTAGAGCAGCAAATAAAGCCAAAAGAAAGGGGTCAACCGGGGAGGCATATAAGCGCAAACTATACGAACGCTTTACTCATCTTAGTAAAAACAGCAGTTATCCTCAATATATCAAGCGGGCCTCTAGGATAACGAGTTCAGAAGCCATTACGAAGCAGCATCGAAATCATTGGCAGCAGTTACACGACTTACTTAAGCATAGACGCTAACAGCCTGTCATTTATAATTGTAGCTAGACACACTATTTAGAAATTCCTCTATGATCTCCAAGCATCGATAATACCCAATCTTTATGATTGCTACAAATTGTTGATTTGGCTTGCTCAATATGGTAAACTAAAAAGGTTTGCATCACGCACCGCATCCGGATCGGCTGCCGGGGTGCCTCTAAGAGGTCGGCGCCGGGGTGATGGAGCGGGAGGTAATAACTAACAAGGAGGAAATCAAAACTTGGCATCGATCACAATGAAAGAACTGCTGGAGGCAGGGGTACACTTCGGCCACCAGACCCGCAGATGGAACCCTAAGATGAAAAGGTACATCTACGGAGGCCGGAACGGTATCTACATCATCGACCTGCATCAGACACTCAAGCTCTTTGAAGAGGCCCGGCAGTTCGTGCAGGACGTAGTCGCCGAAGGAGAAGTCGTTCTCTTCGTAGGGACAAAGAAACAGGCTCAGGACGCCGTCCAGGAAGCAGCAAAGCGCTGCGGTATGTATTATGTCGACCAGAGATGGCTCGGCGGCATGCTCACAAACTTCCGCACAATCCAGACCAGAATAGCCCGCTTGAACGAGCTCAAAAAGATGGCGGAGGACGGAGTATTCGAGCAGTTGCCCAAGAAGGAAGCAGCCCTTCTCCGTGAGGAGTCGGACAGGCTGGAGCGGTTCCTCGGCGGTATCAAGGATATGCCCAAGCTCCCCGGCGCTATGTTCATCGTCGACCTGAAGAAGGAGCGCATAGCTCTTGCTGAGGCCAGAAAGCTCGACATTCCTGTTGTAGCCATCGTAGACACAAACTGCGACCCGGACGAAGTAGATTACGTAATTCCCGGCAATGATGACGCTATCCGCGCCATCAAGCTGATCTCGAATAAGATCGCCGACGCTATCCTTGAAGTCCGGCAGGTAGAGACTGAGGGCGAAGAGGTAGAGGCTGAGGCCGAGGGCGCTGAAGCTGAAGCGGAAAAACCTGAGGCAGAGGCTGAAGGCGAGACTTCGGAAGAGGCCGCAGCATTCCTGAGCGAAGCTCCAGAAGCCGAATAAGCCGGTACCCGGTCAACTCGACCGGCCTTAATAGTAGATTTAGTTTGCGCAGGGCACAAAGCCCTGCGCAAACCTGTACGTAGTGCGTTTGCACACCGGAAAATTTTAGTGTTTTGAATATAAGATTTTAACAGGAGGCATCAAGTGGCAATAACGGCCAATATGGTCAAAGAATTAAGGGAAAAAACCGGCGCCGGAATGATGGACTGCAAAAAGGCGCTCGAAGAGACCGGCGGCGATTTCGATAAAGCGGCAAATCTGCTCAGACAAAAGGGTATCGCAGTAGCCGCAAAGCGTGAGACCAAGGCAGCGACCGAAGGGACCATCGGTGCGTACGTCCACACCGGCGGAAAGATCGGCGTGCTTGTGGAGCTGGGATGCGAGACCGACTTCGTTGCGAAGACTGATGAGTTTCAGGTGCTTGCCAGAGACCTTGCCATGCAGATAGCCTGGGGGAACCCCAAGTATATCAAACGCGAGGAAGTTCCTGCAGATCAGGTCGAGCAGGAGAGGGAAGTCCACAAGCAGTGGGCCATCAAGGAAGGCAAGCCGGAAAAAGCGCTCGACAGTATCGTTGCCGGACGTATGGAGAAGTTCTACGAGGACATAGTACTGCTTGACCAGCCGTTTATCCGCGATTCGGACGTCAAGATCAATGATCTGATCAACGACACGATGGGCAGACTGGGCGAGAAGATCGTCGTGCAGAGGTTCGTGAGATATCGAGTAGGAGAGCAGGGGTAGTCGTAGCATGCAGGACAAGCCGCGTTGGAACCGGGTACTCCTGAAGCTTTCGGGCCAGGTGTTCGCGGGCAAGGATAGTGTCGGTATATGCTACGATACGATTGCGTCTATCGCAGAGGATGTTAAAGAACTAAAGGACAGCGGCGTCGACATGGCCATTGTCATAGGCGGAGGAAATATCATCCGCGGACAGGCGGCGTCGCGCGCCGGGATGGACCGTGCAAGCGCCGACTACATGGGTATGCTTGCAACAGTCATAAACTGCCTCGCCCTGCAGGATGCGCTGGAGAAACTTGGGATCGAGACACGCGTGCAGTCCGCGATAACTATGTCCGAAGTCGCTGAACCGTTTATCAGGCGGCGGGCCATAAGGCACCTTGAAAAAGGCCGCGTGGTCATATTCGCTGCCGGAACGGGCAACCCGTATTTTACGACCGACTCTGCCGCGGCGCTTCGAGCGCTCGAAATCAAGGCTCAGGCGGTCTTGAAGGCAACGAATGTCGATGGAATATATGACCGCGACCCGCACAAAGACGCGGATGCGGTAATGCTTACCCATATCGACTACATGGACGCCATCAACCAGGGCCTGGGCATTATGGACCTTACGGCCTTTACGCTTTGTATGGACAACAAAATGCCGATCGTGGTATTTAACATAACCCAGCGCGGCAACATCAAGCGAGCCGTGTGGGGTGAACAGATAGGAACGCTTGTTGGGGGGAAGAACGAGTGATACCTGAGTTAATTAAGGATACAGAGCAAAGGATGACAAAGGCTGTGGAAGCTGCACAGCACGATTTCACTACTCTTCGTACAGGCCGGGCTAATCCGGTATTGCTTGACGGAATTCAGGTCGACTACTACGGCAGCAAGATGCCGTTGAACCAGCTTGCGGGAGTCTCCGCTCCGGAGCCCAGGCTGCTTGTAATAGCGCCATGGGACAAGGGCGCGCTTGCTCCAATCGAAAAAGCGATCATGAACTCGGAACTCGGCATGACTCCGCAGAATGACGGCAGCGTCATCAGGCTTCAGGTGCCGTACCTGACGGAAGAGCGGCGAAAAGAACTGACTAAAGTCCTGCATAAGAAGACCGAGGAGCACAAAATAGCGATTAGGAATATCCGCCGGGATGTAAATGAGCGGCTGAAAGAACAGGAAAAGAAACATGAGATCTCTGAAGATGAGAACAAGAGAGCTCAGGAGCAGGTTCAGAAGCTGACTGATAAGTACATAGACCGGGTAGACGACCTGTCCAAGGCTAAAGAAGTCGAGTTGATGGAAGTTTAATCCATCGCAGATACGGAAGTGGCAATCAGCCGTCAGCCGCACAGCTTTCAAGCCGGAAACAGTTGCTGACGGCTGATTTGTTTTTATAGCTATCAGATCCTCATAGAAGAAAGACAAATAATGACCAATATCGACCCAGACCGCGTGCCCAAGCACGTTGCTATAGTGATGGACGGCAATGGCCGGTGGGCTACCAGGCAGGGGCTTACCCGGGCAGAGGGACATGTGCAGGGGTACATAGCGCTCCGCAATATTGTCGAAGCTGCCTCAGACCTTGGTATCAAAGCCCTGACCGTATATGCGTTTTCGACCGAAAACTGGCGCAGGCCCAAAGATGAGGTGGAAGCGCTTATGCATCTCTTCGCCAGGGCAGCTCATCAGGAGATGGAAAACCTCCAGCAGAACAGTGTTCGGATGATGGTCAGCGGCCGGTTTCATGAGCTGCCGAAAGAAGTGCAGGACAGCCTTAACGCAGACATAAAGGCCACAAAAAACAATACGCGGCTCATTCTCAACCTTGCCATAAACTATGGCGGGCGGAGCGAGATAGCAGACGCCGCGAGAGCGCTCGCGCGAAAAGCTGCGGCAGGGGAGATTTCACCGGAAGAGATCGACGAAAAGACTTTTTCTCAGTATATGTATGCTCCTGAACTTCCTGACCCGGACCTTTTGATCCGAACCGCAGGTGAGATGAGGATAAGCAACTTTCTGATGTGGGAAATCGCCTACGCGGAGTTCTATGTGACTCAGGTGCTCTGGCCGGACTTCAACAGGGAAGAGCTCATTAAGGCTATACTGGACTATCAGGGGCGGACTCGCCGGTTCGGCGCAGTGGTAGAAGAGACGAAACAATAATTTATGACTAAAAGGATTTCGATACTGGGTTCGACCGGCTCCATAGGCACTCAGGTGCTGGATGTGGCCGAACGGCTCCCGGAACAGATAGAAATAGTTGCCATCGCGGCCCACTCGAATGTGGAACTCCTGGCAAAACAGGCCCGGCATTTCAGGCCGAAGCTCGTTTCCATCGGTAAAGTCGAGCTGGAACAGGATCTCAAGCGGCTGATCGACGATCCTAATATAGAAGTGACCTCCGGTGACGGCGGCTGGAATGCAGTTGCGACTTTACCTTCAGCCGGCCAGGTAGTCGTCTCCGTCGCAGGCACTCCGGGGCTAATTCCGACTCTCGCCGCGATAGATGCGGGCAAGGAAATTGCTCTTGCAAGCAAGGAAGTGCTGGTCTGTGCCGGTGAGATCGTCACCCGCCGTGCGGAAGAGATGGGCGTAAAAATTGTCCCGATAGACAGCGAACACTCAGCCATCTTCCAGTGTCTGAACGGAGAAGACAAAAAATCCGTAGAGAAGATATATCTCACAGCGTCGGGAGGAGCATTCCGGGACGCAAGCGTTGAAGATATGCGGGATGTGACGCCGGACCAGGCGCTTGCCCACCCGACATGGCGGATGGGCAAAAAGGTCACAATTGATTCCGCCTCGCTTATGAACAAGGGGCTGGAAATCATCGAGGCGAGGTGGCTTTTCGGGGTCGATCCCCAAAATATCGAGGTAGTAATTCATCCGCAGAGTATAATACACTCTATGGTGATGTACAAAGACGGTTCGGTCATAGCGCAGATTGGGCTTCCTGACATGCGGCTTCCGATACAGTATGCCTTGTTGTACCCTCTCAGGTATGACTCAGGGCTTCCGAGGGTAGATATACTTCAGGTGGGGAGCCTCGACTTCAGGGTACCGGATGCAGTGAAGTTTCCTGCGCTCAGGATTGCCCGCGAGGCGATCTGTACCGGCGGTACGATGCCTGCAGTAATGAACGCCGCCGACGAGGTTGCCGTTCAGATGTTTTTAGATAAAAAGATTGGTTTTCTTGACATAGCGAGGCTTGTGGAACGCGTGATGCAGTCACACAGTCCCATACTTCATCCGGCACTCGATGATATTCTTGCTTCGGACGGATGGGCAAGAGAGATGACCACAGACCTCGCAGGAGGAAATTAAGTGCACTTTTTGATAAGCACAGTCGTGTTTTTTATCGTGCTCGGCGTGCTCGTGCTCGTCCATGAGTTCGGCCACTTCATTGTAGCCAAACTCACCGGGATGAAGGTGCATGAGTTCGCGTTCGGGTTCGGTCCGATACTTCTCAGGCTGTTCAAGCGCGGCGGCACTGAATATACAATCCATGCCATCCCTGCAGGCGGTTTTGTCCGCATTGCCGGTATGGACCCGGGCGAAGATATGGCTGTCGAAGGCGGGTTCAACACAAAACCCATCTGGAAGCGCGCGCTGGTTATCTTTGCAGGGCCGTTTATGAGCCTGGTGCTGGGTTATATCGTGCTCCTTATGATGGGGTTTGTGTGGGGAATCGGAGTCACCGGAACGGCTATATACAAATTGCCGGAAGCCTCACCTGCTGCGGTAGCAGGGATGCAAAAAGGTGATGTAATTGTTTCCGTAGACGGAAAGCGTGTATACGACGGTTACGAACTGAGAAAAACTATCAACGGCGGCACAGGCAAGATAACGACGGTCGTTGCGGAACGAAAAGGCGAGCAGAAGACATTTAGAATCAAGCCGATAATCGTCAGCATAAGGAAAATCGGAGTCATGCTTGATGACTCCAAACAAGTTATCAGGCAGGTAGCGGACGGCTCCGTCGCCGCGAAAGCCGGTTTGCGAAAAGGCGATGTAATATCATCTGTAGAAAACGCCAAGGGCGGCGGGACGAATGTCATCGTCAAGCGGAATGGCAAAGGCAAAGACCAGAAACTCAATGTCAAGTCGGAAATCACCGACCTTGACAGCTTCAAGAGGATCGGTGTTGTGCTTTGCGACCTTAAAACGACCGTAACTCAAGTGCAAGCTGGCTCCCCGGCTGCCAAAGCCGGACTTCTTAAAGGTGATGTGTTAGTCTCGGTGGACGGGAAGAAGACTCCCACCAGCGACGACTTTGAGCAAGTCCTCAGCACCAGTGAAAAACCGGTTTCTACATTGGTAGTTGATCGCAGGGGAAAACAGATAACGTTCGAAGTAAGGCCCAAGTTGTTCCAGCGGTCCATTGCAAGGCAAATAGGGATAATTCTCAACCAGAAGATGGTTTATACAAGGTTATTCAAGCAAAAGACCAAAGAAACCGGCAACACTGTATATACCAACTTGTTCGGCGGGATCAAAATCGGTACTGTCGAGACATATAGATTTACAGCTGATACCATTCAGGGGTTGTTCAGCAAGCAGATAAAGAACGCCGGCGGCATAGTCGCAATCGGTGTAGTGACCGGGCAGGCTGTAAAAAGTGGTATTCAGAGCATTTTCTTCCTCTTGGCGATGCTTTCTATCAGCCTTGCAGTCATTAACCTGGTACCGTTGATGGTACTCGACGGAGGACACCTGCTCCTTCTCCTCATAGAGAAGATCAGGGGCAAACCGCTCGATCCCCAAAAATGGTATTTAGTTCAATCTGTCGGGCTTTTCATCATCATCGGACTTGCAGTATTTATGGTAGGTTACGATTTGTCGAGACTCGACATGTGGTCTAATTTTAAGTGATGATAGAGAGAAGAAAAACAAAAACAGTTAATGTCGGGGGCGTTGCTATCGGTGGTGACGCTCCCGTTTCCATCCAGTCTATGACTACGACGGATACGCGCGACGCTAAAGCGACCATAGAGCAGATTAAGCGTCTGGAAGATGCCGGGTGCGACATTGTAAGAGTCGCAGTGCCTGATAAGGAAGCTGCTTCTGCCTTATCTGAAATTAAAAAAGGCATTGAAATCCCTCTTGTCGCCGATATACACTTCGACTACCGGCTCGCGCTAATGGCGCTTGAGGCCGGGGTCGATAAGCTCCGCATCAATCCGGGGAATATCGGCTCCCGCGAGCGCGTGGAGGCAGTTGCAAGGGCTGCTAAGGAGCGCGGCGTGCCGATTCGGATCGGCGCAAACGTCGGATCGATAGACAAAGAGCGTTACGGCCAGCCGACAGCCGAGACGCTTGCCCAGAGCGCGCTCGATCAGGTCAAAGTCCTCGAAGGACTGGATTTTACGGATATAGTTATCTCTCTGAAGTCGTTCGATGTGCCGATGTCTGTAGGAGCTTATAGAATCGTATCGAAAACCGTGCCTTACCCGCTTCACCTTGGGATTACCGAGGCAGGGCTGCCCTGGGAAGGGACAATACGCTCGGCGGTAGGAATCGGGGCTATGCTTGCAGAAGGTATCGGTGATACTTTGCGTGTATCGCTTACCGGCGACCCGGTGGAAGAGGTTGCAGTCGGGATAGAAATCCTGTCGGCGCTGAACTTAAGGAAAAAGCCGTATACTATAGTCTCCTGCCCGACCTGCGGGAGATGCAATATAAACCTTGCCGGTATAGCGGGCGAAGTCCGGCGCCGTTTGGCGGAGAACCCGCCGTCCAGGCCCTTGAAAATAGCTGTAATGGGCTGCACAGTGAACGGCCCAGGCGAGGCTTCAATGGCCGATGTCGGAATAGCGGGCGGAGCTGGTATCGGGCTGCTGTTTTCCCGTGGAAAAATACTCCGCAGAGTCGATGAAAATCAGCTCGTGGATGAACTTATGAAGGAAATAGAGGGACTTGAGCGAAATACGTAAAGCAAAGATTACCGATGTATCTGCCATGCAGAAGTTGATAAACGACTTCGCGGACCGGGGCGATATGCTGCACAGGTCGTTGAACGATCTGTACGAGAATATCAGAGATTTTTATGTGCTCGAAACCGGCGGGCAGGTGAAGGGCTGCTGCGCGCTTCACGTCAGTTGGGGCGACTTGGCGGAAGTCAAGGCGCTGGTCGTAGCCGATGAGCTCCAAGGCCAGGGCTGGGGCAGACGGCTCGTGGAGAAGTGCGTTGCGGACGCCCGTGAACTCAGCATCCCGAAGGTATTTACGCTCACTTATAAGCCAGGGTTCTTCGTGAAGGTCGGCTTTGCGAAGATAGACATGGACAATCTGCCGAGAAAAATCTGGTCCGAGTGCATCAATTGTCCGAAATACCCGGACTGCGGCGAAGAAGCGCTGGTCAGAGAAGCATAGTTAATTATGAAGCAGAATATCCAACTCGATGCATCTGTGCTCAATGATCTGGTGGAACGAATATTGGATGTATCTCATCCATCGAAGATCATTCTCTTCGGCTCGGCTGCGCGCGGCGAGTTAAAGACGGAAAGCGATCTTGATGTGCTGGTAATAATGCCTGATGGCAACAACCGAAATGAGACTGCAAAGAAGATATATCGCAACCTGATCGGCTTCAGTATTGCTGTGGATGTAGTTGTTGCTACTGAGACCGATGTACGCCGGTTTGGGGACAAACGAAGTCTGGTTTATTATCCTGCACTGCGTGAAGGAAGGGAACTTTATGCCGCCTGAGCAAATTGAGCCGGGAAGTGCTGCCGAACTGACCAGCTATGCTGTGCATATGCGTTATCCCAGCACTGCCGAAGAGGCAACTGAAGGTGATTATAAACAGGCTATCAAGATCGCCAAAGCGGTGTTGAGGTGGGCTGAACAAATTATTAAGTAACATATAGAGTTAGTGAATGGAGGAATAGCCGCCAGATTTGCTGATTGCTGACGGCTGATAACTGATAGCTAAAATGAGAGCAACGCAATTATTTTTTCCGACACTGAGAGAAGTCCCTGCCGAGGCGGAAATCGCAAGCCACAGGCTGCTTCTGCGCGGCGGATTCATTCGAAAACTTGCTGCAGGCGTTTACTCGTACCTGCCGCTCGGCTATAAGGTCATAAAAAAGATAGAGGGCATAATCCGTGAAGAGACGGATGCAGCAGGCGGACAGGAACTGCTCATGCCTGCGCTTCAGCCTGCCGAACTCTGGCAGGAGTCCGGCAGGTGGGACGTGGATGTCCTCTACAAGCTGGAAGACCGGTCAAACCGCTGGCATGGGCTCGGCATGACGCATGAAGAGGTCGTAACCGATATAGCGCGCCACGATATACGGTCATACCGCCAGCTCCCACTCAATCTCTACCAGATTCAGACTAAGTTCAGGGACGAGCCTAGGCCGAGGGGCGGGGTCATCCGGGGCCGCGAGTTCATAATGCTCGATTCCTACACATTCGACCGGACTGATGAAGAACTCGACCTGTCTTATCATAAGATGTATGTCGCTTTCTCCCGCGCGTATGCGAGGTGCGGGGTCGATTTCCTCGTTGTGGAGGCAGAATCAGGCGCAATCGGCGGCAAGGACAACCAGGAGTTTACCGTTCCGGCTTCGGCAGGCGAGGATATAATCCTGCACTGCAAAAATTGCAACTATGCAGCCAACTCCGAACGTGCGGAGATTGCCGACAGGGGTTATGCGCCCTCGACGGATGCCCAAAAGCCACTGACAGCGCTCGATACACCCGGCGCAAAGACCATAGAGCAGGTGACAGGGTTCCTGAAGGCGTCGCCGAAGAAACTCGTCAAGACGCTTCTCTACCTGGCTGACGGAAAGCCGGTCGCGGCGCTTATAAGAGGCGACAGAGAGCTTAACGAAGCCAAATTCAGCCGCGCAATCGGAGCCGAAAAGCTCGAAATGGCTGATCCGGAGACGATCCAAAGAGTGACAAAAGCGGAAGTCAGGTTTTCCGGCCCTGTCGGGCTGTCCGGTGTTGCCATATACGCAGATTATGAGATCCGCGCGATGGCGAATTTCATCACGGGGGCCAACAAGACGGATACTCATTATGTCAATGTCAACATCGACCGCGATTTCAAGGTGGACCAGTGGGCTGATCTGCGGGTGGCGTCGGAAGGCGATCCATGTCCGAGGTGCGAAGGCACGCTCGACGCAGTGAGGGGAATAGAGATCGGGCATATCTTCAAGCTTGGAACCAAATACTCCAAGACGCTCGATGCTACCTTCATTGACGAGGACGGACAGGAAAAGAACTTCATAATGGGATGCTACGGGCTTGGCGTCTCAAGGCTCCTTGCAGCTATTCCTGAAGCAAATCATGACAAAGACGGTATCGTCTGGCCGATTTCCATCGCGCCGTTCGAAGCTGTAGTGCTGCTTCTGAACCCAGAGGACGAAACGCAGGCGCAGGCAGCCGCGCGGGTTTATGAGGAGCTTGAGGGGCGAGGCGTAGACGTGCTTCTGGATGACCGCGACGAGCGCTCAGGAGTGAAATTCAAGGACTCAGATCTCATCGGAATCCCGGTGCAGATAGTCGTCGGCAGGCTCGCATCTGAAGGCAAGGTAGAAGTAAGACTGCGGCGCAATAAGGAAAGCCGGGAATTGACGCTCGATCAGGCGACAGATGAGATTACGGCTTTGATTGAATCCGAAAAGCGCCTACTTCTCGACGTAGCGGATAAATATAGATAGCTACATGACGAACAATGAACTGATCACAATGGTGCTCAGACTGCTTTTAGCGGTTGTGCTCGGCGGGCTGATCGGGCTGGAGCGGGAGGCTCACGGCAGGCCTGCGGGGCTCCGCACGCATATACTTGTCTCGCTTGGGGCGGCGCTCTTTACGATAATCTCGCAGTCATATACGGGCGCAAGATCAGACCCAAGCCGGATTGCAAGCCAGATTGTAAGCGGAATAGGTTTTCTGGGAGCCGGGACGATTATCCGGCAGGGGAGCATCATCCGTGGCCTGACGACAGCCGCAAGCCTTTGGACAACAGCCGCCATCGGGATGGCCGTAGGCGCGGGCGGTTCACTTATCTATCTTGCGATTGTTTCGAGCGTCATCGTATTCCTGACCTTGAGCATAATAAGCCGTCTTGAGAACGCAATGATCAGCAGGCAGAGTGTAAGGGATCTGGTTGTTGTTTTTTCGCAGGGCAGAGCCGGTGTAATGAGTGTACTGGAGGCCTTCAGCAGATACGGAGTAACGGTCACAGGAGTCCGAAGTGAGGAAACGGAATCTGAGGCTGTCGAAACCCGGTTCAGCGTGAGGCTTCCTGCGGGGATCGATATATCGGCCATTAACCATGATCTGGTCGCGCTTTCCGAGATCAGATCGTTTACGTGGGACTAATAAAGCGCAATCGAATGCAGCATCCCAGACGTATATAGAAGTAATATGAAACTCTATTACACGATTGTTGAAACGCCTTTCGGCTGGTTACTGGCGGTGTGGAGGGACGGTAAACTGATCAAAATCAACCTCCCGAAGCCGACAAGAGAGGCAGCCCTGGCAGAAGCGCCTGATGGGGCAGCCGAATCTTCGGATGGGTTTGGCGACTTCGTCGAACGTCTGCGTCTCTATTTCAATGGAGAAGCGGTCGATTTTTCCGATGTTCCTGTCGAATTCGATGCGCTTGGGGAATTCGAAGAAAAAGTGCTTCTGGAAGCGATGAAAACGCCGTTCGGCAGGCTCATAAGCTATGGCGACCTTGCAGCGCTGGCCGGATCGCCCCGCGCAGCGCGCGCCGTCGGAAACGCGATGAGAAAGAACCCCCTGCCGATTGTAGTGCCGTGCCACCGGGTGGTGCACAGCGACGGCAGCCTTGGAGGTTACATGGGAGGGCTCGATCTCAAGCGCAAGCTCCTGGCTTTGGAGGGAATTACATTATGAACTTCATTATCCGTTGGTTGGGCGGGGTGCTGGCTGCATGGCTTACGATCCAGATCGGTCAAGCGCTTGGTATCGGGTTAAGATGGGGCGGGTTTGTGAAAGCACTGCTCTTTGTGCTGGTGCTGGGCATCGTGAACGCGGTCATCCGTCCGATAGTCAAGCTATTTACTCTGCCGCTCACCTGTCTCACATTCGGGCTGTTCGCATTCGTGCTGAACGCGCTTTTCTTCTGGATCGCGGCGGTATTAACCGGAGGGGTCGAGGTCGAAAATTTCCTGGCTGCGCTTTTCGGCTCGGTGGTGCTCAGTATATTGAGCGGCATAATCAACAGTTTCGTGAAGTTGAGGCCCAATAGACGGGATTAAAGATAGTGAGGAATGTAAGTTGCATAAACCGCACAAACAGCTTGTTGTAGTGACCGGAATGTCCGGGGCAGGAAAAACGCTCGCCATACGGACATTCGAGGATCTCAACTATTTCTGTATAGATAACCTGCCTCCTGATCTTTTGGCGAACCTGGTCAACCTGTGGAAAGAATCGGGAGCGCGGTCCGAGGACCTGGCGATAGTCGTCGATGTCCGCACGGGCCAGTTCTTCGGCGATTTTCTTCAGGCTTACAAAGAGCTGGCGACCACGCGTGTTGAAGGCTACGGTAAGGCAAAGATACTTTTCCTTGACGCATCCGACCCGGTGCTGGTCCGGCGGTTCAAGGAGACTCGCAGAAAACACCCGTTGGTGACCGGGGACCGCGGCATTCTTGAAAGCATAAAAGAAGAGCGGAGGCTCCTGGCCGACATCAAGGAGCAGGCCGATAAGATCGTCGATACCTCCAACCTGGAACCGGAGAGTCTGCGCAGGGAGATCCGCCAGTATTTCGGCTCCAAAAATGCGGGCGAGGGCATGGTGATAACCGTAGCTTCGTTCGGATACAAGCACGGTATCCCGCTGGATGCCGATCTGGTGTTCGACGTGCGGTTTCTTGCCAACCCATACTGGGTGAAGAGTCTATCCGGGCTCGATGGAACGCATGAGGAAGTGCGCCATTACGTACTTTCCGACCCCATGACGGAACCTCTCATGGAGCGGCTTTGCGGGCTGGTTGAGTTCTCCATACCGCAATACGAGCAGGAAGGCAAGGCATATCTGACTATCGCCATCGGCTGCACGGGCGGCAGGCACAGGTCGGTTGTAATTGCCAATGAGCTCGCGCAGTACCTGGCCGCGAGAGGGTCGAATGTTGTCGTAGAACACAGAGATTGCCCGAAAGGCTGACGAATGAAAGGCTTTTGGAGCTCGTTTAAATGGTTATATCCGGGGATGAAGGTCAAGCGCTGGCTGATGCTGGTGCCCATCGGCGCGTTTGCGATAGTTGTGGGAGTCGCTCTCCTGGCTAATGTCGCCGTCTTCGATTACCTCCAGATTATAGCCCACTTCTGCATGGTGCGGTTCGGAATAGACTTGGAACAGCCGGTAACTCTCATTACAGTCAGCACCAGCTTGATGGTCTTTGGCCTTGCGCTCATATTTGTGGCGATCAGGCAGGTGATCCGCTCCATAATCAGTGTGGTAGACCCGGCAGCGCAGAATAAGCTCGCGGATGTGATATTTCAGAAACGCTACCTCGCGCAGGGGAACAGAATAGTCGTTATAGGCGGCGGCACCGGCCTTTCCACGATGCTCAGAGGTTTGAAGCAGTATTCCAGCAACATCGTAGCCATAGTAACCGTGACCGACGACGGGGGAAGCTCCGGCGTTCTCCACAGAGAGCTTGGAATGCTGCCTCCGGGGGATATTCGGAACTGTCTTGTCGCTCTGGCCGATGAAGAACCTCTCATGACGGAGCTTTTTCAATACCGGTTCGACAGCGGAAACAGCTGGCTGCAGGGCCATTCCTTCGGCAACCTGCTTATCGCCGCTATGACGAACATCACAGGAGATTTTGAGCGGGCTGTCAAAGAGACAAGCAACATTCTGGCCATTCGCGGCCAGGTTCTTCCATCGACGATAGATGATGTTTCGCTCCATGCAGAGTTGGAAGACGGCACTCTGGCCGATGGGGAGACGAACATCGTCACATCCGGGCAGCCAATCAAGCATATTTTCCTTACTCCGGCTGAGGTCAAGCCGCTCGAAGAGACGATACAGGCGATAAAGCTGGCTGATGCCATCGTAATCGGGCCGGGAAGTGTCTACACGAGCATTATCCCGAACCTTCTGGTTGACGGAATAGCCGATGCGATAGCCGAATCGAATGCTGTGAAGGTTTACGTATGTAATGTGATGACCCAGCCGGGAGAAACGGATGGTTTTACGGCATCTGAACACGTCTGTGCGCTGGAAAAGCATGTAGGCAGGAAGATATTTAACTATGTCCTGGTCAACCGGCAGGTACCGCACCTCGAACTGCTCGAAAAATACCGGGGAAAAGGCGCGGAACTCGTCCTGCCGGACGTAGACAAGATCCGCGAGATGGGCTATCGTGCTGTTGTCGGCGATTTTATGAGCCAGACGGAAGTCGTCCGTCACGACCCGCAGCAGCTCGCCGATGCGATTATGCGGTTGATGTATTAGCCGGATAGGATTTAGGGATACAGAGATTTGTGACTGTCGATAGAAAAGCGGCGTCAAGCTGCCGCACTCCAAAGAAAATTGGTAGGATTTGTGATCTCGCATAGATTAATACTGGCTTCTGCGTCGCCCAGGCGGCGGGAACTGCTTTCGCTTATATGTCCGGACTTCGAAGTTGTACCGTCCGGTTTTGACGAATCGAATATGCCGTCCGACCTTTCACCGAAGGATCATGTTATTATGTCAGCAAAGGAAAAAGCTCAGGACGTGACGGCAAAAGTGACGGATGGGATTGTTATAGGGTCAGATACGGTAGTCTCTGTCGATGAGCAGATTCTCGGCAAGCCTCAGGATGAATGCGATGCGGCCCGCATGCTTCGGATGCTCTCCGGCAGGACGCACCATGTCTATACGGGGATACACGTCATAGATATCCGGAAGGATGAGCGGCGGGAAAGAAGCGATTTTGAGTGCACGGATGTCCGTTTTCGAGAGCTTACCGATAGGATGATCGAACGTTACATCGCAACAGGCGAGCCGATGGACAAGGCTGGGGCGTATGCGATACAGGGGCGCGGTTCGGTGCTCATAAAAGGCATATCAGGCTGCTATTTTAACGTAGTAGGGCTGCCGGTCTATAAGCTTGGACTGATTCTGGAAGAGTTCGGATTGGAGGCGCTTACCTGTAGATGAAAATAGCTGTTATTGATGGCATGGGCGGCGGAATAGGCGCGCAGATCGTGTCCCGGCTCAGGCAGATAGTATCGGGCTCGCATCAGCTGATCGCGCTCGGCACGAATGCGGCAGCTACGACAGGGATGATCAAAGCCGGGGCGGACATCGGTGCAACCGGAGAGAACGCCATTGTTGTGACTGTTCCCAGGATGGATGTCATCGTCGGACCGATAGGGATAATCATCCCGAACTCGCTTATGGGTGAGATCACGCCGGCAGTTGCCGAAACGGTAGCATCAGCCGGAGCGGTCAAGGTTCTGATACCGGTTCAACAGCCGCATGTGGAGATTGTCGGGTTCGAATCCAGGCCGCTTTCGGCTGCGCTGGATGATGTGGCAGCACGGGTTTCAGAACTTGTATGCAATATGCCAAACTGATATAATGTCGGGTAAGTTTATTAGATCTGGTCGAGCTTAATTACCCAGCCGGCCGAGAGAGGAGAGTTTGCAATGATTATACAGAAACGGGCGTGCGGATTCGTCATACTTCTGGTTCTGGCACTCATCGCTCCAGCCGTCGCGGCTCCGTCGGACGCCAACTTCAAGAAAGGTATCGAGTATTATAAGGGCGGCAATAACGCTGCCGCAATTACCGAACTTGAAAAGGCTGTGCAGGCTGATCCTAAGAACGCACCAGCTATGAGCTGGTTGGGTTATCTGCTGCTCAAGGAGCAGCGTGCTGCAGATGCAGTAACCTACCTTCAGACCGCTTCGGAATTGTCTCCGAAAGACCCCGAGGTATGGAATAATCTTGGAACTGCCTACTACAACATAGGCGAAAATGAAAAAGCCATAGATGCATACTCCCAGGTAGTCAAACTGCGCCCGGCTTCGGCTGATTCCATCTACAACCTCGCCAACGCACAGCTCAAACTAAACAATCTGGCGGAGGCTGAGAAGCAGTTCCGAAATGCAGCGACTCTAAAGCCGAAAGATGTGAATGTTCTGAACAACCTGGGGCTGACACTCCAGCGGGAAAATAAGCTCGATGATGCGATTGTCACTTTCAAAAAGGCTATCGAGATAGAACCTGAAAACGCCACGCTGCTTTTGAATCTCGGCACAGCCCTCAAGTCCAGCGGAGACACAGCCGGCGCTGTGCAGGCATTCGAACACCTGGTCAAACTGAACAAGAACCTTTATTATGCTCACGTAGCGCTGGGTGAACTTATCTCCTCGGATGAGAGTAAGACCGATTCCGCTATTGAGCACTACAGGCAGGCTGCAAAACTGCAGCCGGGTGAGTTCGCACCGAACTACAACCTGGGTGTGCTGCTTGCGAAACAGGGTAAACACAAAGCCGCCATCGATGCATATAACGCCGCACTGCAGGTAAAACCGACCGATGTCGAGACCATGACCAACATCGGCTGGTCTCTCTACAAGACCGGCCGCACTGCGGACGCAATCAAACAGCTTAAGGTTGCCATCGATCAGGACCCATCTTTTATGACTGCACGGAAACGCCTTGCGATGATTTATACGTATGAGAAAGATGGCACGTCGGACCAGACCTTGAAGCAGAGCTATATGGACAGCGGTATCGCCGAGTGGCGCGAGATAGTCAAGCTGGACGGAAAAGATGTAGCTGCCAGAGTCAATCTTGCCAACTTCTATCTGGACGCGAAAGATGCCGGGAATGCTCAGGAGCAGTATCAAAAGGCGCTGGAGATGGATGCCGGTAACTCGTCGGCACGGCTTGGCCTGGGGCTTTCTCTGGTCGAACTGAATAAGATCGATGAAGCCATAGAGCAGTTCAGAAGCCTGGTAAAGTCGAATCCCAAACTCCCGTCGGCGTATAATAATCTAGGCGTCGCATTGGAGAAAAAAGGGCTTGCAGAGGAGGCGAAAGCGCAATACAAGAAGGCTCTTGAGCTCGATCCGGGATATTCCGACGCCAAGTTCAATCTTGACCGGCTGGCGAATGTCCCTAAACATTGATAAATGACGAGCGGATTGCGCAAAACTTGAAAACAATAGGTCTTGTCGCCAACCCACAGAAACCGGAAGCTCTGCGCCTTGCAGCAGAGCTGGCCGATTGGCTTGCGGACAGGCATGTTAAAACACTCATCGAACCCAAACCGGCTGAATTAATAGGCCGCGAGGATATTGCTGTGGATACCGATACCGTCTACGGTGCGGATATGGTGGTCGTGCTCGGCGGTGACGGCACATTACTTCGGGCCGCGCGCCTGGCGGGGCCGAAAGGCACTCCCATCCTCGGCGTACATTTGGGCAAGTATGGGTTTATCACTGAAATTCATCCGCCGGACGTAAAATCCGCCCTCGAACGAGTGATCGAGGGCGATTTTCAGATCAGCGAGCGGCTGATGCTTTCCGCGAACCTCATCAGGGGCGGAAAAACGGTCTTTTCGGCCTCAGCGCTCAATGATATAGTGGTGTCCAAAGGCCCACTCGCAAGGCTCCTCAGCTTGCGGCTCTTCGCCAACGAAAGATCGATCGCAACCTACGCTGCAGACGGGATTATAGTCGCCAGCCCTACCGGATCGACGGCTTATTCACTCTCGGCGGGCGGCCCCGTGGTCGATCCCAATGTGAAGGTGATGATAATCACGCCGATCTGTCCCCATACGCTGAATGCCCGGTCGCTCGTTGTCCCGGACGGCGAAACGGTGCAGATAGTCGGGGAGTGCGAGTCGGACGGCGAGGACGTTATGATGCTTACAGTGGACGGGCAGGTCGGCTGCGAAATGGAGCGCCGGGACAAGGTGGACATCAGGCGGGCCGGGTTTTGTGCCAGGATCGTTTACTGGAACAGTATGAGTTTCTACGACAAGCTTCAGCAGAGGCTGAAATGGGGAGAACGTTTTAGCTCATAATCAGTCACCGTCCCCGATATAAGCTATGCTTACACAGATCCAGATTAAAAATTTTGCGCTTATCGACGACCTGAGCATCCGGCTCGGAAAAGGGTTCAATGTGCTCACAGGCGAGACAGGCGCGGGCAAGTCCATAATCATCGATGCGATAACGACGATACTCGGAGAGCGGGCATCGTCCGATTTTATACGTACCGGGACCGACCGGGCGCTCGTGGAAGTCGAGTTCGACCTGACGGAGAGTCCGAAAGCGCTGGAAAAGGCCGCCGAGCTTGGGTTCGACGTGGACGAAGGGGTGCTTTTGATCTCCCGCGAGCTGGCTTCCGGCGGTAAATCACAGAGCCGGATCAACGGCAGGCTTTCGACCCTTTCGATGCTGAAAGAAGTCACTTCCGGGCTGATAGATGTCCACGGGCAGCACGAGCACCAGACGCTTCTTTCCGTAGAGAGCCATCTGGAGATTCTCGACCAATGGTGCGGCGAGAAAACGGTAGAACTCAGGGCAAAGGTCGCGGAGCATTATTGCGAACTTAACGGCCTCAGGTCCGAGCTTGAGGGATTAAGGCGGGACGAGCGTGAACGCGCCCGGATGCTTGATCTTTACGAGTTTCAGAAGTCCGAAATCGAGGCTGCGAATCTTTCTCCGGGTGAGGATGAAGAGCTTGCAGCCGAGCGTATCCGGTTGGCGAATGCAGAGAAGCTGCACGAGCTGGCTTCAGAGGCACATGCGGCAATAAGCGGCGGCGGAGTGGAAAATGGCGCTGCTGATATGCTTTCGAGCGCCCTTGTCCAGATTCAGTCAATGGCGGCGCTGGATGAATCGATTGCGCCTGCTCTGCAGGACCTCGAAACGGCGCTTTACGCGGCTGAACAGGCACAGGCCGCGATACGCAATTATCGCGATGATGTCGAATTCAACCCGGAGAGGCTGGAAGCCGTCGAAGAGCGGTTGGACCTTATCAGGACACTGAAACGCAAGTACGGCGACTCTATCGAAGAGATTATAGCTTACGGCCGGGAGGTCGCGGGCAAGATGAACGACCTGACTCACAGCGAGGAGCGAGGAGCAGAGCTCAAGGAGTCCATAGAACGCGTTGAAGACGAGTTGATGGGTATCGCGCGGCGTCTCTCGGACCAGAGAAAAGCCGGAGCTGCGAAGTTCGCGAAAGCCGTAGAATCGGAATTGGCCGATCTCGCGATGGCAGGGACGAAATTCGATGTATTCTTTGCCGAAAGTGCGCCGGGGCCAAGGGGGATAGACCAGTTGGAGTTTGTAATATCCCCGAATCCCGGTGAGCCGATGAAACCGCTTACGAAAATAGCATCCGGCGGGGAGATTTCGAGGGTGATGCTCGCGCTCAAGACGGTAATGGCTGGAGCTGATAGAGTGCCGACGCTTATCTTCGACGAGGTGGACACAGGAATAGGCGGGCTCACAGCGCAGATACTCGGCCAGAAGCTCGCGGCGGTCGCGAAAACCGCCCAGGTGATGTGCGTGACCCACCTGGCACAGATCGCGAGCCGGGCCGATTACCATTTTTCGGTCGAAAAACTGGTCGAAGAAGACCGGACGGTTGTCCGGGTGCATCCAGTCGAGGGAGAAGCCCGTGTACAGGAGCTTGCACGGATGATCGGAGGCACTGAGGACTCGAAAACCGCGCTGGAGCACGCGCGGGAGATGCTGAAGAGATAGCTAATATGCTTAAAATATCAGGTACAATCAAGCTGGACAAGCGGACCAAGAACCTTGCGCCGAGACTGCGCAGTGGGGAGATCGCCCTGATAGACCATCAGGACATCGACTCAGTGTCGGCTCAGATGCTGATCGACAGGCGAATTGCGGCAGTAGTGAACGCAGGGTTGTCGATTTCCGGCAGGTACCCTAACGCCGGGCCTAAAATGCTCCTCAATGCCGGAATTCCGATACTGGACGGTGTCGGGCAGGAGCCGTTCGATCGGATTCATGAAGGCGACCAGGTAGAGATCTCCGGCTGCGAACTCAAGCTTAACGGTGATGTAATATGCCAGGGGACGCAGCTCACCCAGGCGGACATTGCACGCATGCTGGAGGAGTCCAAACTCAATCTGGACAGCGAGCTTGAGCGGTTCGCCGAGAACACGCTGACTTATGTCCTTCAGGAAAAATCGATCCTGCTCGATGCGACGAAGCTCCCGTCCGTAGACACCGGAATTGCAGGGAGGCAAGTCCTGATTGTCGTCCGCGGAGAGGGCTATAAGGACGATCTCGTAAGCCTGCGGGTGTATATAAACGAGGTCAAGCCTATCTTGATCGGCGTCGATGGCGGAGCGGACGCGCTTCTTGAAATGGGCTACAAGCCGCATATGATCATCGGCGATATGGACAGTGTGAGCGACAAGGCTCTCCGGTGCGGGGCAGAGATCGTCGTCCATACATATACGGACAAATCGCGTAAGGCTCCTGGGGTCACTCGGCTGCAGGAAATGGGTATCGAGACGAAACTCGCGGCTGTGCCAGGTACGAGTGAGGATGTGGCGATGCTTTTGGCCTATGAAAAAGGCGCGGAGTTGATCGTCGCTGTCGGAACTCATTCGAACTTGATAGATTTTCTGGACAAAGGCCGCAAGGGGATGTCGAGCACGTTTCTGGTGAGGCTCAAAGTCGGGCCGAAGCTGGTGGATGCGCGCGGAGCCAGCAAGCTGTATAATTCTTCTCCGAAGCTCCGCTACGCCGGAGTGTTGGTGCTTGCGGCAATGGCTGCCCTTATTGCTGTTATTGCATTATCGCCTGCAGTGCAGGACCAGATCAGAATGTTTATAATAGAGCAGAAATCCCGGTTGTGGGACCTTTGGGTCCAACTCAGGCTTTGGGAAAGGTAATCAGGTGATAGATCTCCGTTATCATGTATATAGTTTGGCGGCTGTTTTCTTCGCACTTGCAATAGGCGTGGTTATCGGCACGTCGTTTGTCGGTAAACCGGCGGATAGAGCTCAGGTGCTGCGTATATCCGAAAGGTACGAGCACACGCTTTCCACGATGGATGACAGGCTGCGGGAGCAGGACCGCAATTTTCGGGCTGCAAAGGCCGACCTCGCTCGAAGCGAAAAGATGAACCATGCGCTCATGCCCGTGGCGCTTAAAGATAAGCTGCTTTACTACAACATCGCTATCGTCCAGACAGGAGATTACGATGATCTGGCTACCAGCCTGCGGTCGGTGATCCAATCGGCAGGGGGGCAGGTCACCAGCATCACCAAGATCTCTCCCAAATTCGATTTCGAAGATAAAGCCGCTCTCGCAGACGTAATGGGAGCCATAGGAGTAGTTCCGGCGCAGAACGAAAACGGACGTACTGCTGTTATGAGACTCGTCGCGGAGGCGCTGGTCTCCGGTAAGCATACGGATAAACTCCCAATACTCGAAGAGAAGAAAATGCTGAACCTGTCCGGAGATTACGGGCGATGGAACAAGGGTGTGGTGATCATCGGCGGATCGACATCGGAAGATAATAATAGAGCCGAGGTGATCGATATCCCTCTGATCGATGAACTCCGCGGCCTCAACGCTGTGGTGGTAGCATGTGAACCACTGAACGCGGTTAGTTCGTATATACCAGTCTGGAAGCGTGTAGATGCGGCTACTGTCGATAACGCCGACAGAGCAAGCGGTGAAAGCGCGCTCATCTGTGCCCTGACCGGCGAAAAAGCCCATTTTGGACAAAAACGGACTGCGGAGCGGTTCGTCCCCGAGACATTGGGGGCCAGTAAGTGAGCAGAGTAGCCGTGCTGATCCCGGCTTATAACGAAGCCGACAGGATCGCCGACACTATCAAAGCTGCGCGAGGCATCGAAGGGATCGACGAGATCTTAGTCATCGACGACGGCTCTACAGATGACACCTCCGGCCAGGCTGAGGCAGCAAAAGCAGACAGAGTCGTTGTTCTGCCATCGAACAAGGGCAAAGGTAAGGCGCTCGAAGCTGGAATTGCCGCAACTGACGCCGGTATAATCCTCATGCTGGACGCCGACCTGGCATCATCAGCCAAAGCCGCGGAAGCACTATTGGAACCTGTTACATCAGGACGGGCTGACATGACCATAGCAGTGCTTCCATCGGTCAAAAACTCCGGCGGATTCGGCTTTGCCGTCGGTCTCGCCCGTTGGGGCATCCAGAAGTTCACGGGAGAGACTATGTCCGCGCCGCTTTCCGGCCAAAGAGCCCTTAAAAAAGAGATTGTCGAGCGCATGGGCGGGTTTGACTACGGTTTTGGGGTCGAAACCGGGCTTACCATAGATGCCTTTAAGATGGGCTACAAAGTAGAGGAAGTCCCCGTCGGAATTTCGCACAGAACGACCGGACGGACTATGAAAGGGTTCATCCACAGGGGAGAACAGTTCAGAGACATAGCAAGAGCGCTTCTTGTGCGGGCTGTAGGGATCAGGAGATGCAAATGACGGAATCCAACGCTCGTATGATCGATAAAAATAGTCAGCCCGATGATACCAGCTTGGTTGATTGGCTGGGCGAAGAGAATTACGCCAGATGGACTCACATAACCCGCTTTATTGAGACCAATTATCCGGGTATTTTCGAGCCGGAATGGCTTTTCGGCGGCAAACACGGCTGGAGCCTGCGTTATAAGAAGTCGAAATCGTTTTGCACATTGATTCCTGAGAAAAACAGGCTGCTGATCCAGATAGTGTTCGGCGGTAGCGAGCGAGAAAAAACCGAAACGATACTGCCCGAGCTGGTTTCTCATGCCAGAGAAGATTACGTATCCGCAACCACTTATCACGACGGAAAGTGGCTTGCGCTCGTGGTAGACAGCAACTTGGTGCTTTCAGACGTGGAGCGATTGTTGATTATCAAGCGGAAACCGAGAATTTAGACATTTTATGCTTTATATATACGCAATAACTGCTGCAGCAGCCGTAGTCTGTCATGGGATAATCTCCCTTGCGATCAGGCGGTTCGGCTGGCAGAAGGAAAACTTCAGAAAAGAGAAAATCCCCTACGTCTTCGGACTATATATTGTCTCCTATGGAGCAATCGGTGCAGTGCTCGCCAGATACACCCGGTACGGTTCGCATGATGCAAATCTCTACCTGATAGTGCTCCTTGGTTTCGGGATACTGGGCTTTATTGACGATGTATTCGGTTCGAGAAATGTAGGAGGTTTCCGGGGACATTTCAAGAAGTTATTATTGGAAGGCAAATTGACGACCGGCGCGGCGAAAGCCCTGGGCGGCGGGATTATTGCCTTGTACCTGGCTTATCAGGCATCCGGCGGAAGAATTGGGATGTGGGCGCTTGATACGGTAGTTATCGCGCTTGCCGCAAACACTATCAATCTCCTTGATCTGAGGCCTGGCCGGGCGATTTTCGCGTTTTTCGTTGGGCTTTTGGCTGCAGTTATTCTGGCATGGGGTTCGCTTTCCGCTCCACTTGCAGTCGCAGTCATCGCAGCTGCCGCAATAGTTGTTGCGCATTATGACCGGAGAGGGCTTGCGATGCTGGGGGATGTTGGTTCAAATACGCTTGGAGCTGTGCTTGGACTGACGCTTGCGCTGGATGCGCCGGTTGCCGGAAAGGCCGCTGCTGCTGCGTTTTTTTTTGTAATAAACCTTTTTTCCGAGCGACGCTCGATTTCTGAGCTTATAGAGCACAATAATGTGCTTTCCCGCATAGATTCGAAGCTGGGGGTACGCTAGCAAAATGGCATTTATTGAGATCAACAAAGAGTTGTGCAAGGGATGCGAGCTTTGCATCCACTTCTGTCCGAAAAAACTAATCGAAATGGCCGATGGGTTCAATTCCAAAGGGAACCGGTTCTCGCAGGTCAAGAACAATGGCGAGTCGTGTACCGGCTGCGCTCTCTGCGCAAAGGTTTGTCCCGATGTAGCCATAGAAGTGTGGAGGTAAATCAGTGGCGGCTAAGACCTTGATGAAGGGAAATGAGGCGATAGTGCGCGGAGCCATCGCGGGAGGATGCCGCGGGTTCTTTGGTTATCCCATCACGCCTCAGAACGAGATTCCTGAATATATGTCTGCGCTCATGCCCGAAATAGGCGGCGCATTTGTCCAAGCTGAGAGCGAAGTCGCGTCGATCAACATGGTCTACGGTGCGGCAAGCACCGGCGCGAGGGTTATGACCACATCATCGAGCCCCGGAATCAGCCTGATGCAGGAAGGTATTTCCTACATCGCGACGGCTGAACTCCCGGCGGTCATAGTAAATATGCAGCGCGGAGGCCCAGGACTGGGTAACATTGCGGCGAGCCAGTCCGACTATTTCCAGGCAGTCAAAGGCGGCGGTCATGGCGACTACAAGCTGCTAACGCTGGCTCCGTGGTCGATAACCGAGTGCTATAACTTTGCGGCTATGGCGTTCGACCTTGCCGACAAATATCGGGCCCCTGTCATGATCCTTGCGGATGCCATCATCGGCCAGATGATCGAGCAGATAGAGGTCCCTGAAAAAGTCGAGAGCCATCCGGTCGAAAAACCGTGGGCGACTAACGGCTGCAAGGGCCGAAAGCATAACGTCATCAACTCGCTCTACATCATCCCGAAGGACCTTGAAGAGATTAATTTGAAGCTCCAGGCGAAGTATGCCCTTATGGCAGAGAACGAAGTCAGGTTCGAGAAGACCCAGACAGACGACGCGGACCTCGTGGTCGTGGCATACGGCGCGACAGCGAGAATAAGTAAGACTGCTATCGACCTCGCGAGAAAAGAAGGCTTAAAAGTCGGCTTGTTCAGGCCGGTCAGCCTCTTCCCATACCCGTCCGCAGAGCTTCTTAAGATGGCAGAGCAGGGCAAGAAGTTCCTCGTAGTAGAGATGAGCCACGGACAGATGCTAGAAGACGTGAAACTTTCCGTCAACGGAAAGGCCGAAGTCTCGTTCTACGGCAGAAGCGGCGGCATGGTGCCGAACCCGCTCGAAGTGTTGGATAAGATCAGGGAACTCCTCGGAAAATCCAACGGCTCATGCGGCTGTGGCTGCTGCTGCGGCAAGACACAGAAGACGGAGGTCTCGAAATGACAGGCACGAAAGTATTCGAACGGCCGAAGGCCTTAAGCGATATTCAGCATTCATACTGCGCTGGCTGCCTCCATGGCGTTATGCACAGGATCGTAGCAGAGGTCATCGACGAGATGGGGCTTCTGGAAAATACCGTAGGCGTATGCCCGGTAGGCTGCTCGGTCTTTATGTATGACTACATGAGCTGCGATATGATCGAAGCCTCGCACGGAAGAGCTCCTGCGGTTGCGACAGGCGTCAAGAGGATGCTTCCGGATAAGTTCGTATTCGCATACCAGGGCGACGGCGACCTTGCGGCAATCGGTACAGCCGAGACGGTGCATGCCGCAGCCCGTGGAGAGAACATCTCCGTTATATTCATCAATAACGGCACCTATGGAATGACCGGCGGGCAGATGGCCCCGACGACCATAGTCGGTGAGAAGAGAACCACCTGCCCGAAAGGAAGAGACCCGAAAACAGCCGGATATCCGATAAAGGTGTGCGAACTCCTCGCCACGCTGGACGGCCCGTCCTACATCACACGGGTTGCCCCTGTAAGCGCCGCTGGGATAAACCAGACAAAGATGGCCGTAAAGAAAGCCTTCCAGAATCAGCTTGACGGTAAGGGATTCTCGTTTGTCGAGGTGCTCTCTAATTGCCCAACGCATTGGAAGATGAAGCCGATCGAGACATTCAAGTGGATCGAAGAGACGGCTACTGTCCATTTCCCGCTGGGAGTCTTTGTGGATCGATAAGGAGGGATACTATGCATCAGGAAGTTATTATGGCTGGAACCGGCGGGCAGGGAATTATGGTCATTGGACAGCTGCTTGCCTACGGTGCAGTCGGTGAAGATAAAAATGTTGTGTGGTTCCCGTCCTACGGGCCGGAGACCAGAGGCGGAACGGCGGACTGCACGGTAATAGTCTCCGACGGCCAGATTGGTTCGCCGGTCACGGCCGTGCCGGATACGCTCCTTGCAATGAGCCAGATCCAGATCGGGCGGCATGCCTCGAAGATCAAGAAAGACGGGTTTATTTTCTTTAACTCAACGCTCGTAGAAGATCCTTCAAAGGAGTGCCCGGACTGCAAGTCCGTCGGAGTTCCCGCGAGTGAGATCGCAGACGAGCTCGGCAATATGAGAGTTGCCAACATGGTTATGCTTGGCGCGTTCGTCGAGGTAACGAAGTCTATCAATCTGGACTCGGTCTGCAAGGCGCTGACGAAGGTCCTTCCTTCGCACAGGCAGGACCTTATCCCGCTGAACGAAGCAGCGCTTAGAAAAGGCGCAGAATACGCCGCAAAACTGAAATAGCGGTTATTAAATAAAAAGTAAAAACGGCTGGTGGCTTTAGCTATCAGCCGTTTTTTAGTATAAGTGCGTCAAGGTGAAACTATGAATAAGCGCTTATCGAAGATTATAAAATGGGTGCTGTTGTCTTTGGGTGTTTGCGGTGTACTGTACGGGGCTTTTGTCTTGTATGCAATTCACATGATGCTGCAGCCGACGAACGATAGAGATAACCATGACCCCGCAAAGCAAAAGGAGATGCTGAGAATAACCTTGGATGTGGGGGATTTGGCGCCGATTCCCAAAAACGCTGCCATCAAGACAATAAAGACCGATGGCAATATGTTTACCCGAAGTTTCCAAGTGATTTTTACTGCCGATCCAAAGACGATCAAGGAGTGGCTGCATGCATCGAACGGTATACAAAAAGCCAAGATAGAGAAGAGTGGCAGTGTATTGACCTATGTGCTCAAGCCCAGGCTGAGCTATAACTACGCGGAAGTTTTGGTCGACTACGCTGCTTCTACTGTGACTATAAACGTGGAATGGTCCTGAACTGGTTCAGAATTAGGAGAAAAGATGCTTTCCAGACTACAATCCGAAATATTGGATGCTATCTTTGGCATTTGCGTAGGTGTGGTTGCGGTATGCGTCGCAGGAGCAGCATTTTACGGCCTGCCAATAGTTAATCCCATATGTTGGTGTATCGTACCAACAGCCATAATCCTGATTGTTGGAAGTTTTATATCCGGCGGATTGCTAACTGGTATACTGCTCAGGAATAGCCGCAGGATTATACTGATATATGCATCAGTATCTATAATACTTGCATACTCTCTAACCTGGTTTCGTGATATATGGTCAAATTGGAGCTGGATGATTGCCATATTTCTCGCACTCGCGCCTGCCGGACTGTTCCTTTCCCAGATTAACATCCGTCGCTGGCATGCTGTTAAAATTCCACGGGTAATTTCCATCATCTATCTTGTATTAGTTTTATCTATAGGGCTTTGCGGCGCTTATATAGCGGCCCCATTCTTTATAACTCAGCACGATAATGCGAGTATCCAATTCAGAACTTCTACCACTGCAGTATATGCGCTTGCTGCGTTGGTCGTTGTGCTGCGCTTGCGAAAACTAATAGATGGTTTCGCACTCGATGCAGCCATGATGGAGTGAAAAATGTTAACTGTATTGGTAAGTCATATTCGCTGGTATACATTTTTAGTGGCTACCGCAGTTATTGTAAGCTGGATTACTGCTGGCGACTGTATAGTCAGTCGGTTAAATGTTCCTGCGGGGCTGTTAAAGGGTCCAGAATTCGACAAATATTTACTCTGGGGTATGACTGCAACAGCTCTGAGTTATGTTGGCTGGCTTCTTATACAGAATCAACGCTGGGGAACTGAGTCTATTCGACGGTGGCAAACTTATATTGGTATACTCATAGCTCTGGCCGGAGCGATTCCTGCATGCACAATTCTTCAGAATATTGCGCAGTTGAACCAAGGTTTATCTGCTCTGGTAATAGCACTTACAATTGCGGGAATTATTGCCAAGATAGTAATCATTGGATATTGGGCGACTATTATGCTGCCTGCCGTATATAGAAGACTGCATTGAGGCGATATATTATGAAAAGCTTGTATGATACCAATATGGGTAATTGATGGGGCAGAACCAGTTGGATGTGGCTCCGATTCCTAAAAGCGCTATCATTAAGACAATAAAGACCGATGGCAATATGTTTATATGTAGCATCTACATAGGAAGTGGACAAAGTATTGCTTCACAGGCGGCGAGATTATAGGTGAAAGGTATGATTTATTATGATATTCAATCCAGTTCGCCTTCGTATAGAAATAGCTGTGATTATCATTGGAGTATTATTTTGGTCGATGTTGCTAGTTTATGGTGTGTATGATGCATATCGTGGCATTAGCAGCGGTTTACCAAAATATACTGATACTTTATGGTGGCTATTTGTTTGGCTGCCTGCTTTATGCACAACTGCTTTAACTGAAATAGCATTACTCTGGGCTATGAAAGCAATGTGGTTGTATATGTACGGGTATAAGCTAATCAATTCTACACTTGAGGCTTTCGATCCAGTTTCTCGTAGACGATGGTCAGTTGATCTTAAGTCCGTGTGCAAGATTCGAGTCTACTATATCCCAAATGGCACACGTATAGTTGGAGCAGAAACAGGTTGTACACTTATAGATAATCGAGGGAGAAGTTTGAATATTACGAAGGCACTACCAATTTGGTCTGCTATATTAAACCAATGTAAAGGTATCAATGTTATGAAATGTAGAAAACCTTGGTGGATCAAAGGCAATGGTGAGGTTTCTATCTGAAATATAGAAATACTTCGATGCAAAAAAGCTCGCGCCGAAGCTAATCTACCGGGCATGATGCGTAGACATTAAAGACCCAGATTGTGGATGTTTATGAGAGAATATTAGTGCAAATTGCGCTAAAATGCGATGCAAAAGTATAAAATGGCTGCTGTGCAGCCATATCAACGACTAACCAGCGCCCGGTCCGTTCAAAATCGGACCGGGCAGCCACTACAATACAGGTGACCTATATGTGAAGGAAGGATCAACCCCGACTCGAGCGGCAATGAGACACCTTTGATGAAGTATGATGCCTATGGAGCCATCCGAAACACGGATTCAAGCACTTCCGGCAGCAACAAGTTCTGCGGCGGACTTGGCCACACAGTGGAAGACTCCACCGGACTTACCTACATGCGCGCCAGATACTACGACCCCAACTTGGGCAGGTTTATCTCCCAAGATTCTGAAGGGAATGGAATAAACTGGTTTGTATACTGTGGAAATAATCCTGTAAACAAGATTGATTGTGATGGAAAGAAGGCATTAGACCCCGATCAATGGACGTCTTACGAGAAGTTTATGTTAGGAAGTGCAGGGATGTTCGCTATAAGTCTAGTGCTTGTTAAAGCTCCACTTACTGGTCTGGGCTTCGCAGCTTTTGGGATTCCTTTTATTGCTAGCGCTTCGCTTGCTATGTCTGGTGCAACTGGCTTGAAATTTGGTGAAACATATGACATGGTAACGTCGTTAGGAGGAACAGCAATTGCATATTATATGGTAATACTGCCATCACTTGGAAAGCTAGATGCTATTCCTGGATTTGGGATGGGCGCAGCAGTTGCATCCACATGGGCTATGGTGGTAACAACCGCCACGCTATACGCACTGTATTTCTAATGCAGTTGGATATTAGAATGAAAAGAGTGGTGCCGTTATTATAGATTCTTTCAGAATAATGTCGGTACCACTTTATTTAATAACACCATTAAGATATATGAGAGTGGATATTTATGTCACGTGTCTTCGACTTTGGAATATTTGTAATTGCGATTACATTGACTGTTTTCGTCAGCTATAAGCTTCAAGTAGCACCTGTAGGAGCATTTGCGTTTGATGATCGCGTTACTTGGGGTGCTAGATCCAGCTTATGGTATATACCAACACTTTGGCTTATTGTAGCTGCCGTTTCGCTCCCGTACACTCCAAAAGTCAGGTCTTTTGCTGCTGCGACTTTCTCATTGTTTCGAGTATGGGGTACTTCGTTACTCTGCCGTATTCTTCTATTTGCCCCACTAGCAATCTATCTAAATCGGCACAATGACATGTTATCTGTGTATAGCTTCGGCAAAGCTGGTAGCAACATATACGATGCAAAATCCATATTAATCTTGGTTGCCACCTTGTTGGCTGGCCTATTAAGCTCGCTTGCGCCATTTATTATATTGGGAGTCTTCTCACGGCTGCGGTTTGTTGCCGTAATAGCTGCTTTCCTTCTTCATATGGCAGTTTTGCAACTGCTTATAATCAAGTTCGGTAATCTAGCTGTATTAGTTATTACACCATTTTATATTAACTTTGTAATTTTAATCTATCTGAAGCCTGCACAACGCGCTTGGAGTAAAATCACAGCTGTTCTTCGAGAACGGCAAGCTTAATGTAAGCGTTGTTGAATATAAAAGTATAGAATGGCTGCTTTATAGCCATATCAACGACTAACCAGCGCCCGGTCCGTTCAAAATCGGACCGGGCATCTAATAAAAACACATGTGACCTATATGTGAAGGAAGGATCAACCCCGACTTGAGCGGCAATGAGACGCCTTTGATGAAGTATGATGCCTATGGAGCCATCCGAAACACGGATTCAAGCACTTCCGGCAGCAACAAGTTCTGCGGCGGCCTTGGCCACACAGCGGAAGACTCCACCGGACTTACCTACATGCGCGCCAGATACTACGACCCGGCGATTGGAAGGTTTATAAGCGAGGATCCTGCTGGGGATGGGGTGAACTGGTTTGTCTATTGTAGAAATAACCCGGTTAATTTACAAGATCAGGATGGCAAAAAGCCTTTGTCACCTGATCAAGCTACGGAACTTTTCCTTGGAGGTTATGCAATGGTTTGTGTGGGCAATTTTTTTGCCGTTGCATGTTTTGGGTGTTACTCGGCTACTGGAATCGGCATGTCCATTACAGGTTTGGCCTTAATGATAAAAGCCGCTACTATGGAGTCAAGTCTTAATCCTGGTGCATGGAGCCTCGCGCTTAGTATAGCTGCAGGCTGTGGAGCTACCATGTTTTTATCAAAAATAGATCCATATGCAACTGTATTTGAAACAGTGATATATGATTATGAGGCAGCGGTTACGGCATTTGTCGTAGCAGCCTTAATAGCGTAAATGTGATGAGAATATTTGGCAGGTGCCTTTTGAGATTGACGACGCTATTCATTCTCTTGATAACTGCTGTGCTGGTATTTGTTGTCAGCAAGATGAGTGATGTAGTGCCCGCTGCATGGTTCGCCTATGGACGCAGCAATGATCTGGCTTTGCGTGTAATGTGGTGGATATGGCCTGTTCTTTACTGGGCCATGCTGTTGCATCACTTGCCAAGACATAGAGCTTCACGTTCATTTATGAGTTATTCTGCTTGGATAGGATTACTCATTATTGCTAGAGTGTTGATTCAATGGCCGATAATATGCGTACTGAAGTCAGATAATGCCATACTTCTAGTGCTAGATAAGAATCCTACAGGATTCCAATTCAATACACAGTTACTATGGGCATTAAGTTCATCTGGAGTGACCTTATCGGTTAGTATACTCACATTACTTGCATCATTGGTGTGCATTATAGCTATATGGTGGTTTTCCCGGTATTATACCAGCTTACGTTCAATTACATTGTTTTTAATTATCATCGTAAATGTTCTGGTCCATCAATTAGCAACGATGATGCTGAGTCTAGGTTTAGTAGGTCTGACAGCTTTAGCGGCATTCCCAATCAGCGCCTTTTTGTTTCGGATACTCGAAGAGCCGAATGATTTTCAACCGCTGGAATGGTGATTTGCAAGTATAAAGTGTATATGCTTCCTGCTTTAGTTTTGAGATGCTTCGGTGCGCGATTTTTGCGCCGAAGCTAATCTACCGGGCATGATGCGTAGACATTAGAGAGCCATATTGTGGATGTTGATGAATGGATTTTAGTGCAAATCGCACTAAAGTGTGATGCAGAAGTGTAGAATGGCTGCTGTGCAGCCATATCAACGACTAACCAGCGCCCGGTCCGCTTTTGATGCGGACCGGGCAGCTACTAAAACACAGGTGACTTATCTAAATGAACAAGTTGACAGCCTTCTTTCGTAAACCGATAGCTCTTGGGATAATAGTAGCCCTCTTGGCAGGTGGTGGTCTGGTTCAATGTGGGGGCAAATAAAATCCAGAATTGCACCGTTTGCTGTTGGCGTATTGACTGCAAATTTTTTCGCAGGCACTGTAATCGCATTTTCCGCGAAAAATATTGAACATATACAGTCACTATCAGCTCTCAAACATGAGACATTGACCGCCATTTATATATCAGCCACACTGTGTTCCCTGATCGGTGGACTCGTAGCTGCGTGGTGTGAACGCATTAATGCCAGAAGAAATGGCTATCCGCCACACATGCTAGTCTTGGCGATAATAACTATATTGTTCCATGCATCATTTGTACTGCTAATTAACTGGCGAATAGGGTTATTGAGATTTGATAGCTTGTAATCAATCAAATGTGTTGAGGGCAGGCATAGATTACAGAAAAGACGCCTCTGGTGACATAAGGTGCCTGGGCAGTGTGCTTGGCGAGGTAGATTCGTTGCTTCGGACTGCTTGCTGCCGAAGCCGACACCGTAGGTGTCGAGATCTGATTTCGAACCTTTCAGCCCGCTATGGGCGGCAAGCGATCCGCTGTAACTGCGGAAATCACGATCAACACTATAGGACCGTGGATGTCCAAAAACCAGCCTGCTATATGATATTCTGTATGGCACCTAATGCCTTTGATGGCTGGCGGAAAATATCAGGTCGGTAAGGAAGTATAGAGAATTGAAACAGAATGAACATCAGGATGTTTGGTCTTTAGTTGGGGTGGATTTCGATGAAAAGCTGCCCCGGAGGACAGCAGTTGCCATAAAACACGATGACTGGGACTTGCCTTTTGCTTATCCGACAGACTTCGGCAAGGTCGGTTATCAGATAGATACTGAAAAGGTGTCGGGTTATAATGAAGCCTCAGCTATCAGCCTGTCTTTTGCTGAGTATACCGTGAACAGGATTTATGGAACGCCCAACCTGCAGAAAAGCCAGTTCTTTTTCAAGAATATGCGGAGCTGCCCATCCGTCATCGAACGGGAGATCGAGTCACCGGACACTCTGTTCAGCGTCGATGAGACATTTAGCCAGGCTTCGGACACGGGGTTTACCTGGAACCTCAGATGCAAAAACCTGCACCGCTGGGACAGCCCGTTCAGAAGCGATGTTTTTACGATAGTGACCGTCCCGATAAAAGGGTGTACGGTAACATCCTCAGACAACACCGTAACCATCAAATATGAAGGCGGGACCATCCATATAACGTCAAACCATGATAAAGTGGCCGTCTACAGGCATCTTGAGGGGTTCCTGGAAGACGCCGCTTCGGGCAAGATAGGTGAAGGTGATGGAGAAGGGCGATATGTGGTCTTTCATCACTTGCTTGAGATGGAACGCGGCCAGGAGCAGACGGTCAGGTTCGGCATCCATCTTGAAGACCCTGAAAAGGCACGTTCGGCTTTTGAACAGGACCCGCCGATAGGTAAGATCCGGCAAAAGTGGAACGAATGGTTTGCATCCCTATCAGCTCCGCATTTTGACAGCGAAGACGAAATGAAGGCCTATTATAAGTGCTGGTGGGTCGTCCGGCTGAATTATTATCAGCATCCTGAGTGGGGAAAGACTGTCCTCGAAGCGTTTCCGGTCTATCGAGGCTATTGGCAGTGGGGTTTGACTGCTATGGAGACAATCAGCCGGTACAATCGGGAAATCGGCGAGACCTATATCAAGAACCTGCTGGATTTGTTCCTGAAGTATCAGCGCGAAGACGGTTACGTAACCCATGCCATTCACCTTGATGAAGAGGTCCCCGGTGAGGGATGGAGCAAACTGAACCTGGTGCAGACTCCTCATGTGCCGTGGCTGGCAGTCAGATATTTCAACAATACGGGAGATGTAGACAGCCTGAGGCAGTGGTACCCGGGGTTAAAGCGGTATTATGACTTCCTCGTCAGACAGCGTGACAAAAACTACAGGGATCTGCACATGTGGGCGATCAAAGCTTCTTACGATACCGGGCTTGATACCACATCAGCATTTGACAGGGTAACCTACAATGAGGATGGACTGAAGGAAAGCCACTGCTATCCTGCAATATTCGCAGCCGAACGTGCCAGATACGAACAAGCTATGGCAAAGATAGCTGCGGTTATAGAAAATGGTGAAGAAGATTTCTGGAAAGTGCAGGCTGAAGAGACTGTTGCCGCAATGAACGAGCACCTGTGGGACGGCAGCAAGAAGTGGTATGGCGTCCTGCATGAAGACGGCACGCTCGATACCAGAGTCGGAGTGGACGGTCTGTTCGCGCTTGCCTATGGACTTGTAGAAAAAGACAAAGCCGGATCGATGAAAGACAACTTCTGCAAACTCATAGCGCCGTTCGGAGTGCGGACTATGGCTCCTGATGAGAAAGATTATGCTGCCGGAGTCTACTGGCGCGGCCCTTCCTGGCCTAAATCAATGGCTATGGCAGGAGCTGCCGCAACGAAATACTATCCTGATCTGGTGGATGCCATCCATCAGGGCGCTGTCCGGTTTGCACTCAGATACCCCAGCATTTGGGAATGTATGAATGCAACAACAGGAGAAATCGGCAAGGCTGACGTCGGTTTGATCGCAACCCCGATGATATCTTCGAACGTAGGCGCAGGAGAGTTGATCGGTCTGTTCATACATCTGGGCGGACATGATATGCTGGAATTGTAGATATAACCCGGCTGCAATTCTTGCCATTATTGTAGTATGCACTGCCAAAGCACACAATCACAAATTTCTGAGGTATACTGTAGTTGGGATTGGGATTCAATTTTCGGCTGATTGTTTAATCAGATAGAGATGGCTGAGTCAGCCGAAAACCTTCAATTGAAAGGAGATTCCACTATGGCTCTGTCAGCACATCGAAAATTATCCAGGTTGTCCATTCTATACATCATAGTATTGTTCCTTCTGCCGGTTGCCGCTATGGCCGAATATGTTCCTGACGAACTGATAGTCCGGCTGAAACCCGGCAGAGGTCTTTCTCAACTGTCCAGACTGCAAGGGAACATCGGCGCTAAGGTGAAGCAGAACATCGAAAGGGAAAGGTTCTATACCTTGAAGCTCCCGGAAGGCTTAGATCTGGGCAAGGTGATAGCCCGGTTCCGCAGCCACCCAGCGGTCGAGTATGCCGGTCCGAACCACATATTCCGAATTGCGCTCGAACCGGATGATCCGCTGTTCAGAAACGATTACAGCGACGACCCGCCTCAGTGGGGGCTCTATAACGATGGCTATAACAACGATTTCTTCAGCATGCTGGGAGGGACCAGCGTGGAAGGGGCCGATATTCACGCGGAAGAGGCCTGGGACGTAACGACTGGCAGCAGCAGCGTTATCATAGCAAGCGTAGACACAGGCGTCGATTACACACATGAAGATCTCGCCGGTAATATATGGACTAATCCAGGTGAGATCGCGGGTAATGGCATAGACGACGACAAAAACGGCTATGTGGATGACATAATGGGCTGGAATTTCGTGGGCAAAAGCGCGGATGTGCAGGATGACCACGGACATGGCACGTTTACCGCATCTGTTGCCGATGCCGAAGGCAATAATGGAGTCGGCATGGCCGGTGTGGCATGGAACTGCAGGATCATGGCCCTGAAGGTACTCGACGAGAATGGGTATGGTCTCGAAGACGATGCAGCCAAAGCGGTAATGTATGCCGTCGATAACGGCGCTAAGGTCATAAATATGAGCATGGAAGGTGATGATGCTCCCCTCCTCAAATACGCGGTAAATTACGCCTGGAATAAGGGTGCGATCTGCGTCTGCGCAAGCGGAAATGAAGATCAGGGGCCGGACAAGCCGTCCTATCCGGCATCGTATACCAACGCGCTCTCAGTAGGGGCGAGTAACCAGTCGGATGAGAGATGCTCTGAATGGGACTGGTTCACCGGCGGCAGTAATTACGGTTACTATTTGGATGTAGTGGCTCCGGGAGCTTGGATAACGGGCGCCAGCCCCTACGACCAGTATACCATAGAAAACGGCACATCGGCTGCGGCTCCGTTCGTTTCCGGTATAGCGGCGCTTGTGTGGTCCGTCCACCCGGACTGGTCGAATGCCGAAGTGTTCTTCCATATACTCCATACGGCAGATGATGTAGATGCCAAGGGCTACGATATTTATACCGGCTGGGGACGTGTGAACGCCTGGAGAGCTGTGTCCGAACCGATCAATTATACCGGCAGTGTAGGGAATGCAAAAATCACTGCGTCCAACACACCTGTTGTGATGAAAGATATGGTGCTTTCTTGCTCGAGTACGGCTTTCACCGACAGGATCTACGTTCAGAATGAAGACAGATCGTCTGGCATCATGGTCTACTACGGCGACGGCAATGTGCCTCCAGATCTTGAGATCGGGGACAGGCTGACGGTCCTCGGTACCACCGGTACCGTATCGGGTGAGTGCGCCATTTTGAACCCTGTAGTGCACATGTCTTCCAAAGGAAATCCACCCAGGCCGCTTGGCATGAGTAACCGCGCAGTCGGCGGCGGAGCTTTCGGGCTTCAGGGTACTGTTGTAGACCATTACCCCATAAAAAGGACCTACTCGAACGCTATGAACAACATCGGCCTCCTGGTCACGGTTTTTGGCAGAGTTACAAAGGCGCAGGATGACTGGTTTTACATAGATGACGGTTCGAAATTGTTGGATAACAGCGGCTATACCGGCATACGGGTGGTCTACGACCCGGACATCCTTGCCCCGCCTTTGGAAGGCGACTACGCGGCGGTAACGGGTATCTCCACATGCGAGCTGGTACAGGGCAGTACCACAGTCCGGCGGAGGATTATCCGGCCAAGGATAGATGGCGATATATGGGTGATTTCCCAGTAGGTCAAGTGACTATCCGGTCAGTCCGGTTAGAAATATGGTGATATACCAGAAGACGACGGGGCCGGTGTAGAGCAGGCTGTCTATCCGGTCCAGTACACCGCCGTGGCCGGGAAGCAGGGTCCCGAAGTCCTTGATTCCCACTTCCCGTTTGAACGCCGAACCCACGAAGTCTCCTATCTGCCCCACGATGCCTATCAGTGCTCCCAGAACCAGCCCGTGAAAGAGAGGAATGCCGATAAATACTGCGGCAATGGCGGCTGCGATTATGGCAAAAACGAAGCCGCCGATAGAACCCTCGATTGTCTTCCCTGGGCTGATGCTCGGCGCGATCTTGGTTTTTCCGAAGAATTTGCCGACGAGATATGCCCCCGTATCAAGTGCCCAAGTTGTAATCAGCGCGAACATCACAAGCCACGCGCCCAGTTCTGAACCATTTGGGCCGGTTCCATGGATATTCCTGAGCCAGACGAAGTGCATGAGCAAAAGGAACACGTAACATACGCCGAGAACCGTCACGCCGACGTTTATGAACGGCGCACGGGATTCGTTTTTTAACTCAAATGCAAGCGAAAGAAGGAGCAGTGCGGTAAATGCCGGAATAATCACATTCAGGCTATCGGCATAAGAGTTTCTTCCGAAGTAGAGAATTACCAAACCTGCGGCAAGTCCGAGGGATAAATGAGGACGGGCCCCGCCCTTCCTCACAGCTCTGTAGAACTCGAAGAGAGCCAGGACCGCAGCAGCACCGGCTAGACCGGCGAATGGCATTCCGCCAGGCCAGAAGACAAGTGCCACAACAATCGGTACCGCTATAACGATGGTGATAAGCCTCGTTAACATGGCTTTTTCTTATTTTCTCGAATCCAGATACTGTTCCACGACCTTCATGGCGCAGTAAGAACTGCACATGGAGCATGCTTCTTCCGCGTGTGTGCAGCGCTTTTCACGGATTTCCCTGGCTTTGGCGGGATCGATTGCAAGCTCCAACTGCTTCTTCCAATCCAGCGCTTTGCGTGCAGTGGACATTTCTGCATCCCACTCACGCGCTCCCGGCACGCGCCTTACCAGATCTGCTGCATGGCCGGCAATTCGCGCAGCAATTACTCCCTCATGGACATCCTGAACCGTCGGAAGGCCGAGGTGTTCGCTCGGCGTCACATAGCAGATAAAGTCCGCACCTGACATAGCCGCAACTGCTCCTCCAATGGCCGATGTGATGTGGTCATACCCCGGAGCAATATCCGTTACGAGCGGCCCGAGGACATAGAACGGCGCTCCGTCACAGAGCCGCTTCTGGAGAACGATATTGGCAGCTACCTGGTCGAGCGGAACATGCCCAGGCCCTTCGACCATTGCCTGGACTCCTGCTTCGCGCGCCCGCTGTACCAGCTCGCCAAGGATTATCAACTCCTGTACCTGGGCACGGTCGGTGGCATCAGCTGTCGAACCCGGACGCAGACCGTCGCCGAGTGAAAGGGTGACATCATGCTTTTTTGCAATGTCGAGCAGGTCGTCATACCTGAGATAAAGCGGGTTTTCCTTTTCGTTTGCCAGCATCCAGCAGGTCAGGAACGCGCCTCCACGGCTGACTACGTCCGTCAGTCTGCCCTGCTTCTGAAGTCTTGATATGGACTCCCTTGTCACACCGCAGTGGACAGTGACGAAATCGACTCCCTGCTCCGCCTGGTGCTCAATAGCCGATAAGAGATCATCTTCGGTCATATCGACAATCGAGCCCTTGCGCTCGATTGCTGAAACTGCTGCTTCATACATCGGTACTGTGCCTACAGGCACTGGGCAGCGTGCGAGAATCTCTTTACGGATGTTCAGTATATCGCCGCCTGTGCTGAGGTCCATCATGGCATCCGCACCCGCGTCGAGCGCGGTCTGAAGTTTTTCAAGCTCAGGAGCCATATCGGGAAAATCAGCTGATGTGCCAATATTCGCGTTTACTTTGACTTTGAGGCCTTCGCCGACACCTCTCGGAGAGTCCATCTCTCTGTTCACGTTTCGCGGAATGACGATTCTTCCCGCCTGAACACCCCTCAGAATTATGTCTGTATCAACATGTTCGCTCTCCGCGACAGCTTTCATCTCAGGGGTAATTATACCAGCTCTCGCCGACTCTAACTGTGTCAACTGTATACCTCCAATGCTGCTTGCTTGCAAAGTCCGGTTAACAACCGGACCTGAATTCTTCTGATAAAGCCTTTACCGCTTCGGCCATGTCGGGCGCGCCGGTCACTGCCGATATGACTGCAGCAGAATCAGCTCCGGCCTGCGCTGTTTCACGTATATTTGAAACCGAAATGCCCCCGATAGCAACAACCTGCAGCGTTATGGCCTGTTTGATTGCTGTTATGGCTTTCGGCCCTACCACCGCGCCGGTGTCCAGCTTGGTCGTAGTAGAAAATATCGGCCCAATGCCGACATAGTCCGCGCCGTCCGCTTCGGCCTTTAATGACTCTTCGACGTTGCTCGTTGAAACTCCTATGATTGCATTCGGCCCCAGTATTTTCCTTACCACGCTTGCCGGAAGGTCATCCTGGCCTATATGGAGTCCGTCCGCATTGCAGGCGATTGCTATATCGAGCCTGTTATTGATGATAAATGCTATACCGGCATCCAGCGTAAGGGCTCTTATTTGCTGGGCAACTTCCAGAAGGTCTCGGTCGGGCAGCTTAGTCTCCCTGAGCTGTATGATGGATGCTCCTCCTGCGATAGCGGCTGCGGCAATTGCAACATGGCCTCTGTCAGGCTCGAGCCTACCGTCGGTTATGACGTAAAGACCATTTATAGCTTGTTTGGAAAATGAATTCGGTCTCATTTGCACCTGCAGTTCACAAGAAAAAAGCCGCAAATCCGATTGGTGGGATTTGCGGCTCTAATAAACTTTTCCGCATTCCTCAACCGGAATATTCTCCGGTTCAGGTTGGAATGTTAGTCCGATTATATACGGACATCTCAGCTTTTAAAGCACCCATTGCAGTTTGACTTGCATCAATCGCAGTTTATCACATGCAAAAGGCAGTGTCAAAACCGAAGTGCTATTTGCCTAATGGAGTTACGGTTGTAGGTCCGCTGGCTGTTCCAGGCGGTGCGGGAGCTGGTGTCCCATTTGCTCCAGGTGCGACCAACTGTGATGCCGGCTGCCCTCCAGAATTTCCTGCATTGGAGGAGTTTCCCTTAAACTGGAAGATGAAAATTCCAATTGCAGCTACAATTACAACTATGAGGACTACAGCAAGAACAGTATTGTTAACTTGTCCTTTTGCTAATTTACTCATAAACAATCCCCTCCTTTCTGTGAGTGAGTCTAGCACTCATATGGAGATTATGTCAAGATACCAGTGAGGTATCATCGGAAAAAAGCCGCCGATAAATAATAACGGTGTCTCGATATGGATGCCGCTGCCTATTTAGCCATCGCCGTTTCAGATAATACCTGAGTGGGTAAGCTCAAGTGACAAGGTTAATGTTTTCGCCATTATTACAATGGGAAAGTTGACATATAATCACTTAGATGTTATATATATAAAGCAATAATGAATCTACAGTGATGGTGGCGAGCGTGAAGTAATCTCCATCGACAGCATGAAGGGGGTTATAATTTGGGTGTTCCACCGTTTGAAGTGTCGAAATCCTTAGAAGACAACCGCTCTGTTCTGCACATTCGGGGAGAGCTTGACTTCGGAACAGCTGGAGTGCTGCATGATGCGCTTATCCAGACTATGGAAGGCGACGTGGAGCATCTTATATTGGATATGGAGGATGTGACATTTCTTGATAGTGAAGGAGTGAAGGTTCTCCTCCAGGCTCACAGGAAGGTCAGTGATTGCGGGGGTGTGATGTCCATAAGGAACTGCAGCCGGTTTGTACAAAACGTATTTGAAATTCTGGGGCTGCAGCAGTATCTCGAAATCAGTGTTTCGTAGATTCCTCAGAGAGCGTCGGCGACTTCGAGGCTTAGGCAAAAGCGTGTTGCCTCACGAGAAAATGTTACCATAAGTCAATACGTTGCCTCACGAGAGATATCACTCATGAAGAGTGTCATAAAGCTCTGAAATCAGGTCATTAATGCTGCGCAGTAATGCTGCTGGATTCAGATGTTTAAAAGTATCCTTGAGCAACTTCTTTGTATCCTTGGGTGTGTCGTTGCGATCAAGTAGTCGCTGTGCCGGTGTCTGGGCAGTGTCGTATTTCTTTTTGACCTTGGCTCCGACCCGGGTCTTTGAGATGAGTTTCTGAGATGGTTGGAAGTAGTTCTGGTAGTAAGCCAGCAGGCTTTCAATGCGTCTTATGATGTCGAGTTGCTCGTATGTGTCGAACTTGCCGTAGCCGATCATTTTGCGAATGATATCCCAGTTTTTCTGTTCTATGTGAGCCGAATCGTTCTTTTTGTTGGGTCGTCCTCTGGTGAATGTGATATGTTCTCGCTCGCAGTATCGCTTGAGGTGAGCGTTGATGAACTCACCGCCGTTGTCTGAATCGATGCCGAGAATAGCAAACGGCAACAATGGTTTCACTTCATCAATGGCAGCAACGCAAAATCGCTCGCTTCGACCCATGAATGCAGTGGAGACGGTCCAGCCGGTTGCTATATCGGTCATATTAAGCGTGTTGATGTATTCGCCGTGTGCTGTGTCGGTATGTGCAACCAGATCTACTTCCAAGAAGCCTGGTCTATCTTCTGTCCAGTCGGCAAATGTGCGGATTGGTATCTGGTGCTTGAGGAGGGTTCCCGGTTTTGTGGTGGAGCGTCCTTTGATAGTGGTCTGCTTCCTTGCCGGAGCAAGGATTCTATCGATTGTAGCAGCACTGACAGTAAGGATAAGGGCTTCATCTTCTTTTGTGAGCTTGATCTCTTTGTGCTTCTTGAGGCTCTTCACAAGCTCCGGCAGAAACGGCTTGAGCCGTTTACCGCACAAGAAGTTGGAAGCAGCCCAGATGAAGACTAGTGCGTCGTAGAGATGCGCATAACGCGACGGGCGAGCGCGTATGATTTTCTTTGGAACCTTTATGTCGGCGTTTAACGCTCGTACCACATGTTTGCGGCAATAGCCGGTTGCATCAACGATTATGTTGATGATTTGGTTCTTGCCATTTTTAGAAGCTTTCTTATATCGCTTACGATAACTGGCGAGTAGTTCAGATTTTGAGTGTTGATCCATTCAGTGCTCCTCCTAATACGAGAAGCACATCGGCTATTTCGGTAACATTTTTAAATGAGGCAACGAATCGATTTCGGTGATTTCTATCGTGAGGCAACGCG
>JBDKUN010000010.1:0-59849 GCA_039679675.1 Armatimonadota bacterium
CAGACCAGCTTGATGTAGTGGCCGGTCTCCGTGCCGGCCATCTACCCCGTGGACCCACCGGACCACGGGGAGTTCTGCAAGAGCCGGACTCTACCCATGGCTGCTACTAGAAACGGAGACTACTTAGTGTGATATTAAAAGCTTAAGCAATCCGACCGTCTGAGGTTGAATGTCCCCGAAAGCCCCACGGCTCAGAGCTATCGAGACCGGCAATGCTATCAGCATCCCAACCAGGCCAATACCGAGCTTCAGCGGCAGACCGGCCATCAAAGTGTTCATCTGCGGCATTGCGCGGGAAATTACCGCGAGCGCGACATCTGCCATGAATACAGCCGCGACTACCGGTGCGGCAATCCTTATCGCTATCGTAAAAAGCCCAACAAAAAGATTGACTGCGCCTGTTGCGACAACCGGGTTTAGCGACATCTGCCCTACCGGGATCAGCCTGAAGCTATCAGCCACTCCCGACAGGAATATATGGTGCGCATTTATCGCGAAAAAGAGCATTCCAGCAAGAAGATAGTGGAACCGGCTCGCAATTGCCGTCTGAGTCCCGGTCACAGGGTCGAACATGGTCGCAAAGCTGAATCCGGCTACAAGGTCTATATAGTCGCCTGCCGACTGTATAGCTGTAAACACAAGCATTACCACAAATCCGATCACCAGGCCGATAAGAGTCTCTTTGGCTATCAGAAGCATCATCGGGAGCACTTCCACTGCGAGCGTCATATGCGTCGATGCGTTGCAAAGCGGCATAAACACCATAGTCAGCGCAAGCGAAATACCGAGCCTTACCTGAACTGGAACCTGACTTGTGCCAAAGATCGGGGTCATCGTAAATATCCCGGCTGTCCTCGCAAGCACGAGGACAAACACCTCAATTTGCTGAATTCCAAATGATGCCAAGTCCATTTATCTAACCAGAGTCGGGATACTCTCGAACAGGCGGGTCGTATAGCTGACAACCTGGTTCAACATCCAGGGACCGAACGCCGCGATAGCCACAGCGACCGCAATAATCTTGGGGATGAAAGTCAAACTTGCTTCGTGGATCTGCGTAGCCGCCTGAAATACGCTGACAACCAGACCTACTACCAAGCCAAGGCCCAAAACAGGGGCACTGACAGTAATAATAAGCACCAGCGCTCTCTGCATAATCTCCATAACGGTCGCATCAGTCATTTTAATACCTCATTGGAAGCTCAAAGCCAGTGATTTGACGATCAGATGCCATCCATCCACAAGAACGAACAGTAATATCTTGAATGGAAGCGAAATAAGCGATGGCGGCAGCATCATCATTCCCATAGACATCAATGTCACGGCTATGACCATATCGATTATCAAAAACGGGATAAATATCAGGAACCCTATGCTGAAAGCAGTCCTGAGTTCACTTATAAGGAACGCCGGAATCAGCACGTATGTCGGAACACCAGCTTCTGACGAAGGCCTGCCGACGTGCGCGAGACGTATGAAAAGAGCTACGTCTTTTTCTCTTACCTGAGAGAACATAAAGTTTCTGATCGGCTGAGAACCTTTATTGAGCGCCTGGTCGAATGTCATTTGTTTCTGCAGATAAGGCTGCAACGCGGTCTTGTTGATCTGCCCGAAGATGGGAGCCATCGTAAAGAACGTCAGGAAAAGCGCCAGGCCGACGAGCACGCTGTTCGGCGGGATCTGTTGGGTTCCAAGAGCACTTCTTGTAAACGCAAGCACTATGACGATGCGTGTGAAAGAAGTCAGCATGATAAGCATCGCCGGAGCCAGCGATAAGAGTGTAAGCACGAGCAGGATCTGCAGGCTTACAGAAACGTCCTGCGGGCCCTTCGCCGCCTCCACGCCAATATTCAACTTCGGCAAAATCGGTGCAGGCCGCGCCGCTGAACTCATTAGCAGCATCAGCAGTCCCGACAGGCAGATTATCCTACGCTTCATCACTGTCACCAGGTTTTCTATCGCTCGATTTCGAAAGCCCGCGCTTTCGGTCCTGAAGATACGAAGCGCAGTCTCTGAGAAGTCCTGCAACTCGTCCGGCTGGAGTATTGGAGAATTTTTGTCCCGAATATTTCGCAAGATACTCCGCGAACTTACTGCTTTCCACCGGAGCAGGCTCTTCTGCTTTTTCCTCTTCGATCTCCGCCAGCAGGTTTACCTGGCCGGACGAAGAACCGATGAGAAGCCTCTTTCCGCCGACTTCCACCAGGTGAAGGTTGCTCGCATTGTTCAGCTTGACCGTATCGATCACCTTCATATTTCTGCGGGTGGCTGGCGAGGCATCGCGCTTATTTGACAGCAATTTCAATGCCAGGATAGTGAAGTAGGCAAGTGCAAGAACGACGAGCAGTTTGAAGATAGTCAGGATTACAGTGCCGAAGGTAACGGCACCGGCCTTTTGCTGATCATTACCGTTCTTCTCGTGTTCATGCATCAGGACGATCTTATCCTGCCGTAGAGGTGCGTTTTTCGCTGTTGAAGCAGTCTTGGGAATATTGGCAGCTTCCGGTTTCGGCGATTGGACGGGCACAACACCCACTACGATCTTATCGCCTATCTGAAGCTTGGCCAGGTTGCGGCCGGGGTTAAGATGCTTAAGTTTGTCTAGGTCCAGGCCATATTTCTTAGCAATATCAATGGAAAGCTGGCCTTTCTGGACGATATGCACCTTTGTCTGGATCAGTTTTGTTGTGTCAGCGGATTGGGAATAAGCTGCGCCGCAAGCAAGGAGCAGGCACACCAATCCAATCGTTGCCGGTAATAGTCTTCGCATCGTTTGAGTTCCTTTAGCAAGCGTCATTCGCTTCACGAACAACGTCGGTTATTACAGGGAAACCGCAGCATTACCACGGTTTATGATCTCCGTCACCCTTACGCCGAAGTTCTCATCGACTACGACGACTTCGCCCCGTGCTATAGGACGCCCGTTTACGAGTATATCTACCGGCTCTCCGCCCAACTTATTGAGCTCGACTACAGCCCCCGGACCGAGTTGAAGGACCTCACGCACAGGCATGGAGGCTCTCCCCAACTCGACACTCAGTTCGAGCTGCACATCAAGCAGTATATCCATTGTATTAGTCGCCCCTCCGGTCCCTATGGACTCAAGTGGGGCAAAACGCGCCGATTTGACTGAGGAGCTATTCCCCTCCGGCGATGCTGAAGGCTCGCTGTCGACGACCTCCAACTCAACATTGTCCGTCTCCAGCGGTACTTGCTGCTCATCTGCCGCTTTGGCGTTCTTCCTCAATTTCGTATCCTCCTAGCAGGTAGCTAGGCATCGAGTGCATCGGCTGAAGCAGCAGGCCCCCTTTCGCTTTCGGAATCAGCATCCGTAGTCCGTTCCGAAATTTGCACGGCAAGTTTGGTCCCGATCAGTCCCGGTCTTCCGCAGAACTTCGTTTCTCCCTGGACTTTAACATCCAGAAGCTCATCCACGGACTTATCGAGCCTGATAACATCACCTACATCTATGCCGATGATGTCCTGCATGCTTACTTTAGCCTTACCGAGCTCCACAACCGTCTGGACAGAAACATCCTTAATAAGCGCCGACGGTGTTGCGGCCTGTTGTTTTTGATCTTCGCTCGGCTTGCCTCGAAGCCACTGCTCAGGAGTCAGCAAATCCCGTACCAGGTCTATCGAGCTGGTAGGCATGATAATTACGATCTTATGTTCAAGCGGGCCGGTGTTCCAGGTGAAACCAACCGCCAGCATCATTTCCTCAGGAAGAATTTCGATGTCTTCCGCTGAACTATGTATCTTCGAGATGGCGACATCTAAATCAATCAGTGGTTTCCAGGCTGATTGGAGGTCCTCTGCCAGGCGATCAAGCAGTTTCTGAAGGATTCGCTGTTCGATCATCGTCAGTTCGCGCGGCTCGCGGATGGACTGAGTTCTGCCGCCGGCCATACGGCTGATAAACCCCAATCCTGAAGCTGCAGACATCTGGAGGTACGTCGCACCAGAGAGCGGCTTCATCGTCAAAGCCGTAATTATGCTTCCAGAGGGAAATGATTCCACGCAAGATTCAAATGTCACCTGCTCTACCGAGTCCAACGTGACAACTGTCTCGTCTTTGAGCACCGATGTCAAAGTGCTGGCCCACGTGCGCTCAAGAGAAGACATCATCGACTGAATTACACGCAAATGCACCTTGGACAGCTTATCGGGATGAGCAAAATCGTACGCTCTGACCTGCTTAACGCGCTTCGCAGACGCATTTCCATCGGCGTTTTTCATTGCCTGCGAGAATTCTTCCATTTCTTCCGGTGATAAATTCATTTATCTTTCCTTAGAGAATCAAGGATACAGGACGCAAGGATTTAGGAATTTAGATGCGGTGGAGACTCGTGCTTCGGGATGTTATCCCGAAGCATAAGAGAATAGATTCCTCAAATCCTATGCTTCGGGACCGCAGTTCGTCCTACCCCGTGGACCCAATGGACCACAGGGAGAAGCAAAAATCTCCACAATTCCCCTAAATTCTAAATCCTCAAATTCTAGATCCTATTTTACTGCATCGTAAATGACGTAAAGAAGACGTCATGCACTTTTGTTTGCTTAAGCACAGAATTAAGCTGTTTCTTTAATTCTTCCTTGAGGACTGTTTTTCCTTTTTCGGTAAGCAAATCGGAGTATTTTTTGCTCGAAAGCACGTCTATGACCGTATCACGAACCTTGGCTTCTTCCGGATTGGCAGCTTTTTCGCCTTCTCCGCCGCCCTTCGGAGCCCCTTCGACCGAAAGGGATACATCTATTTTAAGGTATCTGGACTCGTCAGCATCAGCAAGGTTCACAACGAACTCATCGAGCTTCCACTCTGTAAGCTCGACAGGTTTTGGAGCGCTTTTTCCCTTCTTCCCGAATTTCAGAAACGCACCAGCACCTACCAGGGAGACTACCAATATGATGATAATCAATCTTATCGGCAGCCCTCCTGAATTATCTCTTATCAACTTCAATCTCTCACCTCTCACTATTGTGGTAGCCCGATCTCAGGACTACTAGATCAACACGCCTGTTAAGCGCACGATTTTTCTCGTTTATGTTCGGAACCAGCGGTTTACTATCAGCATAACCTGCAGCCGATAGCCTGTCGGAAGGAATCTTGCACGCCTCGATCATATATCGGATAACAACCGTTGCTCTCGCTGTCGAAAGCTCCCAATTTGATGGGTATTTATCCGATAAAATCGGTAAATTGCATGTGTGGCCTTCCACCCGCACCTGGTTTGGAACCTGCTTCAAGACGGCAGCGATGCCGCCGATTATCTTCTTTGAGCTATCTGACAAATCCGCCTGGCCTCTTGCGAAAAGAACCTTATCCGTTACCAGGCTGACAACCAGGCCGCGTTCATCTATACGGAACCTTACCGACTTCTCAAGGTGCTCTTTCTGCACGAACTTCTGAAGCTTTTCAATAACATCCTTCGGCACTCCGGGTGTGACTGCGTTTTTTTTATTCTGATTACTACTGGGCATGCTGTTTTTCGCAAGTCCGCCGAACCCGCTTCTGATCGATATCGCAACCTCTTTGAAGCTGTCCATGTTCAAAATGGACATCGAGTAGAGCATTATAAAAAATGTCATCAAGAGCGTGATCATGTCCGCGTACGTCAAAAGCCAGCGCGACGAACTGGTGTCAGTGGCGCTATGCTTGCCGTCATTTGCGGACAATCTCCGCCTTCGTGCCAAATCAGTGCTCTCCTCGTGTCAATAGTGACCGTTGTTTTGGAGGAAGGAAGGCAAGCATTTTTACCTCTACCATCCTCGGGTTATCTCCGGCCTGAATCGATAAAATCCCTTCGACCATCATATCGTAAGCTATAATCTCTTCAGTAGTCCTGGCTTTGAGTTTCGACCCGATAGGCAGAAGCACCAAATTTGCAAATCCTACGCCGTAAAGAGTCGCTATGAATGCCGATGCGATAGCCGGGCCCATTTTTCTCGGCTGGTCCAGGCTCGTAAGCATATGAATGAGCCCCATAACTGTCCCGATAATTCCAAGTGTCGGGGCAAATCCCCCCATGGTGGTGAAAATGTTCTCACCCACCTTATGCCGCTCCTGCAGCGAAACGATTTCCGTCTCAAGAATCTCCCTAACCATCTCGGATGGTGTGCCGTCTATGACAAGATGTATGCCCATCTGCAGGAACTTATTGTCTATGTGTTTTACTTCGTTCTCCAGCGCGAGAATTCCATCTTTTCGAGCCTTACGGGCGAAAGTCACCATAATTGCGATGATCCGCATGAGATCCGTATCTTTGCAGAAGAATGCTTTTCTGATTATCGACGGCAAGCCGGTGATCTGCTTCAGTGAAAATGCCACGATTGTAGCCCCCACAGTGCCGCCGATCACGAGTACAAGCGCAGAAGGGTTCAGCAGGTCACCGACTCTGCCACCCTCCATAAAAAGTGCAACCAGCAATGCTCCCCATGCAAGCAGAAAACCAAATATTGTAGCTAAATCCATTAGATCCGGCTCTTCCTTCCGTGGATATTACTCGCAGCCAAAGCGTGTCTCAGGCGAGTTCGCGGATTCCTGTGCTGGAGCCCCTATCCGGCGGCGAAACTCGACTACCTTGTCTATCACCTCATGGACGGATTCCTTTACGATCATCTTCTTGCCTGTAGAAAGCGAAATAATCGTATCCGGGGTAGCTTCGATGAACTCTATAAGGTCAGAATTCAACGTTATCTTCGTGCCGTTTATCAAACTAAGCTCTATCATAAAGACACATCCTTAGAAAAAATGCGGCCCATCGCTCGCCCTTGATGGGCCGCAATCAGTGTTTCTATCGCTTGAGCTGGACAAGCTCCTGGAGAAGCTCATCTGATGTAGTAATAATCCGCGAGTTTGCCTGGAAACCGCGCTGTGCGACTATCATATTGGCGAACTCTGAGGAAAGGTCCACGTTAGACGACTCCAGATAACCGGCTGTAATACTTCCAAAACTACCGTCGGAAGCACCCCCGACCTGCGGCAGGCCTGAGTTGCCTGTCTCTACGAGCTTGTTGTTTCCGGCCTGGCTCAAACCTGCTGAGTTACTGAATTGCGCCAGAGCCAGTTTGGCAAGCACCTGAGTCATACCATTATCGAATGTGCCGGTTATAACTCCATCACTGGCTATCGTGAAGTCACTCAACTCACCAAGAGGAAGACCATCTTGTGAAAGGAGCTTTGCCGTAGGATCGCCGCTGAGCTGAGTCATAGCCTGAAAGTTCAAAGACATATCTATCGCGCTATCCGCTCCACCAGGCGTTGCCAGTGTCAATGTGACGTTCGAGCTATTGTTCAGACACGCTCCCTTTGTATTGAAATTGATTGTTCCGCTTCCAACCACTCCAGTTGCATCAGCACTCGTGGCGTTCCATGTCCATTCCCCGGCATTAGCTGTCTTCGTGAAAGTAACCTTAAGGGGATGAGTGGAACCGAGCGAATCATACACATCAAAACTGACATCACAAGTGGTGCCTGCAGCTGATTCCGAATTCAGGTTTCCTCCAAGAGAAACATTCGCTGTCTCTCTGGCTACAGCAAGCTGCCCGACGGGTAGTTTTATCCCTGATGCTGCCGTAATCGTAGAAGTAGTATCGATATTTCCGGTAATCGGATCTGCTGTCCAACCCAGAACCTTCAATCCTGAGCTCGAAGCCACCAAACTACCGTCTGCATCGAGCGAAAAAGCCCCATCCCTTGTGTAATATTTACCTTGTCCATCACCAAGGATCAAATATCCGCTGCCGTCTATCGCCACATCCGTAGATTTGCCGGTTGAGACGAGAGAGCCCTGAGTCTGGTTGACATCTATGCTTCCGATGCCGACCCCAAGACCGATCTGCTGTGGGTTCGTGCCGCCCAGATTGCCGCTCGGTGCACCGGCGCCCTGTATTGTCTGGCTGAGCATCTCGCTAAAACTAACTCTGCTCCCTTTGTATCCGGTCGTGTTTATATTTGCAATATTATTGCTGATAACGTCCATCTCAGTCTTGTGTGCCTTCAGACCAGCTACACCATTATACATTGCCTGAATCATTCTGTTTTGACCTCCTGAAGATTAACTTCATCTATGGTGTACCGTCCGCGTATCGAACGGTACTGGGCCTCCTCAGCCGAGGTCCGGCCCTATGCGCTCTCCCGCCTATGCGATAACAACGCTGTCAATATTGGTGAAAACCCCTTCTTTTCTCCGCGCCTCATCTACCGCTGTGATCACGACTTTATTTTTGACGCTCACGACAAATGCCAGGTCGTCCATCATGATGAGAGACTGGTTGGAGCCTTTTTCTTCAGCTCTCGTTACTGCCTCATCAAGACGTTTGATATCTGTCTCTGTGAGCTTTACCTGAGACGAATCGAGACGCTTTTGAGCATGCGAAGAGATCTTCAGCGACTCTTGTCGCTCTGTCTCACGTGCAAGGTGTTCTGCAAACCCCCCTTGCTTTCCGGCCGTTGCGGCTCCGGCCCGGTTAACAGTCGAATTTACAGATGGAACAGTAAGATTCAGCCTGTTTACCATTTCCTCACCGCCACATTCACTTTCAGTTCGCCTGCTTCGGTATCAATCGGTATCGAAAGCGCCGGTTCCGGCACGGCGAACTCCACGTTCATCCCCTGGAATACAATAGGGCTGCTGATTTCACAGTCGATTCCCTGCTCAGATAAGACCCGGTCTGTCTGTTCGGCCAACATTACGCCCAACTGGCTCAGGCCGAAGCCTGCCGTCCGCCCGAACCCCCTTGTCTCTGCTCCCATAACGGAAGTTATCAACTTTTGAGCTGTTTCACTCGACATGCTGTAAACCACATCACCCTTCAGAGAGCCATCGATCCTTGCGGCGATATTCGTGCTCGCCGTGGGGAATGTTGTCCCAAGCAGTGAAAGCATACCGGGTTCGACTGAACCTCCGGATACCTGCTCCAGGACTGAACGTGCTGCTTCCACGAATGGCTCCATGTATTCTACTTTCAAGCAGATCCCATCCTAACTGTCGTGATCGAACGGGGTGCTCGTCTCCAAGCTATTACAGCAATTCACGTACCTGCAGATGCCAGCCATAGCTGAAACTCTGCAGTAAAATATTGTCAAGGAACTGCCCCGCACAAAAAGCGGGGCATCTACAAAAGGTGTTATGAAACCTTCGTCACATTGCTTATAGAAACTTCTTTGTCGCCGATCTTAAGGGCAGGGACTCCATCCTTGAACTCTATACCGTTCACAGTACCGCTCTCTGTTGTAGTTTTATTAGTTTCAGAATTCGTAACTATGTAGTCCACTTTCTTTCCGATCAAGCTGATGGAAGAAAATGCCGATTGGTTCGACAATAACGATCCCATATTGCTATCGATAAGATCCTTAATTGACTGCAGATTAGTATTAGTGTTCGTCATCTGTTCCAGGCTGGAGAACTGAGCAAGCTGTGCGATATACTCCGTATCCTGCATCGGGTTCATCGGGTCCTGGTTCTGGAGCTGTGTTGTCAGAAGTTTCAGAAACGCATCTTTATCGAGCGATTTGTTATCTTTAGTACTCTTCGTACTCGTGGTGCTGTTAGTGCTATTAGTACTGTTTACGCCCGTTGTTGTAGTTGACATAATAAAATCCCCTTATGCGAGAAAATCGAGCTTTCTGCTCGATGTCCGCATTGCGTCCGCTGTATCCAAGACTGTTCCGCTGTCTTGCGATACGTTTTCGTAAAAAGTTCCGCTGCTGGCCTTGCCGCCGGGTGTCCAATCATGGCTTCCTGAGTTAAAATTCCAGCCCTGCTGGCTCTGGTCCGGATTTCCGCCGACCGATACATTGATCTGATCGACATTTATACCGGCATCCGAGAGTGACTGTTTGAGCGTTGCCAGATCAGACTGAAGAACCTGTCTTGCGGACTCAGTGCTTGTCTGAATGGTTGCCGTAACTGTCCCATCCGCGACCGACACGTTCATGTTGACAGTCCCAAGATGCGGTGGGTCGAGTCTGAGGACAATATCGGACCGGCCTTCGGTTATATTGACCTTAGCGGCCTTTACTATCTGGTTGATGACCTTGGCGCTTACAACCGGCTCCGGGGGAAGGTTCCCCTGCGACTGCTGAACCGACTCAGTTGCATTAAAGCCGTGGACATCCGTAACCTGAGAGGATATAACACCCATGTTCGGTTCAGGCTTGCTATCTTTTATGTTCTGGACGTCTTTCGTTTTCTCAACCGGAGGGAGATCGATCGCATCTTTCGAACCAACTCCCGTGGACTGGTCAATAATGATCTGCTGACTGTTATTCGCTGTGCCGGTTGTCTGATCCGCAGCCCCGTATGATGAAGTCTGAGCTGCCTGGCCAAGAACTCCCTGTGAACTATTGAGAGAACCTGCCTCAGACCTTGCATCACTTATCAAGCTTTGAGCTTGAGCGGATGATGCGGTTTCGACCGCTTTAGCTGTCTCCTGCTCATTCGATAGAACAGCTCCAGCCGCCGAAGAAGCCGCTTTCGCCGTTTGTTTTTCGCTGGCAGGAGCAGTTTTGACATCACTGAAATCCGTTTTTGCATCCGATTTTACCTGTTCTACCGACAGTTCCGCCTTTTCGGATGAGTCTGATCCTTTGGTTAGGCCAGCAATTTCACCTGAACCATTCGATTTCTCAGACTCTACCGGAAAGGTTGACTCCGGTTGCTCATGACTCTCCTGAACGACAGTCATGGACGCTGTTCCCTGAGTAGAAGCCATTGATTGCGCTTCTGACACAACGTCCATAACCTCGTTCTCAATAGCAGACGGCCCGACTTGCTCCGTCTGGACCAGATTTCCTGCATTATCCACTGAACTGCTCGCCTGGTCTGCTGTAGCGGCATTGGATACCGAAATCCCGTCTAGCTGTGCGGGGGACGATGTAGTCGCAACTTCTGCGGACGCTTTATCAGGCGTTCCGAGAATCACCCCGATAGACCCCAACAGGCATTCTGCTTGAGCGATGTCCCTGGCAAGTTTTTGCCCATCATCGGTTTCCGCATCGCTCTTTTCTTCAGTTGACTGTTGTCCGGCCTTTGCTTCGCCGACGTTGTTTTCGGTACTGCAGCCACCCAATAGTTTCGCGACAAGACCCTGAAAATCAGAACCTTCTCCGCTTTCTGCTGCCTTACCGGAACCCGCGCCACCCGGCGCTGACGCTCCAAGCGAAGCTGCATTAAGTAATAGATTTGCTGCTTCCAATATGCGGTAACACCTCCTTTTAGATTTTGTACTCCACTCACTGCTCTCCCGAATAACTATCGACGTAACTCAGCACTTTCTTAACGTAATTTTGCGTCTCGGTATACGGCGGAACTCCGCCATACTTAACCACGCTGCCCGGACCGGCGTTATAGGCAGCAAGAGCAGAGGCAAGATCGCCGCCAAACCTGTCGAGCTGGCACTTCAAATACCTTGTGCCGCCGTCTATATTCTCTGCAGGGTCGCTTGCATCAACTCCGAGCGCCCTGGCTGTTCCCGGCATAAGCTGCATAAGCCCCTGCGCGCCGACTCTCGATCTCGCATTTACGCGGAACCCGGATTCTGCCTTGATAACGGCCTTTATGACCGCAGGGCTTACTCCATATTTCTCCGAAGCAGCATCGATCATCGGTTCAAGGTCCTCCGGGCAAGGAGTCGCATGAGAACTGCCAACCTGGCGCATTACGCCATCGAATGTGTTGCACCGGCTTCCTCCAGCCATATTCACGCACCGGTCCATGTTCTCGCTTGGGTCCACAAACCTGCGCCGTATTTCTTCGATTCTTGCCTTAACGGCTTCGATATGCTCAAGATTCATATCCGGCCTCCGGTTGCGAAGTCTTCAGCTCTTGTCCTTCCGAAACGGATTCCGGCGATTTCGTCCAGGAACTTCTGTTCCTGCCGGTCAGCCTCTTTTTTGTAATCAGCGACCTTATATTCCTTCAGCCGTTCCAAAGCCTTTCGTTCCTTCGCGGCATCGACAACCTCAAGAGTTTTCTGGTCCTTCTTCTCCTTGACATTGGAAACAACAAGCTGTTGGGCCAAAACCTGCTTGGTCAATTGCTGCAGGTAGTTGTATGATTCTTTGATCTCATCCGCGCTACCTTGCGACAACTCAACTTTCATCTTCTCCCTAAACCGGCTCAGCTCATGCTTCATGTCTTCAAGCTTCACAAGCTCGCGCTCATGCTCTGCCTGAACGGCTGCAAGCTCTGCCAGCAGCTTATCTTCTATCGTTTGCCTGTAATCCAGCACTCGCTGGAGATTGAACTTGAACTTTTTCATTTCTCAGCCTTAAATAACTCCTGCAAAGCCGCTACTGTCTCGGCATAAGGGGCCTTATCTGAGACAGCCTGCTTCAAAAACTGATTGATTGCGCTGATGTGCGCCTTTGCGTGATCGATTTTGGGATTGCTTCCATCGACATACGCGCCGATGTTGATAAGGTCCTCCGCGGACTGGTAACTGGCTAAAATATCTCTTAACATCCCGGCAGCTTGCCGGTGTTCCGGCGTAGTAACATCCGATATAAGCCTGCTGACGCTGGCGAGGACATCTATTGCCGGGTAATGGTTCTTGTGCGCAAGGTCTCTCGAAAGGACGATGTGCCCGTCCAGAATACTTCGGACTGAGTCTGCTACCGGCTCGTTCATGTCGTCGCCATCGACCAGAACTGTATAAAGCCCTGTAATGGACCCCTTTGCGGCAGTACCCGAGCGTTCGAGAAGCTTCGGTAAAAGAGCAAATACGGATGGAGTGTATCCTCTGGTCGTCGGCGGCTCACCGACAGCAAGACCGATCTCTCTCTGGGCCCACGCTACACGGGTGACGGAGTCCATCATCAGCATGACATCCTTGCCCTGGTCTCTGAAGTACTCGGCAATCGTCGTAGCAACCATCGCTCCTCTCAAACGGGAAACTGCTACCTGATCGGACGTGGCTACGACAACTACAGACCTTGCAAGACCTTCCGGGCCGAGGTCTTTTTCTATGAAATCTCTGACTTCTCTACCTCGTTCTCCGATGAGGGCGATCACGTTTACATCTGCTTCGGTATTACGAGCGATCATGCCGAGAAGGGTGCTCTTCCCCACCCCACTGCCTGCAAAAATGCCGATACGCTGGCCTTTGCCGCACGTGATAAGTGAGTCTATCGCTCTCACGCCGAGAGGAAGGTGGCTGTTGATGCGTGTCCTCTCCATCGGTGCAGGAGGAGTCCGGGAAACAACCAGTTCCTCCTCGATTTCGATTGGCCCAAGCCCATCAATCGGCCTGCCGAGCCCGTCCAGAACGCGCCCGAGAAGCCCGTTTCCTACCTTAGCCCTGAGGGATGTTCCCGTGGCAACGACGTTGCTTCCGGGAGCTATTTCTTCCATCTCTCCGAGCGGCATTAAAAGCACACTGTTTTCCTTGAAGCCGACAACCTCTGCAAGTATGGGTTTCGCGTTTCGCCGCACCTGAATCTCACAAATTTCGCCAAGGTGCGCCGCCGGGCCTTTCGACTCGACGACTACTCCCACGACCTGCGACACTTTGCCGTTCAATTTCATTGTATTCAGGCGGCTCACGACCGGCGTATATCTATCAAGACTCGGCGGGTTCTTCAGACCTGCCATAACGGCTTGCCTCCAATAATGCTCTCTCTGTTTCCGATAATTGCGTCTCAATACGCGCATCAAGATCGCCGTTGTTGGACTCTATGATGCACCCGCCTTCGTCAACCCTGCGGTCGTCAATAATTTCGAGGTTCCTGATGCCGTCGCATGAGCTGAGGACTTCGTCCTTCTCTTCCCTCATGAGTGTATAATCTTTCGGGTTCACGCGGACTTTAAGGTCTTGCCTGTCTCTCAACTGCCGTATGCCTTCCTTAACCGTGGTCAACACGAATCCATCAGTCTCTTCGATGTTGTGCCGGACGATTTTCGATGCTATCTCTACAGACAATCTCAGAAGTTCAGGCTCGATCTTCACCCAGAAACGTCCGACCTCGTCGTCCGCAGCGACTTCTATTTGATGAATCTGCTCAACCATCGCCTCGTGTTCATCGTTCAACCGGCTCATACCGGCCTCATAACCTTCCTGGTAAGCTGAATCACGAATCGACTCTGCTTCGGTCTGTGCTTCCGAAACCAGTGCACGGGCATCATCCTTCGCTTGAGCTATCATCTCCCTCGCCTTGGCTTCAGGTGATTTAGCCTTTATAGAATTCAGGCTTCCGGCAAGCTCTTTTCCCGGCTCGATCAGATACTCATCGCCAATATCCGAGCTAGGCAGCAAGTTCGACTTGATCAGACTGTTCAACTACCTGCTCCCCCTCCATCTGCGCCATCATTTGAGCCTCTATCTGAGCCTCATCCAGAGTCTCTCCGCCCATCTCATCCGGGTTCCTCAATACCGCCTCACCGCTCGCGATCAGCTTCCTGACAACGTTTACTATCTTCTGCTGTCCGGCATCCACATCCTCAGGTTTGGCGTTGGTTAGCAACTCCAGATCTTCCTTGAGCATATCAGCAGCACGTTCGGACATGTTTCTGAACGCCAGCTTCTTAATATCATCATTAGCGCCTTTGAGCGCCATTCTCAGGTCTTCCTGATCGATCTCACGAAGAACGAGCTGCATCGTGCGGTCATCGAGTTTGATGAGATCTTCAAAGACAAACATCATCTTTCGAACCTGATCACCCATTTCGGGGTCTTCCGAAGCAAGCGAACCAAGCACCAACTGCTCCGTGGACCTGGTAACATTGTTCAATATGTCCACAAGCGCCTTGGGGCCGCCCGCAGAAGCTATCTGTGAGCCTGCCGCCAAGAGTTTAGCGTTCAGGGCTTCTTCAATTGCGCTTAAAACGGACGGATCAGTCTCCCCCTGCGTGCAAATAGAGTGTGCCACTTTGGCCTGTATATCATCACCCAGCTCTGAAAGAACAAGTGCAGCCTTTTCCGACGGTAGATACGTAAGAACGAGTCCAATGATCTGGGGGTTCTCTTTTGCAAGGACTGAGGCTATCTTGCTTGCTTCCGCCCGCCACAACGACTCAAATGGCCGCCCGCAAGATGCTGTTCTGGCCTTGTCCAAAAGCTCAGTTGCCTTCTCCTGGCCCATTGCCTGCTCAAGCGCTCGCGCGGCAAAGTCCTTACCGCCTGATAACCCGCTTTGAGCTGCCGTACACATCTGCCGAAACTCCGAAACCACGGCTTCTATCACATTGGCATCAATGTCCTGCAGTTTCATGATCTGGCTTGATAACTTTTCCACTTCAGGCTCATTCAGGTGCTTGAACACATTCGCCGTAACATCAGTCCCGAGCGCTATTAGCACTATACTTGCCTTCTCCAAGCCTGTAAGCTGATTTGGTTCCCTAATATCCATCTTTTACTACTCTACTCCGACATCCACGCACGCAGCGCTTTTGCTACATCTTCCGCACTTGGTTTCGCTGTTGACCCGGCACCTACCGGCTGGCTGGAACCACCGACCGCAGCCACATCCGCCATCATTTCTGGTGTTGCACTGTATCCCTGAAGCACCTCCGGAACCTCGTCAGGAGAGACTTCGGTCACAGTCACTGATTCAGGAACCTGAACCCTGATCTGCTTCAGCATTCCCTTCAGGAAGAACAGGAAAGCAAACAGAAGCAGAACCCCGCCAACGGTCTTTCCAATTGAAAGATAATTCGATTTGGATTCTTCCGCTGCCATCTCTTTGGCCTGCTGTTTTGCGGCGCTGTCATCGAACGCTATACTTTCAACGGTAACTTTGTCGCCTCTCTGCGGATCGATACCTGCCGCCGTAGAGACTGCGTTTCGAATAGACTGCACCTTACCGGCATCGACTTTGCCGTCAACCATTACAGCAACTGAAATTTTCTCTAACTGGCCGGGAGCGGTTATGACATGCTCCGTTGTTTTGGAGACCTCATACTTGGCGTTTGACTGGATTCTCTGGTAGCCGTTGCCGCCGGTTGTGACCGTCGATGATGCGGTTCCATTGATTGCAGGCCTTACGCCGACAACTCCTCCGGGAGCACTGCCTGAGCCGTTGTAGCTCTCTTCCATCCGGTCTTCGCTTTCGAGGACGCCCTTGTTCGTTTCTACCGGCTCGTAAAGCTCGCTGTTCTTCTCCTTGCGGTCAAAATTGATCTTTGCGTTAACCCTCACGACCGCTTTGTTAGGACCAAGCACGCGTTCAAGCATCGACTGGATATCCTGCCGCACCTGCTGCTCGTATTCCCCTTTCATCCTGAGCTGCGATGAACTCATTCTCGGATCAAGGCCAGTAGAGCTGTCTACCGGCTCGGAAAGCATATTGCCATCCGTATCGACTATGGTCACATGGTCCGGGGTCAGTCCTTCGACAGCCGATGACACCAATCGAACAATTCCGGAGACCTGGTCGGGGCTCAATCTGCTGCCCGGTCTCAGCTTCAGAATTACGGAAGCTGTAGGCTGCTTTTTATCGTCTGCGAATACATTCTCTTCAGGAATAACCACATGAACGCGGGATTGGGTAACATTGTCTATCTCGTCTATTGTCCTGCTGAGTTCGCCCTGAAGCGCTCTCTGGTAGTTCAGCTTCTGAGTAAACTCGGTCATTCCCAGGTTGTTTTTATCGAATAGTTCAAAACCAACTGTACCGCCCTTGGGCAACCCCTCGCTTGCAAGCTGCATTCTGAGCTCATGAACGTTTTTTTCAGGGACCTTTATAGTGGAACCGTCTATTTCATAAGGAATTTTGCTTTCCTGCAGCTTCGACACTATAGTGCCTGCATCGGCGGCCTCCAACCCGGAGAACAAGACCTCGTATGACGGTCTCGTCGCCACAATTGATACCACCAAAAGCAGGACAACGCTCGTGGAGATAAACACGACCGCCATAAACCGCTGAGTATTGCTGAGGCCTCCCCAGAACTTCGCTATTGCCTGCATCGGGCCCAGTTTTGTGAGTTGATCCATTTAAATCCGTCCCCTAAATAAGCTTCATTCGTAAAGCAACAAGCCTGCTAGACCTGCATGCGCATAATTTCCTGGTAAGCGTCGATTACTTTGTTTCTGACCTGAATGGTAAACTGCAGAGCAGTGCTTGCCTTCTGCATGGAGATCATTGCCTGGTGTATCTCAACGGGGTCACCTACCGCGAGCTTATTAGCCAGATCATCCGCATCAGTCTGGAGCTTGTTGACTTCAGATAGCGCTGATTTGATCGTGTTCCCGAATCCGCCGCCTGGCGCAGGTGTTGCCTGGTTTTGAGATATTCCTCCAACCGACGCTGTGGGTAACTGGCTTCCTATACCTTCGATTTGCATATTCGTTCAACCGCCTTTTCTAAGCTCTGCCGAGTTCCAGTGCTTTCGATGCCATCGACTTTGCAGCCTGGATAGCCTGAACATTTGCCTCGTATGCTCTAGTAGCAGAGACCATATCCACCATTTCTTCGACAATGTTGACATTCGGCATTGCCACCATACCTTCGGAGTTGGCATCGGGATTCGACGGATCATGTATCATCCTTGAAGGAGCCTGGCTTTCTACCACTTCCTCTACATCTACACCGGCGGTGGTCCCGTCGTCCGCGGTCCGCGACCTAAAGACAACTTCCTGTTTTTTATATGGCCCGCCCGTGTCTGTGCGGGTGGTATTTACGTTGGCGATGTTATTTGCGATCGCATCGAGCCTGGTACGCTGGGCGAAAAGCCCCGATGCGCTGATATCTATTGAGGAAAAACTACTCAACTTTAGCGTCTCCCTTCATTTATCGCTGTTTTAAGCATTGAGGATTTCAAGTTAAGGATCTGGACGATGGACTCGTAATTAAGAGAGTTCTTGGCCAGATCAGCCATCTCTTTATCTATCGACACATTGTTGCCGTTCGGACCTGCAGCGGTCGTCTCATCTGCCACAGTCTGGGGTTGTACATCTTCAAGTGACTTTCTTATGTCATCGTCACTGCCCGATTCCATAGCCTGCTTGAGGCTGTCCTCAAATGTAACATCCGACCTGATAAACCCTGGTGTCTCCACGTTTGCAATGTTGTTAGCGATCACTTTATGACGCGCGGCAATACCATCCAGCGACTTCGCCAGCGATAAAGACGTAACATCAGTCAAATAGTCGAGCATTATCATCTACCTCCTGCCGGTTTATATCAGCAGCGGGATCTATATAGCAATTCGTGTGCCAGGTCTAGGGGATAGGGGATGGTATGGATGGTGTAATTTACATCACCCACACCGTAATAGTTCACTCAAAATAAGAATTATACGTCACCCTGAACTTGATTCAGGGTCCATTCTTTTCCTGGATTCCGAATCAAGTTCGGAATGACGTTGTGACAGCCCGGAATGATGTTGCACTCATCAACTCTTACCTCATATCTTCTCTGGTATGGTAATATATGCCTGTCTGGAAGCATAAGAACAAGAGGGAGACTGATTGAAGCCATGCCGGTCAATTTTAAGCCTGTAGTGCGATATTATAGCGATTCACGCCTCATAAACGAAAAATTTGTTCATGAAACCGAAAACTGGACAGCCCATATAGAATCAACTCCTGCTGACGGCAGGTTTGACGAGGTTGACCTGACAATAACCTTCAAGCTCATCGATGGTAAAGCGCAGAATTGCGCAGTCGGCCTGAAATTTGACTTTCCTGACTGGTCTCTTTCCAACTACGTTTGCATGCCCGCCGCGGTTTATGCCGGTAATAAGTTCGAGTCCCGCCCCATCCCATATCCGCCGCTGCTTACAGACCCTGCCGATTGGGGAGTGGACAAACCCACCGTTATCACCGATATTCCCCGGCTGAATATAGGGGACGGCGAGTCACGCATCCAGCTTATGGTCAGAGACCTCACAACCCCGGCATTCGGAGTATTCCTTGCGAATACAAAACAGGGATTGTGGATTACCACGGAGCAGGGAACAAGGCTCGGTGACTCAGGATTCGACTTTGAGGAAAGCGATGACCGCACACATTCGACGATTACCCTGCTGGCTCCCGGAATGCGGGAAGGCGTGTGTTACTCTATAGCGCAGCTCCAGATGCCGTCGACGGACAAGGGTGCCTGTTTCGATGCCGGAGACGAGGTAACTCTTCGCTGCAAAGTCTACACCTTTGCCTGCGCCGACATACCTGCCCTTTTTGACCGTTTCATAGAATTGCGCAAGGACTTCAACAAGCATCCTCAGCTAAAGCATGAGCTTCCATTCTCCGCAGCATGGGACCTTCTTGAAGAAAAGTATAACCGCGACAACTGGGAGGAAAAACACGGTTTCTACTGCGTCGGTGTCGGTGAGGGCGCAACCAACAAGTGGCAGCTCGGCTGGGTAGGCGGAGGAATGGCGACTGCTCCACTGCTCTCCGACGGTAGTGATCTATCCAAAGAACGCGCACTGCGCAATCTGGGCTTCATTTTCACGAAAACTGCCGCCCCATCAGGATTTCTTTACGGCATAGGCGACGGCGAAAACTTTTTTGGAGACGGGTTCAGCGTTATCCATCCTCATAATATGCTTTTGATAAGAAAAGACGCCGATATGCTGTATTTTGCATTGAAACAGTTCATTCTGCTTGATGCGATGGGCAGGCACGATGATATTTCTCAGGACTGGCTGCAGACAACCCGGAATCTCGCGGATGCCTTTGTGAGACTTTGGGAAAGGTACGGGCAGTTCGGGCAGTTTATCGATATTGCAACAGGAGATATATTGATAGGCGGGTCTACAAGCGCATCGACAGCCCCCGCGGGGCTTGCTCTTGCAGCAAAATACTTCGATGAGCCGAAATATCTCGATATTGCCATCAAATCAGCTGAGCAGTTCTACAACCAAGACACCAGAGCAGGAATTACGACGGGCGGACCCGGTGAAATACTGCAGTGTGCGGACAGCGAGTCCGCTTTCGGACTTCTGGAGTCGTTTGTCGTCCTCTACGAGATAACACAAGATAGAATTTGGATAGAAAGAGCGGAAGATATGGCCAACCAGTGCGCCTCATGGTGCGTATCGTATGATTACAAGTTCCCGCCGGAGAGTCTCTTCGGCAGGTTGGACATGCGAGCTACCGGAAGCGTGTGGGCGAACGTCCAGAATAAACATTCCGCGCCGGGTATCTGCACTCTTTCGGGCGATTCACTGCTCAGACTCTACCGAGCAACAGGCAATACTTTCTACCTTGATCTTTTGATGGACATCGCGCATGGCCTCACCCAATATCTTTCACGCCCGGATAGACCGGTTGGGAACATGCCTTCCGGTTGGATGAACGAACGTGTAAATATGAGCGATTGGGAGAAAAATATCGGCGGCATATTCGACGGGTCGTGCTGGCCAGAGGTATCACTTATGCTTACTTATTCCGAAGTCCCCGGCATATACATCCGGCGCGATACCGGGCAGACGTGGGTTTTCGACAATGTGGAAGTCAGAAATGTTGAAAAACTCGGTTCAGGACTGAAACTGACGGTGCATAATCCCACAAACTTCGATGCCAGGGTCAAGTTGTTTGCCGAAGTCAATGCGGCATTAAGTAAGCCCCTCAGCCGGTATCCTTTGCTTCACTGCAGCGAGGTTTTCGTCCCGGCTGGAGGCATTTCGGACGTACATATGGCCTAACTTGTGTATTTACGTTTCGGGTTTTTACGCTGCGGAAATGGCAGGTCTGTATAATCTATTGATTTACACAGATTTAATTCCCGCAGCATCGGAAATTGGCGAATGTCGTGCTTCGGGAAGAAAAGAATCCCGAAGCATAGTAATCTTCTTCCCCGACTGTTATAAAGTGTTAACTCAACAGGTCCAAACTTTACGATAGTGCCTGCCGCCAAGATGCGACACGGATGTCCCCCTTGATGGCGTATAGCTACTGACAACTGACTTATGCTAAAGTCCCAGTCCGTAGGTCTGAGAAGCCTCACGCCAATCCACCCAGTTGCATCGAGAGCCAACATAATGACCAAGATGACTGCAAACGCTAAAAGAGCAACTCGAAATGCTCGACGCATATTCTTGATCCTCCTTACATTCCCAGCGCTTTGCACAAGGATCCTTGGTAGGGCCGCTGCCGCCAATGCCGCGTATCTAGGCAGATTAGCTTCGGCGCAAAAAAACGCGCCGAAGCATACCAAAAAAGCAGTTATAACTTTATCTTGTAAATAGACGTGTCATTTGCTGTTATCCAGATCCCGGGAGAACACTCGCTCAGTAACCTGCACCCTGGGGTATTTGCAACAAGGGTCAGCTTGTTCTCAACCAAGTCCCACCTGTAAAGCTTTCCATCAGCAAGGAAGTAACAGAAACCATCGCTTCCAAGTCGCACTTGGCTCGGAACACCAACAGGCGAAACTCCTTTATAAAGCACTTCACGTTTCGCTGTGTCGACAAGCGCAATTTCCTCTCCTGATCCCGCCACCAAAACTCCATTGCGAGACACACCCGATACGTAAGTCAAATCTGAACCAGCCCAAAGTGTCATCGTTGATACTACTTTTCTCGTTTCAGGATCGAACGCGTAAATAATTGAGCTTTCTTGCGTAGGAGGATGACTTCGCTGCTGTCCCCACCGGTTCGTGCTACCCCAAATGAGCTTCGTTACCGGATCATAAGCAAGCGATGAAAGGTCCTGGTCTTTCACTATATGAGGATACACATCCACATGATTTGTCTGCGGGTCGATAACTGCCAGCACACCACCCAGGTTGTTATATGCGCTTTCTGAGCTTATATAGACAAACTTACCGTCAGTTGCAGCACCACTGGGCCTGGTCTGCTTATAACGTGGACCTAGCTCGACAATCTCTTGCGGATTATTACCGAATGTAAATGGCTGATGAGGATCATAGATAGAGATGAGCGAACTGGTGTAAATTCCTATATAAGCTTTGCCATTGAAACCAACAACGCACGTCGGTTCACCGGTAGTGCGCGCAATCATGCTCTCCGCATATTCGATCTTTTTCGTTTTTGGATTGAGGTTAAAAAGATTCTGCTGGCTGTAATTTGCTCCGATTACACATTCTGGTGAAATCGCTTCTATGAACATCAGCAAATTGCCGCCCGGCGCCATATTCTGAAGCCGTTTACTGATCATTTTTTCACTTTTCAGATCATACTTAAAGGCAACACCATAATGGCTGATTCCCACTACCCCGCCGAGAACAGCCTCTAGAAACCAAGATTCAGCCGGTCCCTTAGGGTCGCCACACAGGACGAGCTTCTCGTCACGTATCTCCCAAAATCGGCTGCTCGGGAAGCTGACAGCAAACCGTTTTCCATTAACACTCACTTGCCGCAGAATGCTCTGATCACCAGTGGGTGGAGCGGGTAATTTAGCGGTTGGATCACTTGCAGGGGCTGATGCCTGATCCACTTTGCGGCTTTTGGGGTCAAATACCATCCATACGTCACCAGGGCCCCATGGGTAAAAATGGATCATTCCCTTATCATCTTCGCTAAAGGTTGTCACGTATTTTGTATTAGGAGCAACCTGTTTCCACAGAGTAGTTTTGCCTGTTTTAGTATCATATTCGCCAAAGCAGGCATTCGGGTATGTGCCGAAGTATATACAGCCGTTGGATGCTCCGAAAGCTTCCCAGGTATATTCTTCTTCAGGCACTTCCACGCTGATCTGTTTAAAAGATTTTGCTTTGGTATCAAATTTATAAGCACGGTTTGTGTGATACGGCATTATGTAGATGTTTCCATCAGAACCAAGCGCGGCAGCATGGGAGGCGATATCGTTGTTGGGAATATTGAAGCGCTTGAATGATAAATCCCGGCTATCTATCAAAAAGAGCCAGTTAGCATCAGTAGATCCACTGTATGAAAAAACTGCGAGAGTATGATTGTCTTGCAAATGCAGTATCCGCCGGGTGTAGCCGAGCAGCGTTCTCACTTCAGGAGTGCATAAAAGCTCCACCTGCGATAATTTATCTTTATCGACTACTTGAACTTGCGGTGCACGTTTAAGTGGATTATTTGCTTGTCCATCAGCCATTAGACTGCCCCCCGGTATACATACAAATGAAGATACTAAAAACAAAGTAAGAAAACTCTTGTATATCCGACCACTTTTCATCATCACTGAATGTTCACCACACGAAACACTGTTCCGCGAAATGGCTTTCATTTCCTCCGAGGATGCTTCTGATATTTCATCAAAGCGATTAGCATTACGGCTGCCTGAACAAAGAAAAACTGCCGCACAGCTCAGCGCAAGCAGCATAAGTATCCCAAGAACCAGCATCGGAGATATGGCCATTACTCTTGCAAGCAAGATCGGTGTAAAGCCTGGAATTAGTATAACCATGTAATAGATTGTAAGATAATCCTGAACTTTTCCGGGTGCGGCATGCTCCATAATCGCCACTAAAACATAGCCCGCTATCAGTCCGCCAAGACTCACGAGTATCATCGGAGCAATCTGCCATACACCAAATACAAAGGGAGACATGAACACTCCCAAAAATGCAATCAGTGCAATAATTGCACATACTCGCCCCACGCCTATCCTGGAAGCAAGATACCCAAAGATAATACTAGCAGGCACGCCAAACCAGGGCCGGACAGCAATCAAAAGAGAAACGTGATTCTCTTGAAGCCCCCGGGAGTTCTTGGCATACAAGAGCATCAGGGATGATATAGACACTATTGTCGCAGCCAAAGCACCGCCTAGAAGTGACTGGCGAAATGGCTTATCTTCCCTTAATATCCCGCAAAGCCTTTTCCAATACTCGCCAAAACTCACCCTGGGTTCTACATAGCTATAACGGTATTCTTTCTGCATAATCAGGCACAAAATCGCGAAAGCCCCACCCGCTGCGCTTATTATCAATCCTAGCCCGTAATTCTTTGGATAAGAAAGCGGAGATTTGCTGCTAATCAACCAAGCTGCGCCCATCGCTCCGAAGACCCCAAAAAACTGCATCGTAGCACCGACATTACCGGTAACCTTAGCTCGCTTATCGGCTGGAAACATCTTCGAAAACAGGTCCCAGTTCGGGATAAGCGTTAACCCCATAGCAAACCCGTAAAGCACAATACTTACAAGCAAAATAATCAGCATAGCCGAACGCTGCATTGGAAACATAAGTGCCACACCCAATAGCAGCAAAGATCCATAAACAGGAAAACAAGTGAGCGTATATATGGGTTTTCTGGGAATGCCCGGCCGCATCAGCCATCCCATAAATACAACCGGAATATAAGCGATGCTGGTTATTGCGACCCCCGGCAACACAGCAAGCCAAGACGGCGCATGCAGTTTCATGGCAAGGTTCGGCACAAGTATTAGCATATCCGAGAAAGCACAGGCATATGCACAAACCGAGGCAATACCAAGATAAAGCATAAAATTGCGCAAGAAATATTTCTCAACAAAACTCTGCTCATCCGAATGCGGAGGATGACTTAAAGACATCAACTTAACCCTATTCTATGCTTCTATGCTTCGGCGCGATTTTTGCGCCGAAGCCCCCACTTTCGACATCCACGGCCTGAATGTGTCGTGACTACCATCCGTCTACACTGTCTACCACTAAAGGGACTGTCCCATGCTCTACCAGGTATGAACTCTACTACAGAACTGGTCCAGAAACATGCTGCACCATCTATATACACATTGTGATGTCTCTTTGATGTCAATGCTGCATATCCGATAGATTAGCTTCGGCGCAAAAAGCTCGCCGAAGCATTCAAACGGAAAATCTGTTCCCTACCACCTATTTACTAAAGCCGGTAATCGGCGGGGAGGACGCGGAGTTCGTCCCGGTATTTTGCGACGGTGCGTCTGGCGATCTTGATTCCCTGAGACGTTAAGCGCTCGGCTATCTGACCATCGCTTAGTGGACGGCCATTCAATTTTTCCTGCGACAGCTTTCTAACAAGCTCTTTTATCGGCAGAGCAGAGTCGAAAACGAGATCGAACGGGATGACTTCGCCTGTCGGGAGCAGAATGGACTTGTTATCCGTCGCCCTGCAAACGGTTGACTCGTGGAGCCCGACCTGCTGGGCAAGCTGTTTCCTCGTCAGGGGTTTGAGGTGAGCCGGCCCGTGCTTAAAAAACTCAATCTGGCATTTGAGAAGCTCTTCGGCGACCGTTCCGAGCGCGGTCTTGCGGAATTCCAGCGCGTCGATCAGGAATTTTGCGTTCTGCACGCTCTCTTTGACACGCTCCCGGTCGGAATCGGAAAAACCGTTCTTTTTCTGAGACATTTCGGTGTAGAGGCTCTTGTAAAGCTCGTCAACCGACACCCTGTTCGATACCGGGTCGAGCACTTCAGCGACCAGCCCAGTTTCTGAGTCCCTGATGATCACGTCTGGAGCGAGTTTCGCCTCTCTTCTCGGCGTCATATTCTGCCAGGGGTCTCTGAACACATTTGCGGGATGAGGGTTCAATGCTTCCCGGATAAATTTCAGTGCGGATATAACAGATTCCCGCGAAATATCGAGCTGCCGGGCTACATCATCGAGCTTCATGCGGGAAACGCTCTCCCAGCAGTCGGATACGATCTTCGCGGCATTTCTGCTGTCTTCGGAATGCTCTTCGAGCTGCATCAACTGGATAAGCAGGCATTCCTGGAGGCTCCGCGCGGCGATTCCCGGAGGGTCGAGCTTCTGCACCTGATCCAGCACCTGCTCCAACTGAGGCACGCTTAGGTGGAACCGGCTTGCAATGTCGAAGAGCGGCTCTCTCAGATAACCGTCTTCATCCAGACAGTCTATGATGAACTCGGCGATGGGAATATCTTCCGAACTCAGGTGAGTGTGAACCTGTTCTTTTAAGTGGTCTTCCAGCGAGCTCGGATTTGCGACCTGGGCGAACGGTTCGTAATAGGAATCGTCAGGCATTCCTGCGGCAGTCCACGGCTCCTCCGACCCCTCCGACCAGTCATCTTCCTGATCGGTGCTCACATCTTCCTCGCTCACCACTTTAGCGCCACATGTGCTGCATACATCACCGAGAAGAGCAGCGCCGCACACGGGGCACGACCGCTCCTCCTGCAGTGCGAGTGCGGGATTTTCAGAAATCTCCGCCTGGACGAACTCCTGCAGTTCCTGCAGGCTCATCTTGAGCACCGCTTTACCCATGAAATGCTCCGGAGCCATCACACCGGACTGTTTTTGCGAAAAACCAGTGCCGATTGCCAAAGTGAATTACAACCTCACTATCTTTAAGAAGCGTCCAGTGCCAGTTCGATGGACCTTATTACATCATCCAGAATAAACGGCTTTCTTATACACGCCGAAACCCCGGATTCATAACCGCTTGCGATATCGGACTCCTCCGCGTAGCCGGTCATCAGAATAACCTTTGTTCTCGGAGATACCGACCCAATCTGCTTCGCCAGGGTGATTCCGACCGGCTCGTCCGTCAGAAACACATCAAGGAGCGCCGCATCGAAATCATTCTCCGCTGCCAACTGCCCGGCGGTCGAAACATCCGAGCAGACCGCAACATCATAGCCTTCGAGTTCCAGAACATCCTGCAGCACCGCGCGGAGCCCGGCTTCATCATCTACAACCAGAATCCTGCCAGCCATTTCATACTCTCCCGGTAGGCAGCGTGATAGCCATGGCAGTCCCGCCCGGCCCGGTCTCGCAGACTTCGATATTTCCGCCAAGCTGTCGCATAAATTTGAGGCTTCTCGTCAGACCAAGCCCTCTGGACTTCTCTCTTGTCGAGAAAAACGGTTCAAATATCCTCGGAAGCGCATCATCCGCGATCCCTGTGCCGGTGTCCTTTACGGTAATCCGAACCATACCGCCGGTTTCCGGCTGTTCGACCTCCACAGTCACCGTTCCGTCACCCGACGCGGAGCGGAGGGCGTTCGACAGCACTTCGTAGAGCACACGGGCTATGAGCTCTTTGTCCGTCTGCACGGTCAGGGATGCGCTATTCGACGTAATGCTGATGCTGCACTCGCTTTTGCCGAAAGAGGCCAACTCGAACGCATCTCTGACAGCCTGAATAATATCAACATCCCCGTTTTCCACATCTCTCGGCCTGGTAAAGTCCAGCATCTCGGCAGTAATCTGGGCACACCTTTCGATCTGGCTCCGTATCGTCTCGATATACCGCATGTAGACTGCGAGAGCCTCCGGGTCTGATATATCGCGCTCAAGACGCCTCGACAAAAGCTGCGCGTTTCCGGATATCGTGCCGAGCGGGTTGTTGATCTGATGCGCAAGCCACGCGGCCAGACGTCCGGCAGCCTCTAATTTCTCCGAGTTTATCTGCTCGCAAACCTCATCACAGGATCGGCCAGACTGCCTCTCCACATCGACATCATCCTGCATTGATCGGATGTTCAAAACAACTCTCCAACTGATTTGTAAGATTATCGGGGGGTTATGTCCCACGATCAGGAGAAGACGCAGCAATTTCCGGGCCAAGTCCGAACTCCCTGACTTTGTTACGGAGTGTTTTTCGGTCGATTCCGAGGGTCTGCGCTGCCCTGGTCTGGTTGTAATTGTAATATCTCAGGACTTTTGTTACGTGCTCTTTTTCCACTTCCTGAAGGGTCCTGAGATCGTCACCAGACGGAGCAGACGGTCTGGCTGGGATCTGCCCCGCAGCGGTGCCGTCACCTATAAGCAGGTGCTGCGGCAGTATTGTGCTTCCCTGACAGAATATCACTGCCCGCTCGATGCAGTTCTCAAGCTCTCTTATGTTCCCAGGCCATGGGTAGCGCTGCATCATCGACAGCCCTTCGGGGGAAATACTATCTATTTTCTTGCCTGTATCGAGGTTATACTTACGGACGAAGTGCTTTGCGAGCTCTGGAATATCTTCCTGCCGCTCTCTGAGCGGAGGCAAGGTGATCGACACGACGTTCAGCCGGTAAAACAAATCTTCGCGGAATGTTTTTTCGGCAATAGCCTCTTTCAGGTTGCGGTTGGTAGCCGCGATGATCCGAACATTCACTGCGAGGGTTTCGCTTCCCCCCACCCGCTCGAACTGCTTCTCCTGCAGAACCCGGAGGAGTTTGACCTGTGTAGCCGGGGTCGTATCCCCTATTTCATCCAGGAAAAGCGTCCCGCCATGGGCAAGCTCGAACCTGCCGAGCCGCCTTGCGACAGCGCCAGTAAACGCGCCCTTCTCATGGCCGAATAGTTCGCTCTCCAGAAGCGACTCCGGGAGCGCCGCGCAGCTTACTTTTACAAAAGGGCCGTTTGCCCTGGGGCTCTGATAGTGAACGGAACGTGCCAGGTATTCCTTCCCTGTCCCTGTCTCGCCGAGGATCAGTACAGACGCGCTGCTGTCGGCCACTTTCGCCGCAAGGACATATGCCTGCTGCGCTTCGGGACTCAGACCTATTACATTATCGAAACCGTATTTCTCTTTGAGCTCGTTTTTAAGGTATCTGTTCTCGTCGATCAGGTGGTACCGTTCTATCGCCCGTTCGGCGACCATTTGAACATCGTCAATATCGAAAGGCTTGGTTATATAGTCATAAGCGCCGAGCCGCATAGCCTGGAGCGCACTTTTCATCGACGCATACCCGGTGATCATAATCACCGGCAGGTCGGGTTTGGACTCCTTGAGTGTGCGGAGGAGTTCCAACCCGTCACACCCCGGCAAGCTGAGATCAAGTATGACAAGGTCGAAGTCTTCCGAAAGAGCCAACTTCAGCCCCCTGTCCCCATCCTCCTCGATGTTCACGCGGCATCCGATGCCTTCGAACAGGTCGGTCAGGACCGACCTTATTCCTTCCTCGTCATCGACAATCAAGATCCTCTTGCCGTTCAACTACTGCTTCCCGCCTTTCGAGACATTTGCCGGCCCAACATTTCGGTAACAGCCGAAGAAAGCTCTTCCATCCTCACGGGCTTCGAGAGCACTATATCCACCTGCGACGAATCGAGTTCGCTCTTATCGACCGTCGTGCCCCAGCCTGTAAGGAGCACAACGGGAGTCTGCGGTTCTATATCCTTGATCGATTTCGCGACCTGCCAACCCGACATTTCAGGCATTCCAAGGTCGGTAAGCACCAAGTCGAACGGGGTCTCCCTGAACTGCTCAATAGCATCTACGCCGCTCCTCGCAGAACAGACGGCATGGCCGCACTCGGAAAGCATCTCAACAATGACCTCGGCAAACATTTCCTCGTCATCCACCACCAGTATCCTGGCGGGCGAAAGAGAAACTATCTCCACGGGCTGATCTCCGGGTTTTTCATCGGATGCACCGGCAGCAGCGGGCAGAAAGACCGTCACTGCAGTGCCTTTGCCCGGCTCGCTATCGACAGAGATGCTCCCTCCGTGGCGTTTGATTATCCCATAGGCGACGCTCATGCCGAGGCCGGTGCCTTCTATCCCCCTGGTGGTGAAAAACGGGTCAAAAATCCTCTTTCTGACATCTTCGGACATCCCGATGCCTGTATCCGCGACCCGGGCCCAGACAGAACTTTTGGATACCCCCGCATTAACTGAAATCGACCCGCCGTCCGGCATCGCCTGAGACGCATTCAGTATGATATTTATCAAAACTTCTCGAATTTCGGCTTCGCAGCCGAGAGTGAGAGCACCCTCCGCCGCGTCCAGACTTATTTCGATGTTTTTCGCGCTATTCTGCAGGGAAGGCCTCATCATCTCGATCGCTTCTGATGCTATAACGCTCAGGTCGATCACCGTGGAAGGCTCCTGCCTGTTCTGCTGCGTAAACTCACGGATGCGGCGCACAGTCTCGGCGGCATCCAATGCGGCGCGCTCTGCTGATTGAAGCCGCGTGCGGACATTTCCGTCATCTGTAGTGCGGAGCAGAAGCTGCAGGTTGCCGAGGATTATGCCGAGCATGTTGTTGAAATCGTGCGCGACCCCGCTTGCGATCTCTCCGACAGCTCTCAGCTTCTCGGACTGCACAAGCTGGTCCTGCGCAACTTTCAGCTCATCGTAAGCGCGGCGGACAGCCGATTCCAGCTCGCGCCGTTTGGTAATATCGCTGTAAATCTCGATCCTGCCGACCCGGTTCTGCCCCTCACCCAGGACGGGCGCGCTGTAGCGGTGCAGCACCCTGCCGTCCGGTCCGGAAAGGTGCAGGACTTCGTCCAGGACCTCGCCCGGATGGTTCCTGAGCCACTGCCAGCTCGCTTCGTACTTATCGGACTCCTCGAAGCGCCATTTGAGAGTGCTCTGCGCGGCATCCTCCACGTTTTTGTCGATCAAATCTTCCGGGGATACGCCAAGCAGATCAAAAAAACTGCCGTCAGTAGAGACTATGCAGTGGTCGATGTCTATGACCATCACGCCGCGCCGGCTGGCCCCGGCCGGAAGCTCGAATGAAGGCCTGTATGTACCGAGTGAATCCATTCTTGAAGAGCTGCTCATCCTAAAGTGATTAACCGAAGCGACTGCTGGAAATTCAAGCAGGCGTCCTTTACTAACACTAATCTTCGTTTACCAGGGCCGAATTTGTCAAGTAGGCACAGTGATATTAAGCACCAATTCCCCTATCGACAAGCTGTAAATTCACTGATAATATAAGTGACAGTGTAAGAAGGGTACTACGAATGAGAACAAACAGCATAAAAGACAAGTTCGTTTACTGGCTTTTAGTCGATAAAATCCCTGTAACAAAACTGATTATCTTATTGAACTTCCTGACGCTCGTCCTGGGCTCCTTATGTCATGCAACCAGGGGGCCGCTGGTAGATGCCTTCGTATTTGGGACGCCAATCGCGTTGAAAACGCCCTGGACAGCAGTCACCTACCCGCTTGCCAGTATGTGCTGCATGTCGATCTGCTTCTTCTTCGGGCTTTTCTGGATGTGGATCGCCGGTGGATGTCTGGAGAGATCGTGGGGCAGCCGGAGGTTCGCGTTCTTCTTTTTCGCGATGTCCGTTGTATCCGCGCTCGGAATTTACCTCGGCGCGTCAATGACGGGCGCAGCAGTGGTACTGACAGGGCTTACACTGCCGCTTTCGGGGCTGACAATAGCCTTCGCACTGCAAAACCCTGATGACACTGTGCTCTTCGGCTTCATCATCCCTATGAAGCTCAAATATCTGGCAGTGCTCGATGTTATCATAGTCCTGGTAGGTTACGGGGTAACAAACCCGATACTGGGCGTGAGCGCACTTCTCGGCTGCGCGTTTTCATATTGGTTTATAACTTGCAAACGAACCGCATCTAGAAAATGCGAAGTAGTTTATTTGCATAAGAAAAACCCGCGTGTGCCGCATTTAGGCCCTCTCGGCTGGTATAAAGAATATCGTGAGAAAAAACGGCTGAAGAAATTCTTCAATAAGTCCGGCTTCAAAGATTAAAAGGAGACTGCGATATGCCTTACTGTCCTGACTGCAAATACGAATATAACGATGGCATCAAAAATTGCCCTGTCTGCGGGGCAGAACTGGTGTCCGAGCTTCCACCCGAGGAAATTGAGGATATGGTCCCGATTTATGTAGCCGAAGATACCACGGAAGCCGCAATATTGAGAAGTATCCTCGAAGAAGCCGGAATCCCAGTACGGGAAAGGGCGGATGTCGATACGGATTTAGATGCATTCGGCGGCCCGATCGCTGAAGAGGCGATAACGGTCCCGAAAGCTCGCGCCGAAGAAGCGAAAAAGATACTCAAAAAGGCATTGGAGAGGGGAAAACGCCTCCCCGCCGGTGAGGAATAGCATTATCTCCCCCGCTGCAGCAGAATCAGAACAATTCTCCCTGTATCGGGGGCAGATCCATCCCAAGCAGATACTGCAGCATCTTGACGTTTCTAAGCGCCGACCCCGCATGGCAGTTGTTGAACTGGACATAGATGCAGGTGCTCTCGGACGTCATACGCTCGATGATTGGGATGAACGACTCCAGCTCTTTTTCGCTGTACAGGTAGTCGTACCTCTGTGACGGGTCCGTAAACCAGTTCCGGTTGCGCCCATGAAGCCGGAGATACGCGATATCAGACGTCACATTCGGGACAAGCGGCATAAGCTGCCCGACCTGCGGCTCATCCACAGCGCAGTAGCCGATATTCGCCTCCTTCAGAACCTTATAGGTCTCCTCTGCGGTCCATGTCTTATTGCGGAACTCGTATACGAGCGGCAGCCCGTTAAGCATATCCGGGAGCGACAGCAGATAATCCCAGGCTTCAGAGCTTCTATTCAGGGTCGGAGGGAACTGCGCGAGCAAGCACCCAAGCATCCCGGCTTCGATTACCGGCTTTATGCCTTCCAGAAACCGCCGGCAGCACGCAGGGTCCGGCTTCAAGCCTTCATGGGTGATCCCGCTGAACAGTTTGACCGTGAAGAGGAAGTCCTCCGGGCATTTTTTGATCATACTCTCGAACGTGCGGGCGACCGGTTGCTGGTAGTACGTGTAGTTGATCTCCACAGTGTTCAGCCGGTAGTGGTCTATATAGTAGGCGAACATCTCCCCGTCTTTTATGTTGGACGGGTAGACCGTTCCCTTCCAGTCCTGAAAGCTGTATCCGCTTGTCCCTATTCGTATCACAGGCAGATTATATCAGATCAACAGAAGTCGGCATATAGCACCACGAATAGAAAAAATCTTCTTAATGGAGCACAAAACGCAAAGCTCGCGCCAACGCATCCGAATCAGTATATGTTCAATGGTTCTCCGATTTCCTTGGCTTTAGGTTCAGGCAGCCAGGCTCTTAATCTGCCAGGTGAATAACCCAGGGTGGAATACTTGATGCTATCCCTTAATGATTCTACACGTATTAACTTCACTCCAGTTAATTTATGCTTCATAATAAACCTAGCGACTCTGTCAGATACGAATAGATACCTAGGCATTGGCCAAACAATAAAGAAATCACTGCCATCCCATTGATTTTCATCGATCAAATTCGATGAATCCTCTAGGTCAGAATAACGAAGGAAACCTCCTCTATCAGATAATAAGTGTATACCTGATTGTGGTTTTGCCATACCACCCCAGCCCGTAGCAAAGACCTCCCACAGTTTAGGAATCTCTATGGAATCAATAACGTTCTTTGACCGCCAGCTTTTCATCTTTGCAACAATAGGCAATACATTAAGCCCAGTAAATCCTTCGTTCCTAAACATCTGAAGCACGCAATCTTTTATCATACATGCACCATATACACTAAAGATAAAGTCGTTGATGTGCTTTGATGTAAGCAAGACATGCGTTGGGATATTCACTGGATGCGTTGCCGGACACATTAGCGTAGCGATTCTTACTCCAGGGAACTGCTGTTCAATTTTCGTCATGGCTTCATGATCCCACTCAGCAACACCCCTGAGGCTTTCATTCTTACGAAATAAACGCCAAAATTGTTCAGACATGAACATCACCTTAGTCAGCCTTTCGGCTTGGAGTAGAATCGTGCATCGGAGCATAGTTCGCTCCGATGCACAGGAACACTTGAGCAACACCTAATGATCATGATTTTTGTAAACCGGAATCCTTGTAGCGCTGCAATAAGTTCAAGTCGTCCTTAACCATTTCCGCAGTAGTCCCTGATGCTATAGGGTCTGCGGCTAATTGCCGATAGACTTGCTCAATCAATGGTATAAATTCGATTGATTCTAGCCTCAGAATCAATCTTAATGCATCCATGATCAGTTCAATATTATTACTCTTCAACCACTTTGCAAGAACAGCCTTTACAGCATCCTGTAGTTCAGGACTAAGAAGCTTAACTTCCCAAGCTACTCGATTATATAATAATGTCGGTTCTCTCTCATATCCTCTATCACTAGAAAGGTCTTTATGTAATTGTATGAGCCAAGATTCAGCTTCTTCTACCAGAGCTTCGTTCATGCTTGTCTAATCCTTTTCAATTACTCAACAGATCCTTTCGGGCTGTATTGCAGCGAGTCTACTGAAGCATCTTGAGTAGTTCAATACTTAATATAAGCTTTGCTGCTACGATCTAAATATACAGGCTCAGGTGCATCCGGGAAGCGAGCCGGAGCGAGATACCGGTTGAACTGCCTTAAATCATCATTTGTGCATTTCCATAGTGATTTTGTGAGCTGCAGGTATAAGTTATCTCCCCATCTTTCAACCAAGTATGCTTTGCTTTCCTGCCTGATCTTTTCTTCCCCACCAAGAGCTTCTATATGGGACGGAGATAGTATGTTCCCCCAGCAAGCACGAGGGATATACTGATCAAGTTTGCGTCTTTTTGATTGATAATAGCTTATCTCTTTTCCAAATTGTTTTCTGGGATGATCCGGGCCATATGCTCTGAGCCTTTCAACATCCTCTATATCGGAACTGTGTATGTAGGTGATAGTTGCATCCGTATGACGCCGTGTCAACCCAGATACTATACATCCGTAGCTAACACCGAAACGGCTCACCAACCGGCGTACATATGACATCACACCAACGTCATTGTATAGTTTTTTGGGCCCCATAACGGTTAACTCCCTTATCTCTGAGGAATAAACCAGTGTGGCAGTCATTTCAAAGTAAAGAATTTCCAATCCAAAAAGGCTGGTATGCGGGCCGAGCTCAACGTCATATCCGTAGATCATATTGACCTTTCCCTGCCTGCTGCGGTTCAATAAATCCTTGAGATTTCTTTCATCAAAACGTCTCATTTTGCCGAAATTGCCTTTGACACTTGCAATTGAAAACTGTGCCAACTGCACACCACAGACTTCACCGCCGGATTCAATTAGGGCAGCGTCAACCCAATCCCCAACCCCAGATTCATCAATATTAGGGGAATACAACGCTAATCCAAACCATTCATTATTGTTTCTCATAATTAGCTATTACTCCCATTGTGCTGGATAATGTCTTATGTCAAACAGCTATCAGAAACGCAGGTCTCTCTCCCCTGCCCTTATTCGAGCTAAATAATCAATTGCTTCAGCCCTGCGGGTCTCATCAGGCACATTCTGGATCTCCTGGTCTATCATCTTCTGTCCCATCTCTTTAAGCTCCGGGTCAGCATAGTCGGTCAGATATTCTTCTAAGGTCAGGAGCGCGTTCGGCAGGCAGAAATTGTTTATCTGTCCGCTCTTTGCAAGCGGCATGAACCGGTCTCCCGTCCTTCCTTTCCGGTAGCAGGCGGTGCAGTAGCTGGGAATATAGCCACCCGACACCAGCCACCTCAAAATCTCCGAAGGTTTCCGATGGTCTGCCAGGTCGAACTGAGGTTTTTCCTCCACACCATCTTCATCCACGGTAGCCCTCTCGGCATATCCGCCAACTCCGACGCATGAACCCGCGCTCATCTGGGAAATCCCGATGGAAAGAAGCTCTTCGCGGAACTCTACGGACTCTCTGGTGGAGAGGATCATCCCTGTGTAAGGGACCGCCAGCCGAATTACGGCCACAACCTTCTTGAAATCCCTGTCTTTCACGAGATGCGGGAAACTGCTGTAATCCATACCCTCCGCAGGCAGGAGTCTCGGAAATGAGATGGTGTGCGGGCCGACTCCGTGTACGGCCTCAAGGTGTTCCGCATGCATCAAAAGGGCAATTGTCTCGTAGTGGTAGTCATACAGACCATATAGAGGGCCGATTCCGACATCGTCGATGCCGCCTTCCATCGCCCGGTCTATAGCCTCCGTATGCCACTCGTAGTTGCGCTTCGGGCCGCTGTGCATTTCGAGGTATGTAGGCTTGTGGTAGGCCTCCTGGAAGAGAATGTATGTGCCAATCTTTGCAGCTTTCAGCTTGCGGTAGTTCTCTACTGTGGTAGCGGCAATATCTACATTGACCCTCCTGATGGAGCCGTTCTCGAACTTTTCAGAATAAATGGTCTTTATGCAGTCCAGAATATAGTCGATTGGGCATTTTTTATCGTCTTCACCGGCTTCCAGAAGCAGCCGCTTGTGCCCCATTGCTTCAAGTGCTCGGACTTCTTTTCTCACTTCTTCCTGAGAGAGCTGGTGGCGGCCGATCTTGTTTGCGCATCGGTATCCACAGTATTTGCAGTTGTTCACGCAGTAGCTGGAGAGGTAAAGCGGCGCAAAGAGTACTATCCGCTTGCCGTAAATCTTCTCTTTGACCTCTTTTGCCAGCTTGTAGATCTTCTCCAGAGTCTCATCGTCATCTACATCCAAAAGCACCGCGGCTTCCCTGTGAGTCAGCCCTTTGTAAAGGCGGGCCTTTTCCAGAATCTTGTCTATTTCGGCACTGTCCGCCGACAGTTTCTTCCCATATTCTAAGGAAGCCAGGACTTCCCTGTCGTCTATGAACTCATTAGCGTCCAGTGATTTTACGTTATACATATCTTGCCTCCATTCTCAGGCACAATCGACACTACGCCTGCTCGGAATCGAAACTTTTGGAATAAGCGGTCTTCGTTGTTACGTTTGGCAGCATCCCAAGCTTACCGGAAAGCGCGCTTATGACATTGCTTGGGGCATCCAATACCACGCAGATAATGGATATGCCTCTTTTCGGATATGGGATCCCCATGCGGCCTATGATGTACTTGCTGTAGTCGTGCAACAGGCCGTTCAGCTTTTCTACGGAGTCCGGAGATTCCACGATGATGCTTATGGCCACTATTCTAGAATCCACCATAACCTCCATTTAACAAAAAATCCCTGCACCGGACGGCGCAAGGATAATATAGACAGGTAATCAGCCTGAGTCTCTTTATTATCATTGCCTTCACGTCGGGACGAGCCCTCCGGTGTCAGTGCAACTAATTATGAATAATGTTTCGCCGAAAGGGATTACCTCGCGGCTCAACATATTAGATATTATACCACCATCTGTATACCATGATCTGATACAGTTTGCAAGGCAAGAATTTAGGATTTCCCGTTTGCCTTCACCCACTCCGCAATATCAATCACCACTTTTTCAGCAACGTTTCCGGGGACGTTATATTCTGCCGGAGTGCTCTTCCCCTGGCCGGTCATGAACAGATGGTTCAGGTCTGGATACTGCTTGAACTCAACATTTTTACGGTTTGAGAGCGCTTCTTTCCATCTATCATAGTCTGAAGCCGTCACCTGGTAGTCCCGGCCTCCCTGCAGGATCAATATCGGCTGAGTGAGCGCTGCAGCGGCCTTGGGAGGGTCGTATCCACGCAGATCCAGCCAATAGTTGGCCGGGATGCCGCACGGCAGGGTCGATGGCGATGTGGACGCGCTCAGGCTCGCCTCCTTGACTCGCGCCACCTGCTGCTTGACAGTATCGATCGCTTTTTGATCATCCTCCGAGAGTGAACCCTTGGTTGAAAACAGATAAACGGTCTGTTCAAGGATGACATCTTCAAGCGGCCTGCTCGTGCCTGCCATAACGATCAGTCCGGCGATGTCCGGATCGGCTTTTGCTATTCTGGGAATCATCATCCCGCCGAGACTGTGACCAAGAACAAAAATCCGCTTGGGATCGACACTACCTGTCCGTTTGAGAAGCGCGACGGCTGCCACTGCATCGTCCACGACCTCCTCTTTCACGGTAATATTGTCTTCCATGAGAGCAATTTTTGCACTGTACTGCTTCGTACGCTTCTCATAGCACAAAACGGCAATGCCTCTCGATGCGAGGCCCATGGCAAGGTCACGAAAAGGTTTGTTCGGGCCGATGGTCTCGTCTCTATCCTGCGGTCCTGAGCCGTGGACCATGACTACCGCCGGGACTGCCTGCTCCCCTTGCGGCATGTATAATGTAGCAGGCAGCGACCACTCCGGGGAACCCACAGCGACTTCTCTTTGCCTGAATGTGTAGGATTTTACATAAGATGGCTGCTTGTATTCGTCTTTACACAGGCCCGGACTGAACCACAACCCGCTGATCCTGTGCAGGGTGCTGAATATTATTCTGATTTCAACGCATGACTTTTCGAACTCGCAGGTCATGATGACCGCGTCATAGTCCTGTACCTTCGCAGGGCTTGTCTGAACATGCCTCTTGTACTGGCCGTACCGGTCTATAATGGATTTCCAGACATCCTTTAACTTATCAGGAGGAAGCGCAGCCCTCATGTTGCTGTCCAACCTATCGACTGCGTTTGTAAAATCACTCTTGACAAGCATCCCGATAAACTCTTCCGCCGTGGATGTATCTTCGGGTGACGCAACTGCAATTTGGGACAGGCACAAAAGACAAAAAACAGGGAGAATCAGTGCAAACTTACTCATACCTTTGCCTCCGCGATAAGTGATGAGTAAACCACTTATGTTAGCACTATACCAGCAGGCTCTCTAGATGAAACGTGAGTGCGGATTTAGAGAAAATCGCGCAAATTCCATATATTTCGGGACGAAAGCGGTCCCGAAGCACTATTACCCACCAACCTCATCCCTAAACCCTTTAATATGCAAACGGGTCATTCGGGTCTGGCTGGGCGAGGACATCGAGCGACGGGCGTGTGGAAACATGATCAACTTTTGCTTTTCTTCTTATACAGTTTCTGAAATAGGACATTACATCGTCCGGCTGGCGCTGGAGTGTCAGGTTCATCGCGCGGACAACCTCTTCGGGGTCGCCGTCCGCAAGAGCTATAGCATCCCGGACAACATTCCGCTGCATAGTGCCATCGAGCCTTGAGAGCTGATTAAAAACCGCCTCGTCGAGCGACACCTCTTCGCTTGGAGGGAACATCTTGACGCCGTCCGGCCCGCGAAGGACGTTCGGCCTTGGGAACTTGACGAATACCGGCTGAGAGAAGTGCGGATGCCGAAGCATAAGCTGGCCTTTGGATAGTGTCGCAAGTTTTTCCTTTGTGGCTGCAGTCAAGACCTGATACCCTGGCGTTGCGAGCTCATCCATGTCCATCCGGCCATATATGCACGTCCCGCAGTTGCCGACTATCCGCTTATGCACCTGGCTTCTGAACTGCTGCGCGGAGAAAAGGACCAAGCCGAGATACCGGCCGCGCTCTGATATATCGAGAAGAGTCTGCTTGAGGTACGTATCCTGTCCGTCGGACGGCGCATACTTATTCAGCTCATCGACAACAACGACTACGTGCTCGACTCCGAGGGTCTTTTTCTCAAGGTTTTCTCTCAGCTGGCTGACAACGCGGGTAAAGACAAGGTCCTGCGCCTGCGGATCGACATTCGCAACGTCTATCACGTAGATCGTCCTGTTTTTGAACTCTCCCCAGGGGAGGTCGCACGTCGCCTCGTCCGGGCTTATTAGACCTTTGTAGCGTGTGACTAGGTTCGAAAGCCTGTTGTAGACTTTCCTGATCGTGGCGTAGTGGTGCGTCTGGTATGTATCCCCTTTACCTGATACTTCAAGGAATTTGAGGACACAATTAAACCACTTATCCAGTTCATTAAAATCACGTACGTTAAATTTATTCCCGTCCACATCCGTTACTTGGTCGACCACGCGCTGGTTTATGTATTGAATAAGCGCGTCGGCCTTGGCATCCACATCGTCGCGGTTTAACACGACTTCCGTGAACTTCATGATCTCTTTCAAGCCCCAGGAAAGCGGGTAGACATTCGAAATCAGCTCCGGATTGGTGCGAAGGGTGTTCAAGTTTACCCGGTCAGCCTTATACGGCGCATAGTAGACAACGTTCTTGAACGGCTCGACTGGAATTCCGAGCAGATTATACATTTCCCGGTCCCTGTCAGAAAGCGCCGGCACGTTGTTGGCTGCATATCTCTCTGCAAGATCTCTGTCTTCTGGCACTTCAGCCCCATGATCCAGAAACAGCATATCCGGCCCTTTAACGTTAAAACAGACCACGGCCACGTCTTCTTTATAATGCGCAAATATGCTGGAGAGCACGAACTCTATGGAGCTTGTTTTTGTGGCAAGCCCCGAAACACCTGTTAAGTTCAGGTGCGCCGCCTCCGGGCCAAGCAGAAATTCGGCGTCCAGATAGACAGGGGAAAGAAACTCGCCGTTCTGATAAAGCCCTATAGGAATACCGGATGTTTCCTGATAGGAATCCATCCTTAGCGCGCGGCTTACGGCGGTGTCATCGGCAAGATATACAGGACCTACTGGAACAGGCTGAAGCGGCTCTTCAGGTTCTACCCTGAGCACTGCCGCACTATAGCACCTGACCTCCGGCCTGAGCGTTGCAGGCTCTGCCTCAGGATTACCCTCAGCAGCGATAAAGTCGTGCAGCGCTGATGCAAGGTCAGTGAACCCGAAGCCTTCGACTACGACCCCATATATATTTTTATCTTCAATCTGGACGTGCACAAGCGTGCCGATTCCGACGGGCGAATCCATCGGCGTCCAGAAGTTGAAGCTGTACGCGGTGTTTGGCTTGTTCTCCGTAGCTATGACTCTACCGATTTGCTGCACTTCTCGTTTCTCCTTATTATTCGATGCTTGTTGAAACCACGTCACCCTGAACTAAGGAGTTTCGTATGCTTCGGGATCGCTTTTCATCCTACTACCCCGTGGACCTACTGGACCACGGGGGTATTAACCGTGGACCTACCGGACCACGGAGAGAAGCACAAGTCTCCACTAATTTGATAAGCTTTCCTGGATGCTGAGCCAAGCTCAGCATGACGTTGTGTTAGTTCGTGATAACGTTGTAGTCACAAATGGTTTTTACCGGGTTCAGCCAGTGCCGCATCCGATAACTTATGTCATCCCTGCCAGGGCGCTTTCGATCATCGTTTTGCTGGGCGCGATGCTCTTGATGTACTGCTCGCAGTCGCGTATTGGATAGATCATCCTGTCCCACCGGCTGTCAGGAAGCGCAAGCGGCGACCGCTCCCGCATAAGCCAACCTGAAATCTCATCTGCAATAGCGATTGTATTTTTGCTCGCAGCAGCTTCCACCCTCACAAGACCGAAGTATATATCCCTGCCAACATTGGAATGGAGCCTCAGATACCAACTGTAAACAGGAGACCAACCCCTCCCACGAGGCTGAAAGACGCTCGAACGCTCCCCCACTCCAAGCGACAGGATCTTCCGCTGGTCTTCAACTCCGAAATATTGTGTCTGGTGGCTTTTGATGACCCCGACTACTCTCGGATGCTTCGCAGCCTCTATTCGCCCTGTGATCGAGCCGTCCCAAAGGAGCCATTCATCGTCCGTTGAACTTTTCATCCACTCATCGGCGAGTTTCCGCTCCAGCTCAGCTCTGTCATTACTTGCGGCGCGCCTTGCAAGCTCCAGAAGCATCAACGGATGAGCATCACCGTCGCCCTCCACCTTGACATTTTTTGCCTCTATGCCGCTTTTCAGCATCTCAGACGGGTCCAGACGGTCAAATGAAAAGTATAGGTTTTCAGAGAATGCCTGATAAGAGGTAGACATCCGCCTGTCGGCGTTTCGCTGCCTTATTACGGCTCCTAGATGAGCGTAAAGTATCGGCACAGTGTGATTATGGAACCCGATACGGCGTGTGGCTTGAGCTCCGTCAAGAAAATGTGTGAAACAGGTATTTTTCGCCTGCTGGATGGGGTGCGCGGACATCCCAGCACCTTCGACTATCTCGGCCTGCTCGGCAACGACAGGTTCAGCGGATGGAAGCGATCTATCCTCATCCATATCATTCTGGATAGCCACCTGAAATGAGTTATCTGACCGGGATTTAAGGTATTCAGCGAATTTATTAAGAAGCACGTGGGACTCCAGCCTGCAAGCTTAAGTTGACTCAAATCTACCACGGCGGTCAGTCGATGTCAAGAAATTGGTGGAACTCAGGATGGCAGCCTGGTATAATTCTGTAAATATGAATAAATAATTCCAGGAGCATATATGCTCTGGACGGTGAATGGAGGGATTTTGACAATGCAAAAGGCCAGGATCGGGATTATCGGCTGCGGCAACATCAGCGGCATATATTTCCAAAACGGTAAGGTCTTTGACATCCTGGACATAGCGGGATGCGCAGACCTGGACATGGAACGTGCCAAGTCAAAGGCCTGTGAGCACGGCTGCAAGGCGTACAGCGTGGACGAAATCCTCGCTGACCCAAGCATAGAGATTATTCTGAATATAACGATACCAAAAGCCCATGCCCAGGTTGCTTTCGCGGCGCTTGAAGCGGGTAAATCGGTCTACAATGAAAAGCCTCTTTCGATTACGCGTGAAGACGGCCGAAAAATGCTCGATTTAGCCAAATCCAAGGGGCTCAGAGTGGGATGCGCTCCTGATACATTCCTTGGCGGTGGCATTCAGACCTGCATCAAGCTCATAGAAGACGGCTGGATCGGCGATCCCATAGCTGCGACAGCGTTCATGACAGGTCATGGTCCTGAAAGCTGGCATCCTGACCCTGAGTTCTTCTATAAAGTCGGCGGAGGCCCGATGTTCGATATGGGACCATATTATCTCACGGCCCTTATTGCGATGATGGGACCTGTGCGAAGAGTCACCGGCTCGGCCAGGATCACTTTTCCTGAAAGGACAATCACCAGCCAGCCCAAGTTCGGTACGAAGGTAAAAGTCGATGTGCCGACTCATATCGCCGGTGTTTTGGACTTTGCAAACGGCGCTGTCGGAACGATCATCACCAGCTTCGACGTGTGGGGAGCCAATCTGCCATGCATCGAAGTTTATGGGACTCAAGGTTCTCTCAGTGTGCCAGACCCCAACGGTTTCGGTGGCCCTGTAAAGGTAAAACGTGCGGACGCATCCGAATGGGCCGAAGCGCCGCTGTCACACGCCCACTCCAGCAACAGCCGCGGGATCGGGCTCGCTGATATGGCATATGCTATCCGCTCAGGCAAGGCGCACCGGGCAAACGGCGAACTGGCGTTTCATGTTCTTGACATCATGCATTCTTTCCATGATGCATCAAAGCAGGGAAAACATATCGAGCTTGAAAGCACATGCCAGCGCCCGCAACCGCTGCCCATGGGTACACTAACGGCTGAAAGCTAACGGCTGGCAGATGGAACAGATTCATGCTACGGGAAAATTGGTGAATGTCGTGCTTCGGGATGAACTGCGATCCCGAAGCATACAGAATCTCAATCTTCCAGCATTTTAAGATTCTTCACTGCATTCCAGCCCGTATTTTCTACGAACAATACGGGCTGGAACTCAAGTATTCTACTTAACTGAGCATTAGCCCAGCTTTTCCAGTAACTGCTGGACGAACACACCTTCGTCGAGCGTCGGTTTTATATCTACACCCCTTTCCCACAGATCTTTAATAAGCTTGACTATCGAAGGGACTGCAAGATTATATGAGTTTGTGTCGTGCTCGAAAAACAGTTCACTTAGTGTGCCGTAGAGTTCGACTTTCCCGCCTGGGGCGATAACATATCCGGCATCTGCCAGATCTGTAGCTACATCCATATCGTGTGTGGTACTGATCATTGTCATGTTCGTTTCGCTATGGAGTTGGTCGAGAAGACTGCTGATTTCCCGGCGGCTGGCATAATCTACTCCTTCCAGCGGCTCATCCATCACCAGAAGCTCAGGGCCGAATACGAGAGCACCGGCAAGCGCAACTTTTTTGCGTTCTCCGCCCGAGAGATAGTGCGGCAACCTCTCTCGCAGGTGATATATTCCGAGTTTCCTCAGGGTCGACTCTACACGTTCTCTGGTCTCAGCCGGAGAAAAGCCAAAGTTAAGCGGGCTGAATGCAACATCATCGAAGACTGTCGGGCCGATCAACTGTTCGTCCACGTTTTGCATGACAGCGCCGATTCTCGATCTGATCTCCGGGTATTCTCTGGCTGGATTCTTGCCGAATACTGAAACCTCACCATCCGTCGGCTTCAATATACCAAGCACATGCTTGAGAAGCGTACTCTTTCCAGACCCGTTCGCCCCCAGGACGACCACGCGCTGGCCCCGCATCACCCTGAATTCGATCCCGCACAGATCGACTCTGCCGCCACCCGGATATACATGCTCAACGCACTTGACATCTACGACGATTTCATCGTTCATTGTTTTAGATAATAGACTCTGTTTACAAAACCACGAATTCTCAGACTGTCCGCTTTTCTCTCACTGCTATCTATCGTATCTACCAGAAGGTGGCCGAGCACCCGTCCCAAATTTCCGAGAGACGGGCCAGGATGCTTCCAATCGATCCCCCCGCGCAGGTGCAAGGCGATGCTTATATCACTCAAACTTTGTGAAATCACAAAAATCGACCGGTATGTAAAGAAGAGAGCAGCTACCAGAACTCCCGGCAAGACCCGCCCTAATACACCGAAGACAGTCGGGTAACTCGTCGTCAGTAAAAATAAGATGACGATTTCAGTAATGGACAATACTCGAAGCATAAGCATCGATACCGAATATACATTTAGACCGGCAGTGCTCAAAAATACTATTATCAGAAAGAATAAAGGATATAAAGCCAGAACAGCAAGGAGCTTTATGGGTAAACGTGCGGAAAGGGCTATAACGACTACAGCAGCAAATATGGCAGAAAGTATCCAAATATACCGAAGCCAGAGCAACACACCGATCATCACTGCCGCGACAACCATCTTCAAACCGGCAGGGGCTTTATGAAGCCAACTGGCACCCGAAACGGAGATATAGTCGATGTAATAAACGTCCACTATGCATCATCCTCAGATTTGACCAGACCTGGAATAAGCCTGGATATGTATCCAATGATTGCGGAAGAGAGAATCGCTTCAGCAACCCATCCAATGCTCCCGACTGCGAACATGATAATTGCAAGTCTTTTCAGGTTGAGGTGTGCACCTGAAACTCCCGGAGGTAGTTCCATCCCAGGTCGCAGTGCTGCTGAACCCAGAACTTGGTCTATCCAGGGGCTTCCTGCCGCGATTATTCCAAAAGCAACGGTGGTACCTGTCGCCAGACCTGCGATGGTAGCAAAAAAGGTGGACCGCCCAACTGGCAATCCGAATCCGTTCAACAGCCTGAACACATAGTAGCCAATGACAGCCTCGGTTGATAGTACAAGCGTATTTAAGCCTATCGCTGTAAGCCCACCATGTCCGATCAGTGCCAGGATGATATTCACGACAAAGGCAGTCAATACAAAAAGTTGTGGGCCCAAAATGATGCCGGTCACGACAGACAGATTCGCATGATACTCAAAAGGCGGAATTTCAATCATTGCAATCAGGATCATAATTGCGCCCATTGCACCCATGAGCGAAAACCTGTGTGGATCGGCAGTTGCTTTGCCGCGCCACCACAAAGCCATAAGCAGCAATGCTGTTATTACATATCCTGATATCCATAACCACGGCGGCAGAAAACCATCCGGCAGGTGTATGTGTGACATGATTCTCCTCGATACTCACAAGTTGGGGGACAATTCATCAACTTCATACCACATACCCATCGGTATCATTATATATTCGCGGTGCTGGTGCGGTTTTGCCGCCAAACGTAAAGGATATACTAGGTCTGATAACTTTAAACTCTGCACCGGAACGGTTGTAGATGGTAACAGTTCACTTTTATAAGAATTACAGATCATCCTGAACAAACTGGCGTCACCCTTGTATTAGTCCGCCTTGTGGACCTATGTTATGAGATTGCTGTGAATAGAAAATCTCCAACATCAATGGCTTCGACCGGCTTCAAAGCCCCGGCTGTTGCTCTTGAGCTGAAAGACATCTCAAAGAGCTTCGGCAAGCGCGATGTGCTGTCCAAAATCAACCTGTCCATCGACTCCGGCTGCCTTGTCATCACCGGACGGAACGGTTCGGGTAAATCTACGCTTCTGAAGATCATAGCGGGGCTCATTCAGCCGACTGAGGGCGAGGTTGTCTTTACTTTGGATGGAAATATACTCCCTTTGGAGATGAGAAGAGACCTGGTTGGCATGGTCGCGCCCGATCTTGCGCTCTACGATGAGCTCTCAGCTATCGAAAACCTGAAATTCTTTGCGAGAGTCCGAGGTATCCGCCGTTCAGACGATGAACTTAAGGCTCTTCTTGACTCTCTGGGGCTTCAAAGCCGGGAAAGTGACCTCGTTGGGACGTATTCATCCGGCATGAAGCAGCGCATTAAATACGCTTTTGCCGTAATGCATAATCCGCCGGTGCTTCTCCTTGATGAACCGTCCACCAACCTCGACGAGGGCGGTATAGAGATAGTTGATGGGATAATCAAGAAGTGGCGAGAGAGGGGAATCGTAGTTCTTGCGACCAACGAGAAGTCCGAACTCGGCTATGGCGATAAAATACTGGAGTTGGGGGCGTAACGATGTCTATCAAGGCGCAACAAAAGCCTGCCAACCCGGCGAAGATGATAAAAAGAACGTTCGCGGTCTTCAGAAAAGACGTGTTGGGTGAGTTCCGCACCCGCTACGCCATGAATGCAATCTTTCTTTTTGCCGTGACAACACTCGTCGCTGTCAGTTTCTCTATCGGCGGAGCGGATGCCAGCCCTTCGGTGCAGTCTGCACTGCTCTGGATAATTATCTATTTCTCTGCGCTTTCAGGTCTCGCCCGTGCGTTCGTGAAAGAAGAGGAGTCACACACTGCAAGCGCCTTGAGGCTTGCTGCCGCACCGGGCGCGGTTTTCGGAGGGAAGCTCCTTTTCAATTTCCTGCTCCTCATCTTGCTTGAGCTTGTTACCGTGCCGCTCTTTGTGGGTATGATGAGCTTGCAGGTGAAGAACTGGCCACTTTTTATCGTTGTAACAGGTGCCGGAAGCGCGGGGCTTGCGGTCTCAGCGACCATCGTCTCTACGATAGTCTCGAAAGCGAACGCCAAAGGCGCGCTTTTTGCGGTGCTTTCTTTTCCGATCCTTCTGCCTGCCATTATCGGCGGAATTAAGGGCACGAAGGCGGCCATAACGAGCGTTCTTTTTGCAGATGGAATGCAGGATGTTAAGTTACTGATATCATATACTGGAGTGATGTTTGTCGTGTCGCTCCTCGTTTTTAGATTTATCTGGGAGGACTGATGCCTCTTAAAATCTTTATAGGAATATGGATGGCCGGAGTGATCGCGGCGGCGTTTCTTTTCGCGCCTCCTGCAGAGGGGTTCGCTCATCCCGATGCTGCGCGGATTATATTCTTTCATGTTCCAAACGCCATAGTCGCATCCATTGCATTTCTCATGTCGGCGGTGTACAGCGTGCGCTACCTTAAAAACCGCAGCTTGATGGATGACGCCAAATCCGCCGTCTCGGCCGAACTCGGGTTGGTGTTTGCCATACTCGCCACAATCACAGGGTCGCTTTTCGCACACATTCAGTGGAACAGCTGGTGGAACTGGGACCCGAGAGAGACATCCATCGTCGTGCTGCTCCTGATTTATGCTGCATACTTCGCCATAAGATCAGCCGTCGAAGAAACGGAAAGGCGGGCGGCGCTTTCGGCTGTTTATGCAATACTCGCGCTTCCTGCTATGGCCTTTTTGATGTTCATCTTACCGAATGTGATGTTCTCGCTTCATCCCGCAGATACACTCACTTCCGGCTCAGGGCTGAGCAACGAGTACAGGCTTGTGCTTTACCCGGCAATACTCGGGTTTATCGCCCTTTTTATCTGGATATTTCGCATCAAAACGGCTCTTGCGGAAATCAAGTTCAAAATGAGGAGACACTGATATGTCATCGCTCGTAGCGTTTATGATAGCCCCCTTGATCGTGTGGATAGGGCTCTTTTTCTACCTGCTTCACATCGATCGGCAGGTGAAGGAACTCAAGAAGTGAAAAGTTACTACGTAATTGCCGGGGTGATAATACTCGCATTTCTGGCGCTTGGCGTATCGACCTTTATGAGCTCGATGACCCCTTATGTAGAGGACTTCTCGAAGGTCCGGGCATCCACGGAAGAGATTATTCAGGTGCCGGGCGACATTGTGAAGGGCAGGACTGAGTATGATGTGAAGAACCATGCGCTTGTTTTCTATTTGAAGGACGCAAAGAAGAGCGAGATGAAGGTGATTTATAACGGCACCGCACCGGCCAACTTCGACCACGCGAAAAAAGTCGTCGTATCGGGCAAATACCGGAATGGGATGTTCGAAGCCTCTGAGCTCAAGGCCAAATGCCCATCGAAATATCAGCCGAACTAGGAATATTTATGCAGACCGGTAACTTACTTCTTTCTTCGGCTTTTGCCGTCACAATCGCAGCTATAGCGGCCTATATCACCTCCGGGCTCGGTTATAAACGGTTCAGGCGGTATAGCCGCACGGCTTATTTCCTCTCGACAATTCTTATTACCTGCATTTCCGCCTATTTCATGGCGCTTATCTTCACAAACCGCTTCGATGTCCGGTACATTGCAGAATACAGCTCAAGAGAGCTTCCTTTTATCTATAAAATCTCTGTTTTCTGGGCAGGGGCGCAGGGGTCGCTCCTTTTTTGGGCGCTCGCGAGCGGAATTATCGGGCTCGTCGTGATGCGGAAGTCCAGGGAGTTCGAACCCTGGACTATGGCCTTCCTGAGCGTCGTTCAGGCGTTGTTTCTTTACCTGCTCCTGGTGGACAGCCCATTCAAGCCCATGCTGATTACTCCAGCGGACGGGATGGGCTTAAGAGAGCTTCTGCGGAACCCGTGGATGGCGGTGCATCCGCCGGTCACGTTCATCGGTTACGCTGCGATCTGTGTTCCGGCGGCGTTTGCCGCTGCCGCGCTCATCAAAGGTGATTTCAGCAGCTGGCGGAGAGCCGCCCTGCCCTGGGCCCTTTTCGGATGGACGGTGCTCGGCGCGGGGATAATCCTCGGAAGCTATTGGGCCTATGAGGTGCTCGGCTGGGGCGGCTACTGGGGATGGGACCCCGTAGAGAACTCATCGCTTGTGCCGTGGATCATCGGCACAGCGCTTCTCCACACGATGATTGCCGAGCGCTACCGCGGCAGCTTCCGAAGAGTCAACGTGGCGCTTGCGCTTATCACTTTTGCACTCGTCTTTTATGCCACTTTTTTGACCCGCAGCAACGTTATAAAGGACTCTGTTCATACATTCGGCGATACGTCAACCGCCGGGCCGCTGATTTGCTTCATCCTGGCGTTTCTAGCCATTTCCGCTGTCCTTATGGCTTTGAGGTGGAAGAAGCTTACAGGAGAGCCGAGCTATACGGCGGTCGCATCGAAGGATTTTCTGTTCTTTCTAGCAGCTATTTTCATAGTCATAGCAGGATTTCTGGTGATAACCGGCACATCTGCCCCGATTATCGGGAATGTTTTCTCAAAGAAGATCAGCCTCCAACCGGATTTTTATAACAAAACGGTTTCGCCGGTTGCGCTCATAGTTCTTTCGTTGATGGCGCTTGCCCCGGTAGTCTCGTGGAGCCGGAACCGCGAATCGAATGAAAAAGAGCGGGCTCTGCTCTTCAGCGCTCTTGTGGTGGTCTGTGTTGTTTTTATAGTAGCGTTAGTTGCACGCGAATATTTGGCTGTCACGGCTATAGGGATATTCTTAGTGGCGTTGGCTGGGCTTGCTACAAATGCCTATACGCTCATGAAAACGGGGAGACGCGGCGTGCGCGGGATAGGAGGTTTTCTCTCGCACGCAGGTGTCTCGGTCATGTTCCTCGGCATCGTGCTCTCGGCTAATGGCGGCTCGCCGGAGAATCTCACGCTTATAAAAGACAAACCGAGTGCTGCTTCTCTGACCGAATCGAAAATTCCAAACCTGACCCGCGATTACACTTTTACTTACCGGGGTTATCAGGACCTTGGCGACAGAATGAAGCTGAATATCCGCGTCGAAGGAGCCGGAAAGCCGGTCAATGCGATGGTAACGACACCTACGATAGGAAATAACGATACTCCACCGAAGCCAGCGATTATCAGCGCATTCACGAAAGATATATACATCACACCTCAGGCCGGGCCGGAGAGGAAAGAGGGATTGGTCGAGCTCGGTAGACCCGTAGACCTTCCCGGTTATAAGCTGACGCTTATCGGCTTTACGAAACCAGCCAAAGACCGTTTTGGAGCGAAACTTGAGATAGAAACAGACGGCAGGAAACATACCATTATCCCGTGGATGGCAAAAGAGACTAAGTCTTCATCAACTGTAGATGTCCCAGGTATGCAGTCTTCAATCGGTATCACAGGAATCAGCGTCGAGGAGCACGCAGTGGATGTGGTTTTCACTCCGAAATCTGTAAAGCCGCAGACATTGAGGCTTATCAAGGGTGAAGAGGCAACTTTTGGAGACTACAGGTTCTTATTCAAAAAATGGTTCTTCCCGTCCGGCGGTATGGGCGGTATGCAGGTTGGCGCAAGTATGGATATAACCCACAGCGGGAAAACAGTGAATGTGGGGCCTGTATATAGTCCGAATTCCGGCACATCGGTAGTTTCTGAGCCTGTAGATGTACCCGGCACAGGTGATATAATCGAGCTGCTCGATTTGGATGTAAACAGAGGACTGGCAGACATTGCCATTACGATGAACAGCGCGGTTGTAAGCGTAAGCATGAAGCCGTTTATGAGACTTTTCTGGAGCGGGGCGATACTTATGCTCATCGGAGGCACAATTGCACTGTGGCGGCGGGTGAAGTGATTCAGATACACCTAAAACCAGCTTCCGCGCTCCAAATTCTGTTCCCTAACTTACCGGAAACACTGCCGTAAAGAGCAAGATGGCACTGAATGCAATCAGTGCAGCTACAGTCAGCCAGACTATTACGTTGTAGAACTTCGAGTTTGTATACTCGCCCATTATATCTTTGTTATTTATAAGCTTGAGCATAAATATGAGCACAATCGGCAGTAGCAGCCCGTTCACGAACTGAGACCAGATCATTACTTTAACCGGGTTGAACCCCGGCATAAGCGCGACACCGGCGCCGATTACTATTGCGGATGTGTATATGCCGTAGAAAGCAGGAGCCTCCTGCCAGCGGCAGTTAATCCCGCTCTCGAACCCAAAAGCTTCATTAAATGTATAAGCCGTAGAAAGCGGAAGCACAGCTGCAGCCAGAAGCGATGCTCCCAAAAGCCCTAAAGCGAAGAGAAGTGTAGCGTAGCCACCGGCAAACGGCTTGAGCGCCACCGCAAGCTGCTCAGCTCTTTCGATTCTGATCGGCGCTCCGGCTATATAGTGAAGCGATGCAGCGGCGGCGATCATTATGAAGACCGATACCACGTCAGTCAGGATCGACCCTACAACAACATCAGCCTTTTGATATTTATAGCCGCGCATATCTATGCCTTTATCCACAACCGTCGCCTGAAGGAAGAACTGCATCCAGGGAGTAATCGTGGTACCAATAACGGCGATGAGCAAAAGCAGGTATTCAGAGTCCGGCTTGACGGTTGGCCGCAGCATACCGTTCGCGACTTCTCTCCAGTTAGGATTTGCGAGGATTCCTGAGATGATGTATGTGACATAAAGGACTGTCAGGAGCAGAAATACCCGCTCAACGGTTTTGAAATTGCCTCTTACAACGAGGAACCAGACTCCGATTGCGGCCAGGGGAATGCCGATGTAGCGTGTGAGTCCAAGAATTTCTACACTTGCGGTTATGCCTGCGAATTCAGCAATAGTAGTTGCGAGGTTAGCGACGAGGAGGACACTCAGGGCAAAGAGAGTCCAGCGAACGCCGAATTGTTCTCTTATGAGCTCTCCCAGCCCCTTTTGGGTAACCGCACCCATCCGTGCAGCCATTTCCTGCACGACAATGAGCACGAAGGTGACTATTACCATCACCCAGAGGAGTTGATATCCGAAGTGCGCCCCGGCTACGGAGTACGTAGTTATGCCCCCGGCATCGTTGTCTGCAGCAGACGTGATGATGCCAGGTCCCATGACCGCCAAAAAGGCCAGGACTCCTCCTCGGTTTATCTTCCTGATCTGACTCCTCCATAACCTGATCCAACTCTCCGTGTTTTGCAAAAAGCGCGGATGAATGACACATAATCGCTACTTGTTCCACATCCTCGAAATGCGCCGCCGCCAGTCCTCCGGCAGCACCTTCTGGAGCGCGTCGTCTATCGTAACTATCCCCTGCATCCGGTTTTCATCGTCTACAACCGGAAGCGCAAGCAGGTTATAGTCTTCCATCGTCTGCGCAATATCCTGGATAGAAGCATCCGTATGAACACGGATGACATTCTTCACGGTAAACTCCTCGATCGGGGTTGCAGGCTGCGCTACAATAAGATCGCGAAGCGATATAACGCCCACAAGCCTCTCATGCTCGTCGAGCACATAAACATAATATATCGTTTCGGCATCAGGGCCGACCTCGCGGAGGTGGTTGATCGTATCCTCAGCCGTCATACCAGGTGAAACAGCTATAAACTCTGTCGTCATAAGCCCGCCGGCAGTCTCGTCCGCATACTGAAGGAGCTCCTTTACGTCTTCGGCCTCATCTGCCTCCATCTCACTTAATATCTCATCACGTCTATCAGCAGACAGATCACCAAGGACATCGGCGGCCTCATCCGGCTCCATTTCTTCAAGAATATCGGCGGCACGCTCCTCATCCAGGCTTTCTACAATCGATACCTGAACCGCAGGATCGGTTTCCGCAAGCGTTTCCGCAGCAGTCTCGACGTCCAGCGACTCGAAATACTCCGTCCTTTGAGCCGGGTCGAGCTCATCTACGATCTTTGCGATATCCGCCGGGTGCAGCTTTGCCAACCGCTCTGCCGGGACTTTAAGTCTGATCCGCCCCTCGCTTCGCTGGAACGTTTCGACATCGTTCCATGCGATAATTCGAGTGTGCGGCCGCCATCTGGAGCGTTTGGTAAGCCTGTCCACCAGGCCTTCCAGCCCCATCCTGCGGAAAAGCCCGCGCATGCCTGTATCTACGCCTACCAGGAACAAAGCGGTTTCGGACTGCTCCAGGCGAACATCGTTTACTCGAACGACCCTGTAATCGTGAACGTCCACGATCTGTTTATCCAGTAGATCGCGCTTTATCCACAGGTCGCTCTCTTTTATCTGATATGTTCTGATCGTATCTCGGCTGCCGGACAGCTTCACCCCACGGTCGCTCAAACTCACCTGTTCCCATGGGACAATAACCTGCTCTTCTTCACCGCGAACAGAAATAACTATCGCAGTTACAGGAGGAAATTGTTCACCAGGGGTTACGATGAGATCATCAAGCGCACCGACCTGTGACTCACTCTGATCGGCTACCGGTTTACCGAGCATCTCGGAAAGAAACATTTTTCAGTGTATCCTTCGAGTGTATCTTGTAGAATATACACTTCATACCACGTCCAAACAAAGAACAGGAAGAATAATAATATTCCTGCCTGCTCTCACTATACTTTATCTGCTTATACCCTTCTAGTCAAGCTCTTGACTCAACTCAACCGCTGGTGTAGACTTTTCCTTGGTGAATACGCCCGAATACATCGGACGACCGAAATCGAGGAAATCATTTGGCTTGTAAAACATCAGGAAAGTTTACCTGCCGAGCCCTTGCACTGGCGACAATCTGGCTTTTGTCGCTGTCACTGGCGTCCAGCTCCCTGGCTGGCCCTCCGAAAACGAAGAAAACACCGGATGTAATAGTCCTTATAGTTGCAGACCTGGATGGTGTCAACATCCAGTATAACAATGTGGTTAAGAAGTCCGTCGCTGTGTCCGATCTGAGATCGCTTATCAACGCTACCAGGTGGCAGGCAAGAAACGTACATGTATCGTCAGCAGAAAACTCTACGTCTGTAGACTTCTCATCCGGCAGGACTATAAACTGGCGGGACGGGGGACTGCTTGTAGAACCTTTTGCGCAGGCATTCAAGCGTTTCGACCTCATCGCGGTGTACTACATAGCGCCAAGCGGGTACACTTTTCGTTCGCTTAGAGATTATTCCGACCGGTATGTAAACATAGACTGGTCCAATACGAACAATACATATTCTTATCTTATCAGCATAAAAGATCACAACTTCGACCGATTGAACCTGCCGCTTATAGTCGATCCCGCAAAAGCCGGTCAGACCAGCGGTTCCGGCGGGAAGATGCCCGTCGGCAAGGAAATACTGCTTGCTTTTCTCTTCGCGCTTGCAGCCGGTGCGATTGTTGTCATCGCAGTCAATCGAATTACACGTAATGAAAGGAGCAATCGAGCCTAAATATGGACCTTAGAGAGCTAGCTAAACTTGCTGCCGACAGAAGGGCATCAGACCTTTTCATAAAAGTCGGTTCGCCGCCTGCACTACGAATCGATGGAAAAATCACTATGACGGAACTGCCTAAGCTTACGGACGCAGAAACGCGCGAGTTGGCTTACGGTGTTATGTCTCACGAACAGATAGGGCGCTTCGAACGGCGGCATGAGATGGACCTCGCATTTACAATCGACGGAGTAGCCAGGTTCAGGGCTAACGTTTACCAGCAGCGCGGCACTATCGGTATGGTCCTCCGCGTCATCCCGCTCGATATATACACACTCGAGCAGCTCGGAATGCCCCAGGTAATCGGAGACCTCTGCATGCACAAACAGGGGTTGATCCTGCTTACAGGGCCTACCGGTTCCGGTAAGTCTACAACGCTTGCGGCTATGATCGACCTTATCAACAGAAGCCGCCGGTGCAACATCGTTACGATTGAAGACCCGCTCGAGTTTATCCATGAAGATAAGCTCTCCATCATCAACCAGCGCGAAATCAGCATTGATACGGACTCGTTCAGCGAGGCGTTGAAATATGTCGTCCGCCAGAGCCCGGATGTCATCCTGATCGGTGAAATGAGAGATGTAGAGACGATGAATGTCGCTCTGGCCGCTGCGGAGACCGGCCACCTGGTCTTCTCCACAGTCCATACCACCAGCGCCGCCGGGACTATGGAACGAATTATCAACATGTTCCCGCCTCACGACAAACCTCAGATCTGTCTCAGGATGTCGGACTCTCTGAGAGGGATTATCTCGCAGAAACTGCTGCCGCGGGCGGATGGCCCCGGACGAATCGGCGGTATCGAGATCATGATCGGCACCCCGACCATAAGCAAACTGATCGAGGAAGGCCGCTCAGGACAACTTTATCCGTCAATTGCTGAAGGTGGGTTCTGGGGTATGCAGACTATGAACCAGTGTCTGCTCAAATACTACAAGGCAGGACTGATAACAGAGGATATTGCGCTCCTGAACGCAGGAAACCAGACGGAACTGAAACAGATGATCCGCCGGCCATAATTGCAACTGAACATGCCGGGCGAAACGCTCCGGCATGTTCACCTTATTTCAAACTACGAATATACCCCCTGATCCCAGGAATCGCAATCGGGTTCATCCGTTGATGGACGGGCGGTTTCCAGTGAACCTACATAAACCCCGCCGGACATTGTCCGCACCCGGTATCTGACCGGACCGGCAGTGTCGATCTTCTCGACACTGGATATATGCGATGTCTGGCATTTCTGTCCACGAAAGATAATATCAGCCGACTCATACAACTTCGGCTCGCCAAGAAATACAGCTTCCCATTCGGGCATAACGAAACCACCTCAAAGTCTAGCCTGGCACGGCTCATCTACTATAGTTATTCCATATCCTGAGCTTCCTGGCTTGGCGATGATTCCATTGCACATATTATCTTTACGGAGCTTGGGATCATCTTTTCCGGCGTAATTTCATTACACCTGCAACAGAGCTTAAGCCGGAAAAGATGACTAGAAGCCCGCTTGGTTCAGGAACAGCGGGTGCGGCTGTTTGTATAGTCAACTTAACATTGCTATTGATGTAATGACAATCTGGGTCAAACCCAAGCCCAAAGTTGGCTTTTCTCCTGCCCGGTTTGGTTTTGGAGACTTCACGCAAATCTTCAAGAAGTCCCAACGAACTGAACCGGTATACCAAATCCTCATTATAATTGTTTCCATCCGTATATGTTGCAACCAAAGGTCCTGTGAGCCCCAGAGCATTCTTATTCTTATCTGCCCAATTATCCCCATTACCCTGGTTGTCATACCAACTTCTAACACCCCTGCTGGGGTTATCCAGAAGATGTATAAAGAGTCTGTCGTTTGCCTCCTGGGTCCAGTCGTTGATGTTATCTATAGTCAGATACGCATCTACGATCTCTTCACCACTCGGAACAGACCAGTCTATACCCCATGAATAATAATAACAATGATCCAAACTGCCAAGACCATTATTACCCGGCGAAAAAGTGTAGTCCTTCGCCTGCACTTGGACTGCTAACGCTAATGCAATAAAAACGCATACGAACAACACTTTATTTCTCATACAATCACCTCCTCCTTTTTAATGGTTATTTGCAATATATATGCCATTAATGCCGGTACATTTCCGTTATTTTGTGCATATATAGACTTATTGCGTTGCTGCATGACATATTTTCATGATTTGTGATTATATTATCACTTTGTATGATCTTACTCATAATTCCAGCGTTTGCCGGATCATTTTTGTATCTTCGTATAATCATGTAAAACTAACAGCCATTGCCCCATTTCTAGAGGGCAATTGCCAAGCTCGCGCTCACGACTTATAATGATGATTGGCTGACTGCTTAATGTATCGATCAGCAGCTCGCCGGTGCAAAGAGGCACCGGATAGAGAGTCTTACAGAGTTTTGGCAATTAATATACCAAGCATTAAATATCGTTTCAGCCAAAACTCCTTTCGGGAGAGTTTCGAGTTTGAGCATGGTACCAACAAATGCAGCATTATCAATGACTGTTTATGTGTCCGTAGGATTATTACATCATTACTCGAAACTCTTTAGATAAGCCAATAAGACGCAGTCAACAATTATGTCAACCGGAGGCTACAGAATCATGAATCTCGCGGAACGCTTTTCACGCTTGGGAACCGAGACTGCTTTCGCCGTATCAGCAGAAGCGGCTGCCCATGCTGCCAAAGGCAACACCGTTTATCCGTTCCATCTTGGGGATATGAATATTATCACTCCTCAGAATATTATGGACGCAGCTATAAAGGCAATGAAGGACGGAAAGACCGGCTATTGCCCCAACTGCGGCATAATGGAGCTGAGAGATGCTCTTGCAGAGGATATAAATAAATCTCACGGCACATCCTACACAGCTGCAAACGTTGCGATTCAGCCCGGCGGCAAACCCGTCATCGGAAAGTTCATCCTTGCACTTATGAACCCCGGCGACGAAGTCCTTTATCCAAGTCCCGGCTACCCGATTTACGAGTCTCAGATCGAATTCCACGGCGGGAAGGCTGTACCTTATACATATAGCGAGGGAAAAGAAAATTTCGAGCTGGATATCGACAAAATGGAGCAATCGATCACTCCAAGGACGAAATTCCTCATATTCAACAACCTCCAGAACCCTACAGGAGCAGAATCATCGCCTGAGGAACTTGATAGAATCGCAGAACTCGTCAGAAAACACAATCTTTTTGTACTTTGCGACGAGGCCTACTTCGATATGCGTTATGTGGGCAAATCACAGTCGCTCGTAAGCCTGCCCGGTATGGAAGACAGGTGTGTCATACTCTACACATTCTCCAAAAAGTTCGCCATGACCGGCTGGAGACTGGGCGCGGCCGTCGCACCTGAGCCTATAGCTGATGCAATAGCAAAATTGAATGTAAATGACGAGTCCTGCTCCAACCATTTCATCCAGTATGCCGCTATCGAAGGGCTGAAGGGTGACCAGTCCGGCCCGAAGCATATTCTCTCAGTTCTTAAGGAAAGACGCGACAGAGCTGTCGAGCTATTGAACTCAATCGAAGGCGTAAGCTGCTACAGTCCGAACGCCACGTTCTACCTTTTCCCGAACGTAACAAAAGCGATGCAAAACAAGGGCATCAAAGACTACAATGAGTTCCGCGTGAAGGTGCTTGAAGCCACTGGCGTATCATTCTGCACAAGACTGCACTTCGGTCGCGCACTTCCGGGCGAAAAGGACTACTACGTGCGGTTGGCATACTCCGGCATAAACACCGATAAGATCGAAGAAGGACTTACGAAGCTGAAAGCCTACCTGGAGAGCTGATTCCAGCGCAGTTCCAATCTTTGAGGAGCACTTAATGGACACCATAACAAAAGATATTAACACTGATGAAGTGACACGATTGGAAGGCATAGCGGCGGAGCTCCGCGCCTACAATCTTGCAGCTATATACGCGGCTAACAGTGGGCATCCCGGCGGCACGCTTTCCATAATGGACATTGTTGCCGTGCTCTATTTCCATGAGATAAAGCACGATCCGGGTAACTTCTGCATGCCTGACCGCGACAGAGTCTTCTGGTCAGCAGGGCACAAAGCCCCGGCGCTTTATTCTGCGCTTGCAATGGCCGGTTATATCACGCTTGAAGAAGCAATGTGCCTCAGGCAGCTTGGAAGCCCTACTCAGGGCCACCCGAACTCACTTGAGTGCTGCGGTGTAGAGCTTTCCAGCGGATCGCTCGGCCAGGGACTCGGAGCTGCCGTAGGCTCAGCGCTTGCAGCCCGTATGGACGGTTCCGATTACCGCGTCTACTGCATCATGGGCGACGGTGAGCAGCAGGAAGGCAGCGTCTGGGAAGCCGCAATGTCGGCCTCACAGTTCAAGCTGGACAACCTCTGCGCTATTATCGACAGAAACAGGCTGCAGATCGACGGCTGGACCAAAGATGTCATGAACATCGAGCCGATAGCCGACAAATACCGCGATTTCGGCTGGCAGGTGATTGAGATCAACGGCCACGACATCGCTCAGATCATGGCAGCATTCGACGAGGCCAAGACTATCAAAGGCCAGCCGACCATGATCATCGCAGACACGATCAAAGGCAAGGGCGTCTCCTTCATGGAAGACCAGGCCGGATGGCATGGCGTTCCTCCGAAGAAAGAGCAGTTCGAGCAGGCGATCAAGGAACTCCTTCCGCCCACGATCCCGATGCCCAAGCTGAATGAGCTTTTGGATTATGCTAAGAAATACGCTGCCGAGGCTAAAGCCAAAGCAGAGGCGTGTGTTCCTAAGTTCTCAAAGGACTACTGGTGGAACGCAGGCGACAAGATGAAGGCCGATATGGACCCGACAAGAATGGGGTTCGGCCGTGGTCTTGCAAGCTGCGGCGACGACAAGAGAGTCTGCACGCTTCATGCCGATATTTCCGGCTCTATCAGGATTTCCGCGTTCGAAGAGAAGAACCCTGAGCGAAAAGACCGCGTTTTCAGCGTCGGAATCGCCGAGCAGAATATGATGTCCGTCGCGGCAGGGCTTGCTAAAGAGGGCAAGATTCCGATTACCGGAACCTACGGTGTATTCGCAGCCGGTCGAGCATGGGATCAGATCAGAACAAGCATCTGCTACCCGAACCTGAACGTAAAGATCGCCGGAGCCCATGGTGGAATCTCTGTCGGACCTGACGGGGCTACTCACCAGGCGTTGGAAGAGATCAGCCTGATGTCAATTCTCCCGAATATGAATCTTGTAGTCCCGGCAGACAGCATCGAGTCCAAGAGAGCCACAGTAGCATCGATCCTGGACATCAAGGGGCCGGTCTACATGAGGTTCGCGAGGGAAGCTACCCCTGTCGTGACAACAAAGGACACTCCTTATGTTTACGGCAAGGCGAATGTCATCAGATACAGGGGCGTTGCGGACAAGTTCGCGGACGCTTTCGAGACGACTCTTGCATCGGAATACAAGAACGAGAACGAGCAGCTGACCATTATTGCCTGCGGGCCTATGGTTCCTGAGGCGATGAGAGCGGCATATATTCTGAAAGAAGAGTTCGGTACCGAGACCCGTATTCTGAACATCCACACGGTAAAGCCTCTGGACCGCGAAGCGATAGCGAAAGCCGCATCGGAGACAGGCGCCGTGCTTACCGCTGAAGAACATCAAGTCGGCGGGTTCGGCAACATTATCGCCGGAGTCATCCTGGGCGACGTGAAGAAGCCGGTATCCTTCGGAATGATCGGAATCGAAGACAAGTTCGGCGAGTCCGGCCAGCCGTGGGAGCTTATGCAGGTCATGGGACTTACTGCCGAGCACCTGGCAAAGAAGGCACAGGAACTTCTGAAGTAGGATCGAGGCTGCAGGATCCGGGATTTAGGGGGTGGAGAATCGTGCTTCGGGACGAAATGCGGTCCCGAATTATCATGAAGAAATGGCTTGCCTCATCTGTGTTTATAGGCGATCATAGTCGCAGTTAAAAAAGACACAGAAATAGGAGGTCAAGCCAGATATGTTATACATCGGACTGGATGTGCATTGCA
>JBDKUN010000011.1:0-14429 GCA_039679675.1 Armatimonadota bacterium
CCAACGCTGCTGTTATAGCCGCGGTCAGCGTGGTCTTGCCGTGGTCCACGTGCCCGATTGTCCCGATGTTTACGTGCGGCTTCGTCCTCTCAAACCGCTGCTTTGCCATCTTTCGTTGCCTCCCAAATAAAAGTCAGAGTTCAGAGTTCAAGATAGGGTAGTCATATCCCATCCGGACCCTGCGCTTCAAATCTACTTGCCTACGAGCTGACGACCCTGCGCTTTCGCTACCAGATCATCCGCTATCGATTTCGGCACTTCATCATAATGAGACGGTTCCATTGTATAAGACGCCCGTCCCTGCGTCATAGAACGTAAAGTTGTCGCATAGCCGAACATCTCTGCAAGCGGAATGCTTGCTCTGATGCTCTGAGTCTTTCCGGGGCTGACTTCCATATGCTCAATTCTGCCCCTTCTAGAGTTCAGGTCGCCTATTACATCGCCGAGATACTCTTCAGGTGTTACGACCTCAACGGCCATCACAGGCTCTTTGAGTATAGGATTACCCTTTGATAATGCAGCCTTTATAGCCATAGAACCGGCGATTTTGAAGGCCATTTCAGAAGAGTCTACTTCGTGGAAAGATCCATCCACAAGTCTAACCTTTATATCTACAACCGGATAGCCGCCCAAAACACCTGATTGCATCGCATCTTTGATGCCTGCCTCAACGGCTGGAACGTATTCCTTAGGAATTGCGCCGCCTACCAGCTTGTTCTCAAATTCAAATCCATCACCCGGCTTAAGCGGCTCAGCTTCGATTACACAGTGACCGAACTGTCCGTGCCCACCAGTCTGCCGAACGTATTTTCCTTCAGCCTTCGTGTTCTTCTTGATAGTCTCTCTATAAGATACCTGCGGACGCCCATGGTTAGCTTCGACCTTGAACTCCCTGAAAAGCCTGTCGAGAATAATCTCAAGGTGAAGCTCGCCCATTCCGGAAATGATCGTCTGACCTGTTTCTTCATCCGTGTGAGTCCTGAAAGTCGGGTCCTCACCGGAAAGTCTTTGCAGCGCAACCGACATTTTCTCCTGGTCCGCTTTCGTCTTAGGCTCTATCGCGACAGAGATTACCGGTTCAGGGAACTGGATCGACTCCAGAACTATCTGAGTATCTTCATCGCACAGAGTATCTCCTGTAGTCGTATCTCCCAGGCCAACCGCAGCGGCGATATCGCCGGCGTAGACCTTATCGACATCTTCGCGGTGGTTTGCGTGCATTCGAAGGATCCTACCGAACCGTTCGCGTTTACCTTTAGTGGAATTATATACATATGATCCCTTTGCGAGGCATCCACTGTATACTCTGAAGAAAGTCAGCTTGCCGACATACGGGTCAGCCATAATCTTGAACGCCAGTGCGGTGAAGGGTTCGTTGTCCGAAGCCTCTCTTGTGACATTCTGATCTGTCTTCGGATCGGTCCCTACGACAGGAGGAATATCAATCGGTGACGGCAGATAATCAACAACCGCATCAACCAAAGGTTGAACACCCTTGTTCTTGAATGCTGTTCCGCATATGACCGGTACGATCTTGTTGCATACTGTCCCGTGCCGAATACCGGCCTTTATCTCATCAGCGGTTATCTTGTGTCCTTCGATATACTTGACCATCAGGTGCTCATCGATCTCTGCTATCTTCTCAACAAGGTTCTCGCGATACTCAAGAGCCAGCGGTTTGAGGTCTTCTGGTATTTCTGTTTCTTCGAATTCCTCACCCTGGTCATCCAGATAGCGGATCGCCCGCATTTTAACGAGATCGATTATTCCTTCAAATTCTGATTCTGCACCAATCGGAAGCTGAATCGGCACGGCATTCGCTCCGAGCCTGTCAATAATACGCTCGACTACTTTATAGAAATCCGCGCCTACCCTGTCCATCTTGTTGATGAACGCGATTTTAGGTACGTTGTAGCGGTTTGCCTGCCTCCAGACCGTTTCGGACTGCGGCTGCACTCCGCCGACGGCGCAAAAGACCGCAACGACACCATCGAGCACTCTAAGGCTTCTTTCAACCTCAACCGTAAAGTCTACGTGTCCGGGTGTATCAATAATATTGATACGATGTCCCTTCCAGAAGCACGTAGTCGCGGCGGAAGTGATCGTAATCCCTCTCTCCTGTTCCTGCGCCATCCAGTCCATGGTCGCGGCACCTTCATGCACCTCTCCCATGCGGTGGATCTTGCCGGAGTAGAAAAGAATCCTCTCCGTCGTAGTCGTCTTACCTGCATCTATATGCGCGGCGATTCCAATATTTCTTGTTTTTTCTAGCGTATATTCTCTTGCCATTACAAATATCGAAGGGTCGAGGCTGAAAGCACAAAGCAACTGTATACCACGGCCACCAGCCATCTTATTACAACATTACAACCTACTCAGCGGGGCCGTATTCAGTTTTACCTTCGACTTTCGACCTCCTTGATTCGCCTCTGTATTAGAAGCGATAATGTGCAAACGCCTTGTTGGCTTCCGCCATCTTGAAGGCGTCTTCTCTCTTTTTCACCGATGCCCCCGTGTTATTGGCGGCATCCATCAGCTCTCCTGCCAGCTTCTCAACCATTGTTCGGCCGCCTCTCTTGCGAGAGAAGGTAACGAGCCATCTGAGCGCGAGAGAGATTCTTCTGTCCGAACGGACTTCCTGAGGAACCTGATATGTGGCTCCACCGACTCTCCGCGGTCTGACTTCGACCATCGGCATAACGTTCTTTATTGCCTGCTCGAAGATCTCGATCCCAGGCTTGCCGGTCTTCTGTGCGGCAAGCTCCAGTGCATCATATACGATCTTCTCTGCAGTGCTCTTCTTACCTTTGATCAGTATCCGGTTCATCAGCCGCGCTAGCAGTCTGTTTCCGTATACAGGATCAGGCAGTATTTCTCTTTTCTTTGCAGGCCCTTTTCTAGGCATTTAGACTTCTTCCTCCAAACAGAGTTCACGGCTCAAGCGTTGAGCACTAGCTCAAGCGCTTTTGGCTCTCAACTCCCGTTACGACTTGGGCCGCTTCGCCCCATACTTGGATCTGCTGGATCTCCGGTCTTTCGTTCCAGAGGCATCGAGTGTTCCACGGACTATGTGATATCGCACACCCGGAAGATCCTTGACTCTACCGCCTCTAACAAGCACTACTGAGTGCTCCTGAAGGTTGTGGCCGATCCCTGGGATGTAGGCCGTTACCTCGACGCCATTAGTCAAACGGACTCTCGCGATCTTTCGAAGCGCAGAGTTCGGCTTCTTGGGTGATACTGTCCTCACCACAAGGCATACACCGCGCTTCTGCGGATTGCTCTTGAGCGCCGGAGCCGCAGTCTTCTTTCGCGCTTTCTGCCGCCCTTTTCTTACCAGCTGACTGATTGTGGGCATCGACTATCCTTTCTCTTTCACATCAGAATCGGAGCATTCGCTCCATTCCGCCACGGAGCATCCTCCAAAAGGCGGTACAACAAAAATTGCCCCCGCCGACACACAATACGGGAGCAATCAGAACACCTCAACAAATCAAGTTGTATCTCGCACTATATTTCACGAGAAGCGGTGAACAAATCGCCCCCTTAGCAGTCGGCAGTTCGATTCGCCTGAGCCTAAAGGCTTGGGTAAACCGTATAAGTATAACGGACGCAGCAAAGTCTTGTCAAGAACTCCGCATGCGAGACAATCTCTCACAAAATTAAGCCGCAACCCTATACGCCGATCCGCTAAGGCTTGCTCTTTGCCGACTGGGGACGTATGAGCATTTGCCTTGTGATTCCCCGGCGGGACCGCGGCTTCGTGGAATACTAAAATCCTTATTCCAACGCGTCCATGGCACATATCTATAAATGCCATCGAGAGAAATTATACCACATGGCGCGCAGCCTTGCAAGTAGTAATTTTCTAAATCAAAATCTTTTTCCTATAAAGAGATATCAACGGTCGAATTTCAGCTTATATGCCCAATCGTAACCCGATACAAGGCCGCAACCCACCGTGACGGACAATTCCAGCGTCCCCGATGCCGGTACGGTCGCCGTTTGTGAAGAAACCACCTGTGCCGACTGATCTGTCGCAAAAGTGCTCCATTTTTCCAGTGTATACGAACCTGGAGTAAGTCCATACACTTTGATCACCCCGGACTGGTCTGACGGAACCGGCAGTCCTGATGCAAACTGGTCTACCACCCTGTACCAGACATCCGTGAGGTTTTTTACATAGATATATGCTCTATCGGAGCCTGCCATTACCATCGCAAGGATGTTCGGGTTCGAGCATTCCAGCCTGTCCGGCGTTATCACACCCGGATAAGCAGTCTCATGGTGAAGTCCCCTCAAGTTCTCACCAGCTAAAAAGTTCGTGAGCGGCTTTAGTGTCCAGAATTTGTCGCCCCCCGCCGTGTAGTTGCCGCCGCCGCGCATGTAGTTGAGCTTTGAATGAAGGACGCTAACACCGTTGAAAGCACCTGGCCAAATAACATCCCGGAAATGCCTGGCAGTCACATCCGCATTGTATGCATCTTCCCAGTCATGCCAGCCTAATGAGTCTACATAGTCAAGCCCGAACTCCGTCCAGCATAAAGGCTTAGTCCATGCCAAATTTTTGCAATAAACCCTGCCTGTCCTGTCAGCCCAGACAGACATATCATACCAGGGTTTTTCGAGCACGCACCCCAAAGACTCCAGTGAATAACTGCACTTGCTGCCCAGGGTAGACCAGTAGAGCGATCCACGCCCATAATCGTGATAATTGACGCAGTCCATACCCGGCTTGCTGATAACCGTTCCATCGACTGAGATACTATCGTACGATGAGTTTCCAATTCCATTCCAGGGGACGCCACCGGTCGTACGTAACTCTGACGATCCGTTAGATGAGCTTACCAGATGAGGCTGGGCATCGAGATCCTGTATATCTCCACTGCCCCAGGAAGCGGGAAGAGCATTATCATCTCCATGCAGGAAGTTCGCCATTATCTGATGCCAATCGTCGCTCAAGCTGCTGTATCCCCCGACCTCGTTGATCAGCTCAATGCACATGAGGTTCGGCGAGTAGCCCCAGCGTGCCATCCAGTAACGCAGTTTCCGTTTGTATATCTCCTGCGCTGTCGGGCTCGAGAAAAAGTCTGCGACAGTCGCACATGGCGCGTCTCGCTGCAATGCTCCAGTAGCCGGATCATATGACTTCAGATACTGGTTCTTGTTTGCGATAGTGCCGTCCGGGTTATTCTTCAGCCATGTCCAGTCGTCTATGCACCATTCCAGATAAATTCCGCTTGCCTTCGCAGCTTCGAGCACTCCATCTATCTCCAGTGCCCGGGACATACTGTATTTATTGAGGTATTTAACCGAATTATCGTATTTTTCTATGTTTGTATTGGTAGATAACACCCTGGAGAAGTTTCCTCCATTTGCGCTGATACGAGGGAAACAATCTTCCGCAGCCAACTTTAAATTATCATACCCGTTCCACCCCATCAGATCGACTCCGACAGGAACAAACAACTCCCCATTGGAAAACTCGAAATATCTGGAGTCCTGCGGACAGACAGACAAGAACCCCTTTTCTCCGCTTTGGCAGCACTCAAATGAACGGCTTTCGGTCTCGAACACATCACTGCCGTAGCTTATTCTGAGTTTGTAGCTCCAAATTCCAGACTCAGTCGGAGTAAACCTCATCTTCCAGCCGGTCCATTGATCCGAGCCTTCATACCAGAAACAGGGCCACTCTATTGCCCGTCCACCAGGGCTTATCAGGACTGTATCGACTGCTATCCCTTTGAGGTCCCAGTAATCGGATGACAGTGTCGATGTGTTGGGGTTTAGCGGGTTGAAATCGACGAACGGCTGACCAAGATTGTCTATGGCAAACGCAAGCTCGAATTTCTCATAGAGGGGAACCTTACTGTCTGGATACGAAGCCAAATTGTCGCTGATTACACTGACATTGTGTTTTTTCGGCTCGACCCTTACAACGGGAACAGGGCATCCATCATCGGACATCTCCGCGCCGAGAACACCTGTCACGACAACGAAATCGTCCACAGCATTCCTGCACTTGGGTTGGTACACCAACCGAAGCCCCTTATGCTGCACTCCCATATAGACGCTCCCTAAATTGGAGCCGTCGTCAATAAAACAGATCTTATCGCCGTCCGTCCAGGTGACTTTTCCGTAGACTTTGACACGCATCCCTACGGTACTGAGGCCAAAGCCCGCCTGGTCCGGAGTATTTCTATAAAGCGCCGGTTGGATACCGAAAGCTCCACCCGCAGCTGTTGCCCCGGAAACCGCTACCGGCGAGGGAATTGCACCTGTTCCATCAACAGATACATCTGCTAATGCTATACGGCACTCAGGTATGAAGTCTCCACCCTCGCGACATCCCCATACTGTCACTACATCTCCCGGCTTGACAGACACATTCTCTGCCGGAATGACCCTTATACCGCTGTAGCCAGACGAAGAACCTGCTTGTTCCTGAATATAGATGACCTGGGTTCCCTGATCGTCCAATACCGTTGTCACGACCTTGCCGGTGAGGAATACATAGCCACTGGAAAGCTTCGCTAACCCGATACTGCCGGGATCAAGCAGCTGAGGAATACTGACACCTGTCGAGAGGACCAACAAAACTACTGCAAGAAGAGCCGGGTTGATAACTACCTGGACTCTGTTTTTTCCCAAACTATAACCTCCGGATATGATAAAACTCTATCCGCAGGCAGATGGAACAGCTCTAGCAGCGTATTAATTTACTATTGTATACCGTTAATAGTCCACTCCAGGGCGGGCCTGAATGTTCTTCCGGTAAGGATGCCGAATCATGCGCATCTCGGTTACATAATCAGCGGCTTCGATCAGTTCTTTCGGCGCGTTCCTGCCCGTGATAACCAGTTCGACTGATGAAGGTTTCTCACGGATAAGCCGCAAAACCCGTCCCATGTCCAACAATTCATAATGAAGCGCCACTGACAGTTCGTCGAGAATTACAAGGTCGTAATCCCCGGACTTGATCGCCTCTTCTGCAAACGCCACTGCCCGTTCAGCTTCTTGCCGGCGCGAGCGGACTTCTAATTCTCTGATGCCTCGCTTTGTATCAAGGGCAAACTGCTTTATATCAAACCTTCCCCCTGATAGTTCGGCGTATTTTATCTCGCCGATCTCTTTATAACCCTTGACGAACTGTACCATCATTACCCGCAGCCCCCAGCCTATAGCCCTTAAGGCCAAGCCGAGTGCTACGGTAGTCTTCCCTTTGCCGTTTCCCGTGTAAACGTGAACCATTCCATGTTCGATTTTCACGAAACCCTGTCCTTGAAATAATCTATCGTCGTCCGCAAGCCATCCTCCACGAAGACTGCAGGTTCCCAACCAAGCATATCCCTGGCAAGTGAAATATCGGGCCGCCGCTGCCTGGGGTCATCAACCGGGAGCGGCTTATGGATAATCTCGCTCTTCGAGCCGGTGATCTTAAGTATAAGCTCGGCAAACTGCAGAACGGTCATCTCTATCGGATTGCCGATGTTCACCGGCTCGTGATAATCACAAAGCGACAATCTGAAAATACCGTCTATAAGGTCGGAAACAAAGCAAAAGCTTCTCGTCTGAGACCCATCGCCGTAAATAGAGAGCGGTTCTCCCCTGAGTGCCTGTCGTATGAACGTCGGAACGACCCGCCCATCAAAAAGCCGCATGCGAGGACCGTAAGTATTGAATATCCTGACAATGCGGGTATCGACATTGTGCGACCTGTGGTAGGCCATCGTCAGCGCTTCAGCGAAGCGTTTTGCCTCGTCATATACACCGCGCGGGCCAATCGGGTTGACATTTCCCCAATAGTCTTCCCACTGAGGATGCACCAGAGGATCTCCGTAGACCTCCGATGTAGATGCGAGCAGGAACCTGGCTCCCTGCGCATATGCCAGCCCCAGCGCCTTGTGAGTCCCGATTGAGCCTACCTTGAGCGTTTGAATCGGATATTGCAAATAATCTATCGGACTGGCAGGAGAGGCAAAGTGGAACACGAAGTCCACCTTGCCTTCGATATAAAGATATTGCGTCACATCGTATTTAACGAACTCAAAGCGCGGGTTTCGAGCATTATGGGCGATGTTATCGATGCTTCCTGTGATAAGGTTGTCCATCGCCGTTACATGGTAGCCTTCAGCAAGCAGGCGGTCACACAGGTGCGACCCCAGAAAGCCTGCTCCTCCTGTCACCAGTACTCTTTCCACGTGCAGCCCTGCTCTTTCTCTGACCTGGAGAAAAAGGTAATCAGTTTTCAGCCGATAGAAAAGCGGAAGCGTTAGCTTCAGCACTCCAAAGAGGTAGGCGGAGATTCGTAGCATAAGAGTAGATGCCGTAAACCTCCACCTTCCGCGTCTCCATATATTTCGTGTCTCCGCGGTTCAAAAACCGGCCGCTGATTCTGATAGCTATTAAAGCATCAGGCCAAACAGCTCTTCCTCAGCTTCCTTGGTCCAGAACTGGCCGTCTTCGAGCTTTTCATAAACGGAAGGCAGCACACTGCCCAAATCGGCAAGCGCTGTAAGCGGCAAGTCCTTGATCTGAGGGAAAATCACTGTTTTCCCTGGGAATCTGGCCTCTTTCACCGCTTTTATCCCATCGCCGACTGCATTTATGCCGCCGATTGCCGCAACGGACCTATTGGTGGGCAAATTACCTTTCTCAGCCTCTGAAAGTGTGTATTTCAGATCGGAAAGTTTCGACCCGCTCGACCCGTAATACCGCACGCCCCAGAGATAGACAGGAGATACATCGAAATTCGCAATCGTCCCGCGCGGTACGCCCGCGAATATATTCATTTTTCCGCCGTTGCCCAAATAAGGAGCGGCCTGTTCGATCAGCGCCGGGACCGGGGCAAGCACAACAATGTCGCTAAACCCTGCACCACCGGTCAGTCCGTCCCGAATAGCTTCCAGTTCCGCGTCTCCCACTTCCGCAGGATTGACAAACCTTATGTCGATCCCGTTTTTCTCAGCTATCCCGGCCACACGGTCTCTCAGAGCTGAAAGCCTGGATGAATCGACATCCGTTGCAAGTATCTTGCCCGGACCGTTCTTCATTGAAACCGCTCTTTCGACATGCATCTGCCCCATCGGTCCTGCCGCACCGATAAACCAGACACATCCACCGGGGGTCAGCTCACTATCCGAGGTGTTCTTATAGCCTTCGTCGATGTCGCGGCCGCCGACAAGCATAGTGCCGTCGTAATGGACCCGGCCTACATCTACAGCCACCGGCCCGGCCATGTGAGTGGTGCTGATTATATCGAGGAACCCGCCTGATGCCAGATGCTTGCTGAGTTGTTCGATAAGTTTCGGGTCTGTCTGGCCAAGCACAAAGATGTCGTCAAACCCGCGACCTCCTGTGCGCTCCTCTGAAAGCGCTGTCAGTTCCGGTCCTTCTATCGTATTGATTACTATCACTTCCGCGCCTTCAAAGTCAGCCGGGTTGATCGAATCTCCCGTATCTGCAAGGATTACCTTGCTCGGCCTGGACTCAATAGACGGATAATAATGGACATGAGAGGGTGGTCCTACAAAGAGAGCGACTCCCCCCTGCTTCATCGCTCGGCGAGGCTCGATCCTGTAACTGGCAACAACACAGGCCCAGGGCTCGGAAAGCGCAGCTGCCGCGTATCCGGTATCTGGCTTGACGGGCAGCAAATAGCACCCTTCGTCTCCATTGATTATTTCTTTACCGATGACACCGTACTGCTGCATACCGCCGGGTAAAACATAGCCGTAAGCGATGCTTGCACCTTTATAAAACACATCCGCCTGGACTACATATTTTTCTCCGACGGCGAACCTGCTCTTTAGATTATCCCCCACCCCTACAATAGTGAGTGACACTTCATGACCGGGTGTGGCAGGATCATTCACCAAGTCGCGCCCGGTTATTCTCGGATGGTTGCTCCCCTGGTTTATGAGCTTGATGTCACTGAAGCAGATTCCAATGGCATCGACCCGGCTGAGAAGTTCATCCGGCCCGTACTTGGGCATCGGCAGCACAGCCGGCTTGCCGTTGTCTCCGAAGTTCTCCACTCCTGCGCCGTAAAGCCGCCAGGCAAGATTTTCCGACGGCAGCTCGCCGTTAGCTTTCTTATACTGTTTCACTTTGTCATTCACAATAACTCGCCTCATCAAGGGCCTAGATACAGCCCGTTTATACACTTTTTACTTACAAATACTATGAACTCCGCTGAGGGCGTAGGCCCCGGCGAGAATTCGCATAATCTTAACCCACATAGCCGTCATGGACTCGACTTCAGCCGCACTTGGTCCAAGCGCAATCAGTCCGTGGTTCTGCATTAAGATCGCCTTGGGCACGGACTGTTCCTTATCTATAAATGACTCCACATCGCTGCGGACAGCATTCGGCGATGCGCCTTCTAAAGAAAATACGGGTTTGCCGCCGCAGTACAGTGCTTCCAGCGGCAATATATTGTGCCCGATCATGTCAGAAACGCCGTTCGAGCATAAAACCACATTGACCTCAGCCGAATGAGTATGCCCGACAAAGCTCACACCGGGTAAAGTCAGGAGATATGCATGGAAGACCGAATCTTCTGACGGATAAGGGCCATTCTTATCGATCCTTGCATCACTCAGGCACTTACAAATATCTTCTTGCGACGGCTCAACCTTATCGAGTAAATCAGCAAAGGCCGGTATCCCCACCTGCACAAATGACTCAGGTGAACTCTCCGACAGAGGCACTCCGCAGGCTTTTGTGTAAAAATGGTCATCGTCTATCTTTGCCGAAACACAACCTTCGTCAAGGATAACACAGTCCATCCCGTAACGGCCCAGATTAGAGGACAGTTGAACAAGCTCCTGCAGAATGTTTGCCGTATCCATCGACAATTCCTCCTATAAGTAGTTAGACATTCAGGCTTACATTCCCTTCACTGGGGCAATATTCCCCAGTTTTGCTTCCTCACAGCCTTAAATTGCCCATCAAACAAGCTTTTTGGGCCGTCCAGACTTGACAAGCAGGCTTATTGCCTGTTAACCTGACCTGTCCGTAAGCCATACGCTGCGGGTTCCGGGTTTGAGGACGCCCACCCTGAAAACCACAAAAAACGGGAGCCACGGCAGACAGGACTCATATGCCTCATGAGTCTTGTCGGGGCCTCTTACGCTTGGGCATGTTTAGCATGCAGGCGCAAGGGGTAAGTGGGGCGGGAAAGGAGGCGATGTATTGCGAAGACCTGAGTCACGGCATGCCGTAACTATATTTTGCGTTGCGGCAACACTTGCAGTATGCTTTGCAGTTGCAACAAACCGGACTGACGTCGCGCATGCTGAATCGTCTGGGTTGAATGTGACCTTGATCGTAAACCGAGTCGAGCATCACATCCATACCAATCAGACAACTGTTGGCGCGGTACTTAAGGAAGCCGGAATAGTAATTTATCCGGCTGATCTTGTCTGCCCAAAACCAAATGTACGGCTGTATAAGGGAATCAAGATCAGAGTCGCACAAGCGGTAGATAAGGTTCAATTAGTCAAAGAGCCTATTCAGTTCACAACCAAGAAACAACCTACACACGAACTTCGTGTCGGCTTAACACGGACAGTCTCTGAAGGTGAACCGGGGCTCAAGCATCTTTATTATAAGGTGCACTATGTGGACGGGGTAGAAAAAAAGCGTGATCTCATTCGCGCCGAAGTCGTTGTACAACCGAAAGACAGGGTGGTCCAATTCGGTGATCGAGGAGCCGGTGTCTCCAGAGGAATACCTTTTACAAGCAAGCGTATTCTGAGGATGACTGCGACGGCCTATGATCCCGGGCCGAGGAGCTGCGGAAAAAGCGCAGACGGCAGGACATGTCTCGGAATGAAAGCCGGTTACGGCGTCGTCGCTGTTGACCCGGCAGTCATACCGCTTAGAAGCAAACTCTACATAGAAGGCTATGGTTTTGCCATCGCGGGAGATAGAGGAAGAGCCATAAGAGGCTACCGTATCGACTTAGGGTTCGACACCTATGCAGTCGCCAAACGGTTCGGCCGCAAAATGGTAACCGTCCATATTCTAGAGTAGCTATCCTGTTCTTAATCAATGGCTTTTGTGTTCAGGCAGGGCTTATACAATATGCCCTGCCTGCTCCATTTATGACTATGGAAATCAATTTACTCTCACCTGTAGAAGTCCGCCAGTTGCTCGCGCGGCACGGGCTGCGCCCTAAAAAACGGCTCGGGCAGAACTTCCTGATCGACCGAAATGTGCTGGGGAAGATCATAGATGCAGCAGATTTAAGCGCTGATTCCTGTGTACTGGAAGTCGGTCCCGGCCTTGGGACTGTAACAAAGGAAGCCGCCGGTGTAGCGGCAAAAGTCGTCGCTGTAGAAGCCGACCGAGACCTCATTCCGGTGCTCGAAGAGACTGTAGGCGGACTTCCGAACGTAGAAATAGTCTCCGGCGATTTTCTCAAGCTTGACCTGCCTGAGTTTCTGGACTCTCAGTTCGGCGACTGCCGGTGCACGGTAGTTGCGAACCTGCCCTACTACATCACTAGCCCGCTTATCATCAAGCTGCTAGAAACAAAGGATCGTATCGACCGGATGGTGGTTATGGTCCAGCAGGAAGTCGCCGACCGGATGACAGCCGCTCCGGGATCAGGTGATTACGGCTCGCTCACGGTATTTATTCAGTATCACTGCGAAGTAAAAATCGCAGCTCATGTTAAGCGGACGGTGTTCTTTCCCGCTCCAGAGGTGGATTCAGCTGTCGTACGGCTCGATATTCGGCCTGAACCTGCTGTAAGCGTGCCTGACGAGACGCTTTTCTTCAAAATCGTGAGAGCATCGTTCGGCCAGCGCCGAAAAACGCTCCTGAAATCTCTTTCAGGAAGCCCTGACCTCGGCTGGACGAGAGAAACCGCAGGCCGAGTGCTGGAAACGGCCAAAATCGACCCGATACGGCGCGGAGAAACTCTTTCGCTCGAAGAGTTCGCAACGCTTGCCCGATTCGGGCACAATATGGTAAAATAATAATGATGTCGGGGTGTGGCGCAGCTTGGTAGCGCGCCTGCTTTGGGAGCAGGAAGTCGTGGGTTCAAATCCCGCCGCCCCGACCACTCCCTCTTTATTGACCTTCTCCTACGTTCAAGTGCTGTAGGAACAAAGCCTGCCTGGCGGGCTGTTAGGTGGCTTTTATTTTCAACTTGACCGCCTGCTTTTGCAGTTTTCAACTTGCGCACCTGTCTTATATTTTCAACTTGCGTGCCTGCTTTATACTCGTGCGCCTGTTTCATTTTCAATAGACTGTTATTACTATCATTATACAATAAATGTGAATAAAATAGTATTATGCCTCCGGGAAGTTTTGTTTCCCGGAGGCATAGTGAAAGCTATAACTTTATTTAAAACTCTCTTCCAGCTTATTTGCTATGTGTCTAATCTCTTCCACTGCCTCCTCAGCGTCTACGTGTATTTGGCCTCAATCCTCCACGAGTATCTACCATTTGTTCCTTTTTCCACTCTTATATAGGAAGACTTCCCGTTTAGTAAATTGCGGTTGGCTTCACACTCTGAGGAGGACGAAAGCCCTGAGGAAGGTCAGAAATAAAGGCGGCCTTCCTCCGTGAATAGTTCCCGAATATATATTTAATTTAATATTATTCTATATTTATATTATTTTGTGTCACTTGTCATATAGTGACAGTGACATGGCTATTAATAAAATAAATAAATAATATCTATATATATAAGTTATGCAGAAATCCGCGTCACTACCTGTCAAGTGACACTCTTTAGATATACCGGACAGCGAGGCGGTCTTTGATCTTCTCAACCCAATCGGGGGTGAGGCCGATTCCCTTCCAACCTCTTTCCCTGTTTGTCCGGTAAGGCGTTACTTCGGGGCGACTCATAATGTCTGCGACACCCCCGCTGCGATAGGTATGTTGGTTTGATACGGTAACGCAGGTTTGGGATTTATATCCTTTGTTAGCAGAATTTACCTCTGCTAATAGAACCGTCCTTCTACTTGGGATCAAGATTCTGCTTCACCGCCGTTGATCTTTGTATTCCTATTACGTTTTCGTCTTTCTGATTCATATAGCTTTGCGGCTGCCGTTAAGTCATTGGGTAAATTGTCAACCCAGTTTTCAAGCTTATACCGGCTGATTCGCCGTTTACCTACGTGAGTAATTCCAGAAGATATTTTTAGGCCGAAATACCGCAATTCCCGCAACCGCTTTGGCCAATCGTCTTGGAAGCCTAATGCATTCGCCACAGATTCGATAAGATCAGAGTCTACCCACTCGCCTTGCTTCGAACGAAGTAAAGTGAGAATCCTCTCATGTGTAAATCGGCATGCAATAATGACCCATCTGAGGGCATAATCGGCGTCGAAAACTGACTCACCTCAGCTAATCTTCCGATCTCTGTTATAGACGGCAGAGAGAGGAGTAATCTTGTAAGGAGATG
>JBDKUN010000012.1:0-33264 GCA_039679675.1 Armatimonadota bacterium
CCAACGCTGCTGTTATAGCCGCGGTCAGCGTGGTCTTGCCGTGGTCCACGTGCCCGATTGTCCCGATGTTTACGTGCGGCTTCGTCCTCTCAAACCGCTGCTTTGCCATCTTTCGTTGCCTCCCAAAATCACTGATAAATCAATAGCGGGCATCCGCCCCAACAGGTGGTACATTCTTACTCCCCACCCAATCAAAGGATCAGGCAGGGAACCTGGAGCCCACGATGGGATTCGGACCCATGACCTCCTCTTTACCAAAGAGGTGCGCTACCCCTGCGCCACGTGGGCGTACTTCAGTGCAGGCTTGATGATTCTTGCCAAACACACACCGGCTCCCGGGTCCGATCAAAAAGGAGCCGGAAGCCACAACAAACGCCATTATATCAGGATTACTCAGCCCTTGCAAGTGAGCTTAGTAAATCCGTTTTTGGATCAAGATAAAAGGAGTTGGTGGTGGGAGTAGGTTTCGAACCTACGTAGGCTTCGCCGGCAGATTTACAGTCTGCTCCCTTTGACCACTCGGGCATCCCACCATATCAGAGGCTAGTAGCTGGAGGCTGGAGGTTAGAATTTTCTGGCCTCCAACCCCTAACTTCCACATCCTGGAGCCGACGATGGGACTCGAACCCGCAACCTGAGGTTTACAAAACCCCTGCTCTGCCAATTGAGCTACGTCGGCACTTTCACGAAAAAATCCCCGCTTTCGGGGATTCATCGCGTCGATTCCAGCCATATAATTGGCGACTGGAACCTGATACAATGATTATAATGGCAGATAGATGCTCTGTCAATAGCCTTTTTCGCGAAATATTGCAAGAATCCGCCCTGAAATTTGGGTTTTGGATGCTACTACCAGAATCGAATCAGTGCCGCGCGGCCAGTCTCCCTCTCAGCCAAGACCCAACCCAGATCTGCATCAAAATTATCCCAGAAAGCATCATTGCAAACGGCACACAGAAAAAGAGCTTCCAGGGATAATGAACAAAACCGACTAATGCGAGAATGAAGCAAATAAGAACTTGAATGATAACTGCAGCCGAAAAGCTTCCAATAATCAGACGCGAACTCAAAACCTTGCGTCGGCTGAATCCATAAAAAAGCGAGCTAAAGCTCAATATTACCCAGATAGCTGATTCAGAAGGATCTGACCACCTCAAATATTTCTCAACAACTACACCACAAAAGACCCAGAACCAAGGTAACAGCACGCAAATCGATGCAAGTGTAATAAACTGCGAGTCAATCCGCACTTTTTCTACAACATTTTCAGCAGGCGGAGAGGGATTATCTTCCACCAGGAGTGAATCACAATCTGCACAGACCGTAATGCCGGGTTGATACTCTGAACCACACTTCGGGCACCAGGGCATGGTTATCTCCTTCTCTGGATTTGCTCTATCTGATTCCTCTACGCCTGCCCGGTCGACCTGGACCTCGGCTTAGGCTTCTGCTCGGTCTCATGCGGAGGAGCAGGGCTGTATCTGTCGTACGATATATGCTCTTTTACCGGCTCAGCGCCGTCCTCACGCAGCACACGGTATACAGAAACAGCCGTTACTACCGTGCCGTTAGCTCTATGTATCTGTTTTGGTGCGCTTGTCAGTATCTGAACATCTCTCTTGCTCTCACTCGCCCCATATATCTCGACCGTAAGATAGCTTCCCCGGACCTTTGTAGCAATGTAGATCGGCGCGGATGTATTATTCCTGAATTTGAGATCAAGAAGCCCATAAGCCACAGTCGCATCCCTGCCCATCGGGACATACGGGACCGGCATGGAGTGGTTGCTCCGCTCGATGATCTTGAGGTTCGCGAGAAGCGCAGCGTTATACACTGTGCTGGAGACCTGGCATATGCCGCCGCCGGTACCAGGGATTATTTTCCCTTTGACGTAGATCAGAGCGTCCCTGAACCCGTTTTCCTTGACCCTGGGCCCGACAGTATCGTTATAGGAGAATATACCGCCCCGCTTTACGAGCTTTCCGTTGATCGATGCAGCAGCCAGCTTTACGTTGTGAGTCCTATCCGTGCGCCATGCAGTGAACCTGGTGGTGTAGCGGGAAAGGAGTGTATCGACCTGCGTCAGATCAGCAGCAGTTACTTCCGGCTTGTCTACGGCTATCGGCAGAATAACTCTTGACTCGTTGCGGTCGACAGCCGTTTTGATCAGCTCGATTGCATTTACCGGGTCTACCGCTGTTCCAGCCGCTTCAGGTGTGATAGACCTGTACCCGTCATCAAACGACAACTTTGCATCCCTGGCCGGTACCGCAACAGCTGAGTTTATCTTATCTATGAGTTCACGGAGTTTATCGTTATGATAGCGGTAGCGGACGCCGAGGTCAGCCGTTCCCCTCAAGATTCCGAGCCCTTCCACCAGCCTCACCGGCAGGATCCCCCGCCGCCCGATAGAATAAGCCTCCGCTGCCATTTTTTTTGTATCGACCGTTACGCCGATGTCCCCAAGAGCGCCTGTCCACCTGCGTTCTGCCGCAGTAATCTCAAGGTTGGCTGCGAGCTGTTTTCTGGCCCAGCCCCTAAGCTGATTAGCGGCTTCGTCCTGCGTTAGCCCTCCGACATTCACGCCGACAACCCTGACCCCAGGAGCAATACGTCCCGATGCAAGGAAGCTGAATTTAATCCCAATGACAAGAGCTAGCGCAAGCCCTGCTGCAACCGTTATTCCTATGCGAAATGATTTCTTCGCTGACATCTTTACCTCATCCGATATCTGCCGTCTATATCATTTTACTGCTATCAGGGGGGAAAAGTTTACATATATTCGGATGTTTTTCGTAAAAAGCTGTCAGTTTCGAACCGCGGAGGCACAGAATGGCAGAAAACGCAGAAGGTAGAGGCTTACATTGATGAGCCCGGACATCCATAACGATGGCACGGGGGATCCATGCCCCGTGCCCGTTTCTTGGACATCCATAAAAACAAAGGACGAGGATTGGAACCCCGCCCTTTGGTAAATTTCTATTCTGTTCCTCTTTTCGCGTTCTTCATTGCTTCGAACTGCTGCCGAAGCGGGCCGCAGGCCTTTTCCCTCGATTTAAATGCTAATCAGCTGACTTGGAGCCAACGACAAACCGGCCCATCTGCCTGAACTTTTTATATCGCTCATCGGCAATCTCATCACCTGACATCAAGCTGAGCTCATCCAGATGCTTCAGTATCGCATTTTTGAGGTTTCTCGCGGCCATGTCGACGTTCCGATGCGCGCCACCGAGCGGTTCAGGGACGATTTCGTCGATGACACCCAGCTCAAGCGCGTCCTGCGATGTAATTCTGAGCGCTTCCGCGGCTTCTACCTTCCGGTTCGGGTCACGGAACAATATCGCGGCGCAACCCTCCGGCGGAATGACCGAATAGACCGCGTTTTCGAGCATCAGAACCCTGTTTCCAATCGCTATTCCGAGCGCGCCGCCGCTTCCGCCCTCACCGAGCACTGCAACGACTACCGGAACCTTTAGGGTGGACATGTCCATAAGGTTTCTGGCTATTGCCTCGCTTATGCCCCGCTCCTCTGATCCGACGCTGCAGTCTGCAGCAGGAGTATCCACCAGGCAGATGATCGGGCGTCCGAATTTCTCCGCCAGTCTCATCAGCCTCATCGCTTTTCGATAGCCTTCCGGTTTTGCGCTCCCGAAGTTTCTATACTGCCGGTCTTTCAGGTCACGGCCTTTCTGCTGGCCGACAAACACGACCTTATATTTGCCTATCGCACCGATCCCGCCGAGCATAGCTTTATCATCTGAAAAAAGCCTGTCTCCGTGGAGTTCGAGGTAATCGTCAAATATAAGGCGGATGAAATCCATTGCATAGGGGCGCTTCGGGTGCCGGGCAAGGAGTGTCTTGTCCCAGGGAGTCAGCTTGGAGAAGACCTGCTTCATCAGCCGGTCTCTGTGCTTCTCCAGCGCAGCTATTTCTTCAGATCTGTCTTGTCCTTCTTCAGCGGTAAGGCGTTTAATCTCTTCGATCTGCTCTTCAAGCTCAAGAATCGGTTTTTCGAAGTCGAGCACATTCAACTGGTTAAGCGACATCAGCGTCCTCCTTACCGCAGAAGTCCAACAACTTGACCAGAGTCTGCTTCATATCCCTCCGCGCCACTACCATATCGACCATTCCGTGGTCGAGCTGGAACTCCGCTCTCTGGAAGTTCGGCGGGCGGTTGATGACCCCGGCCTGTTGGGCGACCCGCTCTCCGGCGAAGCCGATCAGTGCGCCGGGCTCCGCTATGATGACATCACCGATGGATGCATAGCTCGCATGCACTCCGGCAGTAGTCGGGTCGCACAGGACGACGATGTACAGCAGGCCAGCCTCGTTCAGCTTTCCGATAGCCGCGCTCGTCTTTGCCATCTGCATAAGGGATAGTATCCCCTCCTGCATTCTGGCACCACCGGAAGCGGAGAATAAAATGAGCGGCCGCTTTTCTTCGATCGCACGCTCGACGGCCAGGACGACTTTCTCGCCCTGCACACCGCCCATGCTGCCCCCCATAAACCCGAAGTCAGCCACGCCGATCACTATGGGACGCGATTCTATCGTAGCCGTGCCTACGAGCATCGATTCATTGATGCCTGATGTATGCCGGCCCTTTTTTATCTTTGCTTCATAATCCGGAAAATTGAGCGGATTTGCGGTACTGATCTCCGTCGCAAACTCCTCGAAGCTGCCGGGATCGACTGTAAAAGCCAACCGCTCTTCCGCCCGCAGCCTGAAGTGGTAGTTGCACTTGCTGCAGACCCGCAGGTTCTTTTCCAGTTCCTTGTTAAATAGTATTTCATTGCACTTCGGACATTTAGTCCAGAGGCCGTCAGGAAGCGCATCTACACTCTGACGCGCGATCTTCTGGGCACTCTTCGACTTACGTCCGAACCAGCCTATATTTGCCATGGATGGGCTAATCCTCCATACTGTAGCCTTAGAATGGGCAGATACAGTATATCAATTGCTGAGTCACTTCGCAATCCGGGGCGTAAAACAGGAGGTAAGGAACGGGGGCTGGGGATGAAAAACTATCCCCTATCCCCGTTTTTTCGTGCAGCGTTCAACCCGATGTCTATGGCCTGCCAGAGCGCGTCTACTCCTAGAACCTCTATCCCAAGGCCTCGCCCCAGCTTGTGGGTGTTCCGACCGGAGACGATTGCATGGTTGAACCCCAATCTTCCGGCTTCTTTCAGCCGTTTTTCTACCTGGCCGACAGCGCGCACCTCCCCGGAAAGCCCTATTTCACCCAAAACCACGGTCTTGGGGTCTATGGGTATCTCGCGGAAGTTCGATGCCACTGCGAGCGCAATCGCAAGATCGACTGCGGGCTCGATTATCTTCAACCCTCCGGCCACATTCACGTACACATCCTGGTTGGCAAGGCTCAATCCGACGCGTTTTTCGAGCACTGCAAGGATCATGAGCGTCCGGTTGTAGTCTATGCCGGTCGTCATCCTCCTGGGGCTTGAAAAATAGCTCGGAGCAACAAGCGCCTGTATTTCCACCAGAATCGGCCTGCTCCCCTCGATAGTCGATGTAACGACAGAGCCTGTGCCGTGCTCAGGCCGCTCCAAAAGCAGCATTTCGGAGGGATTTGCTACTTCCGTCAGCCCGGCTTCTCTCATCTCGAAGATTCCAAGCTCATCCGTTGAACCGAACCTGTTCTTTACGGCTCTCAGGATACGATAAGTCATGTGGCGGTCGCCTTCGAAGTAGAGGACCGTATCGACCATATGCTCCAAAACCCTCGGCCCTGCGAGCGCACCTTCTTTTGTAACATGGCCGACGATGAATATCGGGATTCCGGTCGATTTGGCGATGCGCGCGAGCACCGAGGTGCAGTTTCTCACTTGGCTAACTGTCCCTGAAGCAGAAAACAGCTCCGGGTGGTAAACCGCCTGTATCGAGTCGATTATGACGAACTTCGGCTGTGTCGTCTCGATATAATGGCTTATTGCCTCGATATTCGTCTCAGTCGCGAGCAATAGTTCTTCCGTAGCCACGCCAAGCCTGTCGGACCTGAGCTTGATTTGCTCTACCGACTCCTCGCCGGACACATAAAGTGTCCTCCCTGCGTTCCGGCTGAGGTTGTTTGCTACCTGGGTGAGCAGCGTGGACTTGCCGATGCCGGGGTCTCCGCCGATGAGGATAAGCGAGCCTGGGACTACTCCGCCGCCGAGAACCCTGTCGAACTCCGATATGTCCGTTTTGGTGCGTGAACTCTCGCCGGACCGGATCTTGGTGATCGGTTCAGGAGGCGCGAGAGAACTCACAAACCCGCTGTTAGTGACGGATTTTTTCTTGGGTTCCGGCTCGATTATCTGCTCGACCAGGCTGGCCCACTCGCCGCAATCCGGGCATTTGCCAAGCCACTTCGGCGACTCATAGCCACACGACTGGCATACAAATTTTGTCTGCTGTGCTTTTGCCATTCTTTCAATATTTTATCATATTCACCTCCCCGGCTCAAGCGAAAATACGTTTTTGCACCCTTCATAAATGGACGGATGGAAAGCTGAGAAGGCTGGTTCTTGTTTACAACCCTGCGGATAACATAAAACAGCTCATACAGTGAAAAAAGCCCGGCTGGAGTCATCCAGCCGGGCTTTTTTATAAGCTATTTACGCTCCCTTGTGAAGCGCCATTCCCTGTGTGTCGAGCGCGGCCTCGTGAATCGGCTCGCTCAAGGTAGGGTGCGGGTGGATTGTGGCTTCGATGTCGTCTATCGTGGCTTCGCTCTGGATTGCGAGCGTTGCTTCCGTGATCATATCGGTCGCGTGCGGCCCGATGATGTGTACGCCGAGTATCTCGCCGTATTTAGCATCCGCTATGACCTTCGCAAACCCTTCCTTCTCACCCATGCCGAGCGCCTTGCCGTTCGCGATGAACGGGAACTTGCCGACCCTTATATTTTCATCGCCGTAGCGCTCGCGGGCATCCTCTTCGGTCATTCCGACCGATGCGACTTCAGGATGAGTGAAGACAACACCCGGAACCGCTTTATAACTCATATGCTTGTCTTCACCGAAGCAGTTTGCAACCGCAACAGTTGCTTCATGGAACGCGACATGTGCAAGCATAGGGTTGCCGACGCAGTCGCCTATCGCATATATCCCGCTCACGTTCGTCTGCATCCGGTCATTTACGATAATCCTGCCGCGTTCCGTGCTGATTCCGACAGATTCCAGGCCGATATTCGCCGTATTCGGCTTCCGTCCGATAGAGAGAAGTACCTTTTCGACTTCGATCTCCTCTTCGACGCCGTCAGCGTTCTTGAACGTCACCTTCTTGCCGATGGCGGAATCTTCAGCCCGAAGGACAGCCGCGCTGGTCTTGATTTTGAGTCCTGTCTTCTTCAGGCTCTTTTCGAGCTCCTTGGCAAGCTCATTATCCATATTTATCAACAGCTTGGGCAGCATCTCGACGACTGTGACTTCGGTGCCGAGCTTGGCATAAGCGTAGCCGAACTCGAGCCCGACATATCCACCGCCTACCACCAGAAGGCTCTTCGGGATCGATCTGGCGGAAAGCGCCTCGGTGCTTGTCCACACCGCTCCGCCAACTTCGAACCCCGGAAGAGGCAAGAGCGCCGGGACTGAACCGGTCGCGATTATGATATTCTTTGCGGTGATGCGCTCTTTGGAACCATCGGCAGCCTCCACTTCAACTGTGTGCTGGTCTACTATCTTCCCAGTTCCCTGCATAACGCGGACATTCTCACGTTTGAGCAGAAGCTCAACGCCCTTTCGAAGCTGCTGGACGATCTTGTCTTTGCGGTCGATGATCTTGGGGAAGTCTATCGAGAAGCCTCCGACTTCTATTCCGAAATCGGCAGCGCGTTTGACATTATTCACGACCTCCACGGTCGAAAGCAGCGCCTTTGTAGGTATGCAGCCGACGTTAAGACATGTTCCTCCGACTGCTGCTTTTTCGATTATGACCGTTTTGGCGCCCATCCGGCCTGCCCGGATTGCTCCGACGTATCCGCCGGGACCTGCGCCCAGGAATAATATGTCAGCATCAAACGATCCATCTTTAGAAAGCATTTCGAGCACCTCTTCATGTATCTTATCCTGGCTTCCTAAATCCAGTTTAGGGATAGAATCCAGGAGCATTGGCGACAGAGTGAGTTTGGGGGGGAGTGATGTGCCGACAGTTCCGGTGTAGATACTGTAATTGCAGCTCAAGCTATCATCTCCTAGCGATAACACAATAAACAAGGCCGGCGGCAGGGGCAATTGTACAAAACAACCGAGCCGGATACACATGCGGCATCCGACTCTCGTATGGAAATCCGAGCGGTATCCGGTCGTTACCCCTCAAGTAGTCCCGCGCCATGGGAATCTACCCACGTCTATCGCGAGAAAAAACCGGCGGCCAGAGCAGTTCCAATATATCACAAGCAGTCGGGCTTGTCAAAAATCGAAAACTCGCGGATTTTGCGAATAAGCCCCTGTATTTAGGAGGCAATATGGCTTAAAATAGCTAAGTAGTAATATGTACTAACAGGCAGCACAGGTTACGCTGCGAAATTGGAAATGAGGCTGAATTGATATGGATTTATTCTCTCTCGACGGCAAAACAGCCGTCGTTCTTGGAGGAGCAGGTGTTCTGGGAACATCTATCTCGGAAGGGCTCGCCGGTGCAGGCGCGACCGTAGTGGTATGCGACCTGTCGGAAGAACGGGTGGAGTCTACCGTTAATAAGATTACCGCAAGCGGTGCGAAGGCATCGGGATATAAAGTAAATGCTATGTGCAAGGAGTCTCTGGAAGAGGCATGCGGGCTCATTACACAAAAGTTCGAGACTATCGACATTCTTATTAACGCTGTCGGCGGCAACAGGCCTGACGCTACCTGCTACGATGCCGAGGGTTTCTTCAATGCGCCGGCAGACGCTCTTCGAAACGTGGTAGACCTCAATCTGTTCGGCGGAGCGGTCCTTCCTTCACAGGTTTTCGGCAAATGCATGTCCGCACAGCCAAACGGCGGCGCGATAATCAATATATCGTCCATGAACGCGTTCCGTCCGCTCACATGGGTAGTCGGCTACTCGGCAGCGAAGGCCGCGGTCAGCAACTTTACCCAGTGGCTGTCCGTATGCCTCGCACAGAGCGGGCACACCAACCTCCGGGTCAACGCAATCGCGCCGGGATTCTTTCTGACGGAGCAGAACAGGTTCCTCCTAACGGACAAAGACTCCGGTGAACTGACCGCCCGTGGTCAGAGTATCATCGGGCACACTCCTATGGGGCGCTTCGGCGATCCGTCCGACCTGATCGGCACGATTATCTGGCTTGCCTCGGACGCATCGAAGTTTGTCACTGGTATCGTCGTACCGATAGACGGCGGGTTCTCTGCATTTTCAGGAGTTTAACTAATGATTACATCAAACAATATTCCATCCAGTATGAAAGCCGTAGTGCTTGAGAAACCGAACACACTCACATACAGAGAAATTCCGGTATGGCCGGTAGATTCTTATGGCGATTCCGACCTCGTTTTGGTGGAAGTCGACTCCTGCGGAGTTTGCGGGTCGGATTTCCGCTATTATGCAGGTGAAAACCCCTGGGCGCAGCACACGCTCGGCCGCCATATGGACAACCCGCCGAACATCGTGCTCGGCCATGAGTTCGCGGGCAAGGTCGTGGCGGTAGTGGACGAGAAAAACGCCCATCTTCTGGGTAAACGGGTGGCTCCGGTCTGCTCAAAAACGTGCGGCGAGTGTTCGGACTGCAAGGCCGGGCGGCACGAACTCTGCGCAAAGACAGTCCACATGGGCCATGGCCAGGGCTGGGGAGTGCAGCCGTTCTATCCCGGCGCTTACGCGCAGTATGTCCCTTCATGGGGGGCGAACTGCTATGAGATTCCTGAAAATATCAGCTACGAAGAAGCCTCTATGATGGATATTCTGGCGGTATGCGTCCACGTTGCCAAAAACGGAAATATCGCACCCGGAAGACCGGTCCTTATCATGGGTGCAGGTCCTGCGGGGAACGGAATAGCCCAGGCTGCGAAGGCTATGGGAGCGAGCGAAGTCGTCATTACGGACAGAATGGACACTGCGCTCAATATGGCAAAGAGCACCGGGATAGATCATGTAGTCGATGTTCGTGGAAAGTCACAGGAAGAGCTCCAAAAAGAGCTTGCCGGGTTCGCTCCGGAAGGCTACGGCAGCGTTTTCGACAGCATCGGCACGAAAGAGAGCTTTGCGCTTGGAGTGAAGCTCCTCGGAAAGGCCGCAACGCTCGTAAATATGGCAGTCCACGACGAGGAGTTCCCAGTAAACTTCATGTCACTCGGCTCGGAGCGAAAAATAACGACTTCCTGCAACTTCGCGGTCGAAGACTTCCCGCTAGCGCTCTCCTGGCTGGCGTCAGGCAAGTTCAAGGTGAACCACTGGCTGACGGAGATAAAACTGTGCGACGTTCCGAAGGTATTTGCCGAAATAAGCAAGTCGCAGGGCGAACGAGACGCGTTCAAGCTGGTTATCAGGAATCAGAAATGAAAGATAGAGCGACAATCAAAAACGCAGTGCTTAAGGTGATGGCGGAGACCAAAGTCACCGATATTCACACCCATCTTTATGCGCCGGACTTCGGAGGGCTCCTCCTCTGGGGGATAGATGACCTTCTGACCTACCATTACCTGGTTGCCGAGGCGATGCGCTGGAGTAATTTATCTTATGATGCATTCTGGGCGCTTTCGAAGCAGGAACAGGCCGATCATGTTTGGAAAGTCCTATTCATCGACCACTCGCCCATAAGCGAGTCCTGCCGGGGCGTCCTGACTATACTCGAATCCCTGGGGCTGGATGTCTCTTCGCGCGACCTGAACTCCTACCGGGAGTATTTCAGCAAAATGGATGTTGATAAATACGTTGACCGGGCTTTCGAACTGACCGGCATAACGAGCGCCGTTATGACAAACGACCCGTTCGACGATGCCGAGCGGAAAGTCTGGCTGAACGGTCGGCAAGATGACCCCAGGTTCCACGCAGCCCTCCGGCTCGATGTGATGCTGAACTCCTGGAAGACGGCGTATCCTATGATGAAAAGCTGGGGATACGACGTCAGCGAAGCCGTAACGGGCACGACGGTTAAAGAAGTTCGCCGGTTTCTCAAAGACTGGATAGAGCGTATGGGCGCGCTCTATATGGCAGTCTCGCTGCCTCCGACCTTCGACTTCCCTGAAGACTCGGCACGCGGCAAACTGATAGCGGAGTGCGTAATCCCTGTTGCTGAGGAAGTCAAAATCCCGGTTGCGGTCATGATCGGTGTAAGAAGGCAGGTAAACCCCAGCCTAAAGCTCGCCGGAGATGCAGCCGGAAAGGGCAATGTCCAGGCGATAGAGCGGCTCTGCTCCACATATCCGAACGTCAAGTTCCTTGCCACTATGCTCTCGCGCGAAAACCAGCACGAGCTCTGCATAGCAGCAAGAAAATTCAGAAACCTGATGATTTTCGGCTGCTGGTGGTTCCTGAACAGCCCCGGAATCATAGAGGATATGACCCGGACGAGGTTCGAAATGCTGGGACTGAGCGTTATACCTCAGCATTCGGACGCAAGAGTGCTGGACCAGGTGATTTACAAATGGACTCACTCACGGAAGGTCATAGCCGAAGTCTTGACGGAGAAGTATCTAGACATCGCCGCCACAGGCTGGAAAATCACGGAAGATGAGATTCGAAGAGACGTCTCCGGCCTCTTCGGCGGCAACTTCTGGAAATTCATCAAAAAGTAGTATTCTCTGGCATGTATCAGGGCTCCCCGTCCTGATACATGCCAACGGTATTTATACTTACCGTAAAGCCAGGCGCGCTTTACGGTGTGAATACAACTAATATAAATACAAAGTCAGTTCTGAGATTTCCGAATTTAGATGCATCAAGTGGGGCTGTGCTTTCGCCCCAGGGTGACCGTGCAAAACGATAAGACGCTATAGGTTATACAGATATACACGAAACGGGTTTGTTGGAGGATGAGTCCGCTTTCAAAAGGAAAAATATGCCAGTGAAAAAGCTGTACCTCATAACAATTGTAGTGTTGATGCTAATTGCCCTTGGTTTGTGGATAGGCATACATGAGACCAAATCGCAAGGGAGAGCTTTTTCGTTCAAGGTTATGGCGCCATTACCCACTAATAGCCGATATTGGACAATATATTGGGCAGGAGGGCTGATAACGCAAGGTGGCGATAGTAAATCTCAATACTTTTTTGTTAAGGATAAACTCATCCAGGTAGGCAAAACGCTGCCTGATGCTGTGGTGCTATCAAGTTATTGCAAAGACAAATATCTCTTCAGCTGGTTTGGTGAACCAAGGTCAGAATATCTTGGAGTATTTGATTTGGATGCCGGCAAGGCAGAGAAGATAATATCCCATGACAATGCGACTTTCATTGAAAATACAGTAATGGATTCAGGATGTAATTGGAGCCCTGACTATAGGACACTGATTGCGTGGGCACGTGAAGATGGCCGGGTCGAACCGGATACTTTAGCTTTTGTTGATAGAGCCTCAGGTCATATAAGAAAATGGAAAGCTCATTCTGGAGTTGTAAAATCAACGGCATGGCCTGAAAGTGAGCCTCGAACGGTATTTATACTTACCGTAAGGCCAGGCGCGCTTTATAGTGTGAATACAACAAATATAAATACAAAGTCAGTCCTGAGACTTCCGAATTTAGATGCGTCAAGTGGAGCTGTGCTTTCGCCCAAGGGTGACCGTGCAATCGGATTTGGGCCTACTCGCTCTTGGGCCGATGGAACAAGGTATAAAGATGGCCGCTGGACGAACTATTTCCATTTCACAGGGACATTCTACTTGGATTTCAAGCATCAAACGCTGAAACGGCCACTAAAAACAGCCGATGGGCAGGATATGAGTAAGCTAATGATAGATTCAGCTTTTTGGTCTCCAAATGGAACGAAATTAGCTGTGTTGGCTTACGGTAAAACCAACACGTCTCCACATCTCTATATAGGCGATCCTGCTAAATCACTGACACCGGTCAGGTTAAGCAGGAGATATAGATTCGTAGGCTATAACGATAAAGGATTAACCGATCATCAACTGGCTTGGGATCAAGATAACACTTGCTTATACGCGGTAGTAATAGACAAATTAGCGGGTCTTGAAGGGAAAGTGCAGTATATCATTATAAAGATCAATACTCAGAACTAGTGGTTTGTTAACTTGAATGTTAATAAATAGCATGTCATCCTGAGCGAAGCGAAGGATCTCAACCACCCGACATTTTGAGATTCTTCACTGCGTTCAGAATGACATAATCAACTTAACTAAGCACTAGCCAACCTTCTCCCGCAGAAGGAGTTTAGCTCGATGCGCACAAAGTATATCACTCTTCCGGCTGTTCTTCTGATGACGCTCCTAATCGCGGCATTCGGAGACAACACCAACAAAACGGCCGATCAACATGCAGGATTACAGCTCAAAATACAGAAAATTAACAGCGCTATCGCTCCGGGAAAGCCAGCTGAGGTAAAAATCAGCCTCGCAAATACAAGTGACAAGGCTATTTGGGTTGAAAACCGGCTGCAACTTGGATATCACATAAACCTGTATGTTTTGGACAAGAATAGCCGTCCAGCAGGGCTAGTTTATCCATCGTATACTCTGGTTTTACCGAGTAAGAAAGACTTTGTCCGATTGAAACCGGGACAGAGTATATCGACAACAATGGAAATCTCTAAAGATATGCTCCCTGGATTCGCCTGGCAGCCTGCCTATTGGACGTTTGTTACTAAAGTGGTAATTTTCGAAACCGGCTCCAAATTCGGCATTCAAGGCTGGACTGGCACTCTAAAATCTTATGTACAGCTAAAAGTTGAGTGAAGTCAGCAGTCTCCTTGCTTTCAAGATTTCAGGATGAATACTTACCAATACATCCAAAACGCTATTACACAGGTGATTTCCATGCGAAAGCTAATAGTTGTAGCTACACTCCTGATATTGGCATCAGCGGTCTCCCAGGTGAATGCAGATGGGGTATTCCTCATGCAGAAAGAATCGAATCTGGCACCGGGAAGCCATGCCAGAGATATTACTGAACCCATTCAGAAAGCGCTGGTTATCTATGACAAGGGAGTGGAGACTCTTGTGCTTCAGGTCAGTTACAAGGGCAGCGTTTCCAGGTTTGCCTGGCTCGTCCCTACTCCCTCAAAGCCGAAAGTTTCGAAGGTAGACACGCCCGTTTTCCACTGGCTGCACCGCGCCACAGCGCCTACAGTGCGTTACTGGTTCGACGCAAACCATAAGCTTTATGCTTATGGTTATCCAAAATCACTTACCGCAGTTATACCAGCACCAGGTGCTCTCGACGTCCAGGTTCTGGAGAAAAAGCAGGTAGGCGTATATGATATTGCTGTCCTACGCGCGGGAAACGCGGAAGACCTTCTTCAGTGGCTGAGAGACCATAACTACCAGATTGCGCCGAAGCTTGCCCCGGTAGTCTCGGATTATATCCAGCGCGGATGGGTATTTACGGCAATGCGGATCAATACCGGCCACCAAAACGAAGTATCCAAGCGCCTGCACGAGGGTGTTCTTCAATCCCTTAAGTTCAAATTTCGTGTTTCCGAGCCTGTATATCCTCTTAAGGTATCTGCGCTCAACAAGGGAAAAACGGACATCCTCCTTTATGTTCTTGCACAACGCCGCGTTGAGATGCCGCTCATGAAAACAGAGTGTTCAATCAACTATTACAATCCATATTTACTGTCCTGGGCTGATTCTGAGCTACCTCCCCGGCTTACGAAGCTCACAGCACAGCTTTCACCGGAACAGATGACGCATGACCTTCTTCTCAAGCCTGCCAAGACAAACGACATAATGCTTACTAAACCTGTCTCGCCGCCTTTTCTTGAGAACCTCGGAGCTTCTTCTCTTCTGCTTGTGAAAAATACACTGACTTACCCAAGTTCGCTGATTGTGCTCGGATGCACTGCCCTTGTCGCACTGAGCCCGTTCGGGAGGAAACGCTGGCGCATATGGATTGCTGCAGGGATAATATTCGTCATTGTGGCTATTCCTCAGTGTAGCAAGGACGCTGCGATGCTGACAGCCAGTAGGCTACAGAAAAATGGAGGATACGCTCCGGCCGGTATATGGACGCTTGTAATTATTGGCATAGTATTGGGAAGTATTGCGTTTTCTATTGTGCGAAATACTCGCAAACGCTGTGATTAACTGCGGATGTAAAAAACGGAGATATAGTCCTTCGGGACGAGCGCTTCTATTACTGCGACATATTTTCTGATAAATATTAATCTTGATGGCCCAGGGCAAGTCCCCTGGGCCATCAATTAAGCTGGCAGCTAAAAGCTACTCTACCGAAGTTACCTTGCTTCCGTAGATATAATCTCCCGGAACCTTGTTGTAGCGTCTCGCGATGGCTTCCAGCATCACTTCGTGCGTCGCTGCTGCCGCTAAAGCAAAGAGTTCTTCCCCTACTTCCGGTACCACGAGCACCTGGTTCGCGCCGGGAAGGTCGAACTTGCGGTCGGTGATGACTACGACGTGGCTCCCCTTTTCGGCGACTTCCACCGCCATAGATTTAAGCAGTTCGTAGGTCTTGCCGTTCGGGATGAACATCATACAGGTGTGGTTCGAACCTACAAGCTCGAATGGGCCGTGGCGGAACTGTCCACCGACAAGCGGAGTGGCGGATGTGTTGCATCCCTCCATGAAAGTGAGCGTTGCCTGCCTTGCGGCTACCATGCTGGGCCCTCGTCCGATCATTTGGACGACGTTTGCGGCGCGGCATATATCTGCGGCACGCTCGACGCCCTCGCTGTCATACTGGTCCATTACGTCGGCGACGTGAGCCAACTCGTCGAGCGCCTTGTCTATAGCTGCCTGGCCGTTCAGCGCCTTAGCCATCAGGTAAAGCACTCCCAAAGTGTTGATATAGGTCTTCGATGCTATAGAGTTCTCGCTGCCCGCATACATCGGCAGCACCAGTTTCGCCGCTCTCGCGAGCGTGCTCCCCTCGGTGTTCGTGATGGTGACCAGAGCCGCATCTTTAGGCAGAATGCCGAGCAGTTTTCTTGTCTCGACACTCTCGCCGGACTGGCTGACCAGCACAGGCAGTCCCTTTACCGGCCTCGGATAATGCAGCAGTTCGCTCGAATCGATCGTTGTCGCGTCGACTCCGCTTATCGCCATCGATAGGATGACCATCTCAGGGGCGAATTTGGACGTTCCCATCCCGGAGAAAACCACCTGCCCGCTCTTTTTAGCCATTTCAGCCCACTGATGTAGAAGCGGCTGACCATCTTTTCTATAGAAATTGATGAGGTCACGCAGCGCCTCCGGCTGCATGGCAACATCCGATAAAAACTTACCCTGCATATTGCGACTCCTTCTGAATTCTTTTTGTTATTTTAATCCAGCACATTTACACGCTTCAGCGGCCAGTAGCGAAGCCATGCTTTGGCGCGGATATTCTTTATGGGAAGCTCACCCCAGTCGCGGCTGTCCCTGCTGTTATCCCTGTAGTCACCCATCACGAACAGGTTGCCTTTTCCGATCTTTTCAGGACCGAAATCCCCATGCGGGGTGCGTATCAGATAAGGCTCGACCAACGGACGCTGGTCTATGAAGACCTGCCCTCTGTGTATCTCTATAGTCTCGCCGGGCAACCCTACTATCCGCTTTATGAACGCTCTTCTGGGGTCCCGTGGATAACTGAAGACGATAATATCGCCTCTGGCTGGAGTTTTGAACCTGTAGATGAACTTATTTCCGAGAATACGCTCGCCGGTCCGAAGGTTCGGCTCCATGCAGCTTCCTGAAACAGCAAACCCCTGCACCACGAACGTGACGAGGAACAGAAATATCACAACCGTAACCACCGCTGACTGAAGCCACGCCCTGGCTGTCATAGCAGTGTTTACACTACGCTCAGGTTTATCGTCCTCGGCTTCTGAAACCGGCAGTTGCTTTAAAGAGGTATCTAGCTCTTCGATAACCGGCATGAAAATATCCGTCTAAAAATTGATAGAGGCAACCACAGAGTTTTGGCAGTTAATTTAACGAATAATAAATATCATCTCAGCCAAAACTCTTCAATTGGCTAGCCAGGGTCCGATACTCCCGGCCAGCAGTAAGGTGTCCCTGAAATCTTTCGTTTGATGCGGGCAAGCGCATTATCGACCGATTTGGTCTTGCACTCAAGCTCGCAGGCAATCTCTCTATAAGACTTTCCGACCTGATAGCCCGCCAGCACACGCCACTCGAAGTCGGACAGCAGTCTCCTCAGCATATCCTGAAGCCTTTTTGTATCCTCTCTCTTCAGGACCAGTTCCTCAGGATCCACTGTATCATCCGCGACCAATATCTCGGCAAGGTTCCACTCCGATTCGCTGTCGTCAGATGGATACTCGAGCGATACGGACGTATTAAGAGGAGCCTGTTTCTGTCTTGTAGCAGTCTTGATAGCCGTTATGACATGGCGCTCTATGCAGATCCGGGCAAAGGACAGAAAAGAAATGTCCTTATCGGCACGGTAGTCGAGCACGGCCTGCCAGAGCCCGATCATACCGATCTGAAGCAGGTCTTCTTTCTCCGCTCCCAGAAGGAAATAGGATCTGACCTTGGTCCGCACGAGACTGCGGTATTTGTACAGCAGGTACTCGGCGGCGGACTGAACTCCTGCCTGAGCTATCTCGACTATCTTCTGATCGGAGAGATTGGCATAACAACTCGGACTTATCCGGCGATCTTCCGCAAAAGCATACACCTGCTCGACGGTTTTGCTCATAACGTCTATCCTTCCGGTGTCCTTTCTTCCTGCTCTATCTCAATTGTAGCTCTGCTGATAATCGCGGCTGCAAGCCCGACGATAACTGCCGCTGCAGCGGTGAGCGCAACAGGATATTCCCCTACCGTTCTGCCCCCGAACTTCAAGCGGAGCTTATTCACGGTCCCGGAATCCATAATTCTCTGCACATCGTCCAAAAGCTCGATACCTACGGACAACAGATCGCCTTTGCCTTTTTCGAGGTTGACTAATGCCTGGACTACATCACCGTCGGACTCCGCCAGCGCTTGCCTGGCATCTTCGTAACTTACGTCCAACCTGCTCCGTATAGCATCCAGCTTTTCGAGCTGAGTCTCCATAATGCATTCACCCCCGCGCAGATTATAACCGATTCAAAGTGCCATTGACAACAGATTCCAGAGCTTGTTTGACAAAAAGATGCGATTATTTTCTGTAATTATCCCTTTTAGCCCCGATTTCGGGGAGGAATTCCAGTTTGGGGTGTCGAAATGTACTGTTTAATCCCGCGAGTCTTATTGTAGTCAGATAGCACTGCCATACTTTTCTATCGTTGATCAGGCAATTGAGTCATGCGTATCCGATCATCCTCGACTACAGAAAAGTGACCAGCCCAATCAGAGCGACTTTCCAATGCCTGCACGGCTTTCAAGATTAATGCTGATGGCTCTGAAATAGAAATACGAAAAAGTATCACACCGGATGATGCCGACAGTCCTGCATGAAAAGCCAGTTCACCAAAGTCTTTGTCAAAAGTAATAAGAATGCGCTCTTCCAGAACAGCTCTAGACAATACATCCTTATCTGCAATACCTGGTGAATCGGTTTGAATCCAAACGACATCATGGCCGCGAGACATTAAAGCCGCAACTGCGCTTCCCGGAAAATTCTCATCAGCTAATATGCGCATCGTTCAAGCACTCATCGGATAGATCTTTTCAGAATGAAGTCTCTCGCTGGCATACGCTAAACAAGCCAATACGTCTTCATGCGATAAGCCAGGATAGTTATTCAAAATATCATCCTCGTTCCATCCCTGAGCCATAAGGTCAAGGATAAACTCCACAGCCAGCCGCGTGCCCTTTATGACCGGCTTTCCAACCAATATATCCGGATCTACCGTTATACGGTCTTGCCATTTCATAAGCAACTCCTATATCAATCTTGCTTCTTTACCGTCGCTACCGCATAGCAGGCCGCGCCAGAGCCGGCTCCGATGTCACCTAGCTTCTCAGCTGTAGTCGCTTTGATGCTTACCCTGTCAGGATCGACACCAATCGCCGCAGCTATTTTCCCCTGCATCTCAGGCACTCGCGCCGCGATCTTCGGGCGCTCCGCCACGAGTGTTGCATCCACATTAACAGTTGACCAGCCTGCGTCTTTCAAGACCGATGCAACCTGCTCAAGAAGCAACAGACTCGATATGCCGCGGTACTTCTCATCGGTATCAGGAAAGTGCCTGCCGATATCACCGAGCGCCGCAGCGCCCAAAATCGCATCGGAGATCGCATGAAGTATAACATCTGCGTCCGAATGTCCCTTGAGCCCGTCTTCGCCGTGGAACTCCACTCCACCGAGCATCAGTTTTCTACCCTCCTCGAACCTGTGTATATCGTAGCCGAAACCCGTCCTTGTCTCCACAGGCGGTTTGCCTCCAAGCCTCATCTCGACATATTCCAGATCGAGAGGAGTAGTCACTTTGATATTGTCATAGGCCCCTTGAACGAGCTTGACCGGATGCCCCAGCCGCTCTACGAGCGATGCGTCGTCTGTACCGAGAAAACCGTCGGCCCTCGCCTGCCGGTAGGCCTCAATAAGCAGGGATTTTTCGAATGTTTGGGGAGTCTGGATGCTCCATAGAGTGCTTCTGTCCGGTGTAGCAGTCACTATACCATCCGTTCCGGCCATCTTGATGGTATCTACGACAGGTACAGCCGCCACAGCTGCTCCCATTTCCCGCGCCGTCTCGATAGCCGCTCTGATAGTTTCCTGTCGCACGAGCGGACGTGCGCCGTCATGGACTGCGACGATGCTCGTCGAGGGGTCGAGCGCGAGAAGCCCGCGTTCGACTGATTCCTGGCGGTGGCCGCCTCCGGCGACCACCGCTCTCAGTTTATGTATGCCGTATCTTTCCGCTATCTCACGAGCATAATCGATCTCGTGTCCGGCGACTACAAGCACTATGTCGTCGACAAGCCCGCACAGCTCGAATGCACTGAGCGTGTGGGCCAGAAGCGGTTTACCGGCGGCATGGGCGAACACTTTGTTCGATCCCTTACCGAATCTTTTTCCTCGGCCTGCCGCCGGAATAACTGCGGATATTCCGGTCAATCGTTGAATCCTCTTCAGGTTGGTCGTTAGTCAAGTTCGCGAAGATCATCTTCCCCGCCGCGGTCTGAAGGACGCTCGTGACCATAACGTCTACAGTAGCTCCTACCTGGTTTCTGCCGCCTTCGACGACTATCATCGTACCATCGTCGAGATAGCCTACTCCCTGGTTCTGCTCCTTGCCTTCCTTGATGATCATCGTGGTCATCACTTCGCCGGGTAAAACGACCGGCTTCAGAGCATTTGCAAGCTCGTTGACATTCAGTACCTTGATGCCGTGAAGCCCTGCGACCTTATTCAGATTATAATCGTTTGTAACAATGACTCCACCAAGATCTTTGGCGAGTTCGACGAGTTTTGCATCGACTTCATCGGGATAATTATTGCCGTTACCCCCGTCGTAGGTCTCGATCTGCAGACTCATTTCCTGCTGCATCTGGTTTAAAATGTCGAGTCCTCTTCGTCCACGTGCGCGCTTCAATGAATCACTGGAATCAGCTATCTGTTGAAGCTCCTCCAGCACGAATCTGGGAATATAAATTGGTCCATCTACGAATCCAGCTTTACAAATGTCGGCAATACGCCCATCTATGATGACATTGGTATCCAGAATTTTAGGTCTGAATGCATGTGACGATTGGATCTTGTTCGGCATCGGAGCACCCGGAAAATAAAGCCGGATCTGCTCCGTCATGGACAATGTAGCCGTAACACCTATATAACAGAAGAAAACCGCAATAGCCAGATTGGCCACTGTCGGAAGCTGCAGGCTGATACTGATGAGTACTGTCAGGAGCAGCCCGATAAGAAGACCGGCTACTACAGCAATCTTGTCCTGAACAGACATCGTCTCTATCCCGCGCCTCAAGCGCTGCAGCTCGGCATAAAGCACTGTCGATGTAAGAAACCCCACGAGCATCCCACCTATGGCAAAAGCCGATGTGGCAAGAATGCGCTCTACCTTACTGAGTGGGTCTAAAGCGCTGACATCCATCCAGAAAAACCGCCCGTTTGGCATCCCAAGGTTTCTGACATAGATACCTGCAAACCACGCTCCTATTGCTGCACCGGCTACCATGAATACTAAGGTAAATAAAGTCCAGAATGTTCGTTTTCGCATATCCGTATCTCACCTCCTTTCATAAGCTCCTAGACGTGGTGTTAATAAAACAATACCCAATGTACACCAAGCCTCTGCTTTTTTCAATTCTTTTATAATAGCTAGCCGCCGGGCACTAAAACAGCATAGTTCGCATCCACAGACCGCTCGAATGTGCCAGTCACGCGGCGTCCGCCGAGTAAAAACGACTTGTTGGCAGGATTTCTGGTGCATTTTACGGTTATTTTTCCGTTCACCGCCGTAATCGTCAGCTCTGCGCCGTGATATGTGAGCCCCTGGACTCCTACCTGGGTCAAAGCAGCAGGAATCTTCGGCTCGATCACGAGTCCATCCGGCGCAGCATCGACTCCAAGGAACCCATAAAGGAATGACAGCGGTACAAGCGCAGTCTCGACGAACTCGGAGTCTATTCCGAGCGCACCTGGCCTATCTCCGCCCTGCATTATGCCGCGGCCGGGCTTCGCGTAATAGGCCCGGTAACCGCCAGCATCCTGAACCTCTTCATACCAGCTCAGGATCTGGAGCAGCCTTGAGTATGCGTCATCTGCGCTCTTGTACTTTATGCGGTCCATGATGTCATAGAACGAGATGTATGCCGCTGTGCCGCCGTCCTGCACCTGCTCGCCCCATTTGCCGCTCTTCCACATCCAGAAATACCAATCCTTGTTCTGCTGGGTCGTAGCACGTGGCGCAAACCGCCAGTGGTATATGTCTTTTCCAGTGCTGGTATCCCCATTTATCACCCGCTCTCCATCGAGCCAGGAGTAGATGCTTTTCGCTTTATCAGGGTCCCCAAGGCCGTAATAAAGTGCTTCCAGGTTCAGATATACGAAGCCGTAATCGTGGCGTTTGCCTGCTATGTCCTGACAGCCGATAAACCGGCCCTTAGCGGCGTCCCAGAAGAAATTGCCCGCCTTTTTCGCCACTGCATCAGCCTGAGTCTTGAATGATGCTCCGTCTTCGTTGTAAGGATTCGACTTGATCTTCAATTTGAGCGCCGCATCCTCGATATCCGACATGGCGTTAAGCGCGGCAACGTAATAGGCATTAGTATATGCGCTTCTGTTTCCCATCGGCAGAAGGTCCCAATAATCGCTGCCCAGCCCATAGCCAGGCCGGACCTTGGGCGACACGCCGGATGTGCCGTCATGTCCCCAGTATGGTATAACTACCATGCCTTCGGTATCGCCTCTCAATTGCACCCTCAGATAATGCGCCGCGGCCCTGATGCGGTCGATGTTTTTCCTGAGAAAATCATCATCACCCGTCCAGAGGTAGTAGCGGCGGCAGGCGAGTATGAAACTAGTGTTATTGACCGCCTGCCGGGTGTCGTAAGCGCAGTGAATCCGGTCGAGTGTAACATTGAACCCGTCCTCCGGCACATTGACCAGCGGCCTGAACCTGAGCCCGGTGATCTTTCCCTTCCATCCCGGCTGCTGGTATACCGCGAAGTAATAGATCGACGGCTGAACGGAGGATCTGGATGTGAACTCGATGCGGTTGTCTTCGGACCAGTTCGGCTCCTTGTCGGTAGTCCACTCAAGCGCGGCAGGCCCGGAGACCGTTGAGCTGAACTGAATAATAAGATAAGGCGATTGATAGGCGTCTATTGAAAGGTCCTGCGCTTCGATACACGCGCCGGGTTCCGTCATCATCATTTTCCACGTTCCGTCATCGCCGATAGTAAGTGTGGCGCCGCCATCGAGTGTCCATCCGTCCTGCCCTACATCCGGGCTGTCCCAGTCCCAGCCTTTGGTCTGTCCGCCGCTGTTTTTATAGGTTGGGAACGGCCACCCCATCTTGTCCTGGTAATCCGGCCCGGCGTAAGTAAAGACATAACCGTCGGAATCCATTTGCACCCTGAGAAGGAAGTCCTTGAGGTCGGCATTATAGTCGCGTCCATTGGCTTTATTGATGGATGTGTCCATCCAGAGTGTCGTAAGCGCATTCCACTCGCGCCAGAACGTCTGCTGATCGCCCGTATAAGCTCCCGGCCCCGGCAGGGCACTCCAATGCCGCAGGAAAAAATCGTTCAACAGATAATTATGCTCCAGATCCGATGAAAAGAACCTGGGAAATGCCAAGCCAGGTGTGGGCAAAAACCATGGCTTACTCAGGTTTTCTGCCTGTGCAACGCCGGCAAGCGTCACTACCAGGCACATGACTTCCAACCAATGCCTCATAATCACTGACGTCCTTTCAACAACTCGAACTCTTTCCTTGCTTTTTTGTTCTTTGGGTTTATCTTCAAGCCATTCTCATATTCAAGGAGCGCTTCTTTAGTGTCTTTGTTCCTTGCCAGAGCCCTTGCAAGGTTGAACCTGATCCTCGCGTTGTTCGGCTTTAGCTGAACAGCCTTTCTAAATGACTTCACCGCAGCTGTATAGTCTTTCATGGACGCAAGTGCTATTCCAAGGTCATTGTACGCAACCGCATCATTTGGCCTGAGTTTCAAAAGTTCTTTTAGTACTCTCGATTCGGATCTAAAATCGCCTAATCGGGAGTATGCGACCGCGAGTTTTGCGCGTGATGCCTCATCTTTTCGGTCGTTCTTTATTACAGACTCATATTCACTGGCAGCCCGTTTGAAATCACCGGCTTCGGAGTATGTATCACCTGCGTAAAGATGGATAATACCGAACCTCGGTCCAAGCTGGAGCATCCTTGTCACGAGCGCCCTATTGTTCGACCACAGTGGAGCCCCTCCATAGGTCTGCAGGGCACAATAGAGCAGCACACCCGCCACACTTGCGGCGGAAAGCAACGGCCAGACGTCTGCGAGCGGTTTAGGACGGACTGAGAGAATGCGGCTGAACAAAAGCCCGAAGAGGAAACTGAACCCTACTGACGGCAGATATAAAAACCGCTCACATAAAAACGGCCATGGCAGCCGGATGATATTTGACACCGGGAGCAGCGCAAGTATCATCCATATAATGCAAAAACTCACTATGCCGGACCTGCGCTTTCCCGACAGTGCGTATATCAGCAGCCCTGCTATCACTGCCCAGCCAGCTGCGACCAGAGCAAAACTTGCAAATGTGTATTGGATAAAATCATGCAGCGGTTGTGCAATTTGCGGAACAAACAGTATTTTCAGATACCACATCATCGCCGTCGGAGCGATACAGATCCTGTACCACAAGGGCAGGTCAGTATTCATCCCCATTATGATCACATGGCCGAGTACGAGCCGCCTGACGACAAAATATGCAGCAGCTATAGCCAGAAACGGTATGACCCTGACGACAGCGCTTCGCCCGGAGCGTTTTCTGAAGAACGAATCCAGGACAAACATCATAAGAGGGACAACTATGACGACCTCTTTGCTCAACAGCCCTGTCAGAAAGAGGACTGCGGCAGCGATATACCACCTGCGGTTGCCGCCAGCCAGATACTTGTCGTATGCGATCAAAGCTGAAAGGGCGAAAATGGCGGCTAAGATGTCTGTTCTTCCCGCTATCCAGGCTACACTCTCTGTATGAGCAGGATGGACTGCAAATATCAGCCCCGCCAGAAGTGCTGCCCTGGTATTTTTCATCAGGCGCCTGCCCAGCACGAACACCAGAAGCACTGCTATGATGTGAAACAGCAGGTTCGTGATTCTGTAGGCTGTGGGGCTCTGGCCGGACATCGCATAGTTTATAATATAAGATACTGTCACTATTGGACGGTAGTAATTGCTCTTCATACTGCTGCCGAAGAAATGCAGCGTGAATGCCTTCGGTATATTGAGCAGGCTGTGGGCCGTTTTGTCCGTGCAGATGAGGTCTTTATCATCCATCATCAGTTCTCCCCCGAGAGAGAACATATAAGGGATGGCTGCCGCTAGCACAAGCAGCACCAGGCACACGATCAGTCCGGTCCTAGACCTTCCCTGTGCTTCTTCCAACTGCTCAGGCTCCGCTATTTTTTGCTTCTTTTGTTTCTGACTTGACATTCCAACTCAAGTTTACCAAACCACCGGCTAATCGGCAAGGAAAATGAAGAAAACGGGATCGTAACCGAAGTGTTTCGCGCGCGTCTAAACTTTTGAAAGCCTACAAATTGTTGAATGAGAGGTATTTTTCATGTTCAGTCATACAAACAAATATGTAGTATTAGTTTTGGCTGCTTTGCTGGTCGCAGCACTGGTAGTTACTGCAGCTGTGGCATTCCCAAGTGGAGCGAGGCCAGGCGGAAAGATGTGTCCAAAAGGCCAGTATATGCAGCAGGCTGCCGGGAAGCTCGGTTTGACGGACGCGCAGAAGACGCAGATTCAGACGATAGTCAAAAATCACCGGGATCAGATCCGACAGGTAATGCAGTCTAATCTGGCTCAGAATGAGAAGCAGGCCAGAGTGCAGGCACTCCGCAAAGATATGAAGAGCGCAATCGAGCAGGTCCTTACCCCTGAACAGCGCGAGAAAGCCAAACAGATGCGCGAACAGGTACGCAAAGAGAGGCAGCAGCGTGCACAGGAGCGCATGAAGGCTCTCGGCCTTTCTGATGAACAGGTTGCGAAGATCAAATCCATCAGAGCAGCCGGTATGGAAAAGGTAAAGGCAATCAGGGCCAATGCAAGCCTGAGTGCTCAAGAAAGAATGAGCCAGATTCAGGCAGTCCGCAAAGACACCCGTGATCAGGTGATGTCTGTTTTGACCCCTGAGCAGCGCGAGAAGCTTCAGCAGATGCACCCCCAAATGGGCCAAGGCAAAAGAGTGCAGCAGGGCGCAGCCTGTAAATTAGCTAAGTAGCTGTCAGTAATCAGCTTTTGAACCGCGGAGACGCGGAATAATTGAGAAACGCGGAAGGTGGAGACCTAAAGCATTTACAACAGGTCTCCACCAATATCTTTGGAGTACGGAAGCGGCAGCTTCCGCTTTTCTATCGGCATCCACTAATGAATGCCCTCTCCCTTGACGAGAGAGGGATAGGGTGAGGGTGAAAGATGCTGCAGATTTACAACATACCCCTCGTCCCAACCTTCTCCCGCAAGGGGAGAAGGGGCAGATCGCACAAATCTCCACCAATCCCTTTCCGCGTTTTTCGTGCTTCTTCGCGTATTTCGCGATTCAAAAACTAAAAAGATGACAGCTAAATTCACGCCGCCTGTTTAGCTTCGAACCTCGGCCTGTAGTACTCGCACTTATACGATGCCGAATGCTCGTCGGGAGCTTCCGCTTCCGACATATAGACATATGAGCCGGATGTGCTGCATCGCTGGTAGGTCTGGTCATAGTTGCCGCAGTCGTAGCATCTTCTTAGAACCGTCCAGCAGACGGCGCACCTGAGGCTTCCGATAAGTTCGATCCTGCCGCAGAGCGGGCAGTGAATATAAACTTCCTTAAACCCGTCCCCGCTTCTTTGCAGCCCGACTCGGATTGACTGGCCGAATTTGATGAGCTCGTCGGTAAGCTCCGATACGGCGGATAGAAGCTGGTTCGATTCTGCCCCATCGAGATAGTCCACTATCCGGTCGTTCAGCATATCGGACATAGTCGTCGCAGTCTTCAGAATCTGCTTCATATGGTTTTCGGCAGTCTGCGGCTTGAAAGGTTTTCTTTTCTCGGTGCTCTTTCCGGCATGCCTCAGGATTTCCTGGGTCACATTGAGCGGCACCCGCATGAACGCCTCGGTCTTGTCGGGCATCTCTTTGATGGCGTCTATCAGCTTCGATACTTCGTCTATGGAAAGCCTTTCGGCTTTGATCTTCCTGACCAGCCGCGACTGGGCCTTTTCATCTCCTGCAAAGGCCTTAAGCAGCCGTGCATGGCCTTCGAGGAACGAACCGTCATTGTCCTCTTCTTTTTTTGCAAGCTCCTGCTGGATCGATTCCGGCAGATCGAGCAGCTCAAGGTAACGTCGCAGTGTAGATTCCACTACTCCGAGGGTTTTACTGCATTTTTCCCAGCTCATAAACGTCAGAAGCTGTTTTATCGCATGCGCCCGCTCGACAGGGTTCAGATCTTCCCGTTGGAAGTTCTCAAGAAGCGCGTCCGCTGCCGCATCCTCGTCCGAAAGCTCTCTTACAATCGCCGGTATCTGGGTAAGGCCCGCAAGAAGGCTGGCCCTGTAGCGCCGCTCACCCATTACGATCTGATACTTGCCGTTCGGCATAGGGCGGACGACGATAGGCTCCAGAACTCCTCTTTCTTTGATTGATTTGGAGAGTTCTTCAAGGGTTTCCTGATAAAATGTTTTGCGGGGCTGCTCCGCAGTTGCTTCTATTAACGCCAGGTCCAGTAGCTGCATTAGGACCTCCTTTTCATGTTGCTGGTGTATTTAACTGCACATCCATATAATTCCGCATTCTCCGAAAGATTAGCGATTTATCCTGCAAACATGACGGGGTAAAATGAGGCCAAAAACGAAAACAGGTAATAGTACTGGGTACTACATTTTACACTTCCAGGCGATGTCGTAATTTCCTGAATCTGAACGTTTTCCGGGAGGCTGAGGTTTTCCTCCATCGTCCTTCAGATTCGCACCAATACTGTAGATGACAAATCCGCTCTTTTTCTGTCTATAGATAAAGGGTTTTCCGCTGAACGGATCATCCGGAATTTTCCATCCGAGGCGGGATTTCAGGTCTTTCATGGATGCAGGATAACTTCCGAACCTGTCTCTATAAGCCATTGCAGCTATTGTGGCCTGAGCCAGGCCAATATCAGCAAGGGTTTTATCTCTGACAAGCGTAGTCCTGGAAATGCCCGACATAATAATATTCGATGTTGAGATGAGTTTTGGTTCATGGGCGGGCTTCTGGTTAACCCGATCGCGGTACGACAGAGAGATCATAGAAATCTGTTTATCCATCTGATCATTGTAAATCCGCTGGTCAGCGTATGACATAGGCAGCCATAGGTAACTCGTCATGCCGGCCAGACCTTTTTCTAGCATGTTCATCTCAGCTTTAGTCCTGCCGGGAATGACTTCGGCATGATCCAGCACCCAGAACGGTATGTCTCCATTTGCTCGCATCTTGCCAAAGATATCACTACCGATGATTCTTTCACCCTGCATTGCAAGCTTGTATTGAGGCTGAAGGTCTACCTTTGCCAGCTCATCGTAGATCGACCGCGCCTGATCTGCTGATAGATGATGCTCTTCCAAAACTATGCGAAGACCGGTCAAGGTTTTACGTATACATGATTGCCTGCAGAAAAGAGAGATCAGGGTAGGCTCGGAACTAACCGAATCCGATATCCGAATGCCAAGGATTACATCCTCAATGGTTTTATCCAGCTTGTTGTCTTTAGCGTCTATGACTGCCTTAACTGCAAGTATTTCGGACATCCGACGGAGCTTGTGAATATGAGGAAGCTCAGCCTCAATGCCTTTGTCCCAATCCACAGGGAAGACGCACTGGGGACGCTTCTGTGCTTCTTTTACATAGGTTATAGCTGTATCACATTTGGCAAGGATTTCCCGCGCATGGGCTTCAACTATCTCCGGTTTGGCATAAGGATGGCTTGTTTCTCCAAGCAGTTCACCTAAAGATAAAGGTTCTGAAGGCGGTCTGTACGCGGCAAAGCAAACAGCGTAGGCATCAAGATACAACAATGCTCCGTTTTGATCCTCGGAAACGGGTTTCGGTGCAAGTTCGGTGAATGTGAGCGGTTCATGGTTGGCTTTAAGCTCATCTAATTTCTTGTCCAATCCCTTCTTCATCACGCCAATCAGTATTGCATGTGTGATAAACACAACAGCCAGAACAATAAGAGCCGACTTTGCCAGAATTCGCATCTTTTGCATAAAACCGGAAGCTGTGGGCTTGAAAATCACTGCTTTCACCTCTCACATCTCGTTATTGCGAAAACTGTTCACGGGAAGTCTCTATCGAGATGCGTTTTCCGTCCGTAATGACGGTAATCCCGCCGTTCTGGTCGGTGCGGTAGACTTCAACACCGGCGTCCTGCAGCTGTGATACTGTTTTGACGCTCGGATGGCCGAACGGGTTCCTCCTGCCGACCGAAACGATTGCATACCGGGGGTGGACAGCCCCAAGCCAGGCGGCTGATGTAGCTCTCGCGCTTCCGTGATGGCCTATTTTGATTACCTGCGCGGATACATCACCGCACTCGGCAAGCATTTCTTCTTCGGCTTCTCTTTCTGCATCACCCATAAGCAAAATGGCAGCACCTTTATATTTGACCCGGAGGACGAGCGAAGTGTTGTTCATACCATCGTCGCCATCCGCTTCGGGAGCATTGCCGGATGGGTTCAGCGCTTCCAGCGTCACACCGTCGCGAAGGTCGATCATCTGCCCGCGCCGGACACGGCTGTAAGGGATACCTTTTTTCTCTATTTCCTCCAACAAGTCTCGGTAAATGCCGGACGGATGGACGGCTGCGGGGTCGATAACCCGGTCTACTGCGAAGTTTCTCACGATGGACAGAGCCCCACCTATGTGGTCCTCATGCGGATGGGTCAAAATGAGCATATCGAGCTTGTTTATCCCCTCTCGTCTGAGAAACGGAGTGACAACCTTTGCCCCTGCGTCAAAATCGCTTTTGGCATTCGGTCCGGGGCCGCAATCGACCAGGACAGTCCTTCCAGACGGGCTCTCGATGACTATCGAATCGCCCTGTCCGACGCTCAAAACCGTCACCTTCAGTGCTGGTGGACGGGGTAGAAACGCCCATATCCATATAACCGCCGCTATGATGCACGCGGCGCTAAGAACGAGTCTTTCTTTTTGCTGAATTAATTCTCGAATACGCATAATATAGTCCAGCCCCAAGAACTACATAGTAACCTATTACGCCAAGAGCACCGGGAGACGCCACATAAATGCATGCGGAAGGCAACTCACCGAACCAGTTGATGGTCGAGAGCGCGAACCTGGTAATTATTGTCCCGGTAAATGATAATATACCCCCTAAAATGGGGACATGCGAAAAAACCGGCAGCAGCAGCCCCACAGTGAATATAGGCAGCACCGTCGCCGCAACGATAGCATTGACCAGAAAGGACACCAGCGAAAACTGGTTGAAATACTGCGCAGAGAGCGGCAGCGTGCCGAGTGTGGCTGCAATGGTAGCCAGAAACCCCTGCCAGCCATCAGTAATCACAAAGTGAGCAGCTTTGGCCTTTAAGTCGTTTCTAAATACTACTTCAGGGCAGAATCTGGCACCTGCTCTGGTTTTCCACTGGTTGGTGATATGCTCTATCACCGGGAGCACCAAAACAATTGCCAGTACAGCCGCAAATGAGAGCTGAAAACCTACATCGAAGATATCCGCCGGGTTGATCGCAAGGATGATGAGCGCGGCGGCGAAGAGCAGGTTGAGCGTATCGGACGGCCTGTTGATGAGCACGCCCAAAAGGAGCAGCGTCGCCATTACCGTGGCTCTCACGATGGACGGTTTTGCTCCGACTACGAACATATAAAATATCAGAATAATTATCAGCGCCATGTGGACGTGCTTTTTATCGAGTTTAAGGCAGTCTCTCAGGGGAAAGCCGAAGACGATGACCAGCACCGCGCAGTTGAACCCGGACGCGGCGAGCAGGTGAAGTGTTCCCGTTCGGGTGAAGTTGGCCAAAAGCCTGTCGGGAAGCGTCGTATACGTCCCAAGCGCCATACCGGCTACGACTGCGCCCTCATCGCGGGGCATCGACCGGGCAATGGAGTCCGAAAGCCCGCGTTTTATCCATATCGCCGCTGACAACAGCGGGTTGGGAGACTCGTTCCTGATGACCTTTACCTGCCGCGGATTCTGAATATACATTACGGCATGGATTCGCTGTCGGGAGAGGTAATCTTTCCATGAAAACGCGCCGGGATTGTTCGCGCCGGACGGACTGGAGATACGCGACCCTATTGCAAGCACATCGCCATAGTCCGGCGGGTTCCAGCCGAGGTTGTTATCCGGCATATAGTAAGTTACCATCAGCCTGCCGGTTGCCGGGATGGACCTTCCGTTCATGCGGACCGAACGGACGGCGAGAGTGAACATGACCCTGTCTTCGCGCTGGTCGATGTCTGATATAACCCGTCCCATAACCCCGGTCACTCCGGTGTTGGTAAAGTTCGATACATCGCCCACAGGAAGCGTCATATAGGAATCGTATCTGAGGAGGCCGAGCGAAGCGATGACGAAAATGAGCGCAAGCGGGTATTTCTTCCACGCAATCGCGCACGCAAAGCAGAACACGAACCCGCCGAGCGCGACGTAGACCGGCACATTAAACACCCCGGCGAAGAGTATTCCAAGGACAAACGCAATCGTGACCGAAAAAAGCGGCCTTTTGAACATATAATCTCTGCTGTTTATGACAAATGTTGCACTCATCATATAGCAGCCGGGCATAAGATGCAAGATGCTGATTGGAGGATTTGCAATTGCAGTTTTATGATGTAGCAATGAGTCTTATTGATCTCCAGACAATGTCACGCTATAATAATGACGATATTTGAAGAATACAGGGCAAATATAGTCCGTCAGAGAAGCGGCAACGTTGGTTGTTGGCCTTATGTCAATCCTGTCTTCTCTGCCAAACCTATTTTTCGAGTGTTACGAAATTGAACTGGAGCCTACAGTATCCAATCCTAGTATAAAACTCCAGTAAGCGCAGAATTGCATTCCGAAAAGGATTCACATGTAAATGCTTCCTGATTATCCCACAATAAAAAAGGATTTATGGAAACTAATGCAGTCTCGGGCTGATGAGGCATCAAAGAACTCGCCTTCGTTCTTGTCTACAATAGGCAAAGTACAGCGACACGAAGGGCATAGATATACATATGAAACCGTGGAGGGCGATGTTAGAGAGTTAAGCCCTCAAAAACATCAAGGCATTGTTGAAGTTCCATTTGCTGACATCGCAACGCTTCAACTTGACGATGTTCAACGTATGATTAACCAAGCTTATGCTGATATCTGGGATTCAGAGGAAAAGCATCTGTATCAAGTAATCAACGAGATGACAGAAGAAGTTGGTAACGTAATCAGCGGTAACGACAAACCTTTGACACAAGATCTGTTCTTTAGTGCATTCGAGAAAATCCACATGAGCTTTGATGATCTCAGTAGTTTTTCCATTGTAGCTAACCACGATACAAGTAAAATGCTTCAAATGAAACTAGAGGAGTGGAACCAAGATCCTGAATTTACAAAGAAGTGGAGAGAGTTAATGGAGAAGAAACGGAGAGATTGGCTTGATCGGGAAAGTCGTCGAAAACTGGTTGACTAACACTACAGAGCGTGAGTATCAATTACCGTTCTGCCAAATATTATCATTGAAGGGACATCGTGTTGTTCATGTTTCTTCTCACGGACAAGGAGAACACGGAAAGGATGTGGTCTCGTATGACCCAAAAGGACATCTGTGTGCTTTTCAGACAAAGACAGATAATATTGGAGTAAGGGAATGGCAAAACATCAACGGCGAGATAAATGATCTTACTAAACTGAAGGTATCGCTCAGCAATGTACCGACACAGAAAGGTTGGCACAAGTCGTACTTAGTGACCAATGGGCGCATTACATCAGATGTCAAGAATAAGATTCAGATATACAATCAAAGTTACAAAGGTAATGCGTCTTATTTGAAAACTATCGAGTATGATGAGCTGTTTGGAGATTTTGTGCAGGTTAGCGATAAATTAATTCCTACCGAAATTCCTGATTTTAGTAGGTTCCTTAGTTTGTTACTTGCAGATGGTAAAGATATTCTTCCAAATCACGATATATCCAAGTTTCTGATAAGTATTCTACCTCTGCGAACAATAACCAAAGAACCTAAAAAGGACTTTTGTCGGCGTTCTATAGCCAATTCTCTCATAATGACCAATTTTATTGGTCAGCATTACCTTGTGGAGAAGAACCATTTTGCGTTGGTAGACCTATGGATAATGTTATGCGCTCATATCCTCGCGGTTGCGGAGCGGTTTAGGCTTGATGATAGTCAGTAACCTCCGGCAGAGCCGGAGGCTTGTAATATGGGAACCGCTCAAAGCGGTTATCTGTTCGTCATTTATGAGCCGCCCAAGGCGGCATCAGCACAACTTAAGTTGATCGATCCGTTTGT
>JBDKUN010000013.1:0-38977 GCA_039679675.1 Armatimonadota bacterium
CCTTTGCTTGCTGGGTCATCGATGCGTTTCCTCCTACAAAAACAGCATCGGCATATCAACCTTTCGGTACGATTCTTAAATGAGGCAACGAATCACTTTCGGTACGATTTTAGATGAGGCAACGCGCTCGATTGACAAGTACATCCTTACCACCATAGAATACTGTTGACAAATCATATTCAATGAACCACATATCTGTCCGCCTGCGGCGGACGCTTCGGCAGCTATCGCGCTTTCTTCGAAAGTGCTGTCGCGGCAGCATCATCTATGGATTTTCGGCCATAGCCGAAAATCCTTTGGAGAGTTTCAGTACAATTAACTGAAACTTTAGATGATGCGAGAGCAAGCAGTCCGAAGCAACAGCAATAAACCTCTTTGCGGGGGTCTATATATTCCGTTAGTTTAGAAAGGACAGCTATTAATGAGTGTCGTATCCACTTCGCCGACCATAATCGGCTCGGCGCTGCCTAATATTCCGTGGGAGGACAAACCGGAAGGTTATAACGGCGTCGTATGGCGTTACAGCAAAAACCCGATCATCCCGCGCGACCTGATCCCTACATCCAACAGCATTTTCAACAGCGCGGTAGTGCCCTACAAGGGAAAATTCGCCGGAGTCTTCCGCTGCGATGACACCTGCCGCAGGATGCAGCTCTACGCAGGCAGAAGCGAGGACGGGATCAGTTGGCAGATCAATCATGAGAGAATCCACTTCAAGTGCGATGACCCGGAGATCAACAACTGGAAATTCGGCTACGATCCGAGAGTCTGCTGGATCGACGATAGATACTATGTCACCTGGTGCAACGGTTATCATGGCCCGACCATCGGCGTCGGCTACACATCCGATTTCGAGACATTCCATCAGCTCGAAAACGCCTATCTTCCGTTCAACAGGAACGGAGTGATGTTCCCCAAGAAGATAAACGGAAGGTTCGCGATGTTGAGCCGTCCGAGCGACGACGGCCATACCCCGTTCGGAGATATTTTCTACAGTGAAAGCCCGGATCTTACGTTCTGGGGGCGGCATCGCCACGTGATGGGGACCAGAGGCTGCTGGGAGAGCACAAAGATCGGCGCAGGCCCGATCCCAATAGAGACAAAAGAAGGCTGGCTCCTGATCTACCACGGCGTGCTGACCTCCTGTAACGGGTTCACCTACAGTGCCGGAGCCGCTCTTTTGGATATAGATGAGCCCTGGAAGGTGATCTACCGTGCAGAGCCTTATATTCTCTCTCCGCAGATGATCTACGAATGCGTTGGAGATGTCCCGAATGTCACATTCCCGTGCGCCGCGCTTACGGACGCCCCGACCGGCCGCATCGCCATCTACTACGGCTGTGCCGACACGGTCACCGGCCTCGCTTTCGCGCAGGTGGACGAACTGATCGACTTCGTAAAGAATAATTCGAAGCTTTAAGGCTTGCAATGCAGTTGAGCGGGGTTCGAAAATCCCGCTCAACTTATTTTTGAACGCTAAACCCCTCTTTTTCAGCCGCTATAGAAAGTCTTGCGTCCAAGCACACAAAATCCAGACCTGCCGGGACATGCCTTGTCCAGACAAGGGCTGCGGCGAGTTGGAGCGCATCGGCGGCACGCAGGTCATGGACCCTGATCAGCCGAAGAGCAGTCTGCCTGACCTCCTCAGATGGCTGCACCTCCTCAGCACTTTGGGCAAGAGGACCTATTTTCGAGAAAATACGGGCGTAATCAGCTTCGTCTACCTCTCCCATTCTTTTCAGCCGGGCCGCTGCTGATGCCAGTTCAACAGGTGTTCCCCACCAGATCGCCACTTCAGGATCAGAATTGAAGATTTCAGCTGCATTTGAACTGCCCTTTTGGACTGCTAGAAGCACAAAAAGTGCGGAGGTATCCCAGAACTTCATATTCTGTCCTCCCGGTCTTCCATAACAGCCTGGAGCGCGCGATCAGCAGTCAAGCCGGGGACAGCGGCTCCTTCAATGATGTCTGCCGGAACCGGTCCTCTTCCTGGCTTCACAAGCCCCTTGGCGACAAGCTCTGCACGCCTTTCGTCTTCGGAAATATTCGGGTCAATTGGCACGATGAGCGCCACCGGACGGCCACGGTCCGTCACCACAACCTGTTCGCCGGCCTTCACGCTTTCAAGGTAGCCTGAAAGCCCCGCTTTCAACTTTGCTATAGCTGCAGTCCGCATATTTGCACCTCCTGTACTCTCTATATGACTATAATAGTCATTTCTCTATGCGATTTCAAGCCCTGTAAGATTCAATGTTGATGAGTATAACATCATTTCCATTCCTGCAAGAGTGAACTATTATTTGCGTACAGAAATACCGGTTTTGAGTAAGCGGCTGACCCATGGCGCGATATCTTCGCTGGAGGCATCGGGGATATCGTCCGCCATTTCGGTTGTGATGCCGAGCCCGGTCCACTTGTTCTGCCCTAATCTGTGGTAAGGCATGAACTCGATGCGGGGAGGCCGTGCAAAACCGGTGAGGAATGCTTCCAGGCCATTGAGAAAATCGGGTTCGGCGTTGCGAGCCGGTACCCATGGGATCCGAAGCAGTAATGAATGGCCGGCCGCTACCATGTTCCTGATGTTAGAGAGGATGAGCTTGTTGGAGACCCCGGTGAGGGCGCGATGGCGCGCGTCATCCGTATGCTTCAGGTCGATCATGAACAGGTCAACTATTGGCAACAGGGATTGAAGGTGCTCCCACGGAGCCAGTGCTGATGTCTCCACCGCGGTATGCACCCCTTCATTCCTGGCCTGAGTAAGAAGTGCTTGCGAGAAGGCAAACTGTGACAGCGGTTCGCCGCCGGAGAGGGTCATGCCTCCTCCTGATGCTGAGAAGAAGGGGATGTCTCGCCGTACAGTCGAGAGAATATCCTCCACTGACACAAACTGTCCGGCGATGTCCAGCGATCCTGCCGGACAGACATCTATGCACCGCTTGCACCCCCTGCAGCGATGGAAGTCTATTATGTGCATTTCCGGTGTGACTTCATGCACGCCTTGAGGGCATACCTTCGCGCAGAGGCCGCAGCGGGTGCAGAGGCTTTGTGCATACCGAAGCTGAGGCTGAGGCTCCAGCCCCTCAGGATTGTGACACCACTGACAATGGAGTGGGCAGCCCTTCAGAAAGACAGTTGTACGGATGCCAGGGCCGTCGTTAATGGAATAACGCTGCACGTTGAACACGCAACCCCCGGATTTCACTCTGCCGAAGCTCCTTCCAAGCGTGATATGATCTCATCCTGAAGAGACTTGCCGATGTGGGTGAACTCGGCGCTATACCCGGCCACGCGCACCATCAGTCCGCGGTAGTCTGCAGGGTTTTCCTGCGCCCGGCGAAGGGTGGCAGCGTCGATGAAGTTCAGTTGCAGCTGGCTGCCGCCCAGTGCCACATAGGTTTTCACCAATGCGGCCACATTCTTGCGGCCTTCAGGGGTTGCGGCATCGCTTTCGCTTAACATCAATGTGGAAATCGTGCCGCCGTTCATTTTCGAGTGGTCCAAACGGCAAATAGAGCGAATGAGAGCAGTCGGCCCGCAGACAGCGCGCCCATGCGCCCCTGCGAGCGAATCGGAGAGCGGGTCTCCCGCCATACGCGCATCAAGCGTGGCTCCCATCATCTTGCCGTAGTTGATGTGCATGTTTTGTCCGCCGGAGAGATGGGCGAAAGTCAGCGCCTGGCGAAGCGGCGTGCGCCTTCGTTCGAGCGCGCCTGCGATTCGATCAAGCAGCTCTGCGCCTAAGGCATCTACTTCCTCGTGATCGTTGCCGAACTTGGGCAGTGATCGCAGCCTGCGGAAAAGAGCAGTGTCCCCCAAGTCCAAAAGGCGGAATATATCTGCCAGAGACGCTCCGTCCGTCGTGATCAGATGATGTGCGGCATAGAGCATATCGACGGCATTCGGCAGTCCCACTCCTGCCCACTGGGCAATGTAGCTGTGTGCTCCACCCCGGCCAATGTCTGTGCATCGTTCAAGACAGCAGGGCATCAGCATGGTCGTGTGCCAGTCAAGGCCTGCATTTTCGTCCATGATCCGGGTCACCGTTTGGACAGTGTCTGCGATTTCTTCGATATGATTATCTATCGCGTGCCACAAGCCATCAGTGTGTCTTACTCCTTCGCGGGCAGCATCGCGCAGGGCGTCATCTACCAGCATAGCCACATTGATCCATCCAGTCGGCGCGCCCCAGTTGCCGCGGCCAGGAGATACCACCTCGGTGCAGCCTCCGAGCACATAATCCCTGGCTTCCTCTGTTGGGATGCCTATCCGGACCAGCCCACTGACAATCGGTGTGTCCCCATAGAAACTTGGTTCGGAGAGGCCTTCCGCCAGCATCTCCACCGCAGAGGTCACCAGGTCATCGGGAGTGCCGTCGAAACATCGAAGGTATATGCTGGGGCGCAGCAGCCGTACGTTACGAACTGCCGTCAAGAACAGGCGGGTGAGATCGCTGGAAGCATCCGAACCGTCCGGCAGTTGTCCGCCCAGGGTCATTGTGTGTACTGAGCTGATGTTTATCTGGTTGTCGGAATAGTCGTCGTGCAGCTTGATCATCAGACACTCGATCAACTCCAGTGCGCGGGCTGGAGTGAGGCGGCCGGATGCAATGTCAGCTTCGTAGAACTCACGCAGAAACACATCGATGCGTCCTGTGCTGTCGCCGCTCACCATATATGCGAACCAGAAGCTCTGCAATGCCTCATGAAAAGTGCCGGCAGGTTCAGCAGGCACTTTGGCACAAATGCGTGCTATCTCTCGCAGTTCGGCAGCACGCTTGGGATCAGGATCGAGACCGGCGAGCGTTGCCGCCTCCTGCGCATAGCGGCGCGCCATGGCAATCAACGCTTCGTGACTGTCTGCAAAGGCGAGCGCGAACTCCCGCTCATCGCCTGTGCGTGTTTCAGCAATCGCCCTCGCTCGCTCGGCCAGTGCCCGCGAACCGACGCGGATGTAGTTCGCGTAGTCAACCGCCTTGTGGCACTGTGGGGCTACCGGTGAGATCAACGCGCGATCAGCCATCGCCCGAATGTCGGGATAGCCCACGGGAATACTCCTGGCGAAGCCCGGCACGTCGTTCTCATATGAGTCCGGTATCCACGTCCAATCGGACGGTGTATCCTCATCACGCAGCTTCGCGCCCACAAGCAGTTCCCCTGGACGGATCACAGGTGTCATTTTGGGGTAGACTTCCGCAAACGATCGTGCTGCCCTGCGGTAGCGGTGTTCGCCTTCTATCGGGACAACAGCTTCGCACAGGCTGAGGTATTCGGAATAGCGTCTATAAGGTCGCGTTACCGCTGCTGCCGCCAGTTGATGCACGCGGTCTGTCGACCCTCTTCGCTTCGCCGAGGGAACAAAAGAGATCTCATGTTCGATTGCTTCCATTTCATCCTCCAAAAAGGGAAAATGATCTTTCTTTGCATGCATTGTACCACCAGATATGGCAATATACATTGATTATAGCGACAAAAACAAGCATAATATGGACAAACAGTGCGATTCTGATAGCTGTGAAAGGGGCATGCTTTGACCGAAGTCGTATCACTGGAGTTTCCGGAGCCGGACTTTCCATTCATATACATGCCGGTGTCCAGTCAGACCTTTGCCTACCCTCCGCATACCCACACGTTCATTGAGCTTGTGATCATCCTCGGCGGAAATGGCGTCCATATCCTGGATGATGTGCCTTCTCCGCTTAACGCCGGAAACGTCTATGTAGTGACCGCTCAGACTACTCATGCGTATGTGGAGTGCTCCGGCCTTCGCTTGGTGAACCTCCTTTTCCGTCCGGAGCTTCTGTCGAGCTTTGAGGCGGAGCTTCGCTCGCTTCCCGGTTACCACGCGCTGTTCGCTTTGGAGCCGCACTACAGGCAGCAGCACCGCGGCCAAAGCATGCTGCACCTTGCGCCTCAGCATTTTGTGCAGGTGGAAAAACTCCTGGATCGGCTCGATGTGGAATGGACGGTCCGTGCGGCGGGGTATCATGCCATGCTGCTTACCACTCTTGTGCAGCTCATCGTTTTCCTCGCGCGCCGTTTTTCGGATTCAGAGACGCATTCCGCGAGGGTATTATGGCAGATCGGTGAGGTAATCAGCCTCATGGAACAGAGCTACGCTGAGCCTTTGACGCTGGAAAGGCTGGCAGAGACCGCCGCTATGTCGCCGCGCAATCTGATTCGGCGGTTTCGAGATGGTACCGGGCTTTCGCCCATTGCCTATCTGATACACCTGAGAATACGCCGGGCTGCCGAACTGCTTCGCAGCACTGACATGTCAATTGGTGAGATCGCCGGTGCCGTCGGCATGTCCGACAGCAGCTACTTTTCCCGCCAATTTAAGGCCGCACTGGGTGTAAGCCCACGCGCATTTCGCGATACGAGGGATCTGGAAACATAAAAAGGCCCGGAATCGAAACCCCGGGCCATTTTATTAACTTCAACTCTATTATTTGCAGATTACCACTCGTCCGGGCCCATGGTTTCGGGTATCCGGCGGGCATAACCGGCCTCACGCGCTAGATTTGAGACTGCTTTGGCAACAGCCGGAGCGACTCTCTTGTCGAAGACACTTGGAATTATGTAATCTTCGTTCAGCTCCATACTGCTTATTACCCCTGCAATCGCCTTGCTGGCCGCGATGACCATATCATCGTCTACCTTGGTGGAAGAGCAGTCCAGGAGCCCTCTGAAGAGGCCGGGGAAGCAGAGGACGTTGTTGATCTGGTTCGGATAGTCGCTTCTGCCTGTCGCAATGATGCGGACATGCGGTGCGGCCACTTCCGGCATGATTTCAGGTGTCGGGTTCGACAGCGCGAAGATTATCGCGTCTTTAGCCATCGTCTTCACATCATCCGCAGTGATGAGCCCCGGGCCTGACACACCGAGGAAGAGATCGGCGCCCTTGATTGCCTCATGGCAGGTGCCCTTGAAGCCTTCTTTGTTCGTATTTTCGGAAAGCCATACTTTGGCGGGGTTCATACCCTCCGGCCGGCCCTTATATATGGCTCCTGCGCGGTCGCAGACGATTACATCGCCGATACCGGCTCCGAGGAGAGCCTTTGTGCAGGCCACGCCTGCCGCTCCTGCGCCTAGCACCATGGCTCTGATGTTCGAGATGTCTTTTCCGACGATTTTGAGTGCGTTATAGAGCGCCGCAAGGACTACGGCAGCAGTTCCGTGCTGGTCATCGTGGAATACGGGTATGTCGAGCTCTGCACGGAGTCTGTCTTCGACCTCGAAGCAGATCGGAGCAGCGATGTCTTCCAGATTGATGCCGCCGAAAGTCGGCGCAATCGCCCTTACAGCGTTTACGATGCCGTCGGCGTCGTTGCAGGAAAGGCAGATCGGAAATGCGTCGACTCCGCCGAACTCCTTGAACAGCATAGCCTTGCCTTCCATAACCGGCATGGCTCCGAAAGGCCCGATATTTCCTAGCCCGAGGACTGCAGTTCCGTCAGACACGACGGCCACGCAATTGTGTCTGATTGTAAAAGTGAATGCTTTGAGGGGATCTTCCGAAACGGCTTTCGATACTCTTGCAACACCCGGAGTATACGCCATGGAAAGGTCGTCTCTCGTAACGAGGGGAGCTTTGGATGTGACCTCGATCTTCCCTCCCTCATGCATCTGGAAAGTCCTGTCGCTTACGCTGATAAGCTCTATATCGGGAAGATTCTTGACGATGTCTATGATCCTGCGCTCATGCTTGGGATCGGTGCAGTCGACAACTACATCGCGGACAACCATGCTGGGGTTGATCTCCACGACATCAATCGACCCGATGCTCCCTTCCGCATCAGCGATTGCTTTTGTCAGCTTGGCCAGGTTTCCAATCTTGTTCAGATGCTTAATTCTTAGGGTTAAACTGTTACTTGCGCTTGGAGTAGGCATATTATTTAGCTCCTGTAATTAAGTTAGCTCCACACTTACCGCACTTTGGAGCCTGCCGGTACATCTTCGTCCGGCCGTAAAATTACTGCTCTGCCGTCAATATCGGCGGCGAGCATCATACCATTCGATTCGACCCCGCGGATTTTCGCGGGCTGCAGGTTGGCAAGAAGCACGATCTTCTTACCAACAAGCGTTTCCGGTTCGTAGTACTGCGCTACACCGGCTACAATGGTCCTTTCTCCGCTGCCGTCGTCTACAGTAAGCTGAAGCAGCTTGTCGGCTTTCGGCACTCTCTCGGCAGTCTTGACCTCTGCGACCCTTATGTCGAGCTTTGCAAATTCATCGTAAGTGATATAAGCCTGCTCCGGTTTGGCCTCGGCTTCTTTAGGCTGCTCAGTTTCCACTTTTTTCTCCTTCTTTTTCTTCTCGTCGATCCTGGGGAAGATGGGCTGCGGGCCGCTTATCTCTGTTCCGGGGGTGAGTCTGCCGAACTCAACCGCATCCGCCCAGCTAATCTTGCTGAAGTCTTCTGACGCGCCCAGCTGCCGCCAGATCTCTTTCGCCACAGTCGGCATCAATGGAGATATCATAATCGCTGTTGAGCGCAGAAGTTCCATTACGGAGTAAAGCACGACAGCCGCTTCAGCCTTCTTTTCTTCTTTCATAAGCCGCCACGGTGCTTTGTCGTCTATGAACCTGTTCCCGCTCCCGATGACTTGCCAGATAGCTTCAAGCCCCTTGGTAAACTCAAGGTTAAGAAACGCCGATTCGGTTTCACTGGCTGCTGACACGATTTTGGCTTTCATCTCTGTGTCTATTCCGGCATTTTGGGGGATAATCCCGCCGAAATATGACCTGACCATCGAGAGTGTTCGGTTCAAGAGGTTGCCGAGGTCGTTTGCCAAGTCGGAATTGAACCTGTGGATGAGTGCGTTCCAGGAGAAATCCGCGTCCTGACCGAGCGGAACTTCTCTCGCCACGAAATATCTGATGGTATCGACCGAGACTTCTCTGGTTGCGCCAGAAAGCTCTGACAAGTCCGCTGCGAGTTTGGCAGGAGAGATGGCGTTGCCTTTCGACTTCGAGATCTTTTCTCCCTCGATAGACCAGAACCCATGCCCGAAGAGCACCTTGGGAAGCGGGAGGCCGAGCCCCATGAGGATCGCCGGCCAGAAAGTGCAGTGAAACCGGACAAAAATCTCCTTACCCATAAGCTGCACATCCGTCGGCCAGGTGCGTTCGAACTTTTCTTTATCCGTAAGCCACCCGGCTACCGTCAGGTAGTTGATGAGCGCGTCAAACCAGACGTAGATGACTTTGTCGGGCTCGTCCGGGACAGGTATACCCCAACCACGGTTTGTGCGTGAGATGGAAATGTCATGCAGCCCCTGTTTGATGAAACTGACTACCTCATTCTTGCGGAACTCCGGCTGGAGGCACTTCGGATTGGCTTCGATCCATTCAAGCAGCCTGTCCTGGTAAGCGGAAAGCCTGAAGTAGTAGTTTTCTTCCTGTACCCAGCTCACAGGCTTACGGCATTCGGGGTTCGGACAAAGCCCATCAGTCACTTCGGACTCGCGGAAGAACGTCTCATCTGAAACGCAGTACCAACCTTCGTAAGTGCCTTTATAGATGTCGCCCTTGTCCCTCAGCCTGCGGAAGGCTTCCTGCACGGCTTCGATGTGCCTAGGCTCAGTGGTTCGGATGAAATCATCATTGGTTATCTCAAGGTCTTTCCAGACTTCTTTGAACTTCGGGGCGATGCTGTCTACGAAGGCCTTCGTATCCATTCCTGCGTTCTCTGCGGCTTCGGCTACCTTTGTGGCGTTTTCGTCGGTGCCTGTTGCAAAGAGGACCTCGCGCCCGCGGAGCCTCTGGAACCGCGCGACTACATCGGAGATGAGAGTTGTGTAGGCATTTCCGATGTGAGGCACATCATTGACGTAATAAATCGGTGTAGTTATATAGAAGACTTTATTATCCAAAACAATCTCCCTGACCCGCCTTCCACACGGGCTTAATGACAACAGCCGGAGCAGCCCCCTGAGCATTCGCCTCCGCAGTCGCAGCTTCCGCCGCATGAGCAGGATGAACCGTCCGATGATGTGCTTCGCCCGAAAAACGTCGAGAACAACTTGGTCGCTTCGCCCCCGCAATCCGGGCAAGCGGCGTCGTTCTGGCCCATTTTACAGAGCTTCTCGAATTTTCTATCGCAGTTATTGCATCTGAATTCGTAAATCGGCATTTTATAGCTATCAGCTTTCGGCTGTCAGTCCTCGGCAGGGATGCTGGGATCTTCTATTATTCCTTCTGCTTCCTGTTGATCGTCTTCAGGCTCCGCTCCCTGTTCCCTGATGGGTTTACAGCTGGCTTCCTTCATCGGGCAACCGAAGCCGTGGCGGCGGCAGCACCCGGTCAAATTTAACTCATTTGCCGGGATAATCAGAGTCACCGGGCCTTCGAGCTCCACTGTGAGTGTGTTCGAGACCACATTGATATCTACCACCTTGCCGACTCCGCGTTCCGTCTGAACGACCGCGCCGACCGCAGGCAGGCATTCCTTTGCATACTTATAAAATTCATGCTCATATCTGAGGCAACACATCAGCTTGCCGCAAACCCCGGAAAACTTGGCGGGGTTGAGAAACAGACTCTGGTCCTTTGCCATCTTCATCGAGATTGGATCGAAGTTGGAAAGGAAACTTGTGCAGCAAAGCTCTCTACCGCAGGTGCCGAAACCGCCGATCAGTTTGGCTTCGTCACGCACGCCGATCTGGTGGAGCTGTACCTTGGTCTTGAGCGTCACTCCGAGATCTTTGACCAGCTCTCGGAAGTCGACCCGGCCTTCGGCGGAGAAACAGAAGGTTATCATCGATCCGTCGAAGCTGTATTCGGCTTCGAGGAGCTTCATCGGCAGGTTGTGCTCAGCGATTTTCCGCAGGCAGAGATCGAAAGCATCTTTCTCGCATTCGCGGTTAGTGGCTGCGCATTCGAGATCGGATCCTGTAGCGACTCTGATGATCTTCTTGAGCGGCGCTACGAGTTCATTCTCCGAAATTTCGCGCGGCTCGATCATTACCTCGCCGAATTCGACCCCGCGGGCCGTCTCCGCTATAACAAAATCCCCTTCATGGATTGTAAGCTCGCCAGGATCGAAATAATAGACCTTCCCGACCCTTCTGAAGCTAACACCAACAACCAGTGGCATAAGTGTATATCAGCCCTTCATAAATAGGCGGTTTATCAAGCGCCATTGTACCATATTCGGCTTCCAGCGACAAGCAGAGTTCGATTGAAAACGCACTCTCGATTGACACGAAGTTGGCCCGATGCTATTCTTATACTCGGATCGACCATGGAGTTTCAGGTATTATCTGAAACTCGTTTGTTGTATTAATAGCCAAAATTCTGTAGATGCTTCAATAACACATCTTAGCCCTCTTTAATTCGTGAAGCGAATGAACCTTATGCAAAGCTTGAGTAATGCGGTTAGTGGAGATTAGCCTTGAGACTCTATCGAGCACTCTGTGTAAGTGGACTCCTTATGTTCCTGTGTATCCAGCCACAGATACCGGCAAAACATGCCGCCTGGGTAATGGATAGCAGTGACGAGGCAGGCGCATCGCTGAACCTGGTCTGGAAACGGACTATCGGAGTCCCTGTCTCGCTGTCAAGCTCCCCAAACGGCAAATACATAATTTACGTAAGTAAAGAGGGAAAGCTCCTGTGCCTGGGAGACGGCGGAAAAACTGTTTGGAAGATACTTCTTCCCGGAGTCGACTGTGCTGCAGCCGGTCCGGACGGTTCCGCGGTCGCATTCTCATATCTGAACCCTATAGACACTACGGCCTACTTCATATCGCCGGACGGCAAGTTACTCTGGCAGCACAGCGTGAAAGGCGCGGTCTGGAGTGCCGCTGCATCGAGCGAACCAGGTAAATTTGCCGTCGGCACCGGCGAGCGCTATTGCTACATCTATACGGTCTCCGATTACAGGCACCGTTACAAGAGGTGGAAACTGGCAGGAGTGCCGAACTCCATAAAATTCTCAGCAGACGGAAATTCCATCATATTCGGTTCCTGGCAGGACGCGGGTATCGGCGCCTACAGCCTGGAAGGATCCAAAATCTCATGGCACTCAGGAAAACCTGACAGGCTCTACAGTATAGATGTTTCGCCATCAGGGAATTTCGCGCTCGTCACCGCCAGGCCGAACCGTAATTCGCCGGAATGCTCCGTCCATCTCAAGGATGCCGGGTTGAACGAGCTCTGGGTGAAGGAGTTCCAGGGTTATGGGTTGACTGCAGACCTCGACCGCGCGGGCAGGTTCGTCGCAGTCGGCTACCAAAAATCCATCGTGCATAAGGACAAGGAAGTCCAGGAAAACCACATCGCGCTTTTCGACCGCAGCGGGGAGATGGTATGGGAAAAGGGTGGCATGTTCGGGGACTGGAACCTGCTACAGGTCTGTGCAGACGGACACCTGCTGCTCTACGACAACACCGGGCATATTTACATCCTGAGCAGTGATGGTAAAGTGCTTCTGCGGGACAAACTCCCCGCAACTGTCCGCAAATTCGTCCGAATACCCTCAAGAACTGCCGTCGTCATAAGCTGCGGCGACGGCCAGCTTTGCATGTACGCCGTTAGGTAGTCGGTTTAATAAAAAATCTCTCTCGGGCTGTATTTGCAATGCAGCCCGGCATCAGCGCAAGCAGTCCCAGAGCATTCTGAATCGCGAAATGCGCGAAGGATCGCGAAAGATTCGAAACTCGACACCTACGGCGTCGGCTTCGGCAGCAAGCGGTCCGAAGCAAAGGGAAAACGTCATGCTGAACTTGATTCAGCATCCAGGAAAGCTTTCCAAATTGGTGGAGACTCGTAGCTTAAAAGTAGATGCTGTAAGTCTCTACCATTCGTGAAATCCGCTAAATCCGCGTAATTCGCGTTTCAAAATGACGGATAGTGGATGAACTCCAAATTCTGTTCCTTCTCTCAGCCTATTCGCTTGACGATAATCAGGCCTGTCACTAAAATATGCTTGGATATTGACTATTTCGCGGGCCGATTTCGGCCCGCTTGTTTTTTGTTTATTTATTATGCCTACAGTTGCTTATTACACGCTCGGATGCAAGGTCAACCAGTATGAGACGGAGAAAATCCGCGAGAAACTAGAAGAGAATGGTTTCTCTACGGTAAGCTTCGCCGCGCCTGCCGACGTCTACATCATAAACAGTTGCACCGTCACTGGTATGGCCGACGCCAAGTCCAGAAGGGCGATCCGCCAGGCCGTGCGCCGCAACCCGGAGGCTTTCATAGTCGCCACCGGCTGCTACGCGGAGCTCGAAGCCCCCAGAATAGCTGAAATCGAGGGTGTCGATCTCGTAATCGGCAATGGTGAGAAAGACACGATTCCGGAGAGGATCATCGCCCGGTTCCCTGGCCTGATTGGAGACGGTCACATCGTCCGACCGAGGGTCAGGACCCGCGCAGTCGTCAAAGTCCAGGACGGCTGCAGCCAGTTTTGCGCCTACTGCGCCGTACCTTACGCGAGAAGCAGGGAGTGGAGCAGGAGTATACCCGATGTACTGAGCGAGCTTAACGCGCTGGCCGGATTCGGGTATAAGGAAGTTGTCCTGGCCGGTATAAGGCTCGGCTCGTATAAACCGGGGCTCGCGAAACTGATCCGCGCAGCGGCAGATATAGATGGAATAGAGAGAATCAGGCTGAGTTCGATAGAAGTATGGGAAATCGACGACGAGCTTTTATCCGTGTTGTCGGAGAGCCATAAGGTCTGCCGCCATCTCCACGTTCCGCTTCAAAGCGGCGACGGAGGAGTGCTGAAAGGCATGCACAGGCCGTATACACCGGATGAATATGCCGAAACAGTCCGAAAAGCGCGCGAAGCCGTTCCTGAGCTGGGGCTTACGACCGATGTTATGGTAGGATTTCCGGGCGAGTCGGAAGATGCAGCCGGGAGGTCTTACGAATTTGTTCGGCAGATGGGTTTTACCCGGCTCCATGTGTTCAGATACTCTCCCAGGAAAGGGACTGAAGCAGCCGGGATGGCGGGGCAGGTCCCGGAGCCGGAAAAGACGCGTCGAAGCGAAAAAATGATAGAACTGGGGTCTCTTCAAGCCCGGCAGTTCGCCGAACGGTTGGTTGGCCGCACAATTAATGTCCTTGTTGAGGCGAAACGGCCTGAGGTTCTGACTGGACTGACCGATAATTATGTCGAAGTCCGATTCGCGGGAAGCGACCGCCTTCGTGGAAAGATCGTTCCTGTGAGGATAGATCGGGTCGATGAAGACGGAACCGCAATCGGGGAGATGCAAAGATGACAGATTGTATTTTCTGCAAAATTGCAAAAGGTGAGGCCGGAAAACTGGTCTACGAGGACGATAAGGTCGCCGCGTTCAACGATTTGAACCCGCAGGCGCCGGTGCATATCCTTATCGTGCCGAAAAAGCACATCGAAAAAATCGCGGATATAACAGACGGAGAAGATGCCTGCCTTATTGGGCATATTTTCGCCGTAGCCGGGAAACTCGCGAAAGAGCGAGGCATAACCGAACCGGGTTACAGGGTGGTTGCGAACAACGGAGAGGCTGCGGGACAGTCTGTCTGGCATATTCACTTCCATTTGCTGGGCGGGCGAGAGTTCGGCTGGCCTCCGGGTTAGCTTGACACTGGACATTCGCGGCGGGTATAATGTCATTTGACACAAGAAGAGAATACTGCGAACGGCTAGAGGGTATGTGGTCCAAACGGAATTGGCTATTGACTATTTAACTATTACTGCCAATCCTCCTTACCCGCGACGCGTGCTATAAAGCCGAGCGCATTCAGGAGGAGGGATTATGGTTGGCACAGGTACAGGTAAAGCCTAATGAGCCTCTTGACAGCGCACTGAAGAGGTTTAAGAAAGCTCTGCAGCAGACCGGCGTTCTGAAAGAAGCCAGAGCTCATGAGCATTATGAGAAGCCTAGCGACAAAAGGCGCAAAGCCGAGGCGGCTCGAAAACGCAAGATGCGCACTGGAAGATAAGCTAAGCATCTCGTGTGATTTTATTGGGCCTGGAGCCGTCGGCTCTGTTTAATGGGAGATACGGGTCCGGGTGATAAACATGTCGCATAAAGAAAAGCTAAAAAACGATCTTAAGACTGCAATGAAGGCGAGGGATGAGTTGAGAATATCAACGATTCGCCTCGCCCTCTCGGCAGTTAGGAACCTGGAGATCGATAAAGGTCGGGAACTCACAGACGAGGAGACTCTAGAGGTACTCGCGAAAGAAGCAAAAAGTCGACGCGAGAGCATTGAAGGGGCTGAAAAAGCCGGTCGTCCTGATATTGCTACTAAGGAGGCACAAGAACTCGAGATCCTGACTGCTTATATGCCTGAACAACTCGATGAAGCCGAAATAGAGCAGTTGGCAAAAGAAGTTGCTTCTGAAATCGGCGCTGCCGGTCCTAAAGACCGCGGCCGCATGATGAGCGCGCTTATGCCTCGCGTAAAAGGCCGAGCGGACGGTAAAGCCGTAAGCCGGGTTGTCGAACGCATTTTACAGAGTTAATTCCCGCAAATATGAAACCCCACTTGCCTCTACCCAGCAGAGGCCGAAAAAAAAACTCCGAACGGAAAAGCGTTAGGCGTCGGAGAGTAGATATCCAGCGGACAGGACTTGCAGTTGCCACTGCTTTGATATTGTCTTTTCTGCTTTGCATACATCTACTCCCTGATAAGGTTACTCTCGCGCCTGGAGATATAGCTCCTGCAGATATTCGTGCCCACAGGTCCGTCAGGTACAGTGACTCCTACGAGTTCAGAAAGCAGCAGGCGGAGGCTGCGTCTTCAGTCAGCAAGGTGTACGATTACGTTCCGACAGCCCTGAACCAGTCGCTCCGTGATACAAGTGCGCTGTTCGATGCCATCAGTTCCAGCCGTAGTACCCAGGGGCTGTCAGCTGAGAGCAGAGCTGCGCAGGCAAGAGCGCAGATAAGGAACCGCGTGGGGATAAATGTGCCGCTGCAGCCGATTTTGACGCTTGTGTTGGCGCCTGATAAAGTTTTCAACCATGCAAGAGACGTAACTATAACGCTCGTCAGGAAATCGATGTCTGGGGAAGTGAAGGACGATGTCTCCGAGATCTCCAAAATCCAGTCGCATGTGAGTTCAGCAGCCGAGGTATCGCTCGGCAGCACGAGATATGCGGCTGCTGTGTCTGATATGGCGAGGCTTGTGATCCGCCCCAACATGATATTCGATTTCGAAAAGACTGCGAACGATAGGGAACGGGCGCTGGAGAATGTGAAACCCGTCTATAAGGACATAAGGACGGGTGAACTGGTAATTGCAAAGGGAGAAGTGGTCACCAGGCAGCACATCGAGAAGTTCACTGCGCTCGGACTTAGGCAGAGACGTGTGGATTACCGCACAATATTCTCCATTACGGCGTTCGTATCGTTTTTGGTCGGGCTGGTAATCATCTATCTGGCGAGGTATCAGCCTTCTATCTACAAGACGACGCGGCTCCTTGTGATGTTGTCGCTCGTTGTAGTGGTCAGCATACTGGGGCTCAAGGTCGGCGGAGGGCTGCTCGGCATCACATCGGGAGTGCAGCTCGCTTACATAGGAATGATGTTCACGACTACCGCCGCAATGGTGCTTGCGGTGCTCCTCAACCCGCAGATTGCGGTGATGATCGTTGCTGTGCTCTCTATTGCCGCCGGACTCGTCACGAACTACGAGATGCGGTATGCCGCGTCGACGCTCCTTTCTGGGCTGGTTGCGATCTATGCTGTGGCAAATATCAGGGGGATCGGCGACCTGATGAGGGCACTCGGCGCGATTGCGATCACGAATGTGGTGCTTGTCTGGATAATGGGCGGACTCCTTGGAGATTCAGCCGTCGATATGATGAGTTCGTCCGTGTGGGCAATACTGCTTGTGGCGCTGCCGGCGACATCGCTTTTCTGGTATATCACATGGCTTCTGGAGCGTCCGTTTAAGGTTACGACGCACATCTCGCTTCTGGAACTTGCCGATACGAACAAACCGATACTTAAAAGGCTGGTAGTCGAAGCACCGGGGACCTATACGCACAGTATGGCTGTCGGGAACCTTGCCGAGGCGGCGGCGGAGGCGATAGGAGCTGACGGTTTGTTCGCCAAGGTTGCGTCTTACTACCATGACATCGGCAAGATCAAGCGTCCGCACTTTTTCGTAGAAAACCAGAGTATAGAAAACGCGCATGACAGGCTTAACCCGACGCTTTCCGGCCTGGTTATAACGTCTCATATAAAGGATGGGCTCGAAGTTGCAAGGGAATTCAAGCTGCCGCCGAGCATCCAGGACATAATTTCGCAGCACCATGGGACATCACTGGTGCAGTATTTCTTCAACCAGGCAACTGAGCAGATTGAGCCGTCGCCGCTTCTCGAACAGCAGTTCAGGTATGAAGGCCCAAAGCCTCAGTCGAAGGAAGCCGCAATAATAATGCTTGCGGACTCCGTCGAAGCAGCGTCGAGGAGCCTGGCGAAGCCGACGATCCCGCTGCTTGAATCGCTGGTTGAAAAAATAATCGCTGATAAATTAGGAGACGGGCAGTTGGATGAGTCGGAGCTGACTTTCCGCGACATCGGTATCGTCAGAGATGCGTTTATCCACACTCTGGCTGGTACGCTCCATGCTCGTATAGAATATCAGAACTCCGTATCATCGGAGAACGGCAAGGTAACGGCAAATGGAAATTCTGATCAGGAACTCGCAGGCGCTTCCGGTAAAACAGAAGAGGCTGACTGAAACTGCGGAGAAGATGCTGCGGGCCGAAGGCTGCCCGGAGTCATCGGAAGTGAGTATTCTTCTCATCGATGATGAAGGCATTACCAGCCTCAACCGCGAATATCTCGGTAAGGACCGCCCTACGGACGTATTGTCGTTCTACCAGTCGGAGAATCCCGAAGAGCGGGGAGATGTGCTGGGTGACATAGTCATCTCCGTAGAGACTGCAAAACGGCAGGCTGATGAGAGGAAAAAAAGCCTGGATGAGGAGTTGGACCTTCTCGTGTCGCATGGTATACTTCATCTACTCGGTTATACCGATTATACTGAAGAGACAGCGCGGCGAATGCAGGAAAGAGCCGCCGAGGTTATCGGACCGGAGGCAGCAAGGTAAGGTTTTTGGATAGAGAGAATACAGAATTTATGGATTGGTGGATGTCGTTCTGAAGCAACAACGTCATTCCGAGCTTATTCTATGCTGATGCGGGAATGGCAGATTTAGAATAATTGTGTAATATGCATAGAACCAATTTCCGCAGCATATGCAGCATAGGAATCAGCCGGAAATTTATAAGTAGTAAATTATGAGACTTAAAAACCCTTTGAATGGTTTTAAATATGCTATGGAAGGCGTGGCGCACGTCTTCCGCACTCAGCGGCACATGAGGTTTCACTTCCTGGTGCTGGTGCTGGTGCTTCTAGCGGGACTGGTGTTCGAACTGAACAGGGTGGAAATGATGATCCTCCTGTTCACGGTAACACTGGTGCTGACGGCAGAGATGTTCAACACGGCTATAGAAGCCGTAGTTGACCTCGTTACTCAGTCATACCACCCGCTGGCGAAGTTTGCCAAGGACATTGCGGCAGGCGCAGTCTTGATCACGGTCTTGAACGCGCTGATAGTTGCCGTCTTGCTGTTCTTCGGCGGAAAAGAGTGGCCCGATATATCCCAGCGCCTTGGGCTGCAGCGGCCGAAGGAACTTACTATCATCGTTACGGGCCTTGTACTACTGGGCGTGCTGGTGACGATGTGGAAGGTTACCGGAAGAAAGGGTAAACTCTGGAAGGGAGGAGTCGTCAGTGCGCATACTGCACTGGGGTTCTTCCTTTGCACAACCATTCTGTTTTTATCGAAGAATATTATAGCCGCAGTGATGGCATTCATACTGGCAGTGCTGGTCGCACAAAGCCGGGTGGAAGCCAGAATCCACACACTGCGGGAAGTGGTAACGGGAGCGCTTCTGGCAACTGTGCTTACCGCTGTGGTCTATATGTTTATAGGGCCGCACTTTGGGTAGGCGCCGAAGCGATTGAGGAGGACGTTAGGTCTTGGAGGATCCCTACAGTCAGATCATACTAATTATCGTTCTAATATTACTTAATGCATTCTTCGCGGCGGCGGAGATATCGATCGTGTCGGTACGGCGGACACGAATCAAGCAACTTGTCGAAGAAGGTAACCAATCCGCAAAAACGGTTCAGAAACTGATCGAAAATCCGACCAGGTTTATGGCAACAGTGCAGATTGGGATGACACTAGTCGGATTTCTGGCATCAGCTATCGGAGCTGTGACCTTGGCAAACCGGCTCGCGTCTCTTCTGCACAGCGTCCATGTTGCTATCATCTCCGATAATGCACTGGGTATCTCTGTTTTTGTGGTCACTCTGGCAATCGGATTCGTCACACTCGTTGTCGGGGAAATTGCGCCGAAAAGCCTTGCTCTACAGTATTCCGAAAAGTTCTCCTTGGTGTTTGGGCGAGTCGTCAACTTCATCTCAATCATCACCATGCCTGCGGTGAAGATCGTAAGCTTTGCGAGCGACCTTCTGGTCAAACCGTTCGGCGGGGAGGTGAGGTTCTCCACTCCGATAGTAACGGAAGAAGAGCTGAAGATGCTGGTCGAGGCTGGCGAGGAGGAAGGTGTGCTCGAAGAGGAAGAAAAGGAGATGATCCATTCCATCTTCGAGTTTACCGATACTGTAGTGCGCCAGGTCATGGTGCCGAGGATCGATATGAAGTCGGTTGAAATTGCAGCCGGCTTGGACGAACTCCTGGAAGTGATTATGCGCTACGGCCACTCCAGAATCCCGGTCTATGAAGACAATGTCGATAACGTTGTGGGCGTAGTCCATGCAAAGGACCTGCTGCCGGTGCTCGCGAAGAACCTTCACGACACCGATATCCGCACTGTTATGAGGCCCGCTTATTTCATCCCTGAGTCGAAGAAAATCGACGAACTGATGGCTGAGTTCAAGCGCAGCAAGATACAAATGGCCATCGTACGCGACGAATACGGCGGCACTGCGGGGCTCGTCACCCTCGAAGACCTCCTGGAAGAGATCGTCGGAGACATTATGGACGAGTACGACATAGAAGAGCGCATGATCGAGGTAATTGACGAAGACCACGCCACCGTAAACGCAAGAATGGACGTAGGCGACCTGAACGATCAGATGCATCTCGACATCCCGGAGACAGAGGACTACGAAACCATCGGAGGGTTCGTCTTCGGGCTCTTCGGCAGGCAGCCTGTGGAAGGGGAGTCCGTGGAGTACGAGAATGTGAAGTTCACGGTCAAGTGCTTGGATGGCGGCAGGCTGCACAAAATCTCAATAGACCGCGAACCTAAGCCCGAAACCGACGAAGACGATAACCACAAGGAAACCAAAGAGAGCGCATCGAACGGCGGAAGGCACTGAAGCCGGTTTAGAATATAGGATGTAGGATTTAGGGCTGGTTTCGGCCGCGCATATTGCGCCGGGGCCAGCTTTTTTAAATTTGTGGAGATTCCTGCTTCGGCCCCCGTGGTCCAGTAGGTCCACGCGGGAGACGAACTGCGGTCCCGAAGCAACGAAGAAGAATGGTGTAGATTTTTCTACCGGCTTCCCTAAACCCCCAAATTCCAAGCCCTTCTCTACTATCCCCTTTCTGTGATATGCACGAATATTGACAATTTTCTTGCCTAATATAGCAATTCACTTGACAAATATTGCATGGGCTGGTAGCATTACCTCAACAATACAATGGATGTGGCTGTTACGCGCATCCGAACTCTACGGATTCCCAGCCGGAATCCACAAAAACTGATCGCCGAATCTCTTCGATGGAAGGGAGCGGGGAAACCAGGTTAGTCGGCTTTATTTGTTCTGCAGATAGAGCATTATTACTAAAAAGTGTTATTCGTAAAACGGATAATGCGGTTTAGTATCGGGCGAATCCCGGCCTATGCCGGGAAGGGCTGCTCTTCAGGCCCCAGCCCTGTAGCTAACCTCGCAGGCGCGGAGTGAAGAGACCTTGTACCGCGCTGTACAACTCGTCATACACTCTACTTATGTGCCTCATATTGCCCCTGATAAGCGATTTTGCAACAGGAAGGTCAGTCTGTGATAAACAAGCTCGCCATAACAGCGGTTCTTTTATGTGCATTGGCGGTACCTGTATTCGCGGAGCCCGCGGCGGATACTGCTGCTGCAGACCAGCCAAAAACCACTTCCGCAGAGGTAAATTCGAACACCGACACCGACGGTGAGACGCCGGAGCTGGTAGTCGAGCTCGGAATCCCCGATAAATCGAAGGAAAGCGTTCCAAAACCGGCTGCTACCAAGCCAGCCGTGAAAAAATCGTCCGCATCCACGTCAACTTCCATAGATAAAGAGATTGCCCAGGCGAACCGGTTTTCGCGGCTGACGAGAGAAGCTCTCAGCTGCCGTGGGCTTCCCTATATTTGGGGAGGAGGCAGCCGGACGGGGTTTGATTGCTCCGGGTTTACCCAGTATCTCTATCAGAAACGCGGAATAAAGCTGCCTCATTCGGCAAAGCTGCAGTTCAAGATGGGCATTCCCGTAAATAAGAGCGATCTGAAAGAATGCGATCTTGTATTCTTCAACACCCGTGGCCCTATTACTCATGTGGGGATGTACATCGGCGACGGCAAGTTCATCCATGCTGCAAATCCCAGGCGGGGAGTAGTCATCAATTCCCTGGATGATGCGTACTATACCCGGTGCTATGCCGGAGCGCGGCGGTACACGTAAAAACCCCTCCGCCTACTGGTAAGAGCTCAGAATTGATGAATATAACATCATGCGGAATGTTCACAACGTCATTCCGAGCTTGACTCGGAATCCAGGAAAAGAATGGACCCTGAATCAAGTTCAGGGTGACGTGCTTGGCGTTCAGGGTGACGTGTTGGTTATCCTGAATGATGTATAGTTCTCATTAAGGATGAACTATTACCTACTGTTTGACGGCACCTTTGGAATATGGTACAAAATAACCGGGCGATTTGCCCCAAGAGGTGTTCAATTGATATTCATGACAGGCGGACACGGGCTGCTAGGCCCTGAGTTGAGAAAACTGCGGGATTACTACGCCCCCGAAGAGCACGAAATGGACATCACCGACCCGGCAAAGGTGATGGAAGTAATAACCACTGTTAAGCCTAAGTTCATCTACCACGCTGCCGCCTATACAAACGTCGCCAAAGCGGAGACCGACTGGGAAATGTGCTATAAGATCAATGCGCTCGGCACGAAGAACATGGTTGCCGCCGCGAAGGAAATCGGAGCGACTTTCATCTATCAAAGCACCGATTACGTATTCGACGGATACCGGGAACCAGGCGGCCCCGGATATAAGCCGGATGACATACCTCACCCGATCAACTGGTATTCGACCACAAAACTGATTGGTGAGATATATACGCAAGCCTATAGCGAGCATTACATAATCCGCACCAGCTTCAAGAAATCCCCGTGGGAACACCCGAAAGCCGTGGCTGACATGTGGACGACTGCCGATTACCTCGATGTCATCGCTCCGCTGATCGACAAGACAATCGGACGGATCGTCGAAGGCAGGCCGCTCCCCGGGCGGATAATCCACCTGGGAACAGCCAGAAAGACAATTTTGGAACTCGCCAGACGCAGAAACCCGGATATCGAGTCGATGACCCGCGCGGATGTCCCTGTCAAGCTGCCGGTCGATACATCACTCTCGTTTTTTGAGCCGTAAACAGGTTCTAGAAACCTCGAACGCACTTCCCTGAGGACAGTGGTAGAGTTCTCAGGGACACCGCGGGCTGCCTAAATGTATCTCTCTGAATCTTCATATTATGAACCCTTTTGATCCCTCTTTCGTGCTTAGCAAGCTGAAATTTGAAGGAACACTTCGTGTGCGGGGCTAAGAAGCAATAAGAGGAGCATACCAGACATGCCGGACTTTATACCATTTCAGCAGTATCAAAAGCAATTGTCGAAAGAGCTTAAGGCAGGCAACGCGACGGAGCATACCCATCGGCCTGCGCTGAAAACGCTCGTCCAGTCACTAATGCCGGGGATTATCGCGACTAATGAACCCAAGCGGGTGGCATGCGGCGCGCCGGACTTTATTATCACCAAAAGCGAGACGCCTCTCGGCTATATCGAGACTAAGGATGTCGGCAAGCCGCTCGACGACATCGAAAAGACCGATCAGTTGAAGCGGTATTTCAACCTGGGTAATCTGGTGCTCACGGATTACCTGGAGTTTCGGTGGTATGTGCTGGGAAAACGGAGGATGGCCGCGCGGCTTGCAACAGTCGGCCCGGACGGGAAGCTCTGGCCTGTCGAAAACGGTGAGGCAGAGTTGGAAGAACTGCTGACATCGTTCCTCAAAGCGGAGATTCCCACTGTCGATAATCCGAAACAGCTTGCCGAGAGAATGGCCCGGCTGGCCCGCGCTATCCGGCCTGAAGTGATGGATACTATCCTCAAAGAAGAGGAAAACGGCTCCTTGAGAAGACTGATGGAAGGGTTCCGCAAGGTACTGCTTCACAACCTTACCGAGGAAGAGTTTGCCGATATGTATACGCAGACTCTTTGCTATGGGCTGTTCGCTGCCAGGTGCAACCACGACCCATCGAAACAGTTCAGCAGGCGCACCGCGCCGTTCGATATACCTAAGACCAACCCGTTTTTACGTGACCTGTTCTCGCATTTCGCCGGGCTAGAGCTGGAAGACCAGCCTTATGTGTGGGCAGTCGATGATCTGGCTTTGCTTCTGGAGCGGACAGACATGGCGGCTATTCTGGAAGACTTCGGTAAACGCACCCGCAGGGAGGACCCGGTCGTCCATTTCTATGAGACTTTTCTTTCCGAGTATAACCCGGCCATGCGGGAGGCAAGAGGTGTCTATTACACGCCGGAGCCGGTGGTCTCTTACATAGTCCGAAGCGTTGACCATATATTGAAGACGGATTTCGGGCTTCCCGGCGGGCTTGCGGACTCGTCCATGGTGAAGATCAAGACCAGGGATGAAGAAGAAAAAGAAGTCCACAAGGTGCAGATACTTGACCCCGCCACAGGCACGGGGACGTTCCTTTTCCACGTTATAAAGCAGATACACGACTCGTTCGAAGGCAACCGGGGTATGTGGCCGGCCTATGTGCAAAAGCACCTGCTGCCGAGGCTGTTCGGGTTCGAACTTTTGATGGCTCCGTATGCCGTGGCGCATTTGAAGCTCGGCTTGCAGTTGAAAGAGACGGGCTATGACTTCGGTTCTGATGAACGGCTCAAGATATACCTCACCAACACCCTTGAAGAAGCATTCAAAGCCGACGATCTGACGCTGTGGGCGCAGAAGGTGGCCGAAGAAGCCAACGGCGCAGGCGAGGTAAAGCGCGATGCGCCGATCATGGTGGTTCTGGGCAACCCGCCGTATTCCGGGCATTCAGCTAACAAGGGAGAATGGATTCACAACCTGCTTCACGGTAAAGATACAATGACCGGTCAGGCTACAGAGAATTATTTCGAGGTAGACGGCAAGCCTTTAGGCGAAAAGAACCCCAAGTGGCTGAATGATGACTATGTAAAATTTATCCGTTTTTCCCAGTGGCGGATAGAGCAGACGGGATACGGCATTTTAGCGTTTATTACCAATCATGGTTATCTTGATAACCCCACATTTCGAGGCATGCGCCAAAGCCTGATGGAAACTTTTGATGACATTTACATTCTGGACCTTCACGGCAACAGTAAGAAGAAAGAAACTGCACCGGACGGGAGCAAAGATGAGAATGTTTTCGACATTCAGCAGGGGGTGGCGATTGGGATATTTGTAAAGCGAAAACCAGCAACAAAAAATACCTGTGTTCACTATTTTGATATCCGGGGATTACGCACGGCCAAGAATGATTGGCTTGAGCATAATGATATATACACAACTTATTGGAATAAAATTGTGCCTTCTCAATCATTTTACCTGCTCTCACCCCAAAACCAAAGGCTTATAGACGAGTATCAATTAGGATGGCACATTGGTGATATACTGCCAAAGAATAGTGTTGGTATAGTAACAGCACGAGATTCATTAACAATCCATTTCGATTCACAATCTGTTTGGAATACAATTAATGATTTTGCTAATTTGCCTTCTGAAATCGCTAGGGAGAAATACAAATTAGGTAAAGATGCCCGTGATTGGAAGGTTAGCTATGCGCAAGATGACATACGGCTATCGGGACCTACCAAAGAGAATATCTCACCCATAATTTATAGACCTTTCGATAAACGGTACACCTATTTTACCGGCCAATGCCGGGGATTCCACTGTATGCCACGAATAGAAGTAATGTATCATATGATTAACGGAGATAACCTTGGACTTATAACAAATAGACAAACCAGGATAAAATTCGATCATGTTTTTGTGACTCGCCATATTTCTGATTTCCATATATTAGAAACAGCTCATGCTAATGCTTCTCTCTTCCCCCTCTACCTCTACCCATCCGAGCACAAGACATCGCTGTTTGATGAAGATATAGACACGGATACGCCGGGAGGCAGGAAACCGAACCTTGCGCCGGAGTTTGTTGCGGACATAGAGAAGAAGACCGGGATGAGCTTCGTAAAAGACGGCAAAGGCGACCTGAAGGAGACGTTCGGGCCGGAGGATGTCTTCGACTACATCTACGCCGTCTTCCACTCACCGACTTACCGCACCCGCTATGCCGAGTTCCTGAAGATCGACTTCCCGCGTGTGCCGCTTACATCCAACCCGGAACTCTTCCGCTCGCTGTGCAAGCTCGGTGAGGAGCTTGTCGCTCTGCACTTAATGGAAAAGCACGGGCCGGATATGCCGAACTATCCCGTAGACCTGCCGATGTCCGACGAAATGAAGGATAAGGTAGGCGATGTACGTTACACCGCCCCCGGACAGGGAGCTGAATCCGGCAGAGTATGGATAAACAAGAAGCAGTACTTCGAAAATGTGCCGCCGGATGTATGGGAATTCCATGTAGGCGGCTACCAGGTCTGCCAGAAATGGCTGAAAGACCGCAAAGGCCGGGTATTGTCTTATGATGACCTTCAGCACTACCGGGGCATAGTTGCCGCCCTCGCCGTAACCATCAGGATTATGTCCGAAATAGACGAAACTATCGACCAGTCCGGCGGCTGGCCTATAGCGTGATTGTGGTAGGGCCATTACAAGTGTCGGGATTCTCTGGGTAGCTGGATTCGGACATTTTAGAACATAAAGTAAGAAAGGAAAGACATGAAATCAAGATTGCTGCACGAACAGGATGGACGAAAGACGTTTATTCTGATCTTTGATAAGGGCGATGAAGTAATCGAGGGGATTATAAACTTTGCACGCGAAAATAAGCTGAGCGCGAGCTATTTTACTGCAATCGGGGCCTGGAGCAGCGCGCTTCTGGGGTTCTTCAACCGTGAGACGAAGAGTTATGTGGAAATTCCGGTGAATGAGCAGGTCGAGGTCGCCTCGATGACCGGCAACATATCCATAGCTGACGGTGCTCCCAGGGTGCACGCGCATGCGGTCGTCTCAAAGAAAGACGGAACGTGCGTCGGCGGGCATATTTTGAAAGCTCAGGTCTGGCCGACGACGGAATTAGTCGTGACGGAGTCCCCGATCGAGCTCCACCGCGAGCCGGACGAAGAATCAGGGCTGTCGCTTATTAGAATTTGCGGATGATCCCGCTAAGCGGTATAATTACGCGGTATTCCTCTTAAATCTATAATCAGGATGGTATTATCGCTTTATGGACTTTGCCGCAGTCATTCTCGCAGCGGGTAAAAGCACCCGGATGAAATCCGCGCTTCCAAAAGCAGTACATACTATCTGCGGCAAGCCCGTGACCCGGCACATTGTCGATGCCTGCCGCGCGGTAGGCATCGAAGAGACCATTGTTGTCGTCGGGTATGAAGCTGAAAAGGTCAAAGAGGCCATCGGAAGTGATGTCCTTTATGCCGTGCAGTCCCAGCAGCTTGGAACAGGCCACGCGGCGATGCAGGCAATGCCTCAGGTAGACAAATCACACATGCTCCTTCTTCCGGGCGATGCTCCGCTCATAACGCCATCGGCCATCGAAAAGCTGATAACGTCGCACAAATCATCGAAATCCGCCGCGACGCTTCTCACGGCACTACTGGACGAACCGGCAAACTACGGCAGGATAGTGCGCGGCCTCGACGGAAATGTCGAGCGGATAGTAGAAGCCCGCGACGCTTCTCCCGAAGTGCTTGCGATAAACGAAGTTGCGACATCGATCTACTGTTTCGACGTCGAGCTGCTGAAAGCTGCGCTCTCGGAACTCAGGACCGACAACGCCCAGGGTGAGTATTATCTGACCGATACCATCGAAATCCTGCGGAGCAAAGGCCGCAAGGTCGGAGCCGTGACAGCGGACGACCCGCGCGATACGCTCGGAATCAACACGCGCATCGAACTGGCCGATGCCGCATCCATCATGCGGCGCCGGATACTCGACGCTCTGATGCTGGACGGTGTGACGATTACCGACCCTGATGCAGTATATATCGATGCCGGAGTAAAAATCGGCAGGGACAGTGTGATATGTCCGGACACAGTCATCGAAGGCAATACTGTAATCGGCGAGCGTTCCGTAATCGGTCCGTTTGTTAAGCTGACCGATGCAGCAGTCGGAAGTGAAGTGCATATCGTATCTTCGGTAGTCACAGGTGCTGCGGTCCCTGATAAAGCATGTATAGGTCCATTTGATCATATTAAGGAAGTGAATGAGTAGTATGAATGATCTTCGTTTGTTCAGCGGCAGTTCGAACCCCAAGCTGGCAAGTGATATAGCGTCCAACCTTGGAATTTCGGTGGGCGACATGACCCTGCGCAGGTTCTCAGACGGCGAAGTGTGGGTGCAGATCAACGAAAGCGTGCGCGGGAAGGATGTGTTCGTTATCCAGTCCGGCTGCTGTCCGGTAAACGATAACGTGATGGAACTCCTGATCATCCTGGACGCGCTCCGCCGCGCCAGCGCGCGCAGGATCAACGTCGTAATGCCGTATTACAGCTATTCCAGGCAGGACAAAAAGGTAAAACCGAGGCAGCCGATAACTGCGAAGCTCCTGGCAAACCTGATAGACACTGCCGGGGCCGACCGCCTGCTGGCTCTCGACCTTCATGCCGGACAGTTGCAGGGGTTTTTCGACATGCCGGTCGATAACCTCTACGCAGGTCCGATCATAGCCGACTACCTGAAGAAAAACGTGACGACCCATAATAATGCGGTGGTAGTTTCGCCTGACGTGGGTGGAGTAACGCGGGCAAGGGCGATGGCCGAAGTCCTCGGCACTCCGATAGCCATTATAGTCAAGCGCAGGCCGGAGCCGAACAGATCCGAGGTCATGGAGGTCATAGGCGACATAGCTGGCAGGTCATGCATTATGGTAGATGACATGATCGACACCGGCGGGTCCATTGTTTCAGGTGCGAAAGCGCTTGCCGAGCGGGGCGCGAAAGATGTATACGCTGCCTGTACGCACGGGATATTCTCCGGCGACGCAGTTGCCAAGCTCGAAGACTCACTGATAAAACAGGTCATCTCTACCGATACTATACCGCTTCCGCCGGAAAAGCTGACCGGAAAGATGGTAATACTTTCCGTTGCGCCGATTCTGGCCGATGCTATACGCAGAATTCACAAAGAGTCCTCCGTAAGCCAGTTGTTCGAGGGCTCCTGGACAGGGCAGAGTTGAAATTAATCGTAGGGCTCGGCAACCCCGGACGGGACTATGCGGGTACGCGCCACAATGTCGGGTTCGAGGTGCTGGATGTCATCGCAAAGCGGCTCCATGTGCGTATCCTGCGGCGGATGGGGCGCGCCCTCATCGCCCGCGCGAAGGTGGAGGAGAGTGAAGTCACTTTCATGAAGCCCCAGACGTTTATGAACCTCTCCGGCGAGGCAGTCTCGTACATCGCGCGCAGGGAGAAGATAGAGCCTTCTGAAATACTGGTGGTCTACGATGATATGGCGCTGCCCCTGGGAAAGATCAGGATCAGGCCGGGAGGCAGCGCAGGCGGACACAACGGAATGCGCTCGATCATCTCCCACCTGCACACCCAGGATTTTCCCAGGGTGAGGGTGGGGATCGGCTCAGCCGGCGGCGACGCCATAGACCATGTGCTCTCCAGGTTCGCCCGGCAGGAACGCCAGATCGCTCATGAGGCCATCCTCACCGCCGCCGATGCTATCGAGATGATCATCACCGAAGGGCTGGAACCCGCGATGAACCGGTATAACAGGAGCGAGTAAGAAATAGCTTTTAGCAGTCAGCTTATACCTCCCATCCCTTTTTCCTAAAATAGTCATTGCTCTGTGTTTTGTACACGGAACCCGTACAATGGTAAACTACTGCACTAGAAAACTTAGCTGAAATATACCTACTTTCACCTTTTACTGTCTTGCATGACAGGCTGCTTGCCTAGTATAATCACACGAGACCTAAATTATCCTGAACGACTCATACGATAACTCCGAGCAACAAGAACAACCGCAAGTTCACTACGCCCGGTAAAGGGCATCGCTATATACGGACGAGACTATGGCTAAAATACTCATTGCAGAAGACGACCTTGGCATCAGAGCTAGTTTGAGACAACTTCTTGAGAATATGGCTCACAATGTCACTGATGTGAAAGACAGTAAAAAGGCCGCCTCTTATGCCTGTTCCATGCCGTATGATCTTGTCATATTGGTTCTGGACCAGAAAACCTCCGGTATTAAGGCAATCCGCGCGATAAGAGAAGAATGTCCCGACCTCGCAATACTCGTAACCGTAGATGCCGGTTCCATATCGAGCGCTTTAGATGCATTGAAGCTCGGCGTATCGGACTACCTGGTAAAACCGTGGAGCAGCGACATAGTACGGATGAGGGTAGACCGCATTCTGGAGGAATGCCGGAAGACGAAACAGTTAAGACACCTTTTCGAAGAGATGGAGCGTCATTTCGACTTCCACCATACTGCCGGAATGTGCCAGAATTTTAAGCAGGCGATTGCTCTTGCATCGAAGATTGCCGCGACTGATAAACCTATCCTGGTCTCAGGTGAATATGGGACCGGTAAGGAATGCCTTGCCCGGTCTATACACCACCGCAGCAAGCGGGCAGGGCGGCGGTTCGTAAGGATCGATTGCAAGAGCACCGCAGGCCCGGATCTCGACGCTGTGCTTTTCGGCATCGAGGACGGCAAGTTTTCAAAGGGGATCGATCACGGAATCGGGCAGGTGGATTTGGCCTCCGGCGGGACAATCTTCCTCGATGAGATCGCAGATACAAGCCTGAGCACCCAATCGGTGCTTAACAGGATGCTGAGGGATGGACAGTTCTCGCGCATCGGCGGGACTGCTGTGGTCGATTCCAATGTGAGGATCATTGCATCTACAAGCAGGGACCTTGCAGCCTCAGTCGAGTCGGGCGAGTTTGACGGCGGTCTTTACCAGGTTTTGTGCAACGCCATTATCACGCTGCCTCCACTAAGAGACAGGCGTGAAGACATCCCTCTTTTAGCCGATTATTTCGTCAAAAAATACGCTGCCGAGACCGGTAAACACATTTTATCGATTTCCGGCGCTTCAATTGATCTGATGCTCTCATGCGAATGGCCGGGAAACATCCGTGAGTTCCGCAACTGCATTGAGCGGTCCGTTATCCTTTGCGACAGCGACTGCATCCAGCCGTGCCACCTTGCAATAAACGGAAGCAGATCGCTCTCCAAACATAAGCAACCGGCCGCAATGAAATCTTTAAGGGAAATTGAGCGCGATCACATCAAAAAAGTGCTGATCGCATGTAATTGGAACCGTTCATCCGCCGCAAGCATCCTCGAAATCGACCGTAAAACACTCCGCAGCAAGATCCGCGAGTTCGGCTTTGTTCCTCCTGAAGAAATCAGGAGAGAGAAGGAATGAGCGGTGGAAATCCCGCCGTTCCCTAATCCCGGAAGTGACACATCGGTCGTTTGCCATGTATAATATAGGTGTGCACGACGTTGTGTTACTGGAGGAACAAAGATGTACGAGTATTGCAGCCGGGAATTCGCGCATTACCTGTCGAAAACCGGTTTTTCGACGGTAGAAACGATTGAACGAGGCATCGAACGATGAGCCATGACATAATCAGATGGGTGTTTACGCTCATACAGTCCACAATGGCGCTACTTATCGTTCTAGACCCGTTCGGGCTGCTTCCGCTTGTAGTGGGCGTGACTCACCAGATGACCACCAAGCAGCGCCAGCGTATGCTCACCAGGGCGGTACTAATAGCGTTCGCGATGCTCCTCGTCTTCACATTCAGCGGGACTGCCATACTCAAGCTTTTCGGAATAGAGCTGTTCGACTTGCAGATCGCAGGCGGGATGCTCCTTCTGGTAATGGCGCTCAACATCGTCATCCACGGGCGTATGTCCTCCGAACCGGCGCTCGACGGCGGGATAGGCATGGGTGTAGTGCCGATAGCGTCGCCGCTCCTTGTGGGCCCAGGCTCCATCACAGCTGCGGTAGTCCTGGTCGGGACTCAGGGTATTGTTCTTGCCTCCCTTGCCGTCGCAATAGCCTTTTTCCTGACATGGGTGGTGCTGAGAGCTACCACGCTGATATATAAAATCCTCGGCGTCACCGGCTCAGATGTGATCGCGCGGATAATGGGGATTCTCCTCGCCGCAATCGCCATCGTCTACATCCGCGACGGCATTTTCGGTATTCTGGTGGCAAAAGGGATCTGCAAATAGAAATCTCCGGCTATAGAACTTCGAATGAAGCAAAGAATCTCTCTGCTTCCGCACTCCAAAGAATTATGGGGAGGTATGCCAACCGGCCCAAGTTAGCCGGGGATATCCCCCCGCAGTGCCCTGTCCGTTATCTCTCGTACGAATGACCCCTTGGCGTCGGTATAGCCTTCGCGGTCGCCCTGGCAGCGCCGGGCAAGGTCACGCTTCAAGTCAACATACCGCGCGGCATCCGTTGGGTGCGTCCTCAGATAGTCGCGGAACGCCAGCCCATCCCACAGCCTGTGGCCTGCGGGCGCCATGTGGATGTGGTGAGTGCGTATGCCGGTAGTCCTGTCTCTCAGGATGAAGCACATGTGGTCTTTGTAGTACCAATACTCGTTTTCTGGGCTGTTGAAGGCCGGGATTGCCCGTTTTCTCGCCTCTTCGAAGGAAGGTATCTCCACCAGAATGTCGATAATCGGTTTTGCAGGCATGCCCGGAATGGATGTGCTCCCGTAATGCTCTATACGGAGCGCGATATCAGGCCCCAGCAAGTTTTTTATCCGCTCCTGCATCTCGATGTACATCTGCGGCCAGGACGGGCTGTAGTCTGCGATGTCGATGGCGTCGTCCAATGGAGCGCCGATATAGCCGTTCGATACGATTCGGAATTCGCGGAGGGAGGGAGCGGCATTGTTCCACTCATCCGGGCATCTTGCGGTAAACTCTCCGCACGGTTTGCCGGGAACGGACTGGTCCAACCATCGCCATGTGAGCTTTTCCTGCCAGGTTAGCTCATCCTTTCCGCTTCGCGGCTCGAAGATGCTCCAAATATCGTCGTCTATCTCCCACGCCATAAATCCGGCGGGAATACACTCTATCCGGTCTACCTCGACGCCAAGAAAGTGGATGTAGTCTTTATCGCGTGTGCCGCTTGCATACTGAACCTGTCTGGCAACGCTCTGGGTATGCTTTACTTCGGGAAGCCTGCCGAATGTCTGGATAAGGAAGGGGATAGTATCATCCGGCGAGCCTTTATAGATAGCACCGACCAATCGCAGCCGTGAAGTTTCCATCAAATCCCTTTCGATTTCTGTAATCGTAATACTTTGGCGTAAAATGACGAATCGGACGGTATTCCGAAGGCCGCCAGGTGTTCACGGAGCACGGATTCTGCCTGTTTTCGCCCCAGACGGTCGGCGGCAGTCAGCATCTCAGGCACCCACCGCTCCACCAGGTCCCAGATATAGCTGTAGGTGCCGAGTGTACGCCCTGTTATACCGACCTTGGTGATTATGAACTGCCGGTCAAGGTTTATAAGCACCCGGTCGGCGCTGTGCTTTGCGTCGGGTGTGAGCATTCGCTTCAGGTCTATTGTGGAAATGGGGCCGTACTCTTCGATGGCACGATACACCTGCTGTGCTTCGGGTGGCAGCAGCCCGTTGAAGATTAGTTCATCGGCTACTGCACCGTTCGTCGCTATCAAAACAGGCAGCAGGGGATATGACAGGAACCCAGGTTGGCCGCCAAAGACGCGCGTGTAGTATATGCGCTTTTCAGTGTGTAGATCGTCCTTCCAGAACCAGGTATCCGGCACGCCGGGGCTAACCTCACCGAGTGCTTCATACTGACTGGGAAAATCCGGGTATCTTAGCAGGGGCTTGCCTGTGCAGCACCCGACAGCATCCACAAAGTGCACCATCTCATCAGGTGTATGCACCTTTTCCGCCCAATTTTCACGCCACTTGCCTGCACTCACGGCCGAATCACCTTCCATTACAGCAAAATACAATACCATCATACCATGCTGCTTATCCCGGTTGGAAATCCGGCGGTTTTTCTGTGAAGCAATGTAGCAACAGAAAGCCGGGACTGAGCTCTGCAAGCTAAAATTGTCTTATAAGGCTCAGTCCCGGCCTTCCCGGTTCAGTAGACTTTTGGGGCTACATCCGTTTTGACTCTATCTTGCTTTCAACGATGTTCCTGATAAGGTGCCTTGTCCGGTCAACGAATGCCATCTTATCAGCGAGACAGGTCTCAAGCAGCAGGCCGACTCCGTAGTTGCCCGTTACATCGGCCGCTTCAGTCAGAGCCACAAATTCACCAATGCGGAGCTGGTTCAGATGGCTGGCCTTGATCAAAATGTACAAGCGCCGCGCTGAAGGAGAATCTATCTCAGAAAGCTCCTTGCGGAAATCCTCTACAAACACATCGTGAAGCCGTCCGGTGGGTTTCACGGGATTCTCGCCTATCATGTCGAAGCACTTATCGATAGTGTTTAGAACATTGTTCGACACAAAGGCTCTGGCCTGCAGGGCATCCTTAATGTCCGGATTATCAGCTTCCTCGCTCATCATTTGATAGATGGTAGTCGCGTTCTCCGTACCCTGTCGCACGTTGCTCAGTATTTTTACAAATAGATCCTTCTGGTTATTGATTGCCATAGTATCTGCTCCTTTCTAAGCACAGGTATCGGTTACGATGTTACCTTCTGGACCGATCATTGTGGCATATATTCCCATATGCAAGCACGAATATGGCAAGAGAGCATAGCTAACCAACGGTTTCACAAAAAATCAGGGCCTCTGGACTTTCAATCCAGGGACCCTTAACCATAAATTCTCCCCTACATCGCCTGTGCGGGCTCTTTTTTGGGCTTTACACCTTCGCCGAAGAGTTGGACCATTGCCTGGTTGAAAGCGGGAAGGTCTCTCGGTGAGCGGCTGGTCACCCAGTTGTTGTCTACCACCACTTCCTGGTCCACCCAGTTGCCGCCGGCGTTTATAATGTCGTCTTTAATGGTGTGATAGCTGGTGAGTGTCCGTCCTTTGACGAGTCTGGCGGAAACCAGTGTCCATGGGGCGTGGCAGATAATGGCAATAGGCTTTCCGGCCTCATCGAACTGCCGGACGAATTCTTTTGCCTTGTCGTTTGCTCTCAGCTGATCGGGGTTCAGCGCGCCGCCCGGAAGAAGGAGAGCGTCGAAATCGTCGGCGTTCGCATCGTTCAGCGGTACATCCACCTTGAACTTATCCGCAGGTTTATCGTGGTTTATCCCCTGAACCTGTCCCTCCGCTGGCGAGACTATAAACGATTGAGCTCCAGCATATGAAAGGGCTTTTCTGGGCTCGGTCATCTCTACCTGTTCGAAGTCATCAGCGACAAGAATCGCCACTTTCTTGCCATCAAGAGTCCTTTGTGCCATTAAATTACCTCCCTGTCCGAAATCTCAATAAATAATCGTTACCCGATCCGTAGACTCAGGAAACGCGAGGGAGGATTTATGGAGAATTATGCCTCTCTCGGGCTGTATTTGCAATGCAGCCCGGAATAGCCGGATAGGGATCTGTGATCCCTGTTACTCCGGTTTCTCTTTTTTTAACTCAAATTTATAACTCCACGGTTTCGTATGTTCAAAAAAGCCTTCTTTTCCGAGTTCATCCACTGCATGCAGTATATTTTCCATAGTTACTTCAGGAAGAACTATGATCCCCGGCTCCGTAAAATACGGTTGTCCAAGCTTCACACAACACTCCAGTTCTTGTGTCAATCTGACCGGGTCGAAAAAACTGACGGGGTACTTTGTGCCGTCTTCCCCAATAACCATAGCATCAGAAATATAGCCTTTATCCGGCATTTCATCAATAAACCGCTGATCAATACCATCTGGCAATACGAACTTATACTTGCCGCTCATATATTCTGGCCTCCCAGTTAACACAGTGATTTCAACACAACATTTCCTATGTACTACGGCTAAGTTCTTTATTAATAAGCTGGATTCCTTCGTATACAGAGTTCTCAACATCAGGGCTTGAATTGCGAAAGACGCGAAAACGGGAATGGTGGAGAGTGTGCTTCGGGATGAAAAGCGATCCCGACGCATAAAAGCATAGGGAAAGATAGCAGGGGCATGGATGCCCTGGGGAATGGGGACCGGGGCCGGATCCCCCGATCCATCAGAAATCTGACTTATACCTCGGTGAAAACGGGGATAATCATCGGGCGGCGGCCCGTGGTCACGTGGAGATACTTGCCTAGCGCGCTTCTCATAGCAGGTTTGATGGCATCCCACTGGGTCACGCCGTCGGCCATCATCTCGTCGGCCTTACGGAGCATTACTTCCTTCGCTTCGTCCATAATCTCTTCTTCATGCTCAGGGATTACGAACCCTCTGGAGACAATATCCGGGCCGGAGATGATCTTTCCGGTGGATTTGTCGATAGTCCCGACAACTACGATGACCCCGTCCTGCGACAGGTGCCGCCGGTCTCTTAAAACGACATCGGTCACATCGCCGACGCCCATTCCATCGACCATAACGCTGCCGTACTGGTCGATCTTACCGGCGATCTGCCCGCCTTCCTTGTCGATTTCCAGAATGTCGCCTATTTCGAGCCCAATCACGCTATCGGATTCGTAGCCCATACCCTCTGCGAGCTCGACATACTTGGCAAAATGCCTCGGCTCGCCGTGGACAGGTATTATGTAGCTCGGTCTGAGGAGGCTGAGCATCAGCCGCAGGTCTCCCTGGTTGCCGTGGCCCGAAACGTGGACCTGGGCGATTGCATCGTAGATGACTTTCGCGCCCTGCCTGAACAGGTTGTTGATCGTCCTCATTACGAGGTCTTCATTGCCAGGAATAGGTGTTGCGGAGATGATTACGGTATCGCCGGGGCCGATTTTTATCTTCTTATGCTCGTCCATCGCCATACGGGTAAGCGCGGAGAGCGGTTCACCCTGGCTGCCGGTCGTCATGATGACTACATCTTTCTGATCGACAGACGAAAGCTCGGAAAGCGTTATGCTGGTGTCATCTGGGATCTTAAGGTACCCAAGCTGCGCAGCAATCTCGCTGTTTCTTGCCATACTGCGGCCGATTACGAGCACTTTCTTGCCATAGCGGTGGGCTGCGTCGAAGACTTCCTGCATCCGGTGGATGTTGGATGCAAATGTTGCGATGATAATCCGCCCGTCTGCCTCGGCAAATGCTTCATTCAGCGCATCTCTCACAACCGTTTCGCTCGGAGTATAACCCTTTTTCTCTACATTAGTAGAGTCGGTCATCATCGCAAGCACGCCTTCATCACCGATCTGTGCGAACCGTGCAGCATCTATGGTAAGCCCGGATGTGGGAGTGTAATCGAACTTAAAATCGCTTGTGTAAACTATCGTCCCGGCGGGAGTCCTGATGGCAAGCCCGGTGGCATCCGGTATACTGTGGCTGACGCGGACGAACTCCGCCTCGAAGCTCCTCTTGAACTTGACTACATCTCCGGACTTGACCTCGTTCATATTGACCGACTCAGCCAGACCGTGTTCTTCGAGCTTTGCTTGAATGAGGCCGAGAGTCAGGCGGCTTCCCCAGATCGGCACATCCATCTGGTTCAATATATAAGGCAGCGCGCCGATGTGGTCCTCATGCCCGTGCGTCAGGATTATCCCGACGACTTTTTTCCTGTTTTCCAGAAGATAGCTGATGTCCGGGATGACTATATCCACCCCGAGCATTTCGTCTTCGGGGAACATAAGCCCGGCGTCGACTACAAGAATATCATTGCCGTATCTGATGGCGAACATGTTCTTGCCTATTTCGCCTACGCCGCCGAGCGGGATGATTTGCAGTGGTTTAGGATTGTCTGATATACGCATGTCGGTTTTAGTATACAGCAGGATTTTTGTTATCGCATGACTACAGCTTGAGCATTTCGGGCTTGAGCAATATCGTCTGCTCGCGGCCGCGACCTACGGAAACCAGCACTACTGGCACTCCAACAGCTTCCGATATGCGCTTTATGTAATTCTGTGCGTTTACGGGAAGGTCCTCATAGCTTCTCGCGCCGCTAATGTCCTCTTTCCAGCCGGGCAGCTCTTCGTAGACCGGTTTGCACTGTCCGAGTTTAACCGGATCGGTCGGGAAGTCCGCGACTCTCTCGCCGTTCAGGTCGTAAGCCGTGCATACACAGATTTTGTCGAGCCCGGAGAGCACATCCATCGATATTAATGCGATGCCGTCGACTGCGCTGACGAGTGATGAAAGCCTTACAGCCACTGCGTCGAACCAGCCGCATCTTCTAGGGCGGCCTGTGGTCGTCCCATACTCCTTGCCGCGTTCGCGGAGATAGTTTCCGGTCTCATTCTCAAGCTCTGTCGGGAACCAGCCCTCTCCAACGCGGGTCGTGTAGGACTTCGCAACGCCGATCACTTTACCGATCATAGTTGGGCCGACTCCGGTCCCGATGCAGGCGCCGCCTGCTATCGTGTGAGACGAAGTGACATAAGGATATGTGCCGTGGTCGATGTCGAGAAGCGTGCCGTGTGCGCCTTCGAAGACGATTCTCTTGCCTGCTTTGGCCTCTCTATGGAGCATATGGGTCGTATCGGCAACGAACGGCGCGATCCGCTCCGCGTAAGCAGAGTACTCAGCGAAAATATCGTCTTCCGAAAGCGGTTCGTGCTCGTATACCTTCGTCAGGATCTCGTTTTTCACGCGGAGAACCTGAGAAAGCTTCTTGCGGAACTGTTCCGGGTCGATAAGCTCGGATATTCTGATCCCTATGCGGGAAATTTTGTCTGCGTAGCAGGGCCCTATGCCCCGGCCGGTCGTTCCGATCTTGCGGTCGCCCTTCTTGCCTTCCTCCAGGTGATCGAAAAGCTTATGGTAAGGCATGATGACATGTGCATTGCCGCTGATCTTCAGGCTCTTGCCGTTATACCCTCTTGCGGTCAGAGAATCGAGCTCTTCGACCAGGACTGATGGGTCAATTACCACACCGTCGGCGATTATGCTGGTTACACCTTTGTTCAGCGCGCCCACAGGGAGCGTATGGAACTTGAAGATCTCCCCATCTATCACTACTGTATGTCCGGCGTTGTTTCCGCCGTTATACCTCACGACTATATCAGCATTCTGGGAGACGTAGTCTACGACTTTGCCTTTGGCTTCGTCGCCCCACTGCATACCTACCACGACTATACTTGGCATTTAGAAACTCCTGAGAGCACGTTTCAACAATTGGATTCAACAAGCTGAGTATGACCTTACGCTGCTGGATTCGAAACACGCTATAAGTGGAATGAATAGCTAGCTCTGGACCTTTGATTTTGCGACCAGTACCAGCAGGCAGTATAACAAAATGAGAGTTCCGTGTCAAACCGCCGCGTTGCCTCATCTAAAATCGTACCGAAAGTGATTCGTTGCCTCATTTAAGAATCGTACCGAAAGGTTGATATGCCGATGCTGTTTTTGTAGGAGGAAACGCATCGATGACCCAGCAAGCAAAG
>JBDKUN010000014.1:0-34276 GCA_039679675.1 Armatimonadota bacterium
CTTTGCTTGCTGGGTCATCGATGCGTTTCCTCCTACAAAAACAGCATCGGCATATCAACCTTTCGGTACGATTCTTAAATGAGGCAACGAATCACTTTCGGTACGATTTTAGATGAGGCAACGCGGCATCTTGACGTCCGCTGCTTTCGGCTATATAATAACACAGTCAAAACGTGCCGCAGTGGCGGAATGGCAGACGCGCATGGTTCAGGACCATGTGTCCGCAAGGACGTGGAAGTTCGACTCTTCTCTGCGGCACCAAATGAGGGTAGTGTTCAATCTGGACACTGCCCTTTAATTTTGTACAGTAGAACCGCTTTTTTACTTTGCAAAAGTCGATCAACTGCCTGATTTCCACACTCTTATCAATTAAAGAACAGGACCGGGTGTTGGCGTTACCCGGTCCTGTTATGAATCGTGTGCTGATAATTTCGATGTAATGGTTAAGGATTACTCAGTGCCGCTATACTGTCCCCATCCTTCAGGAGGATCAAAGGACTAAGGTTGTTATTGTCTAGTCTATAGCAACTGCAGGCTCCTGTAGCCTTGACCAGTGCTCCTTTTACTACATCAGATGGCAGGGTGATGCTGCCATAATATACATCTATAGTGGCAGAACCATCATTTATGTAGAGTTTCTTATTAGTAGTATCGATATCCGCTACTGTCCCGCATACTGTCACTAATAACCCTATGTTGTTCAGTCCGAAGCTGCCTTTTACACCCTTCTGGCCTGTCTTGGCGGCTGGATCATAGCTGTAGTCTCCTCCACCGATGTATTTACAGGTAATCATCAGCGGCTTTGCAGTCTCCTGACCTGTGACAGAAGGCGTTTCATAGCTTGAGAGACACCTTTCTCCGTCTGTGGTAGTTCCAAGGACACCATTAACTGAGATTATCTGATTTACCTGCGGCAGAGTTCCCTTTAGCTGGTTCACTCTTATGCCGTAGGTCCTGTTTATGTCCTGGACATAGTAAAAGCCGCTGTAGACCGAAGATGCTACCATATTAGCCGCCAATACATATACCGTATCTTTGGTGTTCTTGGCGTTTGTGCCTGTGACATCAAATACTGAGTATTCATCTGCACCAATGTCTACATGGCTGCCCGCAATACGTGCCTCACCGTCCATATCAACCCAGCCAGTCTGTACCGCTGTGTCATCTCCAGCGTTTACGCAGGGAGATGTGGAGGTAAGATGGTAGTCGGCATTATCCTTGTCTCTAAAGAGAGGGTCTACCGATATATCCGTAGTTCCTGCAGTGAGGCCAGAGTAGTTGGTGGTGTTTCCGTAGATACAGTTGCTCTTGAGCGTTGGGTTCCCATAGGACTTATAAATCCCCGTGGTGTTAAAGACAACTATGTTGTTCGATATTGTGGAATTTGCACAACATATGCCATAGATATTCTCACTGATGGTGTTATTGGCAATTACGCAATTTGGCATGCAGGAAACACCTTGGGTATTTCCACGAATAATGTTGTTGATTATTGTGGGGATTGCCATTGATACGCCGTCTGCTACGCTATATATGCCGCGACCATTCCCGCTTATAATATTATTTATTATTAATGGGCTTGAATATGATGCGCAGCAGATGCCGTAATAGCCGTTCCCGCTGTTTCTAACGATAAATCCATCGATACAAGCGATTGTTGAGAAACCGCTTGCACTCACGACAGTGCCCTTACCGGAGCCGTCTATTATGCTCTTATTGGCACCAAAGTCACGCTCCCCACGCTGGCTTTCTGTGCTTGCAAACCCACCATAGATATTACAGTCTGCTTTCAAGGTGATATGTTCATAATAGTTTCCGGCGGCCACCCATACTTCACCACCCTCATTGGCGAAAACTGCGTCAATTCCCGCCTGCACAGTCTTCTTTGCCAGTTCCCAGCTAGATCCGTTATTGGAATCATCTCCATTGGGACTGACATGTGCAACTAGAGGAGGATTAACCGGCCACTGTGTCCCATCAGATTCATCTGCGCCGATATCTACGGCATTTCCCTGTATTCTTGCCTGCCCATCCATATCTACCCAAGATGTATCAACGAGGGAGCTGTCGCCTGCATCTATACAGGGTGAGCCGGGCTGGATATGAAGCTTTCCATATGGCCAATTTTCAAATAGAGGGTCTTTTGATATATCCGTAGCTCCGGCAATAACACCTGAATAGTTGGTAGTGTTGTCATATACACAGTTGTTCTTTAATGTCGGGCTTTCGCTGCTAGTAATTCCAGTGACATTGAAAGCAACTATGTTATTGGTTGCTATGCAACTGTATGCGCAGGATATACCATAAACGTTATTTCTGATGATAGTGTTATTTGCTATTGTGGAATTTCCACAAATTACGCCACATTTATTCCCACTGATAATGTTGTTAGCTATTGTGGAATTTGCGCAATTTATACCATAGCCATTCGAATTGATCTTATTGTTTATTATTAAAATTCTTAATGTGGAATCACCATATATGCCATTGTTGTTCTCGCTGATGGTATTGTTGCTTATTGTTGGATTTGCTAAATCGTAGTAAATACCAAAGTTGCTTCCACTGATGACATTATTGTCTATTGTAGGATTTGATGCATTGCAGCAATATATACCGTTACTACTATTCTTATACAGGGTGTTGTTTTTGATGCAGGCATTTGATTGACAGTATATGCCGACACCATTCCAAGTAATGTTATTGTTGGTTATTTTTGGATTTGAGTATGCTGTGCAATAGATACCATAATACCCGTTTCCGCCATAATTAATACTAAACCCATCAATGCAGGCGGTTGTTGAGATGCCGTCTGCATTAACGACATTACCATTACCAGACCCGTCTATTGTACTCTTATTCTCGCCGAAATTCCGCTCTTGCCGCTCATTTTCCGTTCCCGCAAACCCACCATAAACGCCAATGTCTGCTTTCAAATTGATGTGTTCTTTGTAGACTCCAGCTGCGACCCATACCTCACCGCCGCCATTATCATAAACTGCATCTATACTTGCCTGTATTGTCTTCTTGGCCAATGCCCAGCCTAAACCGCTGTTGGAGTCATTTCCGGTAGGACTGACGCGGATTACCACTGGATTAATCTTCCATTGTGTTCCATCTGATTCATCCGCGCCAATATCTACAGTGTTTCCCTGTATCCTTGCCTGTCCGTCCATATCTACCCAACCAGAATCAACTACAGAACTGTCGCCTGTATCTTTGCATGGGGAGGCGGGCTGAATGTGAAACTTGTCACACCTCCAGTTTTCAAGAAGAGGATCTTTTGATATATCTGTACTTCCGGCAGTAATGCCTAAATAGTCTATGGCGTTACCATAAATACAGTTGTTCTTTAGGATTGGGCTCCCACTTGTACTATATTTGTAGATTCCTACATTATTGAAAGAAACAATATTGTTGGCCACTATAGGACTTGAGTTTGTAATGCAATAAATGCCGTAGCTATTATTACCACAGACGGTATTATTGATTATCGTTGGATTTGATGAGCAGTATATACCACAATAACTATTCCTGCTTATGGCATTGTTAACTATTGTTGGATTTGATGATGATTCACAGTAAATGCCGTAATCATTCCCAATCATAGCGTTATTTGCTATTGTGGAGCTCGATAGCAGCGTGCAGTAGATACCATAATAGTTTTTTCCACTGTTTCTAATTGTAAACCCATCGATATGAGCAATAGTTGGAAGCCCACTCGCACATACAACGCTGCCATTGCCGGAGCCGTCTATTATGCTTTTATTGGCACTAAAGTTACGCTCCCCACGCTGGCTTTCTGTACCTGCAAACCCTCCGTATACGCCAATACTTGCCTTCACAGCAATGTGTTCGCTATAGACTCCAGCTGCTACCCATACTTCACCGCCGCCGTTATCATAAACTACATCTATACTCGCCTGTATTGTCTTCTTAGCCAGTGCCCAACTCGAACCATCGTTTGAGTCATTCCCGCTAGGGCTTACACGCACCACAATAGGAGGGTTGACAGGCCGCTGTGTGCCGTCTGATTCATCTGCGCCTATATCTACAGCATTTCCCTGTATTCTTGACTGTCCATCTATGTCTACACAACCCAAATCGACTGCGGAACTGTCGCCAGTATCAATACAAGGTGAACCGGGTTGAATGTGGCACTTGCCATAGCGCCAATTCTCAAGAAGTGGGTCTTGCGATATGTCCGTAGCTCCTGCGGTGATGCCTGAGTAATCAGTAGTATTGCCATAGACGCAGTTGTTCTTAAGCGTTATGCTTTCGCCTCCGCTTCCATTTTCAGTGTATTTACATACTCCTGTATTATTGAAAGCGATTATATTATTGGTTGCTGTAAGATTTGATGTTCTGCAATAGATTCCATCCCCACTATTTCCGCTTATTGTATTGTTAATTGCTGTAAGGTTTGATGATGAGCAATCAATACCAGAGCTGCTATTTACGCTTATGGTATTGTTAATTATTTTAGGGCTTGCTGAAGAGCAATCGATACCATGACCATTATTAATGATTACGTTGTTTCTTATCTCAGGGCTTGATAAAGAGTAGCAATCGATACCATTATAATTATTTCCACTGTTTCTAATGACAAACCCATCAATGCAAGCAGTAGTGATGAAGCCGCTTGCTTCTACACTGCCACCTTTACCTGAACCATCGAGTATACTCTCATTAGTGTTGAAGTCTCGCTCAAACCTCTCATTTTCTGTCCCAGCAAACCCTCCGTATACGCCGATGTCAGTCTGGAGAGTTATGTACTCTTTGTAGACTCCGGCTGCTACCCATACCTCACCACCGCCTTCATTAGCGAATACTGCATCAATTCCGGCATGTATAGTCTTCTTTGCCAGTGCCCAGCTTGAACCGTTATTAGAATCATTCCCATTAGGACTTACACGCACCACAATAGAAGGATTGACAGGCCACTCTGTCCCGTCTGATTCATCTGCGCCTATATCTACGGCATTTCCCTGTATTCTTGGTTGTCCATTCATATCTACCCAACCAGAATCGACGAGAGAGCTGTCACCTGCATCTATACAGGGTGACCCTGACTGGATATGAAACTTGTTGTACTTCCAGTTCTCAATCATAGGGTCTACTGATATGTCTGTATCTCCGGCTGTGACGCCTGAATAGTTGGTAATGTTACCATAGACGCAGTTGTTTTTAAGTGTCGGGCTTGTATCTACACCGTATTTATAGATTCCGATGTTATTGAAAGCTACAATATTATTTGCTATAGCGTGGCTTAATGATGAGCAAGATATTCCATAATTACTGTTTCCAATGATCGTGTTGTTGGTTATTATGGGATCTGACGATGAACAGCCAATGCCATAGGTGTTCCCGCTGATGATGTTGTTTGCTATTGTTGGATTTGATGAGTTGCATTGGATACCATAGCCATTCCCACTTATAATGTTGTTTACCAGTGTAGGGCTTGAAAATAGCTTGCAGTAGATGCCATAATAGCTGCTTCCACTGTTTCTGATGGTAAATCCATCAATACAAGCAATTGTTGAGAAACCGCTTGCACTTACAACGTTGCCGTAGAATCCGTCGAGTATGCTTTTATTAACGTTGAAGTCTCGTTTAGACCTCTCACTTTCTATTTCTGCAAACCCTCCATACACACCAATGTCTGCTTTCAGGGTGATGTGCTCTCTGTAAATTCCAGCCGCTACCCATACTTCACCACTTTGATTAGCAAAAACTGCATCTATACCTGCCTGTATGGTCTTTTTTGCCAGTGTCCAGCTTGAACCGTCTTTAGAATCATTCCCGTTAGGGGCTACGCGCACCACAATAGGGGGATTGATATACCACTGTGTCCCGTCTGATTCATCAGCGCCGATATCTACTGATGCACCCTGTACTCTTGTCTGTCCATCCATGTCTGTCCAAGCAGAATCGACTTCAGCGCTGTCGCCTGCATCTACACATGGTGAGCTGGGCTGGATGTGGAACTTACCATACCGCCAATTCTCTAGTAAAGGATCCTGCGATATGTCCGTAGACCCTGCAGTGAGGCCAGAGTAGTTGTCGTTATTGCCGTATACACAGTTATTTTGGAGAGTCGGGCTTCCGCTGTTTTTAAAGACGCCGGTCATATTAAAGACAATTATGTTGTTAGCTATTGCCGGACTTGATGAACAGGAAATACCATGTTTGGTGTTCGCGATGATGGTATTGTTAGTCACTGCAGGATTTGAATATGGCGAACAGTAAATACCATCTTCATTATCACTGATTATGTTATTTGCTATTGTTGTATTTAATGAATCACAGTAGACACCGCAGCTATTCCCGCTGATTATATTGCTTATTATTTTTACATTTGGTGAATAGCAATAGATGCCTTGGCCGTTTCCAGTGATAACGTTGTTGGTGACAATCAGGCCTGCGGAATCACATAATATGCCTTTACTGCTGCTTCCACTGTTTCTAATTGTAAACCCATCAATACATATATTGTTTGGAAATCTTGCACCAATAACATAGCCATTACCGGACCCGTCTATTATGCTCTTGTTGACACTGAAGTTACGCTCACTTCTCTGGCTTTCTGTGCTTGCGAAACCTCCGTAAAGCTGGCAGCTACCTCTTAAGTAAACGTGTTCTGCGTAGGTTCCTGCTGCGACCCATATCTCTCCGCCGCCGTTAGCATAGGCTGCATCTGCACCAGCCTGTATTGTTCTTTTTGCCAGTGCCCAGCTTGTGCCGGGGTTGCTATCACTTCCATTTGCACGGACGTAAAAAACAGCCGCATTTGCCGCCGGGGACGTTATGAGTAATACAAGGATTACAAAGATCATTGCAGAAGCTTTTTTCATCAGAACAACCTCCTCCAGGTGCAGGCTATCAGACATATAATTGAAGCATGTGCAGTGTACCCGCATATTTCTTCTTACACAATTCACTTTTAGGCCTATTTTTTATTAGCTGTAAGTATTAGACCAAGTTAATACTTTAGAACTACAGAGATTTGTCTGGAAACTCTATGGATTCCTTCCTATACAATGGCGAGAAGCATATATAGTGTGCTAACATAATGAAAAGCTTCTGGTAATATAGGAAACCAGCAGGAGGATTTGATGACCGACGCAACAAGTGCATGCAATAAGCATTCAATGCAGCTTTTGGACATATTAACGGACTTGGAGTTCGATTGCCTGGTAGATTCCATCGAAACAAGCTGCAGCATGGCAAATGTGCTGACTGGGGGCACAGCGAATGTCGGCACTGCCAGCGGCGTGGAGTTCGAGATCAAAGTTATGTGTGATTCGGACAACTGCATAAGACATGTACAGTTGAATGTTACGAATCCTGGCAAAAGTGAAATCGAACTCAAGAATATCGCGCAGACATTTTCTCTCTCTGCGAAGTGTACATCTGTACAGGCTTTGAAGAACACATGGTGCAGAGAATCGCAGGCTGTTAGCATCGATATTGAAAACGCTCCGGCCGTTATCCAGGCCAGAGGACGTTCATGCCAGGGATATGTACCGTATTTGCGCGTCGATCTAGATAAAAGCGACTGTTTGATACTCAATCTCATCCCCTGTGGCGACTGGCGTATATCTATCAGAAAAAACGATGGCAAGGACACGCTGAAGATAACTCTGGACAGGCCTGACGAGTATATAGTCCGGCTCAAACCAGGAGAGGCCTGCAGCGTCGGGCTCGACTGGCTTGTTCAGATATGCCGGAAGGATGATGCAGCCCTCGCCGGAAGTTATGTTCAGCGATATGCACTGGAGCATCTGGACAGAAGGAATGCGAATGTAGTGCTGCCCGTGGTATACAACTCCTGGTTCGACAGGTTTCACAAAATCTCACCTGAAAGCCTTGAAACCCAGCTCGACGCTGCCGCTCAAGCAGGCTGCGAAGTCTTTGTCGTGGACGCCGGTTGGTACGGCGACCCAAAACTCGGCGATTGGGCTTCTGTCGGTGATTGGAGCGAAAGGCCGACTGTGTTTGCCAAAAGCACTCTCTCTGATTTTGCCGACCTGGTGCGTTCGAAAGGTATGGATTTCGGCATATGGATGGAACCGGAAAGGGTGAACAAGAATGCACCTGTGCGGATAAACCAGCCGGACTGGTTTATCGATGCGGATTCCAAAGGGTTCTGCTATCCTGACTTTATGAACCCCGAAGCCCGCAACTGGGTCTTTTCCGAGATTTGCAGGGTCGTCGAAACTTACGAAGTAAAATGGTTGAAGGTCGACTGCAACTTCGACTTCTCCGCGGATCCTCACAAGATGTCCCACCAGTCCAGATTGCAGGCATGGCATGAGATATTAGATGAAATCAGCAATAAATATCCAAATCTTATCGTAGAAGGATGCTCGAGCGGAGGGCTGAGAAACGACCTTCTGACTACTTCCTGTTTTTATACCAATTTCCTGTCCGACACGGTCGATCCTATTGACACAATAAGAATAGGAATGGCCGGTATGTCCCGTTTGGCTCCGAGGAAGACCTCCAAATGGGTAGTGCTGTATCCGACAGGCAACGGGTGGACGCCTTACGGCAACAACGGTCTTGATACCGGAGACCAGGTCTTGTGCCCAGCGACTGCTACAGCAGAAAAAGTGTCGTCATATCACATCGACTTCGCATTACGGGCGGGAATGACAGGAGTAATGGGGCTCGGTGGAAACATTGCAGGGCTCGACAGTAATATGCTCGGCTTGTTGGCTGAACATGTGGCGTTTTATAAGAAAAATAGAGAGTTCATCCAGAACTCGATTGCAATCCCGTTGACACCAGTAGAGCCTTTGGACAATCGCAGAGGCACATCGGTCATTCAACTGTTGGCCCGTGACTTCAAACGCAGCATGATCTTTGTATACAATATCGATTCAGAGTCGAGCAAGGTGGTTGTCAAACCCAGGTGCATAGATACATCCGTCTCTTATAAAGTCGAATGCACTGACGGCTGCAAGATCGAATGTCCTGAAAACCTGCAGGACGGTTTTGAGGCCGAATGCCCGCAGGGACGCGCAAGGATCATAATTATCGAGCCAGCACCCTGACAACTTCTTGCCTGTTTGCCGGTCGATGCCGTAGAATAAGAGATCAAGCTGATTCCGGCACGGCCGGTGGCTGACGAATGATAAATGGGAGGATTGCGCGGATGAAACTTTTGATTACCATCATCCACGAGCGAGACCACGCAAAAGTCTCTGAATCGCTTCTCACCGCGGGATACAAGTTTACTAAAATCTCCACGACAGGAGGGTTTCTGCGTGACGGGAACGCTACGCTCCTTATCGGCGTAGATGATGAGGAGACCGATACCGTTATCAGCCTTGTTCAGGACTCCTGCAAAACACGCGAGCAGTATGTCAGCCTGCCGCCGCCTGATGTAATGCCTGCAGGGACATTCATACCGAATCCTGTAAAGGTCTCAGTGGGCGGCGCAGTTATATTCGTCGTTAATGTAGAACGTTTCGAAAGATTTTGATTTGGCTCGATTCGAAGAACTCATAGGCCAGGAAATGGCATCTGCAGTCCTCAAAAAATCTGTTCTTGAGGACAGGATTATGAACGCTTACCTGTTCACCGGACCACAGGGGACAGGCAAGCTGACGGCAGCGCTCGCGTTCGCCGCAGCACTGAACTGCGAAGACCCGCAGGAAGACGGCGATTCGTGCGGCAACTGCCTTCAATGCAGGATGCTTTCAGGCGACGGCCACCCGGATGTCGAGATAATCTATCCTGATGGCGCCGAAACAAAGATCAAGCAGATGCGCGACATGCAGCGAGCTGCTCAATATGCCCCCGTGAGGGGAAAGTGGAAAGTCGTCATCGTGGAGCAGTCCGATACGATGAACGAAGAGTCCTCCAACTGCATTCTGAAAACGCTTGAAGAGCCGCCACATTACCTGACTATCATACTTCTTTCGCGCAACCCGGCACTTGTGCTCCCTACCATAAAGTCGCGCTGCATGCAGGTCAGGTTCTCAGGAGTTCCAGCAGAGAGCCTTGCCGCTGCGCTCGTTGAACGGTTCGATATAGACCAGAAACGCGCCGATTTCCTGGCTGCATATTCTGAAGGCAGGCCGGGACTCGCTATATCCATTTTGAAGAATGAAAACTTCGACGAGTGGAGGGAACTGATCATCGAAATTGCAGTCGATATCTCATCATCTGACCGGCGGCATGCCCTGAGGCTGTCCGAAGAGCTCCAAGCCCTGGCTGACGGCAGCAAAGAAGAAGGTAAAACTCAAAGAATAGCGATGAAATCGGTGCTGGATGTCATTATCCTCTGGTACCGTGATCTTTTGAGCCTTTCCGTCCGCGGCAGAGATGCCCAGCTTGTAAATACGGATATGTTGCACCGGCTTTCTTCATTTTCCCCTACACCAGAGCGTGCGTCATCGGCTATAGAGACACTTCTCTGGGCGCGCCGCGCAGTCGACGGTAATGCAAATATCCAGCTCATCTCAGACGTAACTATGATGAAGCTCACAGCAGGATTTTGAATCGCAACCAGCGCGGAAAGGCCTGACGGCCCGCTTCGGCAGCAAGCAGTCCGAAGCAACGGAAAGAAAATGGGATTAGTGGAGATTTGATAGGTAGGTTTCGGGACAAGGGTGTCCCGAAACAACGTCAAGCGGTGGAAACTCGTGCTTCTCCCAGTGGTCCGGTAGGTCCACTGGGTAGGACGAACTGCGGTCCCGAAGCATAAGGTATGGCATCATGTTGGACTACCACAACGTCATGCTGAACTTGATTCAGCATCCAGGAAGAGGATTGACCCTGAACTTGTTTCAGGATTACATGCAATACCTGTTGGTTTAGGATGCCTTTTTTCCCAAACTGATCTTCCGTATCTCCTCAGTTCAGGACACTATGGATCAAAGTGAGTAAACATACAGCCAAAACAAAAGTGCTCTGGTGCGACGCAGAAGCTAACCTTTGGGCGCTGGACTCCCGCGAGAAGGTCGCGGAGCTTGCCAGTCAGTGCAAAGCTGTCAGCATCGATATAATTGTAGTCGATGTAAAACCGCTTACGGGCGTCGTCTTGTATAACAGCAAAATCGCGCCGAGGATAAAAGCCTGGAGCGGGCGGAAGTATCCTGAAAACTACGACCTCCTGCAGGTAATGGTGGAAGAAGGGCACAAAGCTGGGATTGAGGTCCACGCCTCCATCAATGTTTTTGCCGAAGCGTCTACCGAGCAGCCCGAAGGCGGAGCGGCTATCGCGCATCCTGAATGGCAGTGCATCAAATATGAGCTCGATAAAGTTGGCAAAGCGCGGCTTGTCCCGGCAAGTAAGGCTGCCGATCAGCACTTTGCGATATTCGTCAACCCCGCCAACGCGGACATGCAGGCTTACGAGCTTTCGATCATCTCCGAGATCGTCACCAATTACAATGTAGACGGAATCGTTCTTGACCGCATGCGCTATCCCGACATCAAATCAGACTTCAGCAAGCTATCAAAAGAGATGTTCGAGAAGTGGATTGGGGCTAAAGTCGAGCGTTTTCCTGAAGATATTTTCGCAATCGATCCCATCCCCGGCCAAGATGTAGTCCGTGGAAAGCATTTCGGCAGTTGGATGGAATGGCGGACAAGAGTGATACATGACTTCGTGGCAGACATCCGCCGCACGGTAAAATCGATCAGGACTGAAGCACAGGTCGGAGTCTATGTCGGCTCGTGGTATACTTATTACTATGATGTCGGTGTAAACTGGGCAAGCCCGAAGCATAAACCGCCTTACGACTTCGCATCTTCGACATATAAAGAGACCGGCTACGCTGATCTCGTCGACTGGATGTGCACCGGTTGCTACTACCCCCACCCTACACGCGAAGAAGCCCGTGCCTCAGGCATAGCAGAGTGGAAAAGCGTTGAAGCAGGTTGCGAAGAGTCCATAGATGTTGTGGAAAATGAAGCGCCCGTTTATGCGAGCCTGTATCTCAGAGATTACGCAGGTAAGCCGGATGTTTTTGAGCGCGCGATAGATATGGCGCTTACCAAAACTCAGGGTGTAATGCTCTTCGACCTGGTTTATCTTCGGGATTACGGCTGGTGGGATTTACTGAAACGCAAATTTAGTGAAAAGCGGTAGGCCTTTTCGTGATTAAGGTTAATAATAATGAAACTTCAATTACTTATCATCACAGCTATTATTCTCTGCATTCCGGCGGCCGTGAGCGCGTTCGAGACGCAGGAGATATCCCGCATACGTGTCGAAAACTCCGCCGGAGGCAGCGTTACGGTCTCTCTCGATAAGGGAGCAACCTATACATGCGTCGGGCGAGTCTCTCGCCCTGCCACCACGGCAATTAAAGGTTTTGCCGCATCAGCTTACTTACCTGACGATGTTGTGGCAGCGACCGCGATCCATGGTATCCGGCTGAAGACAGGCACGGATAAATACGGACAGCCGATGATGATCAGCCTTGTCCCTGAGGAGTTTTCAAACACGCCGAAAGGTTACGGCGGCCACATCCCGCGAAAATCCGGGGTCTATACAAATATTCCGGCAGGATGCGGCATCTTCCGTAACCTCGCCCCATTCGTCGGCAATCCGCTCATGCTGGAACGCAATGGTAAACTTGTGTCTCTGCCGAAGAGATGGCAGCCAAAAGGCGGGGAAGTAATAGTAATAATCGTCCGCATACCAAAACCATACCTGCACGAGCTGGAAATCGAGAACAAAGTGGCTGGACAGGTGGTTGCGCGGTATGATGACGGGCATGAGGTGTGCATCGCAACCGTCACCCAACCCGTAAAGGGGATAGGCCGGTTCGACGGTACGAGCTACACTGGAGTCGGACTCATCAACACCAACCACGCCGGAGTTGTGACGATTTCATCCGCTCCAATCTCCACACTGCCGCTATTTGAAGGTGAAGGTCCTGAGCGGCGCGGCGGGTTCGAAATTCAACCGTCAAATCACGCAAAGACCCAGCCTCCGATGACCCAGGCACTGATAATCGCGCCTGCTCCCGGTATAAAGCCTCTCGAAGGCTCTGCGCCGATCTTTTTCGGCTATATCGGGCTGGCTTATGACCCGCAGGATACTAACAATTCCCTCCGCGTCGAAATCTCCATATCCGATGGAGTCTGGCAGCCGATGCCTGAGATGATGGGAAGAGATGACCAGGCGGTTGCCCGCCAAAATATAACTAAATTCAGGCTGATTTTCCCAAAATACGACCAGGAATTCCTTAAACGTGCTCTGATGAATGCTGATATAAATCGAAACTCACAGTAGAAAAGGTTTCGTTATCAAGCTCTTCCAGTACTACTTGAGCAGTAAAGTCTGAACGAGTAACTCGGACCTTATCAAGTCATAGAATGCCGACATGATAATCAGTGCGGATGATGTCGTAGATGCAATGATCGCAGCAAACGCGCTTGGCCGTTCCTTCGGCTGCGAGCAGTAGATTCTTCTCCCCATTGACAACCCCCGTTCCCTTGATGCTAAACTGCAACTGTTCGATTATGTAACCAGAGGGCTTGTCTTGATGAAACGTCTTTGCCTATTTCTTCTCTTTACCGTGTTTGTATCATATCTGGCGATTAATTCGTGCTCTGCAGAGCTTCGCGCAGAAGTTAAAAAAACGCAGTCCGGTCCGGTGCTTTTCATAAACGGTAAACCGACCGCTCCGGCTATCTTTTTTGTAAATTATGATACACCCGAGGATCTCAGGCCGCTTCAGTTCTCGGAAGTAGAGACTGCAGGCAGACATGGCGTATACCTCGTCTCTTTCGGGCTTCCCGGCGCATGGACTAAAGCCGGAGAAAAACCGGACTTCACTGAAACGGACTACCGGATAGAGCAGACCCTCAAGGTCAACCCGAAAGCACTGATTATATTCAGAATCGGCATCACCTGGCCGCCGGAATGGTGGTACAACGAGAACCCTGATGAAAGAATTCTTTATGATAACGGCGAGCGCGGCATCCCAAGCGTGTTTTCTGAGAAATGGAAAGCCGCAGCGACAGAACAGATCAAGGCAATTGTCGAACACATCGAGAGCAAATACGGCGACAACGCCATCGGCTATCACATAAGCGCGTTCAATACCGGCGAATGGTTTTGTGACAGGGTATGGAACAGTAGGCTCGGCGGCTACGAAGCCCCTGCAAAAGAAGCTTTCAGAGCATATCTGAAAAAGAAATATATCTCAGACTTTGCGCTTCAAAAGGCCTGGAACGATAGTAAAGTTACACTCGGTACTGCAGTTGTTCCGACCCCGGAAGAAAGATCGGCCACAACAGCTGGATCATTCCACGACCCGGCAAAGGAAATGCACCTGCTCGATTATCTGGAGTTCGAAAACAAGACCCAGGCCGAGACAGCAGCCTATATGTGTAAAATCGCAAAGGAAACTGCTCCAAATAAACTTGCGATGGTGTTCTTCGGTTATCATTTCGAGCTTGCACCAGTTCCTAAAGGTCTTCAGACAAGCGGACACTTGGCGCTCAGAACACTTCTCGACTCACCTTATGTCGATGTCATCTGCTCACCGGTCAGTTATCTCGACAGGGATATGGGCGGCGGCGGATACTTTATGTCCGCAGTCGACTCGGCGCAACTTGCAGGCAAATTGTGGCTTAATGAGGATGATACCAGGACGCATCTTGCAGGCGATATAGCGAACGATCTTCCACGGCTGAAGAATATCGAAGAAACTAACGCTGTTCTCACCAGAAACTTCGCTCATCTGCTCACTCGCGGCTCGGCGCTCTGGTGGATGGACCTTTACGGAAATGGCAGGTTCCGGGGGGATGAAATCTGGCAGCTTCTCGGCAGGCTGAACGATGTCTATCAGTCGGCTATGCCGGATCTCAAGCCGTATCAGCCGGAAATTGCCGTAATAGTCGACCAGCGGAGCGCGTTTTATGGCGATCCGAGCCCGGATATTTTGGGCACGGCACTCGCAGGTTTCAGAGTGGAGTTATATCGCACAGGAGCGCCGCTCGGTTTTTATCTCCTTGATGATTTCACAGCCGGCAAAGTCCCGCCGGCAAAGATGAACATCTTCCTCGGCACGTTCAGGCTCGACGCAGATCAGATCAGGGCAATCAAAGAGCAATCTGCAAAGAGAAAATGCACAAATATATGGATGTATGCACCTGGCATAGTTCAAGGCAATTCACTGTCTTGCGATTTCATCAAAGACGTAACCGGAATATCAATGAAACCTGTTACAGGACGAAGCAAATACATAACGTTGCTCAAGACAGGCGAGAAATACCCGGCAAACGGCAAACCATATGTGTCCAACTTTGCAATTAACGATATTACGGCCACGCCGATTGCGAAATATGCATACACAAACGAGGTAGCGGTTGCTTCCAAAACGGTCGATGGAGTCACGAATGTCTATTGCACAGGGTTGAGGCTACCGTCAGAAACACTCAGAGACCTTGCACACTCAGCCGGAGTACACATCTACAGCGAATCGAATGACATAGTTATGGCTGGAAACGGCTTCGTAGCACTTTCCACATCGAGCGCGGGAAAAAAGACACTTAACATGCCGCAGATGTACACACTTGAGGATATAGTATCCGGGGAGAAATACGGTCCTGCAAAGACCTTTGAATTTGATATGGCACTCGGTGAGTGCCATATCTGGAAGATAATTAATTAGAGGAATGAGGGCTAAGCCCTCATTCCTCCATAACAGTCACATCATCCGCGAGCCGTGTTCTAAGTACACGGCTATAGCCTTTATCGGTCTTTTCAAGGTCTGAAACTCCCGTGACTTTGACAAAACATCCATCAGTAGCCTGGCCGGTAGGCCCGATCACCTTGACTGGAGTCCCTGACCCGTCATCTACTGTCATCGATGAACCGGAAACTAGATTACTCACACGTCCCCAGGTTGTCTGGAGCACGCCCACGAGATTGATACCGGTCCCACCATCCGGGCCGATTGCATTTCCGACCGTTCCTCCCCCAACCTCCCGGTTTATAACGCCGTACGGCCCGGAGATAGCGGCAGAAGCGGTCGCGCCGTCTTCTACAACAGCCACTTTTCCCGCGTTGATGACTAATTCGCCGTTTGTGTCCCTGCTTAATACGCCTTCTACATTCACTACCGAGCCGAGAGAAGGCACAGTCGTGCTGATGACCTTTATACCGCAGGCTGTGTGGCCATCTTCCGGGCACTGAATGTTGAAAAATCCCTGGAACGCACCCGTTACCACCTTGTTGAATAAAGACACACTGCTGCCAAGCTCAAGTTTCTTTATGGAACCTATGCAGTTGTCGTTAGTCACGGTAACGCTGCCGTCCGTGCGCGGATGATCAGGATAGTAAACTCCCATCGTCTCGGAATATGCGGTTGCAGAAGACCCTTCTTCGAGTTGAAGCCCGCTGTAGAGCATGTAAGCGTCCGTGCCGCTCGCCCAGTTGACCAATTGGACCTTGCACCGCACCGTTCCGGACGGCGCTGTTTTTGTAAGCTTCACCTGCTCCCAATTGCCGGACCCGCTGTATACAGCCTGCCCTGTGGCGAGCGAATTACCTGAAGCATCCTGAAAATCCAGCCTGACATCGGATTTAATCCCCGATGCAGAACCCTTATACCAGCCACTGAATGTATACGCTTTCCCGGCAGTGAGCCCGGTCGCATACTGCTGAACCCACTTCCAGTTGGCCGGAGTCATAAACCTGAGCGCGGGCAGCCCGGTCTTCGGGTTTACATCACCTTTCATCTGCATGAGAGGCACATTGACACCGTTCACGTAGATCGATCCCGGATCGGCATACCAGTAGGTCGTATTTGTAATCCCTTCGACTGTGCCGTAGCGGAATGTACCGTTCGTCAGCTTGTTTTTATCTGACTTTGCCGCAATACTTATATAGTTGAGGCTGCCGACCTTCACAGGAGCAGTATAAGCTGTTCCGTTTTTACCGAACGTGATAATCAGCCTTGGCCGATACTTATCGTAGTAGTCGGCTCTTCCGAAGGAAACGTTCCATATCTTGCCGTTATGAATATCCCCCGATGACCCAGCGAGAGCAAAGCTGACTTTAGACTGGCCCAGTTGAAATGCTTTCGATACGGCGCTGGTGACGTCGAAATCGATCCAATTCCCCTTCTCAGCCGTAGTAACCAGCCTGCAGAAGCTATTTTCCACAGGCAGCGGCGAAGTAAGCATAGTGACAGTCGCTGGGTCGTACATGCCTGCAAGTCGTACGACATGGAGGTATAAGTCCGTCGGATCCGACTCAAAATGCCCTCTGAAGTTATTTTGCAGCGTAGCTGAGATGATCGATCTGTCTTTCGGGATCATCGACAGATCGAACTGGAGGTATTCCTTTATTGTGTAGTCTATCGGGTCGCAATCATTCCAGTTGGACTGGGTTATGGCTTCATCAGTCCACTCATTTGTCAGATCGGCGGCGTTTCCAGCGCGAAGGGTGACCTCACCGCCAAAACCTGTCGCGGGACGAAGAGTAAACACGGCCTCAGGTGATATGTCGGGCGGTGTGAATGCCGCTTCATCGAAAGCCAGATACCCCCACTGGTCGGGCTGCGTCTCTGTTCCGGGAGCCCATGACTGCTTCTTTACCGTCGATGAGGTCAGTGAAGAAGATGTCTGATTGTAGTTGATAAAGTTCACGCGCCACTTCGCGCCTGATACCGGCGCAGATGCGCCGAGAATCGACCATGGGATTCGGATCGTCTGCTGTACGGTCTTATCGCCCGCGTACCACCCACTGTTTGTCCATCCTGTGAGCTTATTCGTCTTTGGGTCAAAGCTAGGAAACTCCCCGGAGGCTTGTCTTGGTGCGGGCGGATAGTTGTTATCGACTGTCGCAAGGAAATAGAACATTCGTCCTGCGGGTGTTTCTATCCATATGGCATTACTGTCGACGGCATTCAATGCAGTAGTAGTGCCTTTGGGATAGATGACCGTGGAGCGGTCTATGTTCATGAAGGCGATGTATAGAGCTGTGCTGTCGTATGTCGCCAGGACTTCGGTGTGGTTTCTATCACCTGTCTTGCCGCCGAGTCCGAACCAGGTAGGGCTCGCCGGATACCAGGCCGATGCAGTTGCGGGGTCCTGCAATTTGGAAACGACCGGCGGAGAAGTAGAAGCCTTTCTAAGATGAAGCGTGGGAAGTTCCGCCATCGATGCTTTGACCGGACCAAGCGCCAGCGCCATAACAATCAGCAATTGAATGATAATACCTTTGCGAAAAACCAGAGTATTCATCTTAATATCTTAGATGAGTCAACTGTCATAATCGTTCCGTAGCCCGGATAAGGAGTATCCCAAAATAAGATTGATTGTCAACCGAATATAACTATGCCATTATTTATTAATGTACAGTCCAAATCCCTACCATAATTACGCTAAACAGTATATAATAAAGTGATATTATTTTTAAGGCATATTGGAAGAATATATGGGAACTGATGCGAGATCATATAGACGGCATTCTGACCAGACACGAGATCGATTGCTTACTGCCGGACTGGATTTGCTGATAAATAACGGTTACCATGGGGCAACTACTCGTGAGATCGCAATGGGAGCGGGTGTCACAGAAGTTACGATGTACCGGCATTTCAGTTCCAAAGAGGAGCTCTTTGTCGCAGCAATCACAAAACTCACGCAGCGATTACTTGATCTGGTTCCTAAGCCCAGTGGCGACATCGAGGCTGATCTGCTGCTGGTCGCGACTGCTTTGCAAAAACACTTCTTCTCTGCCCCATCCAGTTTGGTCCACTCAACCCCTGAACTTAAGGGCCACCCAAAGCTAAGAAATGCATTTGACAATATGGTGCATCAGTTCAAAGTCAAGGTTCTTGCGTTGATCCATTATTACCAGGGAACAGGCGAGATGATTCAGGAAAACGATGACACGATATTCAGTGCATTTGTCGGCCCGGTCTACTTCTCCTCATTAGGTTTTGATTGTGCTGATGGGCTCGATTGCCGTCGTTATGTAAGATTATTCCTGCAGGGATATCAGCCAGAAGACAAATGACACTTGTACGCTAATATCGACCCTACTAATGCTCACCTGTAAATATTTAATGCACGGTCGAGCGTGTAACTTATGCACCTGCCATATCTCAAAATCAAAATACACCTGATTGCACAAATCGTCTCATACTCTTGAATTTAACCACAGTATAATTCCATAATTTACGATTATGTCAGTTGACATTCGTACCAAGCTTGCATATACTTCAGTTGTACCACCAATTCTATGTTAATACATCTTTAAAGGAGTATGTAGCAGACATGCGTAAACTGGTAGTAACAACAATCCTCTGCATTTGTGCAATTTTCTCCTTCTGTGTTTCGGCGGAATGTGCCGTCATACATGTCAGTACATCCGGCAATGACGTAAACAGCGGCGAGAGCTGGGACTTGGCTAAAAAGACTATAGCTGCAGGCTTAACTGCCGCTGTTTCCGGTGATCAAGTCTGGGTAGCCAAAGGCTTTTACAATGAATATACTACTGTGAAGTCAGGGGTGGCGCTTTATGGAGGTTTCCTCGGAAATGAGGGATCTCTAGGTGAGCGACCTGCATTTCCCAGGCCTGTTACGGATCCTGCGGAGACAATTATTGTTTCTCATTATAACAACACTGCAATAACTGCTAGTATCGGAGCTGCAGGAGTTGATGGCTTTACGATAAAGACTTCTGATGTCGGCGGTGGTTCATCTGGAATAAATGCTCAAGGTGGATCAACAGTTGTATGCAACAACACTATAATAGGGCAGTGGGACTGCGGTGTATATTGTACAGGCCCAACCATCGTAACAAACAACCACATCATTTCCTGCAGGACCTATGGCATATATTCCTCGAACGGTTCCCCTACTATCGCAAACAATATAATAGCCGGTAATGGATACGGCGGAATTTATTGTACAACCACATCTTCAGCAACCATTACAAACAATACGATTTTGGACAATAGTACAAACAAAGATTATGGCGGCGGAATTGTCTGTAGTTCCGCTACGGTCACTATATCCAACAACATAATTGCATTTAACCGGTCAGGGATAACTACTACACAAACAACAAGCAGTCCTGTACTGAATAACAATTGTGTCTACAATCCTGAAGGAACCAATTACATAGGCTTATCCGCCGGAACTGGAGACTTTTCTGAAGATCCAAAGATCGTTTCAGCAGAATATCAGCTGATACATCTCAGGCAAGATTCCCCTTGTATTAATGCAGGTAATAATAGCCGAGTGCAAAGCGGCTGGGTAGATACCGATGGCCTATCGCGCATATATGATTCAACTGTAGATATGGGTGCTGATGAGTATGATAGTACCGAGTGGAGTTCAGAGCACGCTATTGTCCGTGTCAGTCCTTCCGGTGATGATGTAAATAACGGCTCCACATGGCAGCTTGCAAAACGGACACTAAAGGCTGCTATTGAACAGGCAGCCACCACCGGCGGTGAAGTATGGGTTGCAGCCGGAGTTTATAACGAGAATATATATCACTACCAGTATATTTATCTGTTCGGTGGGTTCGATGGCACTGAAAACAGTCGTATTCAGCGTGACTATAAGAAGAATCTCTCGATCCTCGACGGCGCTGGAACAACAAATCCTCTAATAACATCATTTGGTGGACTTCATTATGGAACTATCGATGGCTTCGTTATCAGAAATGCCAGTCCGTCAGGAAATAACTGCAGTATCTGCTGCCACAATACAGATATAACAATATCGAATAACCTGTTCATCGGTAATAAAAGCAGTGCGATCGGTTGCTATAGCGCCTCACCTAGAATATTGAATAATATCATCAAGAGCAGCACATCTTCGTATACAAGTGGTATCCGCTGTTCATATTCTCCAGCACCTTTGATCGCTGGTAATGTTATTGCAGGAAACAGCGGGGGAAACGGAATTTGTATCTACAGTGAATCATCCTCACCATCAATAGTAAACAATACAATTATTGGAAACTCAGGTGGTGTAGCAGTATATTTATCAAACTCCCCTGCTACTCTTTCCAATAACATTGTAGCGTTTAACTCCGCTGGTATCTATAATACCGGCACAGGAACTGTAACTCTACGGAATAATTGTGTCTACAACCCCGACAGCTATAACTACTCAGGATTATCTGCTGGTGATGGAGATATATCAGTCAATCCGCTGGTTGTATCCGTTGAAAACAATGAGTTACACCTGCAGCCTGGCTCAGAATGCATCAACGCAGGAAACGATACAGATATAAAGAGCGGATGGGTTGATATAGATGGTGGAAGCCGAATCTATGGAGGGCGCGTAGACATAGGCGCCGATGAGTATGATGATACAATATGGACCAGCACACCTAATATAATCCGGGTCAGCACCAGGGGAAATGATGCGAATGATGGTTCCAGTTGGGACTTGGCCAAAAAGACAATCCAATCCGCGGTAGATGCCGCAGCTTCAAATGGCGAAGGAGAGATATGGGTAGCCGCCGGTGTTTACAACGAGAAAATCACGTTGTATTCAAGCACTTGTTTGTACGGCGGCTTTGCTGGAACGGAAAATGCCCGTTCCGAGCGTAATTCGAGTTTATATAGGAGCATAATTGATGGCAGCGGTGTGTATAATGGAATAGACGCATCGCTTGCCGGTTATAAGTCCAGCGTAATTGATGGCTTTACCATTACCAATTCCTCCAGTTACGGCATTTACTGTGGTCCATCCGCCTTAACCATATCCAACAACCTGATAACATCATGCAAAAGCATTGCTATATACTCTACCGGTTCTACGAAAGCCTATAACAACAAGATCATCAAGAACAAAGGCAGTGTTAATGCCGGATCGAACTCTGAGATAGTCGGCAATACCATTACTGGAAACATCCCACTTGGTGGGATAGTATCCTCGGGAGGTTCCCAGCTAATTGCTAACAATTTGATTTCTGGAAACATGGTAAGTGATGGTGGCATTGATTGCATTTCATGCGATTCAGCGGTGATCGAAAACAACATTATTCTAGGAAACACCTTGTATTCAGGCAATGGCGGTAGAACAGGAGGGATACTATGCCGAAGCAATAGCACTGGCATAATCCGCAACAATACAATTAAGGGAAACTATGGTTATGGAATATATAGTTACTCCTCAGTTGGTACCATAGCCATTATTAGTAACACTTTAGTTGGAAATACATATTCCGATGGTGGTGCCATATACCTGAATAATTCTCCAGCTAATGTAATCAACAACATTGTAGCATTTAACTCATCCGGAATAGCTATACCAACTGGTAATACGGCTAGCGTGGTACTACGCAACAACTGTGTATATAACCCGAATGGGACAAACTACACTGGTTTATCCGCAGGAGACGGCGATATATCCACAGACCCCAAGTTTGTATCGAACGGTTATGGGGATGTTCACCTGCAGTCTGATTCTCCCTGCATTAATACAGGTGACAGCAGCGTAGTCGGAACCGACTGGCTGGATATGGACGGTGAAAACCGAATCTATGGAGAAAACGTCGATATCGGCGCTGATGAGTTTGATGGCACCATCCGTATTTTCAGTCCGAGAACCATCCGAGTCAGTCCGACTGGAGATGATCTCAATGATGGTTCCAGTTGGTACCTGGCAAAAAGAACAATAAACGCCGGTATATCTGAAGCTTCTATAGATGGCGGAGAAGTTTGGGTTGCAGCAGGCACTTACAACGAAAATGTCATACTTCTTCCTTACACTTATCTCTACGGAGGATTTGCAGGTAACGAAGTTGAGAGGTCTGCTAGAGATTATAAGGCAAATTCTACAATAATCAACGGCGGAGCCGCAGAAAGTGCCGTATTAGCTGCTTATATTCCCAGCAGTGCTGTTTCAGGAATTGACGGCTTTAGAATCCAGAATGGCTCCGGCTCTCCAATATCCGCCAAAATGTATGGCGGCGGTATTTTCTGCTACTACGCATCACCCGTGATCGAAAATAACACCATAACCGGAAATGTCGCCACCTACGGAGGTGGGATCGGATTATCGAACTCATCCTCACGAATAACAAATAACAGAATCACTGCAAACAGCAGCGGTTCGGGCAGCGGAATATACTGCGATAAGTCATCCCCTATCATAGACAACAATATTATCCTGGGGAATATTGGCGGTACCAACGGGCAAGGCGGAATATACCTCAACAATTCACCGGCCCAAATACTTAACAATACAGTATCAGGCAACTCCGGTTCAGGAGGAATTGTTTGTTACACTTCATCTGCAGTCATCGCAAACAACGTAATTAGTGCTAATTACAGCTATGGTTTATGGCTTTCCGGAAGTCCTTCGGCATTGGTAGTCAACAACAGCATTGCAGGACATGATATAGGACTCTGGTGTGCAAATTCATCTCCTACTATAGTTAACAATCTAATCACTCACAATGATAGTGCGGGAGTATATGTAAGCGGGACAACCAGTTCGCCCATATTGAAAAACAACTGCATTTATACTCTTAACGGCGTTAACTATACCGGCATAACTGATAAAACCGGAAAAGACGGTAATATTTCCGTTGATCCTAAAATTGCGTCCCCTGAATATGGGCAACTCTATTTACAGCCCAGTTCTCCTTGCATCGACGCAGGAGATAACAGTCTTGTTCAGGGAACATGGGTGGACAGAAACGGCCAACCACGAATACAAGATGGGAATGGAGATGCGACTGCTATTACCGATATCGGGGCTTACGAATTTGACGGCACAGGAACCGTCTTTACACCTGTTATAATAAGAGTCAGTACAACCGGCAATGATGCAAACGAAGGAAACGATTGGAGCCATACAAAACTAACAGTTCAGAACGCTATTGATACAGCTTTTATAAAAGGTGGTGAAGTATGGGCAGTTGCCGGTATTTACAACGAGCGGATCATTATTCACCCTTATGTTCATCTATTCGGAGGATTCTCCGGAGCAGAAACCACCAGAGCAAAACGCGATTGGAAAACGAATAAATCGATACTGGACGGAAATGCAGGCGGTACAGTCGTTACATTTAATACAGGCCAGAATGCTGCTTCATCCGAAATAGATGGTTTTACCATACGTAATGGAAATTCCACATCAGGTGCAGGCATTTTTTGTAATTTAAATGTATCACCCAAAATAGCGAACAATACCATAGCAGAAAATGCCGGATGCGGGCTAAAGCTCTACTACGCTTCTCCGATAATCACCGGAAACACCATTACCAAGAATAATTGCGGTGCTTATTTGTTTTACGCAAACGGCACGTTTTCTAACAATGTAGTCAGTGAGAATACCCTGCCTTATGGTAATGGCGGAGGCGTATACATCCAAAGCGGATCCGTAGATTTCAGAGACAATATAATAAGTGGAAATTCCGCTGCGAACGGCGGTGGGATATATCATTCCAGTTTTGATACTCCAATCTGGAACTGCGTTATAAAAGACAATACCGCGACTCAAGGCGGAGGAATATATTGCTATTCGTCTGAGATAGTAACCAATAACATCATCTCCGGTAATTCCGCAACTTCAGGAAGCGGAATATATATAAATCTTACAGCGTCACCTCTGATTACCAGCAATACAATCGTCAGAAATCTCGGAAATTGCAGAAGCATCTATATATGCGAGGCTTCACCGCGTATAAACAACAATATAATCGCATTTAACTCAGGCGGTATAGAGAAGTCTTCCAGCACCGGTAGTCCGACGCTTACGAATAACTGTGTATATAACCCATCAGGCACCAATTATGTCAATCTGACTGCGGGAGGAACGAATATTTCCGTTGATCCCGGACTCACATTTGATTATCATCTGCTTACGAACTCTCCATGTATCAATGCAGGGACGAATTCCGCCTATGTTATGTCTCAATATGATATGGACGGAGAGAACAGAATATTTGCAGGCACAATAGACATTGGGGCCGATGAGTTCTACTGTCCTCCGCTTATTGCTTCAGGCGTTAAAAATGCACAGGATGGCTGCTTCGTATATCTCGATGCGCCGGTTGTCAGCGCGGTTTTCAGCGACTGTCTTTATGTGGAAGCAGAGGATAGGTCCTCTGGTATAAGAGTATTCAAACAGCCTAACTCCTTGATCCCCGGTAAGAAGGTAAATGTAATGGGTTGGATTAGAACGACACCTAACGGTGAACGTTATATCAACGCAAGCTACATTCCCATTATAGGTGACGGAAGTATCGAACCGGTCTTCCTTACAAACCGGAACCTTGGCGGAGGAGATTGGAATTTCGATCCATCGGCAGGAACAGGCCAGCGCGGTGTAGAAGGCGGAGCAGGCCTAAACAATATAGGTATTCTGGTCAAGACTACCGGCAAGGTCACTGAAGTAGGATATAATTATTTCTACATAGATGACGGCACAAAAGCGAAAGATTCTTCTACATATACCGGCATAAGAGTATCCTGCGGCAGCCTATCCATGCCTAAGCCAGACCAAACAGTATTGGTGACTGGAATCAGCACAATAATCAATATAGCAGGCAAATATTTTAGATGTATTCGTGTAAGGACTGCTGATGATATTCAGCCGCTTCAATAGGTAATTTATGGATATTTCAGCAAATGGCAAACAACTCCACCTGATGTAATCATCAGGTGGAGTTGTAATCTACAATCAGGCCCGCAACTTCATTCAGGAATTGGTGGAGCTTAGCTGGGCGGGTTTACCAACCGTGCTTCTATGAAACGTTCACCGGCGATCATTACCAGCTTGCCTATCACCCTGACACTGCTTCCTTCTTCAACATCGCCGTCCCAGAGAACGCCAATTCCTGCATACCGGTCCCCTTCTTCGATATAAAACTTACCTGAGAACACAGCGGTCACGACTTTGGCGTCCAACAAAACACCAAAACCATCAGGCAGAGCCTTCGCAGCCGCTATATCCGATGCAGAGGTGACAGCAAGAATGCCTGACGATGATCCCTGGCTGGTCATTCCTACACCGTTCGTCGCCCGAACGGTAAAAAAGTACTCTTTGCCGGAGGTCAGCGACAATCCTGTCTTTATAACCTGCGTTGATGTGCCTGCATCCGTCCAATTCAAGACGTCTGCAGCGCCTTCCGAGGTACCTATCGCATATTCGTACTTAGATATGCCTGTATCAGGGTCTTCCGACTGCCAGGATGCGGAGAGGCTGGTCAAATCCGTAGTATACGATGAAGGTACGCTGACAACAGGCTGCGTTGGCGGATCGTCATCATATTTCACTGTAACAGATCCGGAACCGCTCTTGCTCCATACCACAAGGCCGTAACAGCCTTCGCCAGGCAACTGAAAGGAAAGCCTTTCTGCACCTCCTGGCCCGGCGGTATCCGATTCCGCAATGCTATCCTGGCGCGACTTGTAGTAGGTCGATGCCTCGCCGTCTGTTGAACCGACTACCGAAACACCAACATCGAGTCCTAAACTGGGTGTCACCAACACGCCGCACTCCCCGGACTTCGATACGCTCATATCCCAGATCTTTAGAACGTTCCGGCTGCCGAAATTGGTCGTATATAACGTGCCAGTGTTGAGGTCGAGCAAGTGCGTAGCCCATTCTATGTTATAACCGGATGTACCTGCATACGGTAAAACTGTCGGATATATCAGATCCGGAATCGTATTTCGGTTGCAGTCTACGGCGATAAAGTCTACCGTTCCGCCACGGGTATTCGATGTAGCAATGCAACTGGTATATCCGGCATCCGGGAACATCTGAAGGTCATAGTCGTTATTAGCAGGAGGCCGAATCCCGACCGCACACCACCCGCTCGAAACAGTAGTTGCAGAATAATAATCGGTTGTCGATGAGCTCGATTTTGTAAACGGCATGTAAGGCTGCAGTTTTTGACCTCCGACAACACCATTTCTGATAACAAGGGCATAGTCCTGATCATAGGATGAGCTATTCCCCGGAACGCCGTCTCCGACTATGTTTGCAGCCGTGACAGTCACATAATACACACCTGACGGGTTGGGCAGATATACGCATTCTACATTGTTTTTGTAGTCTCTCTGTCCACCAACAGTCGACCATCCCGACAGAAAATCGTTCCCTATGTAAGTGCCGGAATCGCCGGTAACCGTCAAATCAAGATCATTCACCCAGGCGGATGAACCAACCGTACCCGGTGCATCCGACCAGACAAGTGTCACCTTAAGCGGTTGCGATGGGTCTGCGACAGTAACACGGTAACGCCTCGTTTGCCCTGTTTCCGTAAACAGATATTTCTGATCCTCATAATAAGTATTGGCCGGATAAAGCGCAGCTGCCAGGTCTAGTCTCCCCCATCCCTGGTCTCCGTTAGGAATATGTGCCAGCGTGCTGCCTCCGCCTCTGCCGTCTGGCCCTCCGGCCATATCTTTGGCGCTGTTTACGAGTATTGCTTTGCACATGGCGGCACTTGGGTTCGTATTATTATGCTCTGACCGCCACCACTGGCCAATAACTGCCAACGCGCCGCTTACGGCTGGAGCTGCCTGGGACGTACCGCTCATCCACGCATAGTCTTCTGCACCATCGATAACTTTCTGGTAAGGGTTGGAAGGATCATCATATTTGCCCAGATTGTCCGCGCTATAAGATTTCATGGATGAAATATTCACGCCGGGAGCAACTATAGTTGGAGCCAGACGGCCATCCACGCAGGGGCCGCGGCTGCTGAACGATGCGACGCCATTAATATCGGTCGATGAACCGCCGCCGCTCCCAAGCGGCATATCCAGCCGGTAATTCTCACTTGCACCTACGGTAATTATGTTTTTCGCTTCTTTAGGCTCGTATAAGGTGGTTGTATTTGGGCCTGCATTTCCGCTTGAAAACACCATAGCGATGGGTTGTGCGCCGATTGTCTGCCGGTCCGCATCTCTTACTAATGAATCGAACTCTCTGCAAACTGCAGTATAGCCTTGGCCAGGTTCATTGCCCCAAAACCAGCTGTTATTGGATACAAATGCCCCCGACCGGACTGAATCACGGGTAAGCACTCCCCAGCCATCCATCGGGGGAAACTGTGCCGCCAGAACTGCAGGCTGGATGTAGAGACTGCATCCAGGAGCTACCCCCTGCCCATAAAGAAAACCGTTATCGTCCACCACGCCCAAATCTGCAGTCCCGGCTATAATCCCGGCAACATGTGTCCCATGGCCGTTTGTATCCGTAGGCGGCACAAACGGGTACCCGGTTGCAACTGATAGGATTCTTCCCTGAAGGTCAGCATGCACAGTCGCAGGGTTGTTCGTATCGCAGCCGGTGTCGATAACAGCTACAATCGAGCCGCTCCCATCAAACCCCATATCGTTTAACCAATATGAATACGACGGAACGGAAAACGGTACTCCGCTCGTATAGTTGCTCGCCGTGTAGTTTCCTGCGGTTATCTGACAGGCGACCTCGTCATCCAACCCGTACTGCGCCGAAGTCTTCTCGATTCGGAGCACTCTGGGAAGTTGGGCTATCTTTTGGATGATCGAAGCATCCGCCGAAAACCAGGCGTCTACAGCGGGAATATTGGCAGCAAGCGGCGTTTCCATCTTTTTTACGAGCTTTGCGCCCATATACACGATCTTATTTATCGTCGCATCGGATGGATCATCATATATAGTGACCGACAGATAATCGATCTTGCCTTTCAAGGTGTCGAGTTTTTTCTGTATCTTATACGCGGGATGGTATGGGCTCTTCCATGAAACAAATTGTCTTTTTCCGAATTCAGACGCCTTCGATGGGTCAGCCCAGACAAGATATGTGTTCTCCGGTATATAGCTTACGATACGGCCGCCGGACTTTTCTATCTCCCTCACCCACTCCGACTTGACGGGCCCCTTAAGATGTATCAGGTAAAACATCGGAGAGCCCGATGTCTCGGTCGCCGACAGTGTTTTAGACAGAGTCTGCACTCCCTTGCGCACATCGAAAGACCTATCCTGAAGCTCAATGATATCTGCATTTTTCTCTTCATTGAATCTGACTTTTGCAGCTTTGAGTGCCTTTACAGAAGACGCTGTTACTTCGACAATGGAAAACCCGCCGTAATCTATCCGGTTCAGCACGTCGATTTGGGAAAGTTTCGGCAGGTCAGCAGCAGGCACCCTCAACTTGACTGTTTGCTGCGCAGCCGCATTTGAGGCGACAGCAAGCATCAGCATAGCGAAAACAAACGTTATACCGCACCATGTCAGGATCTTTTGATATTTAAGAAGTCGAAATGGCATATAATAATTACTCGTACTGCACGAACTCTACAATGTTATCGACGATTGCAACTAATCGCTTGTTCCTATAGGCTGAAATCATCTACAGAGTTTCAGGGATAAAGTAACAGCCTTACAACTACATAAACAGTTCTCTGATGCAGCTATATCTGTTGATTTTACACTTATACCTGAAACTTTCCCGGAGGATTTTCGGCAACAGATAATATATGACTGACCATTAATTAATCAGCCGAAAATCTGTAAATGCCAGCCCGGTTTCTTTGCAGTAATTGCATTCTAGCACATATTATCGGAAATTATCGGCAACTGTTGGATATTCTGTATACCGATTACGCTAATCCCGAAACCAGCGATGCCGGAACATGTGAAAATAAGCCCGGCCAGCAAGTTTCCGGCATATTCGCGGCAGCAGCGCGATTTTTTCAGCTACCGTCGCTGAGCGCCAGTAATCGATCAGGAGCTTTGTAAGAAGTCTGTTGTCATTTAGCCTGTCTACACCATAGTTTGCATTCATCGAATGCAGCCTGTAGGAAGCAAGGGCTTCCGGCATGTAGACTATTGAACTTACCCGCGCTATCTTCAACCAGGCATCGAAATCATCGCATGTGCTGTAACGTGGTTCGAAAAGCCCGATCTCTAGAAGCGTTTCGCGCCTTACCATAGTTGCCGACGAAGTAATAACGAAGTTACCGTGGTTTATCAGCCAGATGAAGTCCGGCTGAGGAGGAATAATCGACTGATCGATAGCCAGCCGGTGTGCGTACGGCCCGAATACATCGACTGCTGAAAATACCATTCCTGCTCCCGGTTCATTTTCCAGCTCATGCACTTGTTTTTCGAGCTTTTCAGGAGCCCAGAGGTCATCATGGTCCAGAAACGCCAGATATTCACCCGCTGCGGCTCGAACCCCGGTGTTTCGGGACTCGGCATGTCCGAGATTAGCCTCGTTTCGGATGTACCGTAAGCCAGGAAGCCCTTCGATTCTATCCAAAACCGGCTTTATATCTCGTGGGGAAACATCGTCGACTATGATTACTTCGAAACCCCTGAACGTCTGCCGGGCGACCGACTCCAGCGCTTCAGCCAGGTAGGCTTCATGCTGCTCGGAAGCACAGTACACCGGGATTATCACCGAAACCTGAGGAGCTACACCTGTATCATTCACATCTATATATTATCCGTTTTTGCTGAGATACGCCAGATGCACGGTTAGGAGCCGGGAGACGCTTGATTCGCAATTGGCTGGGCTGGTATACTTAACTCGCAAAAAAGTTCGGAGGCAATATAAATAGTGAGGCTGTTAAACCTCTGCAAGAGCAAAATACACAGAGCAACAGTGACATGTTGTGACATAAACTACGTCGGAAGCATCACCATCGACGAAGACCTGATGGACGCAAGCGGGTTGATCGACGGTGAGTACGTGCATGTTTGGAACGTCAATAACGGCGAAAGGTTCGAGACTTACGCTATCCCCGGCCCCAGAGGCTCCGGTGTGATCTGCGTGAACGGTGCTGCGGCAAGAAGATGCATGCTGGGCGACAAGGTCATAATCGTCGCGTTCGTACTTACCGATGAGCCGGTCACAAGACAGGTCGTCCTTGTGGATGATGCCAATAAGATAACGCAGAAGCTCTAAAATCGAGAGATCTCCGATGACTGCCAACCAGTTAATGTAAAACTCTCCAGAGTTCAAGTTTTGCTTGACAACCCGGCGGGCTATGGTATAATATAACCCGTCGGTGTTAATACACCGGCACACTCCAGGCTTGGGCGGTTAGATCAGGGGGAGATCGCTTCGTTGACACCGAAGAGGCCACAAGTTCAAATCTTGTACCGCCCACCATTCCTATTTTTAAGCTCAGAATAGATCACTTCGGGGATTCCGATGTGGTCTTTCTAATGTACGCTTTTTCGGAAACGAAGTGATCACATTACCTGACTAGGATAGCTCCTCTATCTTCCACAGAAGACTTTGCCGTAGACTTTCCCTGTGTGTTTTTATATCCTTAGTGTAGTGCATTTGCCGCTTTTCCTCAAGCAATCAGACGTGACAAAGTGTAGCTGTTTGGATAATATAGAGAAGTATTGATGAGGATTAACTTGCTATTCTTGATCGTCTTTTTTGAGTATCTGCAGTCTATCTCGGCGTTCTGCCCGTTTTGAGTTAGTGCCATAGATAAAGGTGCCGATTATACTCCCAACATCTCCGAGGAATATCCCTCCAGCAAGAATGTCATGTCCATGCATACCTAAATATGCAGCTGATGCAAGCCCACCAATGCCGATTATTCCACCTATGATGATACCAGCCCAAGCCCGTTTTCCATCACCGTTTACAACGCAGCTTTCTAATCCCATTCGGTGCCGTGCTTGCTCTCCTAAAAGGTCTGTATGTGCCTCGTACGTGCATAGGATACGATTGGCTGCTCCAGGAAGGATTTGTTCATACTTAGCAAGTTCGTCTGCGGAAGGTATAGGTCCACATATTAATTGCTGTGATATTTGAACAAGCCGCAACTCTTCCGCAGTAACATCATGTTGTGTAGAAGCATGCAAGCTCGTCTGCGGATTATCTATTTGCCCAGATTTAGGGATGATTTTATTTTTATCTTTCGACACGTTCTTGTTCTTCCCGCAAACGCTCGTAGTCTTCTCGCAAGTGCTCATGTTTTTCTCGCACTTGGGCTTGTATCTGCCGGATGTGTTCCTCACGATCACAGGATGCTTGTACCACATCAGCATCCTGTCTAAGAGCAGCTATATCTGCCCGAAATGCCAGTTCGTCAGCTTCTACCCCTGTTTGGGAGCCATTATACTCATTGAGCGTACCACCCAAATCCAGTATACGCGCTATTCCTTCAATAAAAGAAGGACGAGCCATAAGAATCATACTAACGTCATTCATCTGTTTTCCCCTTGATCTAAGGCACAATCATCGGGACCATATTGTTCATGGATAGTATTCCCATCCATCGAGTCAAATAAGCCTTACCATAATCATCGGAAACAAACAGCCACTTATATAGGCTGTTAAGATTCCCGATGTATGCTACAATATGCACCAAGACGCATAAGTATGCACCTATATGCACTCTCATTGTATCCGTATTACGGAGAATAATCAACTTTATTTATGAATCCGATACTACCTGGGAAGATTACCTCAAGTAATTTGATTCTTCAGGTGGCCTTCCTTCTCCTGTGTCTCCTTATATATCACTGGTCCCTATCCCGGTAAAGCCCTGCCTGCTTGTTCACATCACCTTCTCAGAAATATCCCTAAACTAATATATATACAAGTTTCATAATTATATGTTTGACGCCTATAATAATAATGTAAGGCGTTGGACGCTCACTGTAGTTCCAGTAATGACGGAGCCACGCCACAGGAGGATATTATGAATGAAACTAAACGTATGCCAGGTAGACCCAAGGCACTTGATGATAAACGAGTACAGATCACGATAACGCTGCCGCCCGATGTTGATGCGGCGCTTCGACAACGATCCAAGGCCACGAGATATACCATGTCCTATATCATTGAAGACGCACTACGGGCATTTTTAACAGAACGTGATAATAATTTCACTGAAATTTAAGCTTTGACTTGGCAGCTTTTACGAAAAAAAACTCCACTGTATATATGGCTGTAGAGATGTAGCCCTCGCTACCTGTGTACAACAGGGTGCAGTTTCTGTGTGGTGTCTCCCTACATGATGGTCGTATACATAGTCTACTGGTATATCACACCTGGTGTTGGGGATATTTCTGGTGTAACAGATTTATATATACGCCAAGGGCTTATGTATATGCCTCGCAGTTTGGTGGTACGCCACGGGCTTTTTCTAGCTGGTCATGGGTACATGGGCTGGTAGTCCCTGCACCCGGCTGGGTGGGTGGAAATGCCCAGTACCTGGCCTTATATGGGAGAGGTATTCTCACCAGAAAATTCCCCTAATGCAGTTGCAGGAACCCGTCCCCCGTCAAGGGACGGGTGGGAACCAAAGAGGTCTTCGCCGGTAGGTAGCAATAAAGCCATGGTAGGGGTGAAGCGACGGGAGGGTGACGGGACGGAGGAGAGAGGGGGAGGGAATCCTCCCCCTGTAAATATTAGATTATTCCAATACTATATGGGAACTTTGAAACTTTGAAACTTTAAGGAGAAGACGTGAATTGAAACTGACGTTAGATCGCAGAACTGCACAGGAGATCGCGGATATGCTGGTGGCAAACACACCGTTCGTTGTCGAGGGTTATGTCCCACGTGGGACATCAACTCTCATATCAGGCGAGGGCGAATCAGGTAAATCCCTCATCACGGAACATCTGGCAATGGCCGTAGCAAACGGCTTCGATTGGATGGGGCACGCCGTAGACAAGGGACCAGTAATAATTCTTGATAGGGAAAACACCGCCGAGTTTGACCTAAAGCCGCGCCTGCCAGCGCTTCGTGCAGGATTCGAGGCCGAGGGGCACGAAATCAGCCTCGAAAATATCATCATACCAGAGCTACCAGAGCGGTTCGCACTCAACGACCTCGACAGCATTCTGGCCCTGTCCGAGCTATGTGAGTCAGTCAAGCCCACGCTTGTCATTGTGGACAGCCTCGGCGATTTCATAACGGGTGGCGACAGCAACAGTGCGGACAGCATGTTCACCGTATTCAACAATGTAAATTCACTGATGAGGAAACACAATTGCGCTGCCCTGGTTATACACCACCTCAGAAAACGCGGTGACGGCAGCAACGGCAATAACAGCGCAGGTCAGAGGGTCCGGGGTTCGGGTGCTATCAGAGACACCGTGCGTTCAAACATAGCAGTCAGCAAAACGAAATCCGGGCTAATAACAATCGAGCACGAGAAATCGAATCGTGGACAGACCATGGACAGGCTCACCGTCCAGCTTGTGGCCACAGATGTCAATAGGCATTGAAAATTGACCCACCATCGGCGTCGAAAATTGACCCACCTCCAGTGGCTATTTTGTTGTAGAATTCCTGGTCTTTATCCTCCAGCTATCATTGCCGGTCTCGATGATTTCGC
>JBDKUN010000015.1:0-2321 GCA_039679675.1 Armatimonadota bacterium
AGCTTTATTCTTCAGGAAGGAAGAGGCGGGCATGAAGTGATGATCGGGGCGAAAAGAGACCCGATCTTCGGCTTCCAGATCATCTTTACTCCTGAAGGCGGTAAATATGCTGAAATAGCCGCAAAAGCAGCTCCCCCAATCGTAAGGGTCGGAAAGATCGACCTGGATGAAGCTCTTTCTATGATAAAAGAGCATCCTCTCTCCGCTATAATCATGGGTGCGAGAGGCGAGAAGCCATCAGACATCGAATCCCTCGCTAAACTGCTTATGAACATATCGAAACTGATGTATGAGAACCCGCAGGTAGAAGCTCTCGACTTGAACCCGGTCTTCGTCGATCCCGATGGAGTCCACCTGGTGGATGCCAGGATAGAAGAGGCTGAAAAAGTCTGCCCTGTACCTGAGGTCGAGACCGACCGGAGTTTGAGCGTATTTATAAAGCCGAAGAGTGCCTTCGCAGTAATTGTATCAGCGAAACCCAACGCCGTAGGCGCAAAACTGCTTGTAAACCTTATAAATACAGTCGGTGATGTAAAGGTTATGCTTCCCACTGGCAAGGGGCTCGATAACCTCCAGAAAATGCCGGTTGAGATAGTTGACGACGTCCCGGAGGGCTGCGACCTTCTGGTCTACGCAGGCATACCTGCGGATGCGCCCGGCATTATCAAGAAGTTCAGAGAAAGAGGCGGAGCCGGTGCGGTCATCATATCAAGTGACTTTGCAGAGACCGGCAACAAGGCTCTGGAAGATAAACTTAAAGAATGCGCCGGTGAAATTCCCTACGTTGGCCCGAACGGGCTTGGAATTTACAGCAAGTATCTTAATACATTTTTTATCGACGAGCAGAGGACTACGTATCCGGCTATGAACGGCAAGCTTGCGCTCTTTACGCAGAGCGGATCACTCGCATCAGAAACGTTCTGCGAGTATCTTGCGACGCATGGCATACCGGTCAATGCAGTTTTCTCGCTCGGAAATGGTTCAGGAATCACATTAACGGAAATACTGAACAGTGAAGCCGAAGACCCTGCGGTGGGTGCGATTGTCATACACCTGGAGGGCGCGATCAAAGAGGGAGAAGGCCCGCACTTCATCGCGGCGCTGAAGAAGGCCACGAAAGTGAAACCGGTCATCATTCTCCCGGCGGGCTTGAGTGCCAAAGGCAGGAAAAGCGCCGCATCCCACACCGGACGGATGACAGGCGGAGCCGATGCGCTTCTGGCTGCACTCAAGCAGGGTGGGGCGGCAGTCGTGACGAGCGAAGAGCAGCTCAGACAGGTGCTCTGGATGCTGAACGTACTGCCGAAAGCGTTTGATAAGACAGTTATATTTACCAGTGGCGGCGGAAAGGGCGTTTTAGCTACGGACGCTGCAGAGAGAATAGGGCTCGACCTAAAAGAGAAGCTGCCTGTTGAATATGCAGAGAAGGTAAAGCAGTTCCTTCCTTCTTTTGCCGATCCGACGAACAATCCGTTCGATTTCACGGCCGCAGCGTCTCTCGATGCTATCGAGAAAGTGTTGGCTGCAATGAAGCCGCTGGACTGTCCGTGTGTTTTCTATTACGGCTACCAGGTTCCTGGTGGTACGACGACATTCAAGGACGGAAAAGCGATAGGCATCGACGCTGTAAGTGCAGTCGACAGGGTAGCAAAAACAATAAAAGAGTATGATCTGCCGGTAGTCCTCCATATTATCGGTCAGACTGGTCTCGCGCGCGCAGTTGAGCGCAAGGCGGAAGAACACGGAGTTGTGGTTACGAGGACAAGTGCCATCGAGCTTATTTTAAACTCCATTAAGACAGTTATTGAGATTTGGCATAAGTATCCGAATCTCGATCTCAGAACCGAGTGGAACTTGATTCCAGATACCAGCCTGGACTGTCTTAAAGCAACGGAATAGTAACTTTTGCTCAGGCTGGATGTGCAGATCTAGCCCGAGCAAGAGGGATTGCAAATCCAGCCTAGCGAGAACAGAGAAGAGATATTATATAGGATAGGGGATCAACTCAATGCTGAATCAATTGCAAGCGGAAGCACTGTTTGGTAAGTACGGAATAAACCTGGAAGGCACCAAATGCTCGATTATTTCCGAAGCGGAGAAGGCAATATCAGGAGGGGGAACATACTTTCTGAAGCTGGTCTCGTCAAGTGATGAGGCTTCACACAAGACAGAGTTCGGCTATGTTGCCAAGGTTACATCCAAGGAGTCCCTCAAAGATGCTTGGGACAGGATGGTCAAGACTGCAGAGAAGAACGGGCACAAAGACATAAGCTTTATTCTTCAGGAAGGAAGAGGCGGGCATGAAGTGATGATCGGGGCGA
>JBDKUN010000016.1:0-36431 GCA_039679675.1 Armatimonadota bacterium
AACAAGAGGCGGAAGACAAACGGATCGATCAACTTAAGTTGTGCTGATGCCGCCTTGGGCGGCTCATAAATGACGAACAGATAACCGCTTTGAGCGGTTCCCATATTACAAGCCTCCGGCTCTGCCGGAGGTTACTGACTCATATTTTGATCCCTTCCCGACCTGAGGCAATGGTTCCGTAAAGTTCGCAAAACAAGCATCAACGCTCAAGATAATTAGCCAGATGATGATTACAGCGTAATACTTCATTTATTGTCCTCCTAATGAGCTATTGCCTTTTAATGATCATACGGTGATTCACCGGTCTATCAACGTTGGCACATCCACCCCTATTATCTTGACCTCAAGCGGGGCGAAGTCCAGTTCCAGTTTGTCTCCGACTTTGATCTTGCCGAGTGTTCGGGGGGATTTGAACCTGCTCCAGTCGGTAATTTCATACTTATGGCCGACGGAGATTTCGAGTTCCGGCTCATCGAGCGGCAGACTGGTCGATTTTTCCTGGTTGGTGGGGTTGATGAGGATGATAAATCCTTTGCCGTCGATGATATGGCCTTCACCATCGATATGCTCTCCGTCCGGGAAGCCCAGAATGTGCTGGTAGACCGCAAAATAGTGCTCGAATCTCTTCCGCCACTCGAACATCAGCCTGAGGAACTCCACGAACTCCGGTTTTGCCTGAGCCAGGTCTATGCTTGCCCCGGCTTGAGACGCGCCGTTTCCGATCATGCTCATTTCTGCATGTATCAGCTCATTCAGCGGCTTCGAAAGGCTGTTTTCCCCGGCTTCCTGCCAATTGACCCCGTACCAGCTCCCCCAGATTGCCCTGTAAGGGTGCTCGAAGGTCATCTGGTACATCTGCTGGCGTTGGATAAGCTCGCTTTTCCCCGTAGGGAAGGAATGGGTGTCGGAAACCTGCTGTCTGTCGAGTGCCGGGAGCCGGTGGTTATCGAACGGCAGGCTGAATGCTGTGACAGATGCATCCGGGCGCGCTTCATGTACTGCAGAGGTAAGCTCAGCCAGCCGCTTTGCAGCGCGGACTTCCAATTCGTGCTGATTTTTATGATCATGAGTTTCAGCGCTGCAGCGTGGAATGTTCCAGTCGCCGCCGTCCCAGTAGATGTGTCTCGCATTATATCTTGTCACGAGCTCCACGAACCGGCGTTTCACATAATCGAAATAATCCGTCATCGGACAGATAGCATGGGCTGACGACCTGCCGGAAATCTTGTCCGGGTTCAGCCATTCGGGGTGCTCGTCCTCAATGTCCGACATCCAGTAGCTGGAACTGAAAGGGTTCACCCAGAACGACATATCTATCCCGAAATCACAGGCGCGGCGGGCGATCTCATCCAGCCCGTTCGGAAATTTGTCCGGGTTCGGAGCCATAGGCCAGCTGGACTCCCATCCGAGATCAAGGTGCAGGGTGTCATAAAACCCCGCTCTCTCCATCCGGTTCAGGTAATCCAAAACCATGTTCCGGTCGTAATCGGACTCGACCGGCCGGTTGTAACTCTGGGTTATGAGCCAGGTGTTCCACATGACGGGAAGTGGTTTATCTCCCACCACGCACCAGTTCTGCTCCAGATACTCGCGGTACCGTTTAAAACCTATCTCTGCCGGGCCTGAGTATGCGCCAATTACAGCCGCTCCGGTCTTCAGCCCTTCTGTGAGAGGTGTATACTCCTTCTGCCGCATCAAAAGCCCATTGGAACGGTCGAATTCTTCGCTTCCAAGGATATGAGACATAAAGAAAAAGAACCCTTCGTTTACTCCCCACCTTGTCACGAGCGCGCGGGAACGGTCGCCATAATCGAACCGGGAGGCAGGGCTTCCCGCGTCCACTTTGTCCGGTTGGGCGTGGACATTGTCCTCGCCGTTTGGGAAGGTTTGAAGGTAACGCGAGTGAGGCGAGATTCCTTCGACTACATCCCTGAACTTCAAATGTTCGAGTGTGACCAATTCGATCACCCATCCCGGCAGGCTGACCGGCGGGATCTCGATCCACTTTTGCATGAAGTTTTGTCCAGCTCGAACCTGGTAGAATACGGACAGCGGGAGCTTAACGCCATTTAATTCGGCCTCAAGGTCGATCCTGAGCAGTCGTTCGGTCTCATTCGCGCGAGGGACTGAATGGCCTGTGTAGTGGAAGTCTCTGAATGACAGCTCTTTTGTGTCTCCATCGCGCGAGAGGGTAAGCGCGAACTCCTGGACCGGTTCCTCCAGATACTCCTCAATGCTTGCTCCGTGCGCAAGTGAGGTCGTTCCGATCCGCCCTGATATGCACTGCACACGCCGGGTGATCCATTCATTGCCTAGCTCGAACACCCATCCCCCGGCGATTTCCAGCTCGTATCCCTGAAGTCCGGTAAACTCTTCCACTAAATCCTCCTGAGACCAATAACGGTCTATCAATCTTACCCCTTAACGAAGATTTATGGAATAGGGTAGGGCAGTTGCCGGCCTGACATTAAGTTATCATCTATCATGCACCATTGGATGAGTGCAGTGCGCGATATATAGATGAGCTATGACTGTATGGCAGGTGTAATGTTCAGTTGTTAGCTAAATGATGGCTGTAACGAACCGTAGATTGACAAACTGTTGCATTGCAGGTATAGTTGAGTTAGTAAAATACGCTGCATACCGGTGTTATATGCTTAACAGCCGGCTGCAGTCGCAAATGTTGAATTTTATAATAGCAGTGGTCCGCTGTTCGGGATACACGAATGGTTAAACTTACTAAACGTGAGTCCGAAGTCCTAAGCCTTGTGCTGGAGGGAAAATCCTCCAAAGAAGTAGCCGTCGCTCTTTTCTGCAGCAAGAGGACGGTGGATTTCCATCTCGCAAGAATATATGAAAAACTGCAAGTCTCTAACCGCGTACAAGCTATGCGCCGCGCTACACTTCTCGGCCTTGTAGAAGTGGACAAAAACCCACAGCAATAGAAACATGCTCCATTTATGCGGCACAAGTGGTAGTTTTCTACCACTGCACACCACCATACACCGTTTCCTGTTTCTGCACCAGCGTAATATGCCTTTATGAGCTCCATTTAGTCTTTTATCATACATTGTGAAGGGGCAAATCTCCCCAGAATAAAAACACCCGTACCCTTGACTGTGCGTAGGGGGCAGGCTATAATTGGTGGAAAGTGGTAGTGAGTGGTAGGAAAGGGTATACAGTTCCACGGAGGAATCAAAAAATGCAAGGTAGCGGGGCCGAAGACAGAAACGTAAGCCAGATATCTGTAGATCCTGGACCTGGTGGATTGGTAGCAGTCTACCTGGTAGAGACCAGCGATGAAGAGCAGACCAGGTCGCTCAGAAAGCTCTTTGAGGAACTGAAGCCGCATATCAACGTGGCTCAGTTGTCCAGAGGCAGGCTGATGTCCTACGCCGTTCAGGCGGCAGACGCGTCGCTTCTGGATGAGCTTGAGAACGTGCTCAAGAGCAATTACGCCTTTGTTGTTATGCAGCGGTCTTTCGATCCGGTCATTTATTGTGTGGTCAAGGAGTTATGTGCCGATACCGGAAGCAGGCTCCTCACTATTCCGCATTGCAACATCTGCGGAAGGCCTAATCCGTTTCCCGACACGGTTATCACCCTTACCGACGAAATCGGAGAGCGGGTCATGTCCCGCAGCTACTGCGGCACTTGCACCGCAAGCCTGGTAGCGAGGACGAACAAGGACTTCGTGCTCTCGCTGCTTTCAGCCGACAGGCGGGATTTTGGCAAGATCGAGCGGTCTGCGCTTGTAAGGTCCCGCGCAAGAAGTAACTACCTTCGTTATAAGGTGAGGTCGGAAGCGTAATTTCCGGCTGTTAACTCAAGATATTGAGCGGGTATCGATAGCCGGTACCCGCTGATTAAATTCGTAGCAATCCCGGCTTTCGAGCCTCTTTTTACCTCGGTATAGAAATGTTTTCTGGAGCTTACGAGCATTCGGTAGATAGTAAAGGGCGTACTGTCATCCCGGCAAAGTTCAGGTCTAAACTTGGCGAGAATTTTGTTCTCACCAGGGGCATGAACGGCTGCCTGTGGGTGTTTTCCGAGCGCGCCTGGCCGGACGTTCAGCAGAAGCTCACCCCTAAATCATTTCTCGATCAGCGCGGCATTATGCTGGAACGATATTTCCTTGGTTCGGCGGTCGAGTGTTCTCCTGACAGACAGGGTCGCGTGGCGCTTCCATCTCATCTGCTTGCGCATGCCGGAATCGAGCCAGAAAGCGGCATTTGGATCGTCGGCCTGTCCGATAAGATCGAGATTTGGAGCAAAGCCAAGTGGGAAGAACTGAATGCCGGACTGACTGATGAAGTCCTTTCCCGGCTTGCAGCTGAATCAGAGAGCTCAGAGAGAGTCTAGAATCCTGAATTCAGTTCAGTGACTGACAAAGAAGACTTTATCCACCGCGAAATCCACTATATTCATGTAACCCGCGTTTCTGATCCCACGTATATATGCCGGTTATCGGTAAATCCGCCCAAAGACTTCTCAAGTCCAGTAAAGCCTGTGGAAAGAGATTACTGGAGAGTCGAAACTGGACCATACTTGTATAATCATTAAGTAGGTGAGAGGGATGCTCAAGAGAAGGAACGGATTCACCCTAGTAGAAATAATGATTGTGGTTATGATCATCTCGATGCTGCTGACGATAGCGATACCGAACTTTCTCAGATCTCGGGATGTATCGCGGGCAAGGTCATGCCAGGGCAACCTTCGATCAATCGCAAACGCAAAAGAGCAGTGGGCGATGGATAACAAGAAAGACAACGGCGATGAGCCGACGCCGGCAGATCTTGTATCTGCCTATATCAAAGGCGAAGCCGGTGTGATGCCTACTTGTCCATCTGATGGCGAATATGTGATTGGCAATATGTCCACATGGCCATCTTGCAGTGTCGGGCAAAATTCTACAGCGGATAAGACCGATGACCACGTCTACTTGGAAGAAGGAGGCTAGACGGTCTCCGTTATTATTGTGCTTCATCTCCTGCCTCTGCCCCATATGGCACAAAATGTGCGTACGCTGGGGTGGGGGAACCGATGACTCGAATACGCATCTTAGTATTTTTGCTAATTGCCTCGATGACTGCCCCGGCTGTGGCAAGCGAGACACTGTACGATGCAGGCCCTGCGGGTATCTGGGGCATAGTGCTTTGTGACGGCTCAAACGCCGTGGAGCTAATCCAGCCATTCCACCCAAAAACCAGCGCATGGGCCGATAGAATAGGTGTTGCCATAGCAACTGCATCGGACCCAAACCATAAAGGGTTTAAGGTCACAATGACCGCAACAAGCCTCGTCACGGACATCCCCGGAAAGCGTATTGCTGGTAGTCGGACCATCTATCCTGTAGCGGGTGCTGCTCTGGAGTATTCATATATAGACATCGATCCAGTATATCTGGATTACAACGAGGTCTATGGGCTCGTGATAGAACCGGGAGACTCACAGGTCTGGGGTTCTGTAGCCTATTGCTACGGTGGAGGTCTCGGTTGGTATACCAGTGACGATTGGCAGACCTGTTATGGGTTGCCGTACAGGACCGCGATCAGGGTCTACGGGACGCCTGTCCCCGAACCGGCAGGAATTCTTATACTTTTTTCCTCGCTGGCCGGTATGGGCTTTTCTGTGATGAAAAAGCGGCGGTAATTGGCCACCAAAGAGATGATAACCCCTGGAATATGCCCTCTTTTCGCACAACACAAAAATATCCACTGTTAAATTCTTGGAATATTGTTGAACTGGCACTGTTTTTGCACTGCAATATAGTGATGAATGACTCCGGTAATCTTACCAGGATAATATTTGGCTGGCTTCATTAGCGAAGCGGATAAATCGGGGCTAATAGCAGTGTACGATCGGTTGTTAACTGAACAACCGAATCCATGGGTTGTTGTACATCTGAATATAAGGTGGTGAAATGATGAGAAAGATTATGGTGCTTGCTTCGATCATAATTGTGGCTACAGCCACGGTATCAGCGCATGCCGCAAAAGCTGCGAAAGGTTCGTTTCTGGTTTCTTCTGTTACGACAGTAGATCAACTTTCACAGCAGGTCATTGATGATGCCACAGTTGCTGCCCGTTATGCGAAGCACTACAAAATGTCTCGGAATGCAGTTGTGGATTACTTCCAGAAAAGCCTGCGGATCGGCAAGCTGACGAAGGATTATGAGACGACTGTTTACTATATCCGGGACAAGGCCGATATTTCGCTGGAGAGGCGGACTCTTCCGGCAGGAAGTTATGTCTTTGTGGCCACGGATGGGACACCTGTATTGGAAGGACGTACAGGCAACCCGCTCGGTGATTCTCTGCCGATAACAATGCTCAACGAGCTCACTTCCACTGCGGGGTCAACACTGGAGAGCAGTCTGTCAAGTGTCGACGGAACGGAAGCTTTGACTTCTACCGACGGCGGTGTAGTGACGAAAGTCCTTGGCGTACAGCCTGCAGAGTTGGGTGCAGCCGCAGCCGGCATTGGGACAGTGGAACCAATGGTCGAGATCGTTTCGGCGATGCCGGTCACTTCAGTTCCAAGCGCTGCTATAGGTGCGGCAAACCTGAGACTGCTTATTCCGGCAGCTGCGGTCCTCGGCGGTGCTGCGATAGCAGCCAACAGCGGTGGAGACAATGGGCGTTCTCCATCCCCTGCGAGCGTCCCGGAACCGGGCAGTCTGATAGCTCTGGTGCTTGGTGCTTCAGGAATAGCGCTGCCGGTGCTCAGACGCATCAGAAAATCGTAGGAAGAAACCACCTGAAGAGTTTCAGGAGATAAAGTAACAGCCTTACAGCTATATAAACAGTTCTCTGATGTAGCTATATCTGTTGATTTTACACTTGCACCTGAAACTCTCCCGGAATGAGTTTTGGCTGAAACAGTGTTTAACGCTTGTTACATTAATAACCTAAACTCTGCAGATAATAATATATAAAAAGCCGCTCGGTGAGATCAATCCCGAGCGGCTTTTTTTGCATGTTGAGCCTCTGTTACTGTATGTAGTCCTGCCTCGCTATACACTATAACAGCCCAGAGACCTCTCATGACGCGACTATAATATACAATGCTGGCTTTAAATAGTAATTAAATACATAAAACCACTTGACATGATGATGGCGGCATGGTATACCAAGTTTGGTTAGTTTCGTTGATTAATTGTATTCACACCTTAACAATTATATCGACAGTCTTTGCTGAGATTATCTCAGGTGAAGCCGTACAATTTTGCATTTCTCCATTAATCAAAATAAGTCTTCATTGAAATGAGGGATCAAGATTCGAATATATCTCACCGCCACATATTCTGTAAGACGTAGTGGCCGGACAGAGTGAGTGTCTCAGGGTTGACCGTAACCTGAGCCTCTCGTTGAAGAGGCAAGGAAGAGGCGACCGGCGTGGCGGTATTTTAATAACAAAAGAGGAGGCGAAAGGAAATGCGTAGAAATCTACGTAAATCAGCGTATAGATTTACGCTGATCGCATCGATGATGCTGATCCTTGTCCTCTGTGCAGGAGTATCATTTGCACAGTCGTCGAACTGGGGTCAGTGGCATTATTATGTCAATGTCGATGTAAACACCGGACCGTATGCAAGGACAGCTACTCCGGTAGAGATGAAGATTAACTTCACCAACTATCTTCCAGCAGGGAAATCACTTGATGTAAACTCTGTAAGAGTCGTGGAGTTTATTGATCAGGGAAGAACTGGCACACCTGTAGAGGTCAACAGCCAGTTTGACCAGGGCTCCGGGTTTGATGCAGCCACAAATGCAACCGGAGAGGTGGTATGGATCTTGAGGGGAACTAATACTGATCCCAATGCTACCTACGAAACCCCGGCAGGAGCGACAAGATCCTACAGAGTCTATTTCGATAGTATCGATTTCCTCAAGGACGCACCGGATTACCACACTGACCTCGTTTATGATGGAATCTCAAACACAGCATACCCCACGATAGAGAATAGTGCTTACAAGGCAACAATCTACCAGTCCAGGGCCACTATCTATAGGTTCGAGAACAAGCTCACTGGTGGGATGATGTGGTATGCTACGAAGACAGCACCGGATTCCGGATCTGCTCCGACCGATAACATCGGTATGTATTACGCTACAAACGAGTATCCGGATGGTAAATGTTTCGGATGCGTCAATAGCGGTGCAACTCTTGGAATTTCCGCAAACAAAGCGGTCAGAGTTACATATTCTACATACAAGACATTCAGTGCCTGTGCTGAAAACTGGGTAATGAAGTTTTACTCAGGAATCCCTTACTTTAAGAACGAAGCCACAATGTCCAGGCCTGGCAGTGATGTGGCCTGGCAGAATTTGCAAATCTATTATAATGACAGCAGCGCCCCAAAGAGAACTCTTTGTGGTGAGACAACTGAGCCAAATCCACTTAATACATCTTACACAATGCCGATGGCTGAGGTGTACGACTATGATGCAGCCGGAGTTAACGGCGGCATCGGCCACCTGATGGGTGGAGATACTCTGATTACCAGCTATGGGCTTGTTAGTGGAACGATGTACAGAATTGACATGAGCGCCCTTGACGCAAGAGGATGCTACTGGAAATTCATGAACAACCCCTGGCTGCCGGTAACATTGAACAACGCATTGATGGTCCACAATGGAACTGACCAGGCATCTGCCAAAGCTGCAGTAGACAAGGCTCTTGCTGATTATGGCTCTCCTGTGAAAATCATGATCGTTGGAAGCAACACTAACTCCACAGGCTACGGCTCTATCAGTGGTAAAGTGACTGACGCTGCCAATTCCAGCAGGATTGCCAGAGGTGCAATGGTAAGACTGTGGGTAAATAACACCTACATCGGTAAGACCTACGCCTCAGCACTTGGTGACTATACATTCTCTAATGTTCCTGCAGGAACAGCAACGGTCAGTGCCAAGTGTGATGGATACGATACATCGGTAGTAAATGCCGGGACAATCACAGCCGGAACAGCGGCTACAAAGGACATTTCACTCACTTCCATCGCCTTCGCAACCCCTGCCAAGTTCATAAAATTGACTGCAGCTGCGGATGGAACTTGGAAACTTATCAAAAATGCGGATTGCAAGATTATTAATCCAAATCCTGCAACCACAACTCCTGCGGAAATTGCTGCATTCGCAGGACCTACTGTTGATCCTTCCATTACCACTTATGATATTGCAGTGCCTGCAAACTGGGACAGTGTACAAGGAACCGGTGTCGCCGTTTACGGGTGGTATCGTACCATAGTCAATGTCCCTTCAGACTGGAATTCAGGTTTGGGTGGAAAGAACTTGAGGCTGAGGGGTTTCGCCGTCGATAATGCAGCTGAAGTTTACTTCAATGGTGTCTATTCCGGGCGAACAAATGCTTTCGGTGCTGTCATCGGGCATGGATGCCCTGCTGACTTCAGAATCCCTGCCAGTGCAGTTAAGCCGGGCCAGGCCAATGTGCTTGCAATCAAGTGTTATGACGCCAACACTAACGGTGGTGGAATCTACTGGGGCATTCCTACCCTTGAGGTCGCGCCTGATACAGCAGCTGTGACCGTGACCGTCAAAGGGCCTCAGCTCGATACATGGAATCAACCTGCTATCCCGATTCCGGGAGCTACAGTAAAGTTCCTTGGTGTGACAGCCGGTGGTAAAGACGCAATAAACGGTGTTACAGATGCAAATGGCAACTGCACGTTCTACTCGGTACCGGGTGAGCTCTACACCGTAACAGTCAGCCACCCCGACTACGGGACGAAGACACTTACAAACGTAGAAATCCCTGAGACCGGATCGATCACTATTCCGGTAACATATGATGCATTCCTCTGCACGGTATCAGGCACGGTTACGCAGAACAATGCGCCGCTTGCCAATGCCCGCGTATTTATTACCAATGGTGATAATTATGCCTCAGCCCTTACAAAAGCCGATGGCACATATACTGCGTCAGGTATAAAGTCTGGCGACTGCCTGTTCTCAGTCAATGCACTGAGATCCATGCCTGTAACGGATGAACCGATTAATGTGAAATTGCACCAGGTGACGAAGGATGTCGATCTGCCATGTGGTGTTACTCCTGTATATGACGACTTTTCAGGAGCCGCACTTGACATGAATAAGTGGGAATACTTCAATTCAGCACCTGCTGCCGGGTATGAAACAACCGACTCAACAGCCACATTGGCCAATGGCATATTGAAGCTCGAGCCGGTGCCAGTAAGGGGCGGTATCATAAGCAAAGCCGCATTCCCTAAATGCGGGACATATGAAGTGCTATTCCCGAAAATGTATGAAGGAGTAGTAAACGCGTCCAACCAGTGCTTTGTCATTATCAAGGACAAAGTTTCCGGTCACAAGAACATTGTTGACCTCCAGGATCAGCAATATACTGCTGGGGCTACTCAGTCCAGAATAAAGGTCTTCTTCAACGCAGCGACTGCTTGGGATGCGGGGACTCTTGGAAGTTATCCGATGAAATACTCGATCGTTAGAACAGGTAACTTCTACGACATCTATGTAAACGGCACATGGAAGAAGGATCTGGGAGTATTGACCGATATTCCTGGTGATGCATATGTGTTCTTGAACGGATATGAGGCAGATGGTGCTGTCACACCGACAGTTGCTTATTATGATGAGATAAGAGCTGGAGCTTCGGTGCCAGTAACACCGACAACGCTTGCCGGAGCAAGAACCGCGGCAGGTGGTTCGATGCTTAGCGTCTCAGGCGCAGTTGTAACTGCAAGCTATGACAACTACTTCTTCATAGAGAACACAGACCGCTCTGCAGGTATAAAGGTTATTTCTACGGCCAAGCCTGCGGTAGGCAAGGTTGCGTTCGTAGCTGGAAACGTAGTGAAAGCTGACAATGAAGTTGCCATCGCTGAGGTAGATGATAACTTCACTACTGATTCTAATGTGACAGTGCCTCCACCTGTAGCAGTAACAGGCAAGGTAGCCGGAGAGCTGGACAAGGCCGGAGCTGCTGCACAGGGAATGATTGTCAAGGTTGCAGGGACAGTAACTGGTCTCCACACCAACACGGACAATAAGGTGGATGGCTACTTCCTCGATGACGGAAGCGGAATCGTTGGAGACGGGACCCACAAGGGGATCTTCGTTGAGATGGATCCTACCTGGGGAACAAACAGCAGCATAGTAGGCAAGTTCAAGACAATCGTGAGCCCGCTTACAGTAAAGAAGCTAGGTGATACTGTTCTTCCTGCTGTAAAGGGAGTTCTTGACACAACTCCACCCACATTCACTGCATATAACGACTGCTCCTGGTCAGATGGCCAGCTAAACAACAACATCACTGCCTACGGAGTAGGTACAGGATTTGGTGGATCCACAACCGGATTCCTCAAAGACTATACAACAGGGACTTCATTCCCTGTTATGGCGACATTCACAACTTCAGGTAATGTTGCTTGGAGTGCCAATGGAGGAGCTAACTGTGTAGGCAGTTCAGCTGCAGGCAGTGTCTTCAGCGGCAAGGTAGACTTCATCGGATACATCCAATGCGCAGCAACCGGTGCATATGTAGACCTTACCTTCAGCGGGCTTGACCCCAATGGAAAGTATGAGTTTGCAACTACTGCAAACGGAGCAGATAACAGCCTTGGAATTATCACAAGGTATACTATATCAGAAGCTTCGAGCTTCACTAACACAAGCGCGAATGCAGATAGTATCGTAGTAAGCGCGGATGGTGCCTATACTGAGTTCAACACAGGTAATAACAGCGGTGATTTCGGTATTGGCGGATGCATAGCCAGATGGACCAACATCCAGCCATCCGCAACAGGTACATTCACAGTAAGAGCGGAATTCGGGGAAGGCAACAACAGTACATATGCGTTTGCATTCAATGCCTTCATGCTGAAGAAGCTCTAATAACTGCTTAAGGAGTTTTGGCAATTTATGTAACGAGAATCAGAACTGTTACAGCCAAAACCCTGTAGATGCCCTGAAAAGCATCTATCTGTCTACAAAGAGCCGCCTGGGGAGACTTGGGCGGCTCTTTCAAATTATTCTGTAAATTTACCTTGACACTTTACTGATTATGCTGTTGAATGTATATAGTTACAGCCTCTACGGCTGTTATGCAAGCATGAAATGGACCTGTGTGGTCCATTCATCAGGCTGACGTCCAAAAGACGCGGCTAAAGCCGGTCCGCTGGAGGCGGGCGGCGAATTGCAGGCCAACGAGCCTGGCGCAATCCCTGATTGCTATTGCAGGGTAGGATATAAGAGGGTTAGGAGAGAGATATATGCGCAGTCGTGCTGCTAACGGCTGCGTTTTTATGTACTATCCCTCGGTCCTGTAACTTACATCGAACCAGCCGCGTGATTGAACATCCCAATCTGCTCAATGATAGTGTAAACCAGCGTCAGAGGGCCTTCTTCGACTGATTTTGCACGCTAAAGGCAGGTAGAAACAGGCAATTTGTATAAGTAGATTGTGATATAGAATTTTTGTCTGAAACTTATTGTAGAGTTTCAGGAGATAAAGTAACAGCCTTACAGCTATATAAACAGTTCTCTGATGTAGCTATATCTGTTGATTTTACATTTACACCTGAAACTCTTCCGGAAGATTTTCGGCAACAGCCAATATATGATTGGCCGTTAATTAATCAGCCGAAAATCTATAGCTGATCGGAGGATTATATATGCCATCTCTCAAAATTGGAGACCGGGTTAAGATAACAGATCGTGATATGACTTTGGCTGATGTCAAATCCGGCCAGTATTACGACTATTTTAGAAACCTGACAGGGACGATAGAACGTATCTATGATGATAATACAGCCTGCATAAACGTCGAAATGGAGAGCCTGCCGGAAGGTGTTTTGAATAACCATCAAAGCATTGAAGACTCGGTGAGGAACCGTTGGATAAGTGGCCTTGGCGTAGAACAAAAAGAGAAGATGCGCGAGACAGACAGGCAGTTGGCCCTGAGATACAACATTCTTGTCAATGTGTCCGACCTGTCCCTGGCTGGAAAGGCTAAAGCAGCCGCTGCCGGTAAGTCAAAAGATGCAGCCCCGGCAGAAAAGGCGGTGAAACAGGATGCACGCCGCCAGACGCAGGCTGAGATTGAAAAAGCAGAAGAGGATCATCTTAAATCAATCGCAGCTAAAGCGAATGATGAGAGCTAGCTCGGCTTTGCAAGAAATATTAAATTTTATTTGCATTATGCGTTTAGTCAACCCTGTGACTTGGTAGACTAGAAGTGCATAACCGAATAGCGCACCCACTTCCAGGCCAGGGTAAGATCACTTTGAGATATTTGGCCATATTGAAGCGCCCCTGTTGTTATACGCGCCGGGTAGTACCGGTCCGTCACTGGGGAAATGCCTTATGGTTTTTGCTCAAAGTGGTGAACTCTGGCCTGGATCAATTTATGACTATATGAGTAACGCATCCTGTTTGCCTCGTTCGTGAATAGATGTAAGATAGTAGACGCTCTCTGTCTTGATACCTCACCTGTACCAGTAAATTTTATCCGAAATAGAGGAATTTTTGCAGGTGTGAGAGAATTTGCAGGTATAAATTGCAAGTTGGCGGGTTTTCAGGTGGTGATGTGAGGTTGACTGTAACACGTTCTGATATTGAGGACGGGCTGAGGAATATCGGACTTCAGAATGGCGACACGGTAGTACTACACAGCTCACTTTCCAGCCTTGGTGTGGTCGAAGGCGGCGCCGATGCGGTTGTTGATGCCGTGCTGCGTACAATCGGCCCCGAAGGGACGCTTGTAGTGCCGGCTTTCAACTATTCGCCTAATCCGTTCGATCCATTAGTCACGCCGTCCGTGTGCGGCCGCATCACAGAGGCCGTTCGGATGCGTCCGAATGCAGTCAGGAGCCTCCATCCGACACATTCCGTCGCCGCTATCGGCCGTGATGCGGAAGAAATTACCCAAAACCATGAAAGCGTCCATCCGTTCGGCATCGGATCACCGCTCTACAAGGTTTTTGATAGAGAAGGTAAAATACTGCAGATCGGTGTCGGCCACGATACGGACTCCATCATACACGTCGCCGAGGAACTGGCTGAAGTGCCTTATGTAAACCGCGTAAGAGGCGTTCGAATAGCCGGTCCAAAAGGAGAGAGCCTGCGTATTACCGTGAGAAGGCCCGGTTGCAGCAGAGGGTTTCCAAAGATCGAAGAAAAGCTGGAGGAATCCGGCGCAGTCAGTGAGACGGTGATCGGCGAGGCTGTAGTGAGGCTTATATCTGCTGTCGAAATAGTGAAAGCCGCCGTAGAGATGCTTTCTGAAGACCCTGCCGCGCTTCTGTGCGATATACCCGAATGCCCCACCTGTGCGGAAGCCCGCGCCATGATAGCCGCTACCCAGATCGAGGAGGAAGACGAAGCCTGGATCAAGAATTTCAAAGAGATAGAGCGGCTGGAACAACTCGGCGAGTAGTTTTCTTTGGAGTGCGGACGCGCTAGCTTCCGCTTTTCTATCGGCATTCACTTTTGAAACGCGAATTGCGCGGATTTAACGGACTAAAGCGAATGGTAGAGAATTAAAGCATCTACAATAAGACCCTCAAGTCTTCATCAATCCCTTTATAGAAAGCTCAAACTCTGGAGCAAGGGCCAAAATAAGCAGAGTCACCAATTGGGAAGAAAGCAAGATGGTAAGACGGTGGATAACATCAGTATTTCTTGCAACGGAAACAAGTTTCAAGCGTATGATGGGATATAAGGATATTTGGGTATAAAAAGCCGCACTAGATGAAGGTATTGACAAAGAAGAGAAAGCAGCGTAACATTCAGTTGAGCCACCGCCAACTTTAAACTATGGCTGGGACAGGTAATCCTAAGTCAATGACAGACTGGACAGGGACTTGGAGCTATGGGTATGACGAGAACAACAGGCTAGCGAGTGCTACCTCACCCAATCCGGTACCGGAACAGCCATGCGGCGGGGATTATGGTTACGACTGGGTAGGTAACAGGCTGAACCCTCCGACTGGCACAAACCATATGGTCTACAATACTGCAGACCAACTGACAAGTTGGCCTGGGATGTACTCTTACAGCTACTATAATGACGGCAGCTTAATGGAAGTAAGGAATGCCCAGGATGCATTCATAAGCAGCTATACATATCACCCGAACGGGTTGCTAAACCAAGCTACTTATGTAACAGCCCAGGGGAACCATACTGCTGTAAATACATGGGACACAAACAGTAATAGAGTAGGACTAGAGATAAATGGTGGAACATACTCTTTTGTTCATGATATAAGAGCAGGAATGCCAGCAATTATAGAGGAGAACAAGACAGGAGGGACTCCCGTATACTACTACAGGGAACCAGGTGGGTCACTTATAGCAAGGTATGATTCTACCAATGGATGGAGATACTATCACTTTGATGCTCTTGGTTCCACAAGGCTAATAACTGATGGCAGAACTGGAGCAAACCTTGGTAATCCAACTGACAAATACAGCTATGATGCGTATGGAGGATTGATCTGGCATGAGAGACTGGAAGGCTCAATAGACCAGCCGTATCAGTATGTGGGGCAGTTGGGCTACTATACTCACTATCAGGACCCGGACTTCAAGCTCTTGCAACTTGGGGTGAGGTATTATGATAATGAGATTGGCCGGTTTACTCAAAAGGATTCAATTTACGATGATACAATGAGTCTTTATGTATATGCTAATAGTTCGCCGCAGAGTTGGGTAGATGCTGATGGACGAAGTGCCGAAAAACCAAAAGCAAAGAAGCCTCCGAAGACAACTATTGAAAACCCCGTTTTTGGCTGGGATATTATTGATGATGCAATTGATCAGTCAGCCTGTGAAGATGTAATTGAACATATCGGGAGGGAAAAACTCAGAATAATTGTTAGGTGCATCATTTGGGGTGAATCATATCCAAAAGATAGTATGAATTCGAAGCGTTGTGGAACTTCGGCGGGAACGTGTTATGGATTGATGCAACTTGGTTATCCTAATGGGGTAGGTGCAGATTGCGAAAAGAACTGGAGAAAGGATTACCCAGATTGGCGAACTGATGCATCTGACAATGTAGGTTGTGGTACACGTGCACTTTGCAACGCATTGAAAAAACACAATTACAACACTCTAGACCCTGCTATAAAGGATAGATTGTATACTTCCATCCAAGGAGATGAATATAAAGAATGCAGAGAGACACTAGAAGGCAAGAAAGAATAAAGGTCATAGTCAGGTTTATGCATATAATCACTTGTTGTGCTCTGGTTGTTTTGAACAGTGGATATTTGGCAGCGTCATCTTCAGCAATATCAACCAGTAACAACAGTATACCATCAGAATTGCAGAAATATTTTTGGATTGGTAAGGGACCAGATGGTAAATCTGACATGATATTGGTAGCTTCGATACAGGATCGATTCGAAGCCCCAGTCTTAACTGCTTATATATACAATCAGACTGATAAACAATTAAGTAAACTAGGCGAAATAAAGGATATACCAGTATTTATGTTAGTTGATTTACGTGTTTATCATGACTTACAGCGAAAGGTTTTATATGCTGCTGTCGGACAAGCAGGTGCAGCCCCATTAGGTGATTGGGTGATAGAAATAAACAGCAATGGACAGATGAGAACTGTATTCAATGCATTAAGTCGAGGTATACCAACATTCAGTATAGTTAAGGGCACTCCTGAGATAAGAGAAGTATGGGAGATACCTATTTTAATGGACACAGGTTGGCGTCCTACAAAGGAGTTTGATGGGCATGTGTTGGTTGAAAGGATATTCCATACTAATTCTAGAGGAGTATTTGAGCTAAAAATTGTTCGACCCGCACTGGAAGATGAAAAACGGCTCACCAAGCAACAATTTGAGGTAATTGAGAAAGCAAGGCAGGATTTTGAATCTCGTCATCCTGAGCCAAAAAACAGATAGCATTCAGTTACGACATATACTAAAGGTAAATTGATAGTAACAGAGCCAGAAGATACTACCAATTTTGCCAAAATTAATAGGCAACAGGACGTATCTTTCGTCCTGTTGCTTCTGCAACTGAGGAAAAGGTGAAAGTGATGAAGCTGTTAGCTATATCAGCTTTTCTTGTTATATTTCTTTTTGCCTGCGTGGCGGTGTCCGCAGCGCCGTCAATAGTGTTTGATAAGACAGAGCAGGATATAGGTGAGGTGGAAGGCGGAAAGACAGTAAAGGTGGTCTTTCCTTTTACCAACAACGGAGACGAGCCGCTTGTGATAAAGAGCGTAAACGGCTCCTGCGGATGCACCATTACGAAGGCTCTTGCAACAAGAATAGAGCCCGGAGAGTCATCCAGCATAGAAGTGGAGTTTAAGGCTAAGGCTACAGCAACTAAAGCCAGAAATCCGGTCACTGTCAACTGTAATGATCCCGCCAAACCCACTGTAGAGCTTATGGTCATAGGTAAAGTCATCCCCATTGTTACCTTCAGCCCGGAGAGACTCAACTTAGGGACTATAAAGGCAGGCACAACAATGGAAGAGACAGTGCTGGTGACTCCCAGACACCCTGAAAAGTTCAACTTGAAGAATGTTTCTGTTGCAGGCAATCACCTGAAGGTATTGGAATACTCCAAGACTGATGACGGCAAAGGAACTTACCTTACAAGGTACAGAATAACCGCCGGAGAGACACCAGGCAGAGTCATAGATGCATTGATTCTTGTGACGGACCAGGCAGATGTCCCGACAGTCCCCTTTGCTGTCTATGGAAATGTAGAATCGGTGGGCCAGAGCGATGTCAAATCTCCCTAAACTACTGCCTGGAGCCTGCTGTATAGTCATAGTGGCAGCAGGGCTGGGCTTTACCTGCAACGCAATAAGGAGCGATGGCCTTACGCTTGTACGTAAGCCGCTTCGAGAGACTCGTGCATACGCTACGAAAGCGCAGATGACATCAAACGTTCCTATCAATGTCAACAATAGTAAACCAGTAACGCCCACACCTGAAAGTGCGGTCGCTGAGGCTAAGAAAGGTAAAATAGTCTCCAATACAGTAGATAAGGAGGTAAAAGACTCAGTAACAATAGCCAAAGATACTCGTGCCGTTCCCATTGCTAATGAAACAAAGCCTCAAGGTTCCATTAAGCAGTGTCCTAAAGACAAAATAGTATCTCAAACGAAGCCATCTCAGCCGCACAGCCAGAAAAAGGCAGAAGCGCTTTTCACAACGCTCGATGATGCCAAAACTTTACCTTGCTTCGGCTTGCTTGCCACCGAAGCCGACACCGCAGGTGTCGATTTCTTCGCGCATTTCGCGATTCAAAACCTCTCCCTGTACTCCATCGCAACCGGCCTGTGGGCGAGCCAGATGGCCTGCGCGGCGTCGGCGCGGGTGATCGGTGCATCCGGGCTAAAGAAGAGCCCTGTAGCGGCTTCTGAAGGCGGTCCTGCCCAGCCTCTCGTGTCGATCCGGTGGTTATAGAGCGTCTCCGCAAGCGCCGAGACAGGGCTTCCCGCCTGCAAATCTGCGTAATGCGATACTCCAAGAGGTGCGATTACCCAGCTCGCATCCACCTGCCGCTTTGCATCGACAAGTAGCTGCGCAAACTCAGTCCGGGTGATAGGGTTTCCGCCCTGTGGAGGTGCGGTCTCACTATTTGCCGTGGGGCCGGATGTTTCGACCTTCACCAGCCGGTCCATAAGCCATGCGGCTTCTTCCTGAGTTAGGTTATCCTCAGGCCGGAAGCTTTCTTCAGGGAAAAAACCGCGCACGCCGAGGAACTGAATGGCGCGGAAATGCCGGGTGTTCTTATCTACATCTTCATACCAGGTAATGTACGCTTTTTGGGTGAGGAGCCGGTCCTGAATGATTGCTGCGGGCATTCTGTCGGGATATGTGCTGTATCTGAGCGCGAGTGCGGCGCAAGTTCCGGCTGCCTGGCCTAGAGACATCCTGACGGGTTCCATCCTGAGCGTTCCATAGGTCACATGTGTAGCCGAAACGGCAGTCAGAACGAGGAGCCCAGGAGTATCTTCGGGAATAATAATCCCAATCGGCACGCGGTACCATGGTGTGTAGTTCGCAAGCCAGAACTCGCCTTCCCCTTTATGACGGGCATTTGGATCGGTAAGGTTCTCAGCCGCATGGCTGTCCATCGGGTAGTCTCCAATGGCGATGCTGTCTGCAAAGCTGCGTTCTCGTGCGAAAGTCACATCGCTTTCATCCATAGAGTCCAGCCCGATCATTCGTCTCGCTTCCCGCACGTAGAGAGTGGGCGGAAAATTGCCGTTGTCGGGATACTCGTCGTCCGCAAGTCCGAGTGATTTCATCCCCAGCTCGTTCTGCAGGTAGTATAAATAGCCGAGTGCCCTCCAGCGGTATAGCAAATCTATTTCTGCGCGCCTTTCAGAGCTTGCATATAGATAATCATAGTTGATCTCTGACAAATCGGTGCCCCATGGGTGCTGGTTTATCTCGAACTTACCGTTCGGCAGCCTGCCCGACGTAAACGCCCAGGACTCCTTCCAGGGAGGGGAGTAGCGGTAGTCCTCCGGGTTGTAATCAGGCGGCTCAGGGATGCTCTTGTCTGCGCCTTCGCCATAATCTTTTACGGTTATGAGGTAAGCATAGCTCTGGATGCGTTCGTCGGCTTCTCCGGTGCTGCCTGGGAGGATTTCGCCGGTCGTGTCGTCATAATAGATATATCCCGCGTGGGGTTCTTTCTTGCTTCGCGCCTCTCTTGGGATGCGGAACCTGACACCAGCGGCATCTGCGACATCTGCTTCGACAGTCGCATCTATCACTATCTGTCCGTAAAGCTCTCCGACTTCACCCGTATCGAGGTTTGTTACCTGCACTCCTGCGGTGCGCGGCCCCTGCCTTATGATTCCGGTCGCGCGAGTCCTTCTGAAGAACGTGATATGCTTTTCACCGTAGATCATCGACTTCATGACCGCGTTTGCGATGCGCGGCTCATACCGAAGCCCATTTCCGCTTCCATAGTATGATGCTACACGGCTTCTGAACTCCTCGAAGAAGCCGTTCGATTTTGAAATATCTCGAATATCGGTAGAGCTGAGCCCGTTTGCGGCCATTCCTCCAGCGCGGTTTGTTTCTTCGACAAGCGCAACGTCTGCTCCAAGCCTCGCTGCCGATACAGCTGCCGCAGTTCCCGCCGCTGTAGCTCCGACAATTACGACCTGATAGACCGCCGACGGTTGAAACATCGGGAATGTCTGCTCAGAAACGGTAATGGGACTTTCGCTCAGCCCGGCGACTGTGTAAGTGTAGGTAGTACCGGCGTTAAGCCCCTGGTCGCGATATTTTCGGTCTCCGGTTGTAACATTTTTCAGAGGCAGGCCGTCTCTTAAGATGGTGACTGTGCCATGTTCGATAGGCAGGTAGATATCGATAGCGTTTGTTGAGACGGCAATAGCTTCCACACCGCCATCTCCGGCGGAATAAACGGGTTTTTCTGTTGCCGTAACGCCTTTTGATGTTGTGATAGCCGGTATCAGGATCATGATTACTGCAATGATTGCTCTCATTGATAATCTGTTCGATTTTTCTTTCCATATACCCTTCGGCGTTTCATATCATACAGCTTGTAAGCTGCCTTGCTGCTGAGCTATACTACCGTTGAAATTGCGTCTAATATGTAATGTTAAAAAGAAGTTTGGAGTAATGGAGGAAATTATATCTGTATGGCAAGAAAGATTGCCTTGATCACACTGGCTCTTATCATCAGCCTGGGAATCACTGCATCGGCGCAGCTTCCGGTTCCCAAGCCTAATCCTATAATAGGCGCCAGAATGCCGTCTATCAGCCCGGATGGGAAGAAAATCGCCTTCGTTTACAGAGGCGATGTTTGGATAGCGGACTCAAACGGGAGAAACGCTACAGCGCTTACTCGCAATACCGAACTAGATGCTTATCCCAGGTTCTCGCCGGACGGCAACTGGGTCGCATTCGCAAGCCTGCGCAATGGCAATTGGGACATGTTCGTGGTTCCTGCGATGGGCGGAACCGTTCAGCAGTTGACTTATCACTCGAACGGGGAGATTCCCAGTTCCTGGTCCCCGGATGGAAAGCAAATTCTCTACTGCACCAAGATCGATACTGAAGACTATATTCTCTACAGCTTGGATGTGCAAACACTTCGCATCCACAAGGTAATAGAAGATTACGCATTTATCAACTCTGCCAGCTACTCGCCTGACGGAAGCATGCTGGTTTACGTCAGAGACGGCTTTCCCTGGACCCGGCCCAGATATATGGGTTCCGGCGCTGCCGAGATCAGCGTTCTAGACACGAAAAAGGGTGTTTCCCGCACGATTACCGGCGACGAGCGCCAGCACCTGTGGCCCCAGTTCCTTCCAGGCGGAAAACAGATACTTATGGTAACTGTCGGTGACAAAACTCCTTCAACCTGCAAGATAGGCCAATCCATCGGCAAGTTTACGGACACCTCGGCCCGTACCCCGAACCTGTGGGTGCTGGACCTGAACGGAAAAGGCCGCCAGATTACTTCATTCATCGGCGGATCGGTGAGGTGTCCTGCCGTGGCGATGCGCACCGGCGACATTGTCTTCGAATACGAGCATGACCTCTGGATGATGCGGTCGGGCAAGAAACAGCCGAAAAAGATAGTCCTTTATGCTTCTGAAGATGAGACGCAGAACTCCGTGAGGATGCAGACGCTTACTTCAGGCGTGGAGGAGGCAGAGCCTTCACCGGACGGCAAGACGTTCGCTTTCGGCCTGCACGGTGAGATATGGACGGTGCTGATCGATAAGCCAAGCGGTGTCGAGCGTAAGTCGGCGGAGATTGCCAGACGGCTCACGGACTGGGCTGGGGATGATTCGGATTTTATGTGGTCCAATGACGGTAAGAAGATCTATTTCTCGTCCGACCGTGAGTCTAATGTCCGAATCTATGAGCTGGATGTCGAAACCCTTGCGGTGAAACCGCTCTGGAACAGGACCGAAGATGTTACCGGTCTTCACACATCTCCTGACGGCAGCGAACTGGCATTCTGGGTAGCCGGACCTGAAGGCGGGCTTTATGTAATGACTCTTGCGACAGGCAAGACCCGGAAGATCGTAGACCTGCCGGCAATACAAAGGTACGGGCAGGGCGGAGGCAATGTAAGCTGGTCGCCGGATGCAAAATGGATCGCTTACAACCGAGATGAGGATAACGGCGCGTGGAATATCTGGGTCGTACCTGCAGCGGGTGGCAAATCTGTAAATGTCACGCAGTTGAATGCATTTCATGGCCTGCCGACATGGTCGCCCGACGGCAAATATATGTTCTTTGTGAGCGACCGCGGCGGCGACGGGCTTTATGTTCTTCCTCTGACCAAAGAGCCTGCACGCACATCCGATATAGATGTCAAGTTCGAGAAGCCCAAGGATCCCGTGAAAGTTACCATCGACTTCGACGGTGCTGACAGGAGGATTAGAAAGCTGTCTTCTCAGGCTCCGGAAAGCGATATTACAGTAACACCGGACGGCAGGATAGCTTTTATATCAGGTGGTGATGTCTGGTGTGTGACTTATGATGGTAAGGAGACGAAGCGTGTTACGACCGGCGGCGGTTGTTCCATATTCCGTGTTCTGGGAGATGGCAAGAAGTGGGCTGTTGTCCGCAACGGCGAGCTTCAAACAGTCCGGCCGGAAGACGGGGCGATGTCGAAGATCGACTTTAGGGCGGACTGGGAGAGAGATGTCCGCGCGGAGCGAAAAGCCGCATTCAACCAGTTCTGGAGGTCATATAACAGGGCATTTTACGATCCCAATATGCATGGCCGGGACTGGAACGCCATCAAGGAGAGGTATGAGCCGCTTCTGGACTCAGTCGGGACTCGCGAGGAGTTTTCGACGCTCCTTAACATGATGGTCGGTGAACTTGATGCGTCACATTCCGAAATATCGGCAGCTCCGGGCGGCAATCCGAGCCCTTCGACTCCAATTTTTGGCTTTATGTTCGACTACAGCTACGGCGGTCCCGGAATCCGGGTAGCCAGTGTTCCTGACGGCGCTCCGGCGTCGTTTGAAAAGACCCGGATCAAGCCCGGCGAATACATAATGGCTATAAACGGCCAGGATGTATCGCTCGATGAGTACTTGTTCAAAGCGCTCAATAACAAATGGGACAGGCCGATGGAATTCCTCGTGAACTCGGTACCCAAGAAAGAGGGAGCGCGGACAGTCCGTTACACATGTATGACCTGGAATGAGTGGTTTACCCTGCTTTACAAAAACCGTGTAGACCGGATGCGCAAGTATGTTGAATCGAAAAGCAACGGTACCATCGGCTATGTTCACATAAACTATATGATGGGACCGGACCAGGCCCGGTTCGAGAGGGAAGTCTACGAGTATTCGCTGGGCAAAAAGGCAATGATCATCGACGTTCGGAACAATGGCGGCGGAAATATATCCGATACGCTTGTCGATTGGCTGGAAAGAAAACCGCACGGAATCCATTGTTCGCGTGACAGTAAGCCGGAAGTGATGCCGGAGAGATCCTGGGAGCTTCCGATTGTCGTGTTAATGAACGAAGACAGCAAGTCCAACGCAGAGATGTTCCCTTACGCCATGAGGGAAAGAGGGCTTGCGAAACTGGTGGGTATGCCGACCCCTGGTTATGTTATATCCACACTTGATCTGCCGTTGGTGGATGGAACGAGTGCAAGGATGCCGATGATGGGTGTCTACAGGCTCGACGGAACACCGCAGGAGAACATGGGCGAGAAGCCTGATTACATCGTTCCGCTCACGGACGAGGATTGGCTTGCAGGCCGTGATCCCCAGTTGGACAAGGCCATACAGGTCTTGATCAAGGACGTCAAATAAGTAGCTAATAGGGTGCGATCTTTCGAGACCGCACCCTGCGTATTATTTCTTATTTTGCTCCGAATTCTGCTCTTCCGGCACGAAGTCCATCGCTCCTGAATCGATGCAGTATCTAAGCCCGGTCGGTTGTGGCCCATCCGTGAACACATGGCCGAGATGTGCATCGCACCGGCTGCAGAGCACTTCTGTGCGGACCATTCCACGCTGCGTATCTATAGCCTCTTCGACATTCTCCGGGTCAATCGGCTGTGTGAAGCTCGGCCATCCCGAACCGGAATCGTATTTGGCATCCGAACTGAACAGAGGTTGCCCGCAGTTGACGCAACGGTAGATGCCTCTTCGTTTCTCATGCAGATATTTACCTGTCCCTGCAGGTTCAGTGCCCTTTTGACGTGTTATTCTATATTGCTCAGGAGTGAGCTCTCTTCGCCACTCCTCGTCGGTTTTTATAATTTTGGTCCTCATAGTTATATTCCAATTACGCGTAATTATGATGTCTACACAAAATTATACCCATCATTCGATCCACATATTGATTAAAAGGCTAATGACCGGCACCGGTGGGCGTGGCATAGGTCTTCGGCATCAGGCTTGCGACATTCGTTCCCTTTTTAGCTGTGAAATGCGCCGCAATGGTGAAGCTTTTATTGAATACCAGCGCTCGGAATCCGACTTTTATCTTTTGATCAATGGTCAGGACGCCGCTATTTAGTGACCATGAACTAGTCGCGCTCTGGACTTTGCCGTTTTTACCGATACCGAACGGCATTCCGTCTACGCTCAGTTTACCGCCGCCCGTACCGCGAAGGCCGTTTTCTGCGCATGTCAGGACTTCGACGAGCTCGTGTTCCTGATTTTTGGGTTTCTTTTCGACAAGGACTACTCCTTTTCCGGTGATCGTGCCTTTTGCCGCGCCATCAGGCCCGATTTCAAACTTGACGCCGGACTGGCCGATGTTAAGCGGCCCGTTGGGAGTGTTTCTGTAATAATCGAACTTGCCTGCGTATGTATTGCTGTCTAGCTGTTTGATATTTGCGTGGAAATACTTGTTTTCGGCTGTTTTGCCGTCTGTGCTTTGCTCGCAGGTCCCTATCCAGTCCCCGACGAGCCCCTTGAGAAATTGCCTTGAGTCGGCTGCTGATGCGATAACTGATGTCGCGAAAACCATTCCCAATGCAAATAAGACGGCGAAGAGTGACATACTGAACTTAGCTGATCTATCCCTGAACAAATAATGCCTCCTGCAATAAGTATGATATATATGTACTATAATGAAGACGCAAACTGTCGGCTGAGTAGTTCCCAATAGGGGAAGTATCTGTGAAATTAATGGAGGAGGGAACAAAAATATGGAGTGCGGTGGCTTGGCACCGCTTTTCTATCGGCAGTCACTATCTATGCATATGAGAGATCGGTGTAATGGATTGGAAAATGAATAAAAATGGTCCTGGATTCATGAATTCAGGACCATCATATCTGTGAAATCTTTTAAATCTGCGTTTCAGTCAGTCCAGGACGCCCGGCGGTCGGCCAGTCTTCTGTCCAGTTTGCCAAGAATTCGCTTGCGGAACCTAAGCGCATCCGGCGTGACTTCCAGAAGCTCGTCCTCACCGATGAACGACAGCGCCTGCTCGAGCATGAACTGTTTCGGCGGGGTAATGAGCACCGTCGCATCTTCCGTGGAAGAACGCATATTTGTCTTGTTCTTCGCCTTCGTAATGTTTACGACCATATCCTCAGAGCGGGAGTTCTCGCCGACGATCTGGCCTTCATAGACCTCGTCTCCTGGCGCAACAAAGAACGTCGCTCTCTCCTGCAGCGGGGCGATAGCATAAGCTGTGGCACGCCCAGTCTCTTTGGCAATCAGGCTGCCATGTGTCCGGGTGGTGATCTCTCCTCGGTACGGCCCGTACTCTTTGAAAAGCCTCGACATCAGCCCAAGCCCCTTTGTCCAGGTCAGAAAATCCGTCCGAAGGCCGATGAGCCCACGGGTCGGTACCTCGAAGATAATGCGGTTTGTCCCGACTTCATCTTTGCTCATCGAGACAATTTCGCCCTTACGCGCGGAAACTTCCTGGATGATGATCCCTACCGCATCGTCGTTAATGTCAATAGTGAGCTCTTCGATAGGCTCGCAGAGGACTCCATTGATCTTCTTTGTAATGGCCTTGGGCTTGCTGACAGCGACTTCGTAGCTCTCGCGGCGCATAGTCTCAAGCAGAATAGCGAGCTGGAGCTCACCGCGCCCAGATACACGCAGGGCATCAGGGCTATCGGTCGGTGCAACCCGAAGGCTGACGTTCGTCTTGACCTCTCGTTTCAGCCTGTTGGAGATGTTCCGCATGGTGACATACTTACCGCTCTTGCCGGCCCAGGGGCTGTTATTCACTATAAAATCCATAGAAACAGTCGGCTCATCTATGTGAATAAGGTCGAGAGCTTCTGGTTGCTCCGCATCGGCTATTGTTTCGCCGATCTGGACTTCATCGCAGCCGGCCAGAAGTACAATTTCGCCGGCTCCGGCTTCTTCGACTTCGATTCTCTTCAATCCATCATAGATGAAGACCCTCGTTACGGCAAAAGTGTTCTGAGTGCCATCGCGCTTTATGATGGCCACCGTCTCACCCTTTGACACTGATCCGCGGAGGATCTTTCCTCCGAACATCCTGCCGAGGTGATCGTCGTAGTCCAAGCTGGTAACCTGGAGCTGGAACGGTTTGTCCGGCTCGACCATAGGCGGCGGCACATGCTTGAGGATCATCTTAAAGAGAGGATCGATGTCTTTCGGTTTATCTGCCGGGTCGAGGACGGCATAGCCCTCCACACCGGAGGCGAAAAGATATGGAAATTCGAGCTGAGACTCATCGCACCCAAGCTCGATGAAAAGATCTAATACTTCGTCTACGACTTCCCAGGGCCGTGCGCCGGGGCGGTCGATTTTGTTGATGACCACAATCGGCTTGAGCTTTTGTTCAAGAGCTTTTTTGAGAACGAACCGGGTCTGGGGCATTGGGCCTTCGCATGCATCGACCAGGAGCAGAACGCCGTCTACCGAACGAAGAATCCGCTCGACTTCACCTCCGAAGTCCGAGTGGCCGGGGGTGTCGACAATGTTGATCTTCGTGCCCTTGTAGTGGACTGCTGTTACTTTCGAGAGAATGGTTATACCTTTCTCTCTCTCAAGATCGTTTGAGTCCATTACGCGTTCAGCGACTACCTGATTGCTGCGGAATGTGCCGCTTTGGCGCAGGATGACATCGACGAGTGTCGTTTTCCCGTGATCTACGTGCGCTATGATCGCAATGTTGCGGATATTGTTATGGCTGTATGCCGGGAACGAATTGATATTTTCTTCTGCTATGCCCAATGTTCTTCTCGTAGACGCAAAAAACGGCCAAGCTCCACTTGCGAACCCGGCCGCTGTTGTTTGCTTGAATTATGACGCTTTAATTATAGCATGAGGTGCGGCTACGGTCAAATTAGCTGCTGATAACGGTTTTTCCCCTAGACCACTTCAGGTCCATGAAAAACGATGATAAGATCAGACATAGACAGGCGAGGAGCGAGATTTCCGTCGCGGGGTCTGTTGCTATGGGGCTGAAAAACTCCAATGTGATAGACGGCAAAAGCGTCCCCGCCATGAATATATCGTAGTCCAGGACCAGCAGCCTGAATCCGAAATTAGCTATTGTAATAACCACAGCCAATACTGCAGCAGCGGTAATTCCGGGCCATATTCTTCCGAAAAGCCTGCTTCTGTAGGCGATTACTCCGCACACCACCGCACAAAGGACTATAGTAATAGCTTCAGTGACGAATATACTGCCATTCTGCCGGCGGGCTATTGCATCTGGAAGCAGTGGGGTCAAAAATTGGCTTGATTGCTTGGGACCCACTTCGGTAATAGGGAAGAATTTAATCGCATCATTATTCAGAAAGTTTGCCATTGAGCTTCGAAGTAAGGACAATACCGTAAGCAGCATAAGCCCGGTCAGCCCCCACACAATAGAAGCCTTCACTGATCTTTCTTTATTGCCATCGCAGTGGCGGAATACCCTGTTCAGCGCGAATGGGATGCTGAGGAGGACGATATACTTGGCGACAGACGTAAAAACCCACATTGCGTCATCCAACCGACTTCCGCAGGGAGAATTCATATCGGTCAGAGCAGCATGTGTCCACCATACAGCGGTAGCTGTAATAGATATGATCAGCGGAACCAGCCATTTTCTCATCAGTAAGCTCCTTTTCGAAAGATCGACTGCAGCTCAGGCATTTTGTTTATTATACGTGAACAATCAGGCTTCAAGTTCCTCGTCTTTGCTCTTTTACAGGGCTCATACATCTTATTTCGAAGCGGTATCAAAGATTCTAAATCGCGAAGCATTGTTAAATTCTCGACACCTACGGCGTCGGCTTCGGCAGCAAGCGGTCCGAAGCAAGCTTCCAAAATTGGTGCTTAAAAGTAGATGCTTTAAGTCTCTACCATTCGTGAAATCCGTTAAATCCGCGTAATTCGCGTTTCAAAATGACGGATAGTGGATGCCGATAGAAAAGCGGAAGCTGACGCTTCCGCACTCCAAAGAAATTCCCTCATTTAGATGCGTTTGACCTTCGCTCTTTTATGTGAGGGTAAAGATACTGTATTATTATGGAGAACAGGAAGAGAAAGGGATTTGCAAAATGGCGGTACCACGAAGAGATGAAATAAGGCCGGGGCTTTCGGTCTGTATAGTCGAGAAGCAGAACCAGCCCACAGGTAAGCTGACGGAAGGCACGGTTGCCCGTATCCTTACCAAAAGTCCCGCGCATCCTCATGGGATCAAGGTGATGCTGACGGACGGAAAGGTTGGGCGTGTCCAGTCGATAATTTCATAAGTCTCTCATTAATTGTTTTGGTCGAGCACATCGCTCGTATCGCTTCGGTGGGCGGTTTCGCGTTTGATGAAGTTCTTTGCAGCGGGTGATGTTATCGCCGATGATCTTTCAAGCGCTTGGAGCCGCTCGGCCTGTGTCTGTGAGTCTGCCTGTGTATGGTTGAGATTCATAACCGCCATTCCGAGAAATACCCCGACAGTAAGAAGCAGCATCAGATAAACAGCATATTTTGTATTCATTATTCGATCATCCCTTTCCAGCATAGTCCACAAAGATCTTATTCCATATTCTGTTGATTGCTCGAAATTGCGAGCGTATGTTGAATTTGCTGGTTCTTGACAATGAAACAGAAGGAAGATTCGTGGCGAATGTCGAACGGTTTCATAATGATTGTCTGCCGCTGTATTCCGAACATTGAGTGCCGCAGGCGCACCAATTATACCTTTGGAGGTGTACCAGAATGATATGTCCGCAGTGTGGTAAGGAGTTTACCGACGACACACTTCACTGCCCCTATTGTGGGGCGGACGCCGGGCCGGTCGACACATGCAAACCGGAAGACGAATGCAGTACCGATGTTGCAGGCGCAAGTGAGCCATGTTGCTGTTCCGCTGCAGGCAAAGAGACAGTATATAAGAAACGCCGCCCGCGAAACCGGCTGAAGGTAGCCGTCGCACTGCTCTTGATCCTCGCTGGTGCTGTTGCTATCGGTTATTACAAGTTAAGCCGCAGTCCTGAAATGGATGCGATGATACCTGAAAGCTGTCCGATGTTCGTATCGAGTGACGCATCCTGGTGGTGGGAAGCGGCTGAGGATGTCAGGATGGTCCCTGAAGTGCAGAAAGGCATGAAGCAGATTGAGAAGGAGCTTGGGCTGACATTCGAGAAAGACTTGACCCCGTGGATGGGCCGGATGACTTTTGCCGTTCTCGAAGTAAAGCCGAATAGCCCCAGTTTCGCTGTAATCGCTGAAATTCGGGACGATGATGCTTTTAAAAGATGCCTTGACAAGCTGAGCGCCCGCGCGGAACGCGACACAGGCATGCAGTGGAAAAAGGTTGAATACGATGGCGTCAAAATGCGCCAGTTGGACATTTCAGGCCAGATCTCACCTGTGACCGTTGCGATAATAAGAGGATATGTCGTCTGCGGAATCGGACCCGGTTCTGCGCAGGCAGTAGTAGATGTGTGGAAGGGACGTAAACCTTCGATCAAGAGCGATCCTGTCTGGGCACGTGCACTTGAGGCGCTGCCGGAAGATTCCGTCGTTCGTATTGCATATAATACCGATGCCATTATGAAAAATGTCTCGCAAGCTGATCCTACCGGGTCGGTTCGCATCCCGGAGTCCGCCAGGAATCTGATAGTCTGCGCGTTTACGGAAGGTGATGGATCGCTCAGGGTAGACACTGTTTCCGTTGCAAAGAGCGAGGAAGCGAAGAAGGCGCTCCGCGAGGTCAAAGGCAAGATGGGCAGTATCGATGGCCGGTCCGTAAAGCAGTTACCTGACGGCACTTTTGCCGTGGTGGTGACATCCAACCCCGGATATATAGTAGATAATCTTCGAAAAGGCCTGCTCGATATGTTCGGTAATTCTCAAGTCCGAATGATGATGGAGCAGAGCTTTGCTGAGGCACAGCCGGTCTTCGACACACTCCATCGCTGCACCGGCGAATGCGCCGCAGCCCTCACTTATCGCGACGGAGACGGTTTCGGCGCGGTTGTAGTGGGCGAGACGAAGGATAAAGTAAGCTCTAAGGCTTCAGTTAAAGAGTTGGTATCGTTTATTGAGGGTAATGGCGCGAAAACATCGCAGAACGCGGGACTGGCAACATTTACGGATGCAAAAGTGGATGAGACAAATGTCCATGTGCTGCCTTGCCTGGGATCAAAAGACAAGTGGCTGGTGTTCGGCACCCATCCCACCTGGATTACGAGCACTGTCAAGACCGACCTCAAGCTGCCTTCTAACCTGAAGGATGTTCAGTTTGCCGGAGCGGGTAATTTCAAGTTCATCCCGTCCGTTATCAAGTGGGCAGAGCGAGAGTCAAAGGGTGATATTTCCAGTTACAAGGTTATAGGTTTCATTCGCCAGCTAAAACTGGAAAATGCAACCTGGACGGCCTGGTCGAAAATCGATCCAGAGCAGGGTATGGGCCAGAGCGTGATGATCCTGCAGGGGTGGGACTGGCGGCAGGGACTCAAGTCCGCGATGAGCTTCATTCAGGAAGATCAGAAAGCGAAGACCGGCGGCAGTGTCATTAACTGAAAGACGGGCATGATACTTGATGGGGCAGGGAGTCCGTACTTGCTCCATATTTCCCATATTTCTAGCTGGTATAGATGGATATGTGCAGGATTTCCCGGACGATCATGAGGTGAAAGATATGAGAATACGTCTTAGGTTTTTCATTACGGCAGTAGTCACAGGCGTTATGCTTACAGGCATTTGCTACGGACAGGATTCTTTACAAGAGAAGATTGGAAGCTTGCACTTGAAGAAGAATTGCTCCGAGAACGAAATTGAAGAGTATAAAGCAAAGCTTCATGAGCTTCTGGATGAGTACAAGACCCCCCAAGAAGAGGCAATCATATACGATAGACTGATACGTTGTTGGATGCGGTACGATAGTAAGAAAAAAGGAAAAGAAAAGGAGTATCTGGAATATTGCAAAAAATATTTTGCTTGTAAGGCAGAGATTAGTCCTGATATTAGTCCTGACATCTATTATGATGATATGAGAGATAAGTGCGGTATATATTGGAAAATGTCTGACATCTTGTATCGTATGGATTCGCTTACAACACCAACTGGCTCCGGATGTACTGATGCTGCCGGCAGGAAATCAGCGGTAGTGCCACTATTACAAGAGCTTAAGATGCTTTTAGACAACAACATACCGGATAGCAAGGAACTTCTTGAGCCTATTCCATATGATGAGATATGGAACGAGGTATTCAAGGGGATTAGCCGCAGTGATTACAACAGGTTTTCTATGTTTGCGATACCTTCTGAGTTTGAAGGGGAGCCTGGTAAGTATGAGAAGATAAAAGAAGCAGATAGAATCTATCGAGAGCGTATAAATGTCTGCATACTTGGCTTATATTCTAGGGAATATTTGGTGCGTAATAAGAAATGGGCTATATATGATATCGAGGATTACTACACTCGAAAGCCATATAACACTGAAGAACTACAGAAACTGGCAACTGATATCCTAAAAGATAAAGCTGTAGTATCGGGCATCGTTGCAGAAGTGAAAAAGCATATCGCAAACGGGACGACACCGCAGTCGGATTTGGATTGATAAATATCGTTTCAGCTAAGACTCTTTAGAATAGATGGTTTGAGGTGAAAGATATGAGAATACATCTTAGGTTTTTCATTACGGCAGTAGCTCTAGGAATCATATTTATAGGCATCACAGGAATCAGTTATGGGCAGAACTCAATAAGTGAAATAAGCACACAGATATTTAAGATGCGCCCTAAAGCTGATTGCAATGAGGCTGAAATGCAGGAGTTCAAGATGAATATCTTAGGGCTTTTAGATGAGTATGAGTCTCCTGATGTGAAGTCATTCATCTATTATATGCTTGTGAGAGATTGTTGGTCTCAGTATGATAGAAAGAAAAGGGGAACCGAAAAGGAATATTTGGAATACTGCAATGGGGCTTTGGATTGTCCTGACCGACCTTGTAATATGTGGTATAAATGCTACATCTATGATGTAATGTCTGATATATTGAGTAACCGTGACTCTCATACTGGGCAGGATACTATAGATCCTATCGGTAGGAAGTCAGTGGTAGTGCCAAAACTGAAAGCCTATAGGATGCTGTTGGATAACGGCATACCTGATAAAAAGTCCCTGCTCAAGCCTGTTCCATATGATGAGATATGGAATGAAGTATTCAAGGGGTTTAGCCGTAGTGATTATGACAGGTTTATATTTGCGAGTCGAGATGGATTTGATCCTGATGAGTATACCAGGCTTCAAGAGGCAAATAGAATCTACGAAAAACGGGTAGGCGACTACCAAGATGAACTATCCCATAAAGAGTATTTGGTGAGCCTGAAACTACAGATTAGATATAATATCGAGTATTACTACACTCAAAAGCCATATAATACTGAAGAACTACAGAAACTGGCAACTGATATCCTAAAAGATAAGGCTGTAGTATCAGACATCATTGCAAAAGTAAAAAAGCATATCGCAAACGGGACGACACCACAGTTGGATTGGGATTGATAAATATCGTTTCAGCTAAGACTCTTTAGAATAGTTTTTTACACTGCGTGAACGATGGGATTGCCTCGTTCCCGCAGCTAATTAATACTACTCACTTACCCTGCACTCAATGATTTCGCCGATATACATCCTGTGGTAATCTTTCTCCGGGTAGTTTTTCTCAATTGACGGGTCAATGAAGTTTTTCGGGTCTATGTCTTGGAAGTAGAGCTTCTCGCACTCGATCACAAGTCTTGCTTCGGCAAAGCATGTGGTTCCCGGCGTGCTTCCGGCTGCCGGAGTAAGCCCTGTTTCAGCCGCTTTGTCTACATCCTTGCCTGAGTTCGCGCCGCAGAATGAAAGCGCGTCTCGATACTTTTCGTCGAAAAACGAGAGGGTGAAGTTCCCGGCTTTCTCCACAAACTCGCGGGTGTATCTCGTCGGGCGGATGACGCAGAAGCAGACGTCCTTATTCCAGAGCACACCGAAGCCGCCCCAACTGGCCGTCATGGTATTGTATGAATTGGGTGTTCCTGCCGTGATGAGCATCCAATCTGAGCCGATAAGTTTGAAAACGTTGTCCTTCAGTTCTTCCGGTTTGATCTTCTTCATTCTCTGCTCCCTTCCAACTGGCTTGCAATCTCGTCTTCCAGTTCAGCCACCTGGCTGCATGTTGTTTCCCACTCTCTGTAGAAAGTATCCAATTTAGCCGCAAGCCCATCATATTCCTTCGTGAGCTCGCCCGCAGTGCCGTTTCGGTAGGTTTCTTCATCGGCGAGAGCCTCCGTAAGCTCACCCATGCGACCTTCAACCTGCTCGATGCCATGCTCAAGCTCCTTTTGCCGCTTCGAGAGCTCCTTTAACTGCCGCTCTTTTACCCTGAGCTGGGAACCGGCTGAACGCCTTGGTGCTGCAACCTGCTTTTTGACAGCAGCCGGGGTGGGGGAATGCTCTTCAGCAGGCTGCGTCTTCTCCCGATAGTCCGAATAGTTACCTAGATACCTCTCCCATGAGCCGTCTTTGATCTCGATTATATCCGTCGCGATGGCATCCAGAAGATACCTGTCATGCGAAGCTGTCAGTATAGTGCCGTTGAATGATTTTAGTGCCTCTTCTAGCGCTTCACGCGAGCGTATATCCAGGTGGTTCGTCGGCTCGTCCAGAATCAATAAGTTCGGATGGTTCGCAAGGATTTTCGCGAGCGCCAGCCTGCACATTTCCCCGCCGGAAAGTACATTTACCCTCTTGAAGGCATCGTCACCCATAAACAGAAACTGCGCCAGGAGGTCGCGAGCTTGACTTGATGTCAGATCGGCGTCCGCCAGGAGCTCTTCAATTACGGTCCGCTCCGGCACAAGATGATCGAACTCCTGGGCGAAGTAAACCGGCTGTACATTGTGCCCGAACTCGACAACGCCGTCATCTGCCTGCAGTTTATCTGCTAAAATCTTGAGAAGAGTCGTTTTGCCGCTCCCGTTCGGCCCGACTATCCCGATTTTGCGCCCGCGCTCGACCACGAAGTCCATTTCGCTGAAAAGTGGTTTATTGGGATAGTTCTTGCTGAGTTTTTTGATGCGTACGACATCCAGCCCGCTTCGTCCGGCAGGGGTCAGGTTGGTCTTGATGGTCATCCGCTCGCCGGGCTTGTGTACCCGCTCGATCCGGTTGAGCTGCTTTACCTTGTTGTCTCTCCGGCTGAACTTTCGGTTGCTGAAGAGCGTCTGGATGGCTGATTCTATCCGTGTGATCTCTTTTTGCTGGAGTTTATACTGTTTCCGCTGCTCCTCGATCCGCTCGGCCTTTTGCACGGCAAATGCGGAGTAGTTTCCGGTATAGGTAACGGTTGTTCCGAACTCGATTTCGACTACTTTGCTTACAACTCTATCCAGAAAATACCTGTCATGGCTGACGACGAGTACTGCGCCAGGAAATTTGTCATTGATGAACGATTGGAGCCACTCACAAGCCTGAATATCCAGATGGTTAGTCGGTTCGTCCAGAAGAAGCATGTCCGGTGAGAGAAGCAGCAGCCGCGCAAGCGCCACCCGCATCTTCTGCCCGCCGCTAAGGGTGTGTACAGGCCTGTCCAGGTCTGATTCGGTGAAACCGAGGCCAAGAAGTATGCTTTTCGCCTTAATTTGGTAATCAAATCCGTGCAGGGTATCGAACCTGTGGCTGATCTCCGCGTATTTGCTGCCGAGTTCCTGAGATTCCTTCTCGGATGTTGTATGGGAAAGACGGGACTCTATATCGGCAAGCGTTGAGGCAGCGTCGAGCAGTTCCGGCGTGACACCCATGACTACGATCTGCAGCTGCGAAGTGCCCGGTAGATCGACTTCCTGCGGCAGATAGCCGACTGTCATGCCCGGTTCTTTCCCTATGTTGCCCGAATCAGCATCACTTTCACCGCAGATGATCCTGAGAAGCGTGGTTTTGCCGGTCCCATTGTCTCCGACGAGCGCAACCCGCTCTTTCTCGTTGATGAAAAACGATACATCAGAGAAGAGCTCTCTTGGCCCGAAGGACTTTTTTAAGTTGGAGACTGTAATGACTGCCATTTTACGCTAAAAAGCCGCGGGTTATTAAGCCCGCGGCGTGACTTCAGTAGATCAATTTTAACCCGAGGAGCGACCTGCGTCAAGACAGGTGCGTTTCTTGGATAGCATTTGGCACGTGTTTCCCCAATATGTTGATTGCATATTCAATATCTGGTGCGCTACCTGATATTACGATTGCCTTTACTTGCCCGCCTTGCAATTTGTTTGCTATTGGAGAACGGCTCGGTTTAATAGCAATTATACTGATACTTTTTATACATTGGTCAACGCGGTTTCGAGAGACCCGAATGCGGCTTATCTCTCCCCAGCCTATGTAAGTCTTCCCAATCGGGCGGGTTACACACAAACCGTCCTCGGACACAAATAGATATCGCCGCCATATTTCCGACGCACCAATCCAGAACAGCTCTGCGGCGAATAAGAGGCCTAGCGCACCACATGCCCACCACTTCGTGATTAGAAATCCCACAGCTGTTGCACAGGCGACTACCACGCTGAGCACTATACCTAACCACCCTAGCCGTTCTGATATATTGAGAACTATGCGATCTTCAATAGCGCTCATAATGTCCGTGTCCTTAGGCCCAGATGTCCTCCACGTAGGACGGCCACTACACCAGTTTTCCTATGCTTCAGGATCTTTTTTATCCACCCCGTGAACCTGCGTCAAGATTGGAGGAAGAATTGAGGGTTTGAGGATCTGGGATTTAGGAAATGGCGGAAGTGTCATATGCTTCCCTATAGAAATGGCGTCAAGTACCCCCTGCGTCTATATGTATAATAGTTGCAGTTTGAGCGAATTCCCTATTGACGCTTTGTATGCGCAGCTTATCCTCGCGTCTTTGGAGCCTCTCAATTCGGGACTGGACCATCATATGGTCAGAAGCATAGGAGGAGAGTGCCCCAATCCTTGATTATAGTGCGCATTATCCGCATTG
>JBDKUN010000017.1:0-14844 GCA_039679675.1 Armatimonadota bacterium
ATCACGAAAGCAGGTAGTGGGCTTGTATAACTTGGTGACTCATCAAGTGAGTGTAATTGCAGCCCTTTCGGTGGACAATTTCTGCCCTAACCGGCAAGGCGCCAAGTGTCATAAATCCACTACCCGAAAGCACGAAATTAGGAAAACACGAAATAGGGATAGATGGAATGGGGAAGACTTGTGCTTCTTCATGTGGTAAGACGAAAATCGGTCCCGAAGCATAGGGTATGTCTTTGGACTACCACAACGTCATGCCGAGCTTGACTCAGCATCCAGGAATAAAATGGACCCTGAATCTATGGATTTTCGGCTATAGCCGAAAATCTTCCGGGCGAGTTTCAGGTATAACCTGAAACTCCATAGTTCAGGGTGACGTGCTATATTCCCTTTCCTTCCTTTCACCCTTTCGTGCTTTCGTGAGAAGAAACCTTGTCTAAGGAGTAACAATGCCAAAGAGTGATAATATAAAAAAGGTTATGGTCATCGGGTCGGGACCGATTGTGATCGGTCAGGCAGCGGAGTTCGACTACGCCGGGACCCAGGCCTGTACGGCGCTCAGGGAAGAGGGCATCGAGGTCGTTTTGATGAACTCGAACCCGGCTACGATTATGACCGATACGGAGATCGCCGACAAGGTCTACATCGAGCCGCTGAACGTCGAGTTCGCCACGAAGATCATCGAGCAGGAGCGGCCTGACGGACTTTTGCCCACACTCGGCGGCCAGACAGGCCTAAACCTTGCTACCCGGCTTGCCAACCAGGGGGTGCTGGAAAAATATAACGTGCAGCTCCTCGGAACTCCGCTTTCCGCCATTCAGATGGCTGAAGACAGGGAAGAGTTCCGCCAGCTTATGCACAGAATAGACGAACCCGTGCCGGACAGCTGGATAGTAGAAAACGTCGATGACCTGAAGGCCATTGTAGCTGAAAACCCTCTCTTTCCGCTCATCGTCCGGCCTGCTTACACGCTCGGCGGGACCGGCGGAGGCATTGCGCACAATGCTGATGAGCTGATAGAGATCGGCAGCCGGGGCTTGAAGCTCTCCATGCGAAGCCAGGTAATGATCGAGCGCAGCCTTATCGGCTGGAAAGAGATCGAATACGAAGTAATGCGAGACGGCGCGGACAACTGCATTACCGTCTGCAACATGGAAAACTTTGACCCGATGGGTGTTCATACCGGCGACTCCATCGTAATCGCTCCTTCCCAGACACTCTCGGACAAAGAGTATCAGATGCTCCGCAGCACGTCGCTCAAGATCATCCGCGCTCTTGGAATAGAAGGTGGGTGCAACGTCCAGCTCGCCTTGAACCCGAAGAGCTTCGAATATTACGTCATCGAGGTAAACCCCAGGGTCAGCCGGTCTTCCGCGCTTGCATCGAAGGCCACGGGATACCCGATTGCGAGGGTTGCAGCGAAAATTGCAGCCGGACTCACGCTCGACGAGATCCCGAACGCCGTTACGAAGAAGACTCTTGCCTGTTTCGAGCCTGCGCTGGACTATGTGGTCGTCAAAATCCCGCGCTGGCCGTTCGACAAGTTTTCCCAGGCCGACCGCACCATCGGAACCCAGATGAAAGCCACCGGCGAGGTCATGTCGATAGACCGGACCTTCGAAGCCGCACTCATGAAGGCTGTGAGGTCGCTTGAGATCGGGATGTATTCCCTCAAGCCCAAGCATGCCGATCTTCTGAGCGACATGGACATCGAAGAAGGGCTCAGAACCGCGACGGACGAGCGGCTGTTCATCGTGGCTGAGGCGCTTCGCCGGGGAATGATGGTAGATGAGATCGCAGACCTCTCCAATATCGATCCCTGGTTCCTGAACAAGATCAAAGGCATAGTCGACCTCGAAAATGAGCTTAAATCATCGGCTGAGAGCATCCTGGCGATAGGTTCCGGGCAGTCCGAAAGCAGCGCAATCGAGCTTTTGAGAAGGGCGAAGGAACTGCGGTTCCCGGACAAGCTGATAAGCGACCTCACCGGCATCGGCGACAGATACCTCAAATGGCTTGCCAGAAAGTACAACCTGCGCCCGGCTTATAAGATGGTGGACACCTGCGCTGCCGAGTTCGAAGCTGCAACACCTTACTTCTACTCATGTGACGAGAATGAAGACGAGGCGGCGTGTGAAGCTACCAGCCCACAGCCCCCGGTCTCCAACCCGCACAACAGCCGAAAGGCCATTGTAATCGGTTCCGGGCCTATAAGGATCGGCCAGGGGATAGAGTTCGACTACTGCAGCGTCCACTGCGTCCTTGCGCTGAGAGATGCCGGGTATAAGTCGATCATCATAAACAACAACCCTGAGACAGTCTCGACCGACTTCGACACATCCGACAAGCTCTACTTCGAGCCGCTTACGGCGGAGGATGTGATGAACATCATCGACGAAGAGCACCCGGACGGCGTCATTGTGCAGTTCGGAGGCCAGACGGCGATCAACCTCGCTGGCCCGCTGCACCAGGCTGGAGTCCCGATATTCGGGTCGAGTTATGAATCGATTGAGCTCGCCGAGGACAGGGATAAGTTCGAGCGGATACTAAGAGAGCTTTCGATCCCGAAGCCTGACGGCCGCGCTGTGACATGCGTCGAGGACGCGGTGCAGGTAGCCGAGGAGATCGGCTATCCGGTATTAGTGAGACCGAGCTGGGTGCTCGGCGGCCGGGCGATGGAGATCATTTACAACCGGCTGGAGCTCCTTTCATATATGGCTTACGTCGTGGAAGTCTCGCCGGAAGCGCCTATCCTCGTCGATAAATATATCATCGGCAAGGAAGTGGAAGTGGACGTCATCTCAGACGGCGTCGACTGCCTGATTCCGGGGATTATGGAGCACATAGAGCGGGCCGGGGTGCATTCCGGTGACTCGATGGCCGTATGCCCACCGCAGACGCTCTCACAGGATGTCATCAATCAGATTGTCGACCATTCGATCAAGCTCGCCGGGGCGCTCGAAGTCAAGGGACTGATGAATATCCAGTACGTCGTAGACGACGGCCTCGTCCAGGTGATAGAAGTCAACCCGCGCGCGAGCCGCACGGTTCCGTACCTCTCGAAGATCACCGGCGTGCCTATGATCAAGGTCGCAACGAACGTTATTCTCGGCCAGAGCCTCGCGGAACAGGGTTACGGGACCGGGCTTTACCAGAAACAGCCCAGTCTGGCAGTGAAGGCTCCTGTTTTTTCCTTCCAAAAGCTGACCGAAGTGGATATTTCGCTTGGGCCTGAGATGAAATCGACCGGTGAGATAATGGGGATTGACACGGACTACTCTCGTGCGCTTTACAAGGCGATGGTCGCAGCCGGGATCGACGTGCCGCTTGAGGGAAGCCTCATAGCAACGATTGCAGACCAGGACAAAGACGAAGCGCTGCCGATCATCAGGCAATTTGCCAACCTTGGCTATAAAATATACTCCACCGAAGGCACAGCCAACTTCCTGAAGTCGAACGGCGTCGAGGCAACGACAGTCCACAAGATCAGCGACGGCGAATCTCCAAACCTTCTGGACTTGGTCCGGGGTGGCAAGGTCGAACTCCTAATAAACACGATGTCGAAAGACAAAAAAACGGAAATGGAAGCAGCGATAATCCGAAAAGCCAGCGTCCAGCACGGTGTCCCGTGTATGACATCGCTCGATACGGCCAAAGCGCTCCTCTGTGCACTGTCCGCTAAACAAAACGGCGAGCATTTCGCTTGCCTGACTATAGACAAGTATCTTGGGAACAGCAGGACAGCGAAGAAATGTCATTCTTAGCTTTCTGCATTGACAACTGATAGGCCGTAGGCTATAAAGAAGTTAAGCCCGCAGCATTACTTACGGGGTTTCGGCATCTGATTTGACTAATAATAGATATTTTTCAGTCGAAACTCTAAGGGCTGTTACAAGCAGTTTGAAGTAGTGCTCGCGGGCTTTTTTATCAGACAACTTGCCGGTGATTATTCCCGCATATCCTAACGTTCCCGAGCCGTCGAGCATCCTTTCGCTCATTCTTGGTCTTGGCGGAGTCGGCGGGATGTTGCTTAGGAGAAAGAAGTAAGATTTCGGCGCAAAGGGCGCATGCGAAAGATAAAACCGGCATGTGCTCGAAATTAACGGTGTGATTAAGTAATAAATGGAGGAAACAGTCATTTGCCTACTCTGATTATGATCGCATGGACAAAGATTTCCATATTCGCGGTTGGAATATGTCTTCTCTTGGGGTTGCAGGTGGTGTACAAACAGCGCTTTCCGAAAACATTCTGGCTCCGCATCACTGGTGTAACAGCGATCATATTAGTGCTTACAGGTGTCGATATTCTAGCATGGTATCAACGAGGTTACCTCTTGCCACACCAAATCAAAGTGCTAAAGAATGCCATAGAAATTATCGTATTGATTGCATTTATGTGGAGCATTATCAAAGCTTTGCAGCAAGAGAAGCGGTCCTGATCGAAGTAAAAAACAGACTAAATCATAAATAACGATCTTTACATATTGAGGTAAATATAGATGAAACTTGCTGAAGCTCTCATACTTCGAGCTGATTGTCAAAAGAGAATAGAACAGCTAAAACAACGGCTTATGCGCAATGCAAAAAGCCAGGAAGGTGATTCGCCTGCTGAGAATCCCTCTCAGTTACTTCATGAAATGGAAAAAGCAGCTGCGGAGCTGCAGGACCTCATCCAGCGGATCAATAAGACAAATTCGGAAGTAAAGCTCGATTCGGCGCAGACACTATCGGATGCTCTTGCGGTGAGGGACGTGCTCACAGTCCGGCAGGGCGTATACCGTGAGCTTGCTGCGGCGGCAACTGTAACTCAGGACCGTTACACCAAGTCCGAAGTGAAGTTCAAGGGAAATGTCCGAGTCGATGAGATTCAAAATAAAGCTGACGATATAGCCAAGGAGCGACGAGAACTGGACGCCAAGATACAGGAGTGTAACTGGCGCACAGATCTGTTATAAACACATTGATTTCAATCGTAGCAGGTAGCTTTTTGTACGGAAGCGAGCACAAAACACGCCTCTTGGCGTTTGGATAGGGTCGGAGCGGCCCAGGTGAGCTCGATACTCACATTACAATGTATGCTCAGTAATGTTACAAGCGCACAGTGTACTGTAAATGTTATTACCGAGTGCTGGTCCGTGTGATAAGCGAGGGCGGGAATGGGGTTCCGATTGAAAACGATAGGACAGCGGCAAGAGAAACATTGGACGAGGACTTTAATCTGCTGGGTGAGGCATGATGAGCGAACAAAATGACAATGTATTATACGAAGCAAATCCGTCAACAATTAAGAAGATGCGCATTCTGTTCTGGTCGGTTTTCATCGCTGTCCTGATACCGCTTGCGATAATCACGAAGATAGCAAGCCAATCTCTCACTTTAACGGTTTTTATGGTCCTTGCAACAGTGATGGTGATGCTGTACAACGGATACCGCTCTATAATCGGTGTCAAAATATCTCCTGATGAGTTGATTATCATAACACCTTTTGCCGAAGAATGTTTCCGTTGGAATATGTTAACAGTCAGAAGGTATCCACGTACGTTCTGTCGGATGGACATCATCATACAAGGCAGATTTTTGCCGTATATGGCCGCGTACGGAATCCGGTCAAGCGGTTTCAGGAATGCTCTGGATACGATTGAGGAATTATCCCGTCGAGCATAGTAGCAAATGTTTCTCGCATAAATACCGGTAAATTGAGCTTCGGCGCGAAAAACGCGCCGAAGCATTCATATCTTCACTTCTTATTTCGTCCCGGCGCCTTCTGCCTTCTTTGTGGCGTAAAGCGGGGACATCATCCTCAGCCGCTCGACGATTACCGGGAGCGCTTCGAGCACGTTTTTCACGTCCCATTCCGTGTTTTCACGCCCTAAGGTAAGCCTCAGGCTGCCGTGAGCCTCTTCATGCTTTAAGCCGAGAGACATCAGCACATGGGAGGGGTCGAGCGAACCGGATGTGCATGCGCTGCCTGACGAAGCGCAGATTCCGTGCATGTCGAGAAGCAAAATGATGGATTCGCCCTCTATGCCGTCGAAAGATACGTTCACGTTGTTCGGCAGCCGGTTGGTCCGGTGGCCATTCAGCCGGACATCGGGGATTTTTGCCAGGATGCCATCGATCAGCTTGTCCCGGAGAGCTGTGAGCTGGGGGCTTGTCTCACCCATGCTCTCCCTCGCGATCTCTGCAGCCTTGCCAAGCCCGACTATGCCCGGCACGTTGTGTGTTCCTGCGCGCCGGTTCATTTCCTGGCCGCCGCCCATCATAAACCGCTGGATTTTCGCTCCTTTACGCAGGTACATCGCGCCGATACCCTTCGGACCGTAGAACTTGTGGGCAGATATGGAAAGCGCATCGCAGCCGATTGTGTCCACATCCACAGGAATGCTGCCGACTGCCTGGACGGTATCTGTGTGGAAGATGATATTCCGATCCCGCGCGATCTTTCCGATCTCCTCGACCGGCTGGATCGTCCCGATCTCGTTATTCGCATGCATCACGGAGATGATGGTCGTTTTGTCGGTGATTGCGCGCTTTACATCTTCAGGATCGACCATACCGTCTTTATCAACCGGCAGATATGTGACTGTAAAGCCGTGTTTCTCAAGGAAGTGGCAGGTCTCAAGGATTGCATGGTGCTCTATCTTACTTGTGATGATATGATTTCCCTTGCTCTCGTTTGCAAACGCTCCGCCGGTGAGCGCCCAGTTGTCCGACTCTGTCCCGCCGCTCGTGAAATAGACCTCGTCCGGCTTTGCGCCGATGAGAAGCGCTAACTTCTCCCGTGCTTCTTCGACCGCCGACTTTGCATCTTTACCAAGCGAGTACAAAGTGGATGCGCTTCCGAACCGGTCGGTGAAATACGGCAGCATCGCCTGTAATACCTCAGGATCGGTCGGCGTCGTAGCCGCGTGGTCAAGGTAGATGACTTTGTACATTATCGTTCCCCCTATGTATTTTCAATCGTAGTTCCTGTAAGCTCAAGATGGGTCCGGTTTACTATGCAGCAGCCGATGTGATCGTCTCCACAGCGCAGGCATACCGAATCGACATCTTTTTTGTCCTCAAGCATGGCTGCGAGAAGCGCCTCAAGTCCGCGCATTACGCCTTCTAGGTCTTCGGACTTGACTCTTGCAAGGGCCCGCGATAGTATCTCCGTCCGTTTCGTAAGGAGACGGGCTCCAATCTCATGCCCGGACTGTGTCAGCCCTATAAGTGACACCCGCCTATCTGATGCGCTCTCTGTCCGGTGAACAAAGCCTTTTTTCCGCAGCCTGTCCACCATCCTGACAGCGGCAGGATGGCTTATCGCAAGCCCCTGGGCGATTTCCCCGACCGGGGACTCGCCATGATGATACAGGTAAGACAGCCCCTGAAGCTGGGACGGTGTAAGACCCAAATCTTCCGGCTCCATGCTTGCCATTACCCTTCCGAACAGGGCAGCTATCTTTTCGACATACCGTGCAGTATCCATGTTTGCCTGCTATATACCCAAAACACCAATTATGTAACCTGGTTACATAATATTCGATAGGATTAGCTGTGTCAAGGTACACCTTGACATTTCACTCCTATCCGGCTATCATAATCATAATAATTAAGGCACACCTAAATTAAGCTGGAGGAGTTACCGAAAGATTATGGATTGTCGCACTGCAGGAAACGAAATCAAGACAGATTTACCGCAGTTGATCCTCGTCGGCAATCCAAATGTAGGCAAAAGCTCCATATTCGGCGCGCTTACCGGCAAGTATGTAACAGTTTCCAACTATCCCGGCACCACGGTAGAAGTCTCCCAGGGAAATGTGACCCTAAATAAGCGCAAGTATCTGGTCATAGACACTCCAGGCGCGAATTCTCTTGTCCCAATGTCGGAAGACGAGCAGGTGACGAGGGACATTCTCATCGAAGCAGATAAAGCGACCGTCGTACAGGTCGCCGACTCCAAAAACCTCCGGCGGGGGCTTGTAGTATCTACCCAGCTTGCCGAGTTCGAGATGCCGTTCATCCTGGTACTCAATATGGCGGATGAAGCGCGGAGCCGGGGAATCAGAATCAATACAAGCGGTCTTCAAAAAGCTCTCGGCGTCCATGTGGTAAGCACTACAGCCACTCAGCGGCAGGGGATAGACCGGCTGATGAGCGGAATAAGCCAGGCTGTACTCTCTTCGCATAGAATCAAATTTGACAGGCTGATCGAGGAGTCAACAAGCGAGATAGAAGCACTTCTGACCGGCATAGAGAAGGGAAAAAGGGGAATTGCGCTTACCGTCCTTTCAGGTGATGACAGCTTTACGCCGTGGCTGCACGATCACCTGCCCGAGCAGACGATAAAAGAGATCGAGGCCATCCGGTCGCGCACTCAGGAGAAATATACACAGCCGCTCGGTTATGTTATCAACCTTCGACGCTTGAGAGCAGTCGACAGGTTAGTGAGATCGCTTCAGACAACGGAAAAGACTCTTCTCCGGCGCGCCAGAAAGCGGAGCAGGCTCCGGCGAGTCCATCCGCTCATCTCGCTTCCGATCTTCGCCGCTGCGCTCTATGGGTTGAGCATGCTTACGGCAATGAATCCGCTCTTCGCGCTCCTCAGCATCCCGCTTCTTCTTTTCTCGCTTTATATGTTCGGCGACTGGGGGACTCACCAGGTCTACGGAATCCCGATTTTGATCGGTGTACTATATTTGACATGGCTTTTCGTCGGCGATTTCGGCGCGGGAGCGGCTGTAAATTTCCTGCAGGACACAGTTTTCGGCAAATATATCAATCCGGGAGCATCCTGGCTGATAGCGCGGGTCCTTCCGTGGAATATAGCGAAAGAACTCCTCATCGGACAGTATGGCATCATCACGATGGCGATGACGTATGCCATAGCAATCGTTCTTCCAATCGTCGGGACGTTCTTCATCGCGTTCGGAATGCTGGAAGATTCAGGATACCTCCCAAGGCTTGCCGTGATGGTCGATAAGATATTCAAGGCGATGGGCCTAAACGGCAAGGCGGTGCTCCCGATGGTCCTCGGGCTCGGATGCGGCACAATGGCGACACTTACCGCCCGGATTCTCGACACCAAGCGCGAAAGGGTCATAGTAACCCTTCTCCTCGCGCTCGGAGTGCCATGTTCTGCCCAACTCGGAGTGATTTTAGGCATTTTCGGGTCGACTGGAGCCCCGTTTGCGGCTATGGCGATATGGATGGGAGTCGTGTTTGGAGTGATTTTCCTGGTAGGCTACCTCGCAGGAAAGCTCATGCCGGGTGAAAAGACGGATTTCATAATGGAAGTACCTCCGACTAGGCTGCCACAGATCACAAACATCGCAATAAAAACGTTTGCGAGGATGACATGGTATCTCAAAGAAGCAGTGCCGCTTTTTATCATCGGCACATTGGTGCTTTTCTTCTCTGATAAGCTCAAACTACTGAGTCTCATAGAGAAGGCGGCGGCCCCGGCGGTTCAGGGACTTCTTGGTCTTCCTGCCAAGGCTACTGAGGCTTTCATCATCAGTTTTTTGCGGCGGGATTACGGTGTTGCGGGGCTCTATCAAATGTCGAAGGCGGGCCAGCTCGATACGGTGCAGATAATCGTCGGCATCGTCACAATAACGCTTTTCGTGCCGTGCCTTCCGAACTTCCTGGTGATAATCAAGGAGCGCGGAATAAAGACGGCGATAGCAATTATATTATTCATTATCCCGTTTTCGTTCCTCGTCGGAGGAGCGCTTAACTGGATCTTGAGAGGTTTGAGAATTTTTAGTTAGAATCACCCTCACCGTGGCCTCCTCCCCAGGTTGTGATGAGGGGTGATATGAAATAGAAAGGGACTGAAAGTTGCGTAGATGGCGTAGAGGGTTTAGAGGCGGAAACGAACACCAGGACGAGCGGTTCGAGCCCAAGTTCGACTGCAAGGTGGACGAACTTCTTGAGATGGCATGGATTCTGGAAGAAGAAGGGAGCGACAGCTTCGAGGAACTGAAGATCCGCGCCGACCACGATTTTGACGTACAGTTCGAAAACGCGAGCCAGGCAGGGATGCTCGAGGTCAAAGGCGGCAAATTTACGCTCCTGCCGAATGGCCGCGAGCGCGCGCGGGAGATTATCCGGCGGCACAGGCTGACTGAGGTGCTTTTGACCGAGCTTTTCGATATGGAAGAGTCTCATGCGGAGTCAGACGCCTGCCGGTTCGAGCACATCCTGAGTCCAGAAGTCACCGAAAGCGTCTGTACGCTCCTCGGACACCCTCCCACCTGCCCCCACGGAAAGCCGATTCCGCGCGGCGAATGCTGCGAGAAGTTCAAAAAGGAGATGACTCCGCTCGTCACGCCGCTTATGGAGCTTCGGCCCGGAGATACAGGCCGGATCGTCTTCATAACGCCGAAGTCTCACACTATTCTCGACCGGCTTACGTCACTTGGTATAGTCCCCGGAAGCGAGGTGCGGCTCCACCAGAAGCGGCCGACCTGCATAGTCAAAATAGGCGAGACGGACATCGCCATCGACAGCAACATCGCCCGCGAGATATTCGTTAAGAGAGTATAAGGAGCGGAGTGATATTGAAGAGAAGGCCGGTGGATGATTATCCGCCGGCCTTCCTGTTTTTAGCGTCTTGCATGATGGAGTTTCGTGAAATATCTCTTTGCGTGGTGTTTACCGTTATAATACACCCGGCGATGGCCATTCTGGTAAGATTGCCATTTGGTTTCCTGCTGGCGCGCTTTGCTATACTGGCGCCACGCGTAATACGATCCGGCCCCGAGGACAAGTCCCTGTGTTCCTTTGCCTTTTGCCAGACTGTATATTGCCGCAGCTGTCGCTGCAATGGCTGTGTTCCTTCGGCCGGTACTGCCGGCCATGGCTATCGTAGGTGTCAACACAGTCAATACGAAAAGTGATAGTGTTACGAAAATCCCAGCCTTCCTGGCTCTCATGGTATTACTCCTCTTCTAAGAAGCTTCAGGCATCACCTGAAACTTGCCTGACGATTCTCAGCTAATTACAGCTGAATATCATTTATGCAGTATCTGCTCTATCTTCTCCAGCTTTTTGTAACTGTCTTTATCTTTATCTTTGTTTTTCTTGTCCCAGCCTTTGTGTTTGCCGATCTCCCAACCTTTGTGCAGGCCGTTATCTTTCTTATACTCGCGGTCGTTACCTGGGCGATAATCCCGGCCGTTCGTATACCAGGACCGGGTTTTGCTGCTGGCCTTCTCTTTTTGATCCGCGATACTTGTATCAATCACCGCTGTGACGCCTGCGCCGTCCACGCGCTTCATTTTGAGCGGGTTTGAAGAATTTGTCGGAACGAGGACCTTAACACGGAACTTGCCGCTAGAGAACAGGTCTTCATACTGCCATACTGCAGCGACCTTATCCACTATGCGGCCCGTACTCGCCACTTGTGCGCCGCCGACATAGGCTTTTTCTCCGAAACTCGCCATTGGGACGACCGCTGTCACTGCGTTTTTGTTGAACGTGATCGTATTTACGAATTTATCGATCGACTTGGATGCTGCCTTGACTCCAACGGCTACCGCTGCGGCTCTCAGGACTTCTCCGCCTTTGATGCTGCCGCTGTAGTACTCATTACTCAGCCCACCGGCCAGAGCTACATCGATTACAGCCGATACACCGATTTTTTCCACTCTCTTCAGCTGAAGGGGGTTCAAGCTGGAGCTGGGAACAAGCGCTTTTATCCTGTAACGCCCGTTATCGAAGTTCTGCTCATACTGAAATACCGCTTTGACGTTCTTAATCAGCTTTGCAGGGCCTGTGACCTGCGCGCCGCCGACATAGCCCTTATCACCGACTGAAAGGACCGGCACTACCTTGGTATCGAGCTTGCTGGATAAGCCCTTCTGAAACGTTATCGTGTTGATAAACTTGTCCAGCGCACCTGCCGATTGTTTGACCGCATAACCGATTGCCACTCCTCTGAGAGCCTTTGTCCCAATCGATACCGCTCCCGCCGGAACAACAACCGCCGCGAACATCGCGGCAATCACAACTAAAACTACCAACTTCTTTATCATCGAATACCTCCTGCAGGCTTCTACCTAATATTTGTAACTCTCTAGGTTATAAGACGCGGCTGCTGAAGAGTCGTTCCCTTGCTACAATTGATTTTTACAGATGTCAGAAGGCCGCAATTTCCCATGCATGAAGCGTCATGTAATTAATGGGCGAGGTGCTCACTATGTTACAGAGGCAATTGCAATGAAGAAAACACCCATGCACATTCTGCTGATTATAATGCTGCTCTTTTTCGCACGAGCAGCAACTGCCGAGACAACACCGGAATCAGACCAGAAGGTCAAATACGCTTCTTTCTCCGAATTAAGCCGCGAAGAAAAGCCTGATGTCGATTTCAGGGTTGCCTACAGGCCCGGAGGAAAATCTTTCCTCATCGCAGCTCCCCACGGAGGTGCTATAGAACCCGGATCGACAGAACTCGCCGCTGCGTTTGCGGGTGACCAGTTCGGGCTGTATACCTTTAACGGGCTAAAGCGCGATTCTTCTATTCTTTATCTGCTCTCCACAAATTTTGACGAGCCTGAATTAGTTCGGGTTACAAAAATCTACAGCACGACTATTTCTGTTCACGTTATTAGCGGAACCGACCGCCTGGTATATGTCGGCGGACGATACAGGCAGCTCGCCTCCCTAATAAGCCAGTCGCTTAAGGATAAAGGCTACGATGTCAAACCGCTTCCCGAAACATCAGCGGCGTTCAGCATGTCCAATTTCATCAACAAGACTCCTGCAGGCGGGGTGCAGCTGGAAATATCGAGCGCGCTCGCAGAGAGAATGTTCCGTGGGCCGATTACAAGTGAGCGTGTGCGCCAGGACATGACAAGGCGCACAGTCGATTTCACCAGGTTCGTAGAGGCAGTCCGCCTCGTCCTGCAGCGTGCCGCGCCGAAGGGGTAGGAAAGGGAATAGCTGTTTTTTGCCTCCGAAAACTTGCCGATGTTTGCTTGCTGTGCTATATTATAGCGATAGTGTTCTGCATGAAGTTTGGAGGCTGAAAAGGTATGAAGATAGTATGCTCGCGGAAGGATCTTTTTGATGGAGTTCAGACTGCCGCCAGGGCTGTAAGCTCCAGGTCATCGCTGCCTATTCTATCGCATTTGCTCATAAGCGCACAGGATGGAATGGTCAAACTTGCGGCTACGGACCTTGAAATCGGGGTAGAGTGTAAGATCAATGCGAGCATAGAGGAGCCGGGCTCTCTCACCGTACCTGCCAAAATAATCTCCGAGATGCTCTCTACCCTGCCTGAGAGCGATGTAACGATCTCAGTGGATGAGAGCAACCGTGTCAGCCTCAAATGCGGAACGTCAGACTACCAAATATTGGGACTCCCTGCAGAAGAGTTCCCGATGCTCCCAGAAGTCAAGGACGAAGTTTCCTTTACCATAGAGAAGTCAGTTTTAAGAAGCACTATCGAGAAGACTATCTTTGCCGTCTCCCAGGATGAGTCCAGGGCATCGCTGACAGGTGTCCTCATCATGCTCGAAGAAGGCGAGCTGAGGCTGGTATCCACGGACACCCACAGGCTTTGTATGATGGAATGCCCGATCACAGAAGGCAAGGGGCAGACCGCGGCCATAGTGCCCGGAAGGGCTATGGGAGAGCTGCACAGGATAGTCCAGGACGAGGACGGAGTCGTTACGGTAAATGTCTCACAGAGCCAGGTGCTCTTCTCCGTAGACGGTACTGTGCTTATTTCGAGGTTGATCGAAGGACAGTTCCCCAACTTCCAGAAGGTTATCCCCCAGGAGTTCAACAAGCAGTTGATAGTCCCGACCGACCAGCTCCTTCAGAGCGTGCGCCGCGCGGCTATCGTCGCCAGAGAGAACGCGAACAGGGTGGTTTTACGGACACAGGACGCGAAACTGACCGTTACCGCCGAAAGCAGCTCGGTCGGAACAGCCTACGAGGAAGTTGACATCGTTATCGACGGCGAAGACATCGAGATGGCCTTTAGCGCGAAGTATCTGATGGATTTTCTCGGCGTAATCGGCACTGAAGCAATCGAAATGCAGCTTACCGGCAACCTGAGCCCGGCGCTTTTGAAGCCACAGGACGATGAGACTTACAATTACGTGCTGATGCCAATGCAGCTCAGGTAAAAAGAGGCTATTTTACTCGGATTTGATCTCGATCTCATCCAATTCATCTGTTTAGGAGTTCGGAGTGCTTTAGCGCGAGCTCTGCGCTGAAGCATTCCCAGCTAAATACATCACAACCCCAATAAAGATTCCAAAAACAAGAGAACCCATGCACCCCTCATCAAGTGGCGCAAACCCGCCAACTACCTTGACAACCAAAGCTGTACTAAAAAGAACTAGAAATGCAGCTGAAGCTGCCCCAAGTCCCACTCTCGCAGACGAGGCACTCGGATAGCATCTCTTCAGCACATGCACGGATAAATTGATCAAGTATACATATGCCGATCCAATTACGACACCATATAATACTGTTTTTAAGTGCATAACAAATCCTCCGTAACAGTTCAGAGTTAATAAGTATAACATTATGCTGAACTATCATAACGCGATTCCGAATAGCTACAACGTCATTCCGAGCTTGACTCGGAATCCAGGAAAAACTGGACTCTGAATCAAGAGTGACATGCTAGTTCTATACTTCCCTATAGAAATGGCGTCAAGTACCCCCTGCGTCTATATGTATAATAGTTGCAGTTTGAGCGAATTCCCTATTGGCGCTTTGTATGCGCAGCTTATCCTCGCGTCTTTGGAGCCTCTCAATTCGGGACTGGACCATCATATGGTCAGAAGCATAGGAGGAGAGTGCCCCAATCCTTGATTATAGTGCGCATTATCCGCATTG
>JBDKUN010000018.1:0-22061 GCA_039679675.1 Armatimonadota bacterium
GACGAAAATGGCAAAATCGAACACCGGCAATGGCTGCAGGACTTACAGATCATATATGGACAATGCGGGAACTGGTATCCTACAGGCCACCGCCAAGTTAGTTAATGCCACTACCTGCTTTCGTGATTGAGTCAGATAATAGCTTGGCTGAGGTAAAAAATGGCATCGCAGCAGTCGACCATTGCCGAAAAAGAGCCCTTGATGGCTGATCTGAAAGAGCGCGCCATGCGCATATCACCTGAGGTGTGCGACCCCGGACACCACAAGCTGGTCTGGGGCGAAGGGTCTCTCGTCGCAGAGGTCGCGTTTGTGGGCGAAGCTCCTGGCGATAAAGAAGAAGCTGAAGGCCGTCCGTTTGTGGGCCAGGCGGGAAAACTCCTCGACAGAGAGCTGAAACAGCTCGGCATAAACAGAAACGACCTGTGGATTACAAATGCCGTAAAGTGCAGACCTGTTAAAGAATCCGCCGGAATCTTAGTAAATCGAACCCCAACCGCGAAGGAAATCAAGAACTGGCTCGGCCCTTTGATGGAAGAGCTTGAAATAATCCACCCTCATATTATTGTGTGTCTGGGGGCTGTCGCTGCCAAAGCGCTCATCAACAAAAGCTTTGCCTTAACGAAAGAGCGTGGCCTATGGTTCGATGGTCCGTTCGATTCCCGTATAATCGCAACATTTCATCCGGCTTATATCCTCCGTCAGGTCGGCGATAACTGGGACATAGCAATGGAAATGTTTCGGCAGGACCTCAGGCAGGCGCTTAAGCTGCCTCTCACTTAATATCACATATTCATCTTTATTGTAATTGATATTTCCCTATAAACCAGGAGAATTGGGGGGATGTTGGCACGAATTTTGCAGGCATATTTACCGGGCCTCATAATCCTTTGGGGGAAAAGGAATGATTGTTAAGTGTTTCTGGTGCGGGGCTGCTAACGATAAATTTGCTGATACTTGCTGCGATTGCAGGCGAAAACTCAAGTGGTCTACATTTCTTCAGGCATTAGTAAAAACATCCAACCAAATACCCGTAGTTGAGCAAACTTCCGTTGAAGATGGTTTTTCAGCAATAAAGACACCTGTGGGTGCGTTATAATCGTTTTACCGAAGATATTACGCGGCTTGTCCCAGACAGGCATCGGCTATTCTGGCTCTGAGCCGCGTATTCTCTATAGCCGGCGATACCGCTGCCGCGACAGCTTCCAACTGCCTTATTCTGTCCTCTGTCACGTCTCGTGCTCCTGACAGGAACAGGTTCACGACGCCTATCACCCTGTTTTGATGCGGAAGCGGGACCGACACTACCATTCCTTCCTCATGCGCGACCATCCGCCAGGGCATAAACTCTACATCGGTAAATACCACTTTTGCAGTCTGGACCTCAGCACTCGCAAACGCGCGTGCTGTATGGCCATTGTGGAACCCCGGCCTTCTTTCCGGTCTGAGAGAGCATACCTTCCCGATGTATATGGTTGGGTCATCGATACCTGTCACAGCGGCAATGGTAAGTGACTCTCCGCCATCTTCCTGGTCAAGATATGCCACGACCGGTGCATCCTGAAACCCTTCCGAAATAGCCTTAACGAAAGTGGACATAAGCTCACCCAGATCACCTGCACCGACAAGCGACCATGAAACCTTCTGCATCGCTTCCAAATCCGACATTCGCTGGGCTGCTCCCCTATGCGCCCGTTCATTTTCTATGCTGAGGCCAATCAGCATTGCCATGACACCTGCAAGCTCGACTCCCATTATTTTGAACCTTAAAGTATCCATAAAAGTCCAGGATATGAGCGTCAATACCGTTTCGATAACCATGGCAACGCTCCAATAGCACACTGGAACAAATATCTCATTAGGACTGGAGCCAGCCAGCTTGTTAACTTCGCACAACAGGACTATCGATGTAGCTGCGGAGATTATATATATCGCCAGCAATGGGTCCAAGTTTGTACTTCGGATCATATTGCATGCGGAATGCCACACGCCGGTACGCCATATTACTACCAGCAGGCTTACGCCCAAAGCGGCACAAGCGCTGATCTTCCATGTTCTCAGCCGGTGTCCCCTGGTGCTGGCCTTAAGCGCGTGGGACGCGAAGATCAAGAGTGTAGTAGCTATCGGCAATAACGCCGATCTAAGCAGATACAACCGTCTCAATGTAGTAGCGCTCTCTATAGGCCCCAGATTTACAACTACACCGATCAATCCGGATATCGATAAGGCTGCAAAACTCGATGTGTAGAGAAGCCAACTGGGACAGCGGCAATAGACGAGACGCATCAGGCAATGCGTAAAAACAGCGAGGTAAACAGCGGAAGTCATCGCGCATATCGTAATGTATGCCGGAACACTCGGAGCAGTAAACGGCAATCTGGTAATAACCGATACCGCCAGCGCCGCAACCAGGCATACTCCCCAGAAGCCGAGCTTAAGTGTTAAGCCTGCTCCATGGGGAAAGGTTTGAAGCTTTTTGGATTCTACAGACAAATCGCTGCTTATACTACTCATACTGCCTAATCCGGTGATTGGTTAATTAACTTAACAGCCGAAATTTATGTTCTGATTTTGTGACCATGTTCATTTTTGGCAGATGAACTCTGAAAGTTAATGCCATGAAGAAATCAGCTTCAATGTTTTTAATGGCTCAGCGGTGGGTATCTCAGGTTTTGAAAGCGATGGTGGGGAAAAGACAGCCCCACATCTGTTTTCAACCAAGAGGTGGGGTTATTTTAATGTCAAATCTGAAAGCGGAGGCAACGGCAGTGGAGAGACGGGCAGGATATGTTGCTGATCAGTCCAGCAAAACTGCAGCAGAAAAGACAATATCCGTAGTAATCCCACTTTACAACGAAATAGAGAGCCTTGAACCTCTCTATGAAGAGTTGACAAGCACGCTGAGCAGTATTGACTGCCGGTATGAGATCATATTTGTCAACGATGGCAGCACGGATGGATCAGCTGACATCCTCACGCGCTTGTGTGATACTGATCCACGGGTCACCGCCATACACATGCGCAGAAATTTCGGTAAAGCCGCGGCTCTCACGGAAGGGTTTAAGGCAGCGAACGGCGATATTGTCTTTACTCTTGACGCGGACCTTCAGGACGATCCAAAAGAGATACCAAACTTCCTCGCAAAGCTTTCGGAAGGTTTCGACATGGTATCCGGGTGGAAATTCAGGCGGCTTGACCCTCTATCGAAAACACTTCCGTCCAAGCTCTTCAACAAAGTCGCATCTATGACCACCGGGCTGCAGCTGCACGACTTCAACTGCGGCTTCAAGGCATACAAGCGCGAGGTCATCGAGCATGTCAACATCTACGGCGAACTTCACCGCTATATCCCGGCGCTGGCGTTCGGAAGCGGGTTCAGTGTGGCTGAGATCAAGGTAAACCACAGGAGCAGAAAGTTCGGGAAGTCCAAATATGGCATCGCCAGGTTCACCCGCGGGCTTCTGGACCTGCTGACCGTGCTCTTCATTACCCGGTACACCACGAAACCTCTTCACCTGTTCGGATCTCTCGGTCTAATGCTTCTCTTCGCCGGGACTGTAATCAACATATACCTTGCCGTAATCCGGATCGGAGGCGCTGCGATAGGACGCAGGCCGCTCCTTATGCTGGGCGTCCTTCTGATGATCCTCGGTGTACAGTTCGTTTCCCATGGGCTGCTGGCTGAGATGATCGCGCGTCAGAACAAGGACGAGAAATCTCAGGTGTGCAGGGTAACGGGTAAATCGGCACAGGCAATCTGCAGAAAGAACCGGGAATCCGAAGCTTCCAGACCATGGATATAGTGTTGATGTTTGTATAACTAATCGAATTAATCTTAAGAACAGGGGCATAGAACTGAGTTGCGTATCGTTGTCGTTGGACCTTCGTTTCCCTTCAGGGGAGGAATCGCACACTACACCACATTACTCTGCAAGAGCCTTGCGGAGTCACATGAAGTGCAGCTTGTGTCAATGTCACGCCAGTACCCCCGACTGCTTTTTCCGGGCAAGACCCAGAAGGACGAAAGTGAAGTAAAACTTGCGGTGGAAGGGTCCGAGCCGCTCGTCGATTCAATGAACCCTCTGTCATGGGCTCGTGCAGCAGAAAGAATACGGGAATATTCACCCGAACTGGTCATCATACAATGGTGGCATCCGTTTTTTGCGCCGGCTTTCGGGTCTATAGCGACACGCTGCCGTAAATTTGCCAATGTAATGTTCCTGTGCCACAACGTAATGCCGCATGAAAAAGGTGGACCGGTCAGGCTTTTCACTAAATATGCCCTGGGTAAAGGAAACATGTATATTACTCACTCGGAAGAAGACACAGTAAACCTGAAAGACATTCTGCCGAATGCGCAGGTGCGGAAAGCCCGCCACCCGACCTACGAGGTGTTCAAAAAGCAGCCGGTAGCAAAGAATGCCGCCCAGCGCGAACTGGGACTGAGCCCGGATCAAAATGTAATACTCTTTTTCGGCCTCGTACGAGAGTATAAGGGTCTGAAATATTTGATAGAGGCAATGCCCGCCATCCTTGCATCGGTTGATGCCGTACTTGTCATAGCAGGAGAGTTCTACGATAACAAAGAGAAGTATATCCGCATGATAAAAGAGCTCGGAATAGGCCACTGCGTCAAGCTGAAGGATGAATATATCCCAAACGAAGCCGTCGGGGTGTATTTCTCTGCTGCTGACCTGGTTGTCCTGCCTTATGTCACCGCAACGCAGAGCGGAATCGCACAGATCGCATACGGGTTCGACAGGCCTGTAATCACCACGAACGTCGGAGGGCTGCCTGAGACCGTTATTGACGGAAAAACCGGTTATGTAGTCCCTTCCGAGAACCCGGAAGCACTTGCGCAGGCAGTTATCAGGTTCTTCGAAGAGAATAAAGCCAAAGAGTTCATCGATAACATATCGGATTTCAAAGAAGAGTTCTCCTGGAGCAGGCTTGTCGAGACTATAGAGAGCCTGGCAAACGAAGTGGGAGGCGCCGGATGCTGATCCTGGTAACGGGCGCTACGGGGTTTATCGGAGGACATCTGGTGCAGGCCCTCCTGGAATCGGGCCACCAGGTGCGCGCTATCGTGCGCGATGGCAGCAGCTATGAGCGGCTTGAGTCGGACGGTGTAGAAATAAGAAAAGGCTCTCTGCTCGATCCCGAATCAGTCTCTGCAGCCTGCCGGAACATCGATGTGGTTTTCAACCTGGCAGCGAAACTCGGAGGGCATTCAGTAAAGGCCGATGAGATGCGTGAGGTCAATGTTCATGCCGTCAGAGTCCTTCTGGAAGCCTGCAGGAAAAACAATGTCCGGCAAGTCATACACTGCAGCACCCCCGGTGTAGTCGGTATGTCCGGTATAGCGCCAGAATGCCTTCCTTACAGGCCGTCGGCGCTCTACGAGCGCACAAAATGCGACGGAGAGAGGACAGCGCTTGCCTATCATAAAAACAATAGTGTTGCCGTGACTGTAATAAGGCCGGATTTCGTTTATGGTCCGGGAGACCTGCACAAGCTCAGGATGTTTAAAGCCATCAAAGAGGACCGCTTCCCGCTTCTCGGCAGCGGAAGGAGCCTGCTTCACCCTACCTATGTAGACGATGTTGCCAGGGGATGCCTTGATGTTATGGAGAACCCTGCCGCATTCGGTGAAACGTTCAACATAGCAGGCCCCAGGCCTGTTACAGTTTTCGAGCTTACCACTGTCATCTCGAATGCGCTCGGGCTGAAGCCTACATGCAAAAGAGTGCCGGTCATCCTTGCGAAACTCGCGGCCTATGGCGCGGAAGCAGCGGCGGTTATCCTCAACCGTGAGCCTATTCTTACCAGGTATCAGGTAAACTTTTTCTCGCGTGACCATGCATCCGACACTTCCAAAGCACAGCAGTTGCTCGGTTTTGAGCCGCGAGTCAGCCTTTCTGATGGAATACGGCAAACGGTCGAATGGTACATTGAACAGGGATATTTATAGATGATAAACAGTAGCTGTGTAACAGTAACGATAAAACAATCATTCAAGTTATAAGCGCTGGTTTCTGGAGGATGATATGCCGGTATATCTAGGTGCAGTATCACAATACAATCTGGGTGATGTCAAATCCGAGATAGAAAAAGGGATGAAGGAGGCCGGGGTCAGCTTCGATGGGGCTCGAAAGGCTATCATCAAGGTAAACCTCGTTCAGGCCTTTGCGCCGGAATCGGGTATTATCGTTCATCCTGTCATTGCGGAAAGTGTAATCGATCTTCTGCACGATTCCGGAGTGCGAGATATCACGATTGCGGAGGCTCCGGCGCTCGGAGTCGATCCACAAAAGACTTTTCAGACCACCGGTTTCGCAGACCTTGCCAAGAGGAAGAATGTCCGGCTCCTGAACCTGTTCGATGCGCCTCGAACTAATGTCAGCATCGGTTACGGATATAAAAACCTGCCGAATTATTATGAAGAAGATGAGCTTCAAAACTACTACTGCGGCTATATGTCCGTTCCTACCCCCATATTGGAATCCGATATATACATCAATGTCGCAAAGCTGAAAACACACAACCGGACCACTGTTTCACTCACTATGAAAAACCAGTGGGGACTGCTTTCATTCAAAGACAGGCAGATGTACCACCGGGTCGGCCTCCATGAGCCGATTGTGCAGCTTGCAAGGGCAGTGCGGCCGCATATGACAGTAGTGGACGGAATACTGGCAATGGAAGGTAACGGGCCGATACTTGGGCATCCAAAACCAATGGGGGTGCTACTGGTCGGCAAAAATATGGTAGAAACAGACATTGTCGGAGCAAAGCTGATGGGAGCAGACCCCGAAGAAGTCCTGCATATCAAGCGCGCAGTCGCACTGGGACTGGGAAGATGGGAAACGGATGTCCGTGGAATGAGCATCGAGTCACTCGCAGCCGTATTCGATCCCGCGCCGCAAGATGTGAAGAAAAACCACAACCTCTATGTATGGAGAAACCATCGTGCGTGCCACCTGGATGATGAGTCATTCCACCGGGCGTTCAGACTCGCCAGAAGGACCCCTAAATATTGGATGTTCATCCCGAAACTGGCATACTACATACTTTTCAAAAGGATCGATATCGTGCGCGGACGAGGAAACCGGATGCCGGAGTTCAGGAAAAACCAGAAAATTCTGATAAGCGGCGACTGCGCCCGCGACTTGCTGGAGAATTACGAGGAAATACCGAAAAATGTCATTCATATACCCGGATGCCCCCCGGACCCTGAAGAGATAGTAAAAGCAATCATCGCAATGTGAGGACCAAATGGCCGTTAATGCGCCTGATACAACCGTAAGACGAGAACACAACCTCGCCCAGGGAACAATTGCCCTGGTGGGGGTGCAGTCTGCATTCCTGATCGGAGGCTATTTCGTCCACTTTTATCTGGGACGGAAGCTCGGACCGGCAGATTATGGAGTCTTCGGGGTCGTCATGGCGTTTCTAACCTGGATGGAGGTATCCCTTACCGGAGGATTCCCCAACGCAATAAGAAAATTCGGGGCAGAGAGAGAAGAGTTGATGTCAGCGATTGCAAGATCTGCGATACGCGGACAGTTTGTATTCAGCACTTTGATATTCATTATAGCATTGGCCACAGCACCCTGGGTTGCAAAATTGATGCATGATCCTGGCCTAACGGGGTTGATAAGGCTCGCTTCCATAGATATACCGATTTATGCGTTTTATTTTTGCTATACAGCTATCCTGAACGGCAAGCGAAACTATGTAAAGCAATCGAGCGCAATGCTCATTTATGCCATCGCAAAGGTCGGAACAATGCTTTTTCTAGTGATAATCGGTTTCGGCGTGCGCGGCGCAATTATCGGGAATATTTTGGCATCGATAGGAGGTCTTGCAACAGCAGCCATCGCCGCTGGCAGACTGCCGAAGACCATTACGTATCCTATAAAAAAGCTAATCAGTTATGCGGGCGGCACCGCAGTATTCTCGATAGGGTTTACGCTCCTCATGAGCATAGATATGTTTGCTGTAAAGGCACTTATGCGGACGCCGGAAAGCACCGGGTTTTATACTGCAGCGTATATGGTTGCACGAGCACCATTTTACGTACTGATCGGCATTCCTGCAGCTACTCTGCCTGCACTCTCAAAGGCAGCGAGTAATCATGATTATGGTGCGGTGCGGCTCTATGTGCGTCAGTCACTAAGGCTCCACATGATCCTTCTTGTTCCCATTACAGCTATCCTGTCCGGTACTTCATCCGGGATCGTCGAGTTGCTTTATACAAACAAATATATACCGGCAGTTCCAGCGCTTGCAGTACTGGCAGCCGGCCTGATGCTTTTCGGTTTTCTTTACGCGCTTTACAACATATTGGTGGCAATTGGTGATATACGAACGCCCCTTTTGGGTACCACTATCCTGATTGCGATAGCACTTGCGCTCAATATAGCGCTTATCCCCCGGTTTGGGATAACCGGAGCGGCTGTCGCATCGGTATCAACGGCGGGCGCCGGCCTTTTGGCATCCGCCGTAATTTGTGCGGGGAGACTGGGCGGACTTGTTGCACCTCTCTCTGCTTTCAGAATAACTGTAGCCGGAATTATGGTCTATCTTGCTGCAGGATTACTGCCTGCACGGGGATTACAACTGGCGGGAACTTATGTAGTTCTTTTTGCGGTCTATGCGCTTGCGCTTACCGCGATGCGAGAGATAACTAAAGAAGATATATCTAAAATTGCAGCAGCTGTGGCTCCCAGTATCAAAAATAGACGCTGCGGGGAAGGTAAAACCAGATGAAGATTCTGCAAATAGATGGCACACCGGCTTTTGGAGGACAGGCAAGGTATGTATACGATCTGGCAGTCGGCATGAGAAAAAGAGGTCATGAGGTTGCCGTATCCTGCAATCATGAGAAGCTTTATAGGAGCCTCACAGCGGCAGAAATACCTATCATACGCGCGGAATACCATCGATACCCGGATGTACCGGCAATCATCAACCTTGCAAAGGCTATAAAGCAGAATGGGTTCGATGTTGTGCATACCAACGGAGTGCGCGCCGGTATCACAGGGCGGATTGCAGCAAAGTTTGCAGGCTGCAAAAAGATCGTCCACACGGTCCACTCCATGCCCACCGACCTCATACACAGATATAGCGCAGTTCGAAAACCCATTGAGTATGTATGTAAATGGTCTGACAGGCAGCTTGCTGATTGGACGGACACAATTATCGCGGTATCAAGCGACCTCAGACGGATGACCATAGACGAAGGAGTCCCCGATTACCGCGTAACCACCATACACAGCGGAGTCGATCTTACCAAATATGAAAAACCCGTTGGCAAGAGCCACGCCCGAAACAGGCTCATGGTCCCGACCGGCTGCCGCATCGTAGGAACAGTCGCGCGGTTCACGAAGCAGAAGAACCTGGGTGATCTGGTCAGGGCAGCGGCAATTTTGCATAAACAGCTCGATGACATAGTTTTCGTGCTGGTCGGGGATGGAGAAGAACTGCCTGAGGTAAAGCGACTCGCACAGGATTTGGGAATAGCTCACAAGGTTATCTTCACCGGATTCAGAAGCGATATACCCGAAATTCTCCCGGCGTTCGATGTATTCGCAATGTCATCGCTCTGTGAAGGACACCCGCTTGCAATGCTTGAAGCTATGGCCGCGGGACTGCCAGTAGTCGCTCCTGATGTGGCGGGAATCAGAGAGACGATGATAGATGGTTTCACCGGCTGTATTGTTCCTGTCCGCGATCCTGCTGCCATCGCTTCGTCGGTCTTCAATATCTTCAAGGGAAAACGCGCTGAAGCGATGGGCAAAGCAGGCATGGAACGTGTTACAGCGCTCTTCGGGTTGGACAGGATGATAGAACAGGTAGAAAAAGTATACCTGAGACAGCAGGAATACAAGCCGTCTGCAGTTGCCGCAGGAGTCTTGAGGTAACTGCTTTCGAGAAATACAGACAAATTGCAGAAAGGAGCGGCCAGGGCTGGTCCTGGATCAATTCAATATGAGTGTTATGAAGGGCGAGCAGATTGAGGGCAGGCTCGATGTGTCCGTTGTAATACCTTCGTACAACTCACTGGATACAATTGAGGACTGTCTTAATTCGATATCGGCACAAGTGACTGATCGGAAATTTGAGATTATAGTCATCGACAGTTCCAACGATGGCACTCATGAGATTGTTGAAAAGTTCGATAAGGTAAAACTTATTCAAATAGCACAGAGAACGATATCCAGCGCAGCGCGCAATATTGGAGTATCCGAAGCAAAGGGCGACATCATCTGTTTCATCGATTCCGACTGCAATGCAGACCCTGATTGGATCGAAAATATGTGTTCGGCACTTGAAGACGGTGACTGGGGGGCAGTCGGAGGCGCGGTGGATAACGCCTGCAGAGAAAGTACCGTAAGCTGGGCAAGTTATATGACCGAGTTCAGTGAGTTCATACCAGCCGGACAGACTCGTGTGCTCGAACGGTGCACTTCATGTAATCTCGCGCTGTGGAAGGCTACCTACATCAAACACGGAGGGTTTGATGAGAAGCTGGAACGCTACAATGACACTGAGTTCTGTCAACGGCTTACGATCAGAGGAGAGCGGCTGCTTTTCAGGCCTGATATCAGGGTGCGCCACAGGTTGAGAACAACACTTGACAGCTATACGAGACATGAGTTCAAGAGGGGGCGTGAAGCCGTGGCGCTTCGCCGTGCAGGACTTCTTCCGGGCCAATCGATCGTTAGATTCTCGATAGCCGGAGCTGCGGCAGCACCAGCTGTTCTCTTCTTTCAGATGTCCGTGCGGCTTAAGAGGCTTTGGGGGAAACGCATTATACCGGCTGGAAAAATTGCACTCACCCTACCCTGCTTTGTGATCGGCTCCTACTGCTGGGCAGCAGGATTTATCGCTGAATCCATCACCCCAACAATTGATATAACAACGATGACTATGAGGAGGCAACTCGCGGCCCGCGACGAGATGTGAATCATTCTATGAGAAAAACTCTTGGCAGAAGCGTAATTACCGGAGTCGGCTGGACGTTTACAGGTGCGATTACAGTCAGGATAATGCAGTTCCTGGTGACAATCGTCCTTGCGCGGCTGCTGGCTCCATCCGTATTCGGACTGTTCGCACTTGGGACAATGATCGTAACCGCCCTGACACTCTTCCGCGATCTTGGATTCGGCCAGGCGCTTATCTATCATAAGACCGATGTGCAGAAAAACGCCGAAACAACATTCCTGATGAGTGCAATATTCGGCTTCAGCGCTTGGGCTGTGATTTATGCAGCTAGCCCGATTATCTCAATGGTGTTCGGCGGACCGGCGTTCATCTGGCCGCTTAGGATAATGAGCTTTTCGGTCGTTTTATCCTCGCTTGCGACAGTCCCTTCGACTCTTCTGGAGAAAGACCTTGAGTTCAAAAGGCGGGCGCTGCCGGAGCTTGCGATGGGACTTTCCTATGCAGCCGTTTCGATCACGCTCGCTTACAGAGGGCTTGGGGTATGGAGCCTGGTAATCGGCCATCTGTCAAGCGTTGCAATATCCGCCATTGTCACCTGGATGGTCGCAGGCTGGAAGCCGGCCGCATCTTTTCATAAAGAAAGCGCCAAGCGCACACTCAGTTTCGGAAAACCTTTGATGGCGGCCACATTCCTGTTCCTTGCCTTTTTCTATATCGACAACGCAGCTATCGGGAGGTGGCTGGGTGTGACCATACTCGGCTACTACAGCCTTGCATATACCATCTGCAACCTTCCCGCGACGAACATCACACACATCGTCAACAAAGTGATGTTTCCTACTTATTCGAAACTGAATAATGATATACCGGCCTTGAGACGAGCATACACTCGGACTGTCAAGAGCATTTCGATGCTCTCTTTTCCGGTAGCGATATGGCTGGCACTTGCGGCAAGCGACTTCGTATTAGGGTTTTTCGGGAGTAAATGGGCTCCTGCTATACCGATGTTCAGAATACTCGCGTTTTACGGGATGTTCCGGTCTATCGGCGCGACGGCAGGGATCGTGTTCATGGCGCTGGGCGAGCCCAAGTGGGTGTACCGGCTGAATTTTCTGCAGCTTGGCATCGCGGCACCGCTTGTCTATCCGGTCGCAATAAAGTTCGGCGCGGTCGGAGTTGCGGTCCTTTTTACCTGTGCCTACATTATCGGCACAAGCATGGCGCTTTGGAAAGTCGTCAAAATGCTGGATATGACGGTGGGAGGATATGTAGAGATGTTCAAACATCCGCTTATAGGCTCATTGTGCGCTGTCGGCGTCTCATTTGCCATTACAGCGCTCATTCTTCCAGACGGGCTTGCTACAGCGCTCGGATCGGCTATATTAACGCTTATCACATATCCACTCATAGCAGTTTCGCTTGATAGAGAATCGTATCGTTCCGCCAAATCGATGCTCAATCCTTCTGCCGGGCATGTTTACGCCTCAGCAGTTCCGGGTAAAGGTTCTGAAGAATAAACGGAGGCTAACTGGTGCTGGTATGACCCCTAAAGTGCTGATAACCGACCTACTTCCCAAGGCAATGAACTTCAAGCTGGCTCGACTGGGTATGGCGTCTCCGGGCCGCCCAATTAACATTACCCTATCTGTCACTAATATGTGCCAGTCCAGATGCAAGACCTGCAACATATGGGACATGTACCGAGGCGAATGTGCTGCAAATTTGAAAGACGAAATGACACTTGGAGATTTCGAGAAGCTTTTCAAGAGTCTGGGACACGTCTATTTTGTCAATATGAGCGGCGGCGAACCCTTCCTCAGAAAAGACTTCCCCCAAATAGTAGAGCTTGCTAACGAACTGCTCACACCGGGAGTTATCCATACTCCGACGAACGCGATCCTGACAAACAGAATAGTCACGATGACGGAAGACATCCTGAAACGGCTGAACGCAAGCGGAAGGCAGGTCATGTTTACCGTCAAACCTTCATTCGATGGCGTTGGAAACGCACATGATGAGATTCGAGGTGTTCCCGGCAACTTCGAGAAGCTGTTGGAGACCATAAAACAGCTAAAAAAGCTGAAAGAACGTTACTCGAACCTGGAAGTCGGCGCTGGAACGGTCATATCCAACTATAACGTGCACAATATCCGTGAAGTGGCCCGTTTTGTTCACCTTCTGGGGCTGGACAGCTACATAAGCGAGATCGCCGAGCAGAGAAGCGAGATGTTCAACGAGGAAGACCCGATCACCCCGTCTGCGGATGACTATGAACAGGCAATTCGTGCTTTCTCCGAGGAAAGCCGCAGGCACTTGAAAGAAGCCGGAAAGCTCGGAAAGCAGATAAGCGCATCGAGGCTCGTTTATTATAATCTCGTCGTACGCATCCTGCACGAGAAAAGACAGGTGCTGCCTTGCTACGGCGGAATATCGAATGTTCACATCAGCCCTTACGGAGACGTATGGCCATGCTGCGTGCTGGGGTATGACAAGTCGATGGGACGCCTTTCGGATTATGATTACGATTTCTGGAAGATCTGGCACTCGCCGCGCGCAGATGAGATCCGGCAATACATAAAAGAAGGCAGATGTTGGTGTCCTCTTGCCAACCAGGCTTACTCCAATATGCTGCTTAATACCGCGACTGCCGCAAAAGCCGGCGCAATTATGCTCGGCCTGCTGAGGCCGGCACATAAATCATTGTAACCTCTTAGTGGAGGCCGTGCATTAAGATGAAAAAACAAGCTGCTTTTGGTCCATTCATAGCTGTGCTGCTCGCCATTTTGACTCTGCTGATTTTCCACAATGTCATTTTCAGACCGGGCACTATTTTCGGAAAGGATATTGTTGCGCAGGGCTACCCGTTCAGTTGGTACTTCAGCCATGCCATACAAAGCGGAACGAGACCTGACTGGTTTCCATATATGATGAGCGGCTTTCCGTCCATATCCGCCGTGCCTCTTTACCCCCTGGACTGGCTGTGCCTGACAATGCCGCTTCCAAGGGAGATGACGTGGCGGTATATCATCCATATATTCGGAGCCGCAGTCTTTATGTACCTGCTCATGCGGAGGTTCGGCCGCAGCAATACGGGCTCCATCATCGGAGGGATGGCCTTCGGGTTTTCCGCATTCTTTATCTCGAAGATATACGCGGGGCATGGCGGCGCAATATGGTCTGGCGTATGGATGCCTCTTACATTCCTATTTCTCGATAAGGCAATCGAGACGAGGCAGTTCCGTTATGCTGCCCTTACGGGGGTAATTCTGGGGTTTCAATTGCTGGGGCTGCACCCTCAGTATGTCTACTACACCGGGCTTGCCATGGTCCTCTTTTTCATCTGGCGCGTTCTGCCGGTGTTTGCAAAAGAACGGAAGATCAGCCTGGTCCCGGTTTACGCTGGCCTGACTGTAATAGCCCTTCTTTTCACGTTTCTTATATCTTCTCCGTACATCCTGCAGTTCATAGAATTAGCGCCGCTTTCCAACCGAGGAGGAGGCACGGACTACACTTTCGCATCCTCATTATCGTTCGCTCCCGCACAGTTTATCACTGCTATAGTGCCTTCCTTCTGGGGCAGCCCGGCACGGCAGAATTCCGCTTTCGGCGCGCTCTACTGGGACGGAGCGCTGTTCATCGGAGTTTTGCCGTTTATCCTCGCAATCATCGCATTTTTCGGCATGCGTGACTCCCGCGCGGGGTATTTCAAAGCGCTTGCCGTTCTATCTCTCTTGATCGCGCTCGGCGATTATACTCCATTTTTCAAATTGATATATAGAATTCCCGGTTTCAACATGATCCGGGCTCCGAGCAAGATACTCTACCTCTATACATTCGCAATGGCAGGGCTTGCGGCTTATGGGACGGATATAGTGATCTCGTCATCACGGAGATTAAGAACTCCGCGTCTTGCCTCCATAGAGCCGGAAACCCAAAACGCGTATGACAAAGCCGCAATGGCCGGAAAAATCATGACTTTCTCGTTCCTTGCCGTAATTATCTCACTCGTAGTCTGGTGGGCAGCGAAAGGCGTGATATTTTCGTATGCCGAACGTATTATCGGCTCCACCCGGAGCAATCCTGCGGCCGTAATAGGCAAACTGGCAGGGCTTTATGCAATGCAGTTGTCGGGACTAGCCTGGGCTGCGGCGCTTATTGCACTTGGAACCTTAATGGTTACCGCTCTTACGCAAAAATGGATCAGTGTTAAGTCCACCGCTGCTGCACTGATCGCGTTATCGTTTATCGACCTGTGGTTTTATGCTAACCCGCTGCTTTTCACCACAAACGCGCGGAAATTCTATACTTCAGGGGACAGAATGGCGATAAAAATCATCAAGGCTGACAGTGACCGGTTCCGTATACTTCCGATGGACACGGATTCCTTCCAATACGCCCAGGGAGTTTTTGACGGGCTGGAGAGCATCAACGGTTATTATCCCACTTCGATAGGCCGCTACGCAGCCTACGCAGGAGCTATCCAGGGCACGCCTCCTTATGTCGGAGTAAGCGCTGATATTACCCGGTATGATTCCCCTTTGGTCGGCCTGCTCAACGTGAAGTATGTGCTCTCGAAAAAACGTCTGACAGGCAGCAACCTTATAGAAATCCACTCAGGAAGGTCTTTTGTCTACTACAACAGAGACTGGCTTCCACGAGTTTTCACCGTTCACAGCGCGAGATTTGCAGTAAGCCCTGATGCAGCGCTTAGGGAGATAAAAAAGCCTGATTTCAACCCAAAGAAGACAATAATACTGGAAGACAAGAGCGCGGTCCGCCAATTACCGGGCAATCCGGCAAAAGACCGGGCCGTAATTACATCCTGCTCAGATACCATGCTCAACGTCAAGGCTGATATGGCATCGAACGGCTACCTGTTCTTCAGTGAGGTATATTATCCGCGGTGGAAGGCATGGGTAGACGGAAAACAGGTGAAAGTCCTGCGGGCAGACTACCTTTTCCGGGCAGTCTATCTCCCCAAAGGCAAGCATGATGTGAGAATGGAGTACGTAAACACACCATACCGGAACGGGATGGTCATGTATTTCTCATCGCTCGCATTCATAGTCGGAATGCTGGTAGTGGGACGCAAACGACGGGATTGAGATAGCTCTCAGTTTTTAGCTGATTATCCCCAAAACTTCCGGTCGAGGCTCCTGTACTGGATGGCTTCTGCTATGTGGGCAGTCTGGATGTCATTCTCGTCTGCAAGATCAGCGATGGTCCGCGCGAGCTTCAGTATTCGGTCGTAAGCCCTTGCAGAAAGGTTCAACTGAGCTATTGCTGCCCTCAGCAGGTTCTTTACATCATCCGAAACATGGCAAAACTGCCTGATCTGCCGGGAAGTCATATGGGCGTTGCAATAAATCCCTGTCCCGTCGAACCGGTTCACCTGCTGTTCCCTTGCCTTACTTACCCTTGCTCTGATACAAGCCGATGTCTCTCCTGTCCCATGCCCTATCAGTTCATCCTGCCGCAGCCTGGGGACTTCTATATGAATATCGATCCGGTCGAGGAGCGGCCCGGATATTCTCTGCAGGTAGCGCTGGATAACATGCGGAGTGCATGTGCAGGGTTTCACGTGATCCCCGAAGAACCCGCAGGGGCATGGGTTCATAGCAGCAACCATCATGAACCGTGCAGGGTATGTGAGCGATGCCTGTGCCCTGGCTATCGTGACCTGCCCGTCTTCTATCGGCTGCCTCAGCACTTCGAGCACATCTCTCCTGAACTCCGGCAGTTCATCCAGGAACAGCACTCCATGATGGGCAAGGCTGACCTCTCCGGGCCTTGGATATGTGCCTCCGCCGGTCAGACCGGCGTTCGAAATCGTATGATGCGGCGCTCGAAAGGCGCGCTTTGTGACAAGTGCTTCATTTGAGCCAAGAAGCCCGCAAACGCTGTACAGTTTCGTCGTATCGAGCGCTTCATTCAGTGAAAGCGGCGGAAGAATAGTCGGAATACGCCTCGCAAGCATCGTTTTTCCGCTTCCGGGCGGGCCGATCATCACGATATTGTGACCTCCGGCTGCGGCGACCTCTAATGCGCGCTTCACATGCGTCTGCCCTTTTACGTCAGAGAAATCCACATCATAAGTCGGGTCTTCAAGTGCCGCGAAATCGGATGAGTCGATGATAGCGGGAAGCATTGTCTGGTTATCGTTAAAAAACTGCACAACCTCGGTAAGCGTCGTAACAGGATAAACTTCGACCTCACCGACTATGGCTGCTTCCTTTACATTATGCGCGGGAACTATCATCCGTTTGAGCTTCAGTTCCCTCGCTTTAAGCGCAATCGGGAGCACGCCGCTCACCGGGCGTACTCCGCCGTCAAGCGAAAGCTCCCCGACGACTATCGTATCCTTAAGCGCTTCCGGGTCTACCTGTGATGTTGCGGCGAGGATTCCTAACGCTATCGGTAGATCAAATGAAGGGCCTTCCTTGCGGACATCAGCGGGGGCAAGGTTGATGGTGATCCGCTTCATCGGAAACTCCAGGCCTGAGTTCTTGATGGCCGAGCGAACACGTTCTCTGGACTCCTGAACTGCCGCATCCGGCAAGCCCACAATATCAAAGCGGGGTATGCCTCCCGATATATCAACCTCCACTTCAACGATGTACGCATCAATTCCTAAAACAGCACTGGAGTTGACTTGAGAGAGCATAAAGAGAGCCTCCGTAGAGGAATATGATTTACTACATTCTCATTATAGAAATCAGGCAGGCAGAGTGTCAATAGCTCAAGCGTTTTCTAACGTTCAGGATATTCCTTTATGGAACCGGCAGGAAGTTTGACATTACGGTAGTGTCCGACACTGGTCTGAAGCTCTTTTTCTACATCATGATCGTTGGTGTTGTATATAAGCCAGCCGCCGTTGATGTCGGTTATATACACGCCATCAACCTGACCGTCCGGTACCAGGTTAGTGCGGACTCTGGTGCTGAGGTTATCGAGTGCTCTGGCTATCTCCTCGATAGCAGCCTTCTGGCCATCTTCCCAACTGTTTGATATGTATACTGTGAGACCACTGCCGATTGATTTAACGCTATGCGGCTTGGTGCTTGTAGTATCGAACATCTCATGGAACAGCGACTCGTCGCCTTCAACAGTGGAAAACCCGCCGTAATTACAGGTGACGGCTATCCCGCCTCCCCTGATCCACTCTATAATCCTGTCGATGTCCTCGCGCTCCATTACTTTGCCGTCCAGGATCACCAGCACTTTGTAATGCTTCAGCGCTCCATCCCTGACCATAGATTCATCGACCAGATCAAAATCAACGGCGTCCCTGAACGGTTTGATCTTCTCATTGATCCCGCCGCCCTTAAGCGTAAACGCAGTCTGTGGGAACAGTACGGCAATTTGAGGATATTTCGCCGCTTGTGTTCCAAGCCACTTATATGATTTGCTCCAGGAAGCTATTCCACCAGCTTGGGTGAGAATGGTCGGATAATAGGTATGGAGCCCGCGCGCGTTGGATGTCACGACATTGTATATTCGCGACGTAATGCCATTCGGGGTTACGTCTCCGGCAGGCTCGAAGGCACAATATGAGCCGTAATTCTTCGACGCCGAAGCTATAAGCCTGGTGAGCGAAAAATTGAAAGCGTAATCTGATGCCTCATTCGTTATGCGCACCCCAGCCTCATACTTGGCTGCAGCTTTGCACTGTGCGGAGAAGTCCGACCCGTGCATAGGCTGGCCGTCTCCTCCCGTGCAAAGGTAAAGATCGGTGCAGGGGAAGTATTTTCTGACCGTCGAGAGCCAATAGCTCGACCAATTGGTCATACTGTCTCGATACCACTGTATCATATCCAGCCTGGCGCGAGCTGACCAACCCTTATCCGGCACAAACGGCACAAACGGCTCAACCTGCGCAAATTCTGCAAAACTCGTTCCCCAGGCCTTGTTCAGATCCTCAATACTGCTGAATTTGCTTTCTACATGCTTTCGGAAAGATTCTCTTGCATAACGGTCTCCGCACCAGTAGCCTGGATGAGTGTGGTATTTCCCAGGCACGACCTCCGTCCAGCCTCCGCCGAATGCCGGATATATCGCTTCCCCGAAATCTCCGCTTATACCGACCATTATCGACTCTATCGTATGCGTCGGCCCATAATGCTCGGCAAACTTGGACATAAACAGGTCCACCTGCGATGAAAGATCCGGGTTCCAGATCGATTGTATCTTGCTGTCCGTTCCATGCTCCAGACATGTCGCAAAAACAGACTCTTTTGAGTCTCTGTACCACGCCGGAGTGGCATAGGCTGGCCCGATTATGATGAATGGGTTCCACTTAAGCCCATTTTCCCGAAGGATGGCTACGATCCCATCATAAAAGCTCCAGTCCCAATGGTCAGGAGACGGCTCAACGAAATTCCACTTCACATAAGTCTCGACACTTGTTACACCGAGCGCTTTCATTCTGGGCGCGAGTAATCTTACATCTCTGAATACCCGCTCTGCTTCAGTCACATACGTTGCATCCGCGCAACTAAAGGTAATCTGGACCTTTTTGGGTGGAACTAATCTTCCCTTGCTCGTCTTTATCCTTTCAGAAACGGACTGCGGCACGCGGGCAAAATCATCGGAGTGCTCCATCTCGACCGTAACCTTTCGGACAAACAAACGCCCGCTGCAGGCAAGCCTGAAGTCTGCTCCCATGTTTTGCCGTCCGTCGAACCTGGCATCAGGAAGCTCGAATATAACTTTCCGCCACTTTCTTGAATCGAGTAGAAGTTCGCCAGCTCCCGTTTTATACGCTCCTGAGTCTCCTGCTTTGTCACCCACAGAATCGTACTGTATCTGAAATGACCCGAAGCCATCATCAAAGTATTCTACGGTAATATAAACCGGCCTGCGCAGCCGCCCTGCAGCAGAGTCATAGTCGAAGTAAAGGTATGAGGCTGAACCATCCTCAATAATATTTTCTCGACAGAAACATCCTCCTACTTCAGCGGGTTCATTCCGGCCATCCAACCCATCGAGCAGCGAAAGCCCGTGCTCGATATTTATACTGCTCATCTCGACCCAGGCAACAGGGCCGCCAGGCAAAGCAGCAGCATCAACCGCAACCGCAGGTGCCGCTATCAGACAAAACAGAATTAAGGCAAGCATTCTTTGTATCATCAACCGCAGTATACCAAAAGCGACCCATCAAGACAAACATCAATATTTTGAGGATGCACCCCTCACATAAAACGTTGACTTGAGGGTTGTACAGGGATATAATCACGAAGGAAATGTCTTAATCTATAAGAGGTATTATACAAATGGATCATGCCGAGGCTAAAAGAGTTTGGCTGGAGGCAGTTGAGCGTGTTAAGGACGTTACACTCGCGCCGACGCTGTGGCGCGCCCTGGAATTGGGCCATGGGGTGACGCTCGATGGTGAGTGCTTTATTATCGGCTTCCCGCCGAGCGATTCACCTATGAGCAGTTATCTCACAAACTCTGACCATCGAATCACTATCGAAAGATCACTTTCACACATAATCGGGCAGACTGTTCGCTTCAAGGTTATAGAAGGCATAACCGAAGCGGATTACGAAGCATTCAAAAAACGCGAACAGATAGCAGCTGAAACGCGCAAGGCAGCGCAGGACCGCAAATACGTCGAACGTGCTGCAGAAAGACAATGGGACGCGATTGCGGAACAATGTTCGCGCAAATATGCTAGAACGCAGCTCCGCCAATTGCCGCATGTCCGCGCGCAGTATTTGTTCGAAGCGGTGCAGATCATATCAGAGGCCATAGACGCAATCCATCCTGACGGTAAAATAGATGAGGTCAGCCACAGAGCACTTGGCAGGGTCATCGATAAGGTAGCTACACTAGCCGATGTGCCCGGAGCCATTGTCGGCGCTGAACTCATCAAGGTCAGAAGGATAAAAAAGAACTCGCCAACCGCATAACAGACTTAATGTTACGCTTCGGATATCCCGAAGCGTAACTCACCCCATTCATTCACTACATCGCCACATCCCAGCCGAAGGTTTGTCTGCCTCCGCTCACGGGTAATCCATACCAGACCGTTCTGTTTATGATATGGGAGGAATTCAACCATGGCCGAGTCAATGACAGAGGAAAAACAGACGATTAAGGAGTCCGCAGCAGCAGCAAAACGAGGAATCAGCAAAGCCGCAGAAGGCGAGCCGACACAAGCGCTGTGGGAAATCCAGAAAGCGGCACCATCGTCCGTCTATATGTATGCCGCCGGCGCGTCCATTCTAGCGTCAGCGATACTGTTCGCGCGAAGGTCCAGAGACTGGGCGCTTTTCGTAGGGCAATGGGCCCCAACACTTTTGGTCTCAGGCTTATTCTTCAAGCTGCTTTACTCAAGAAAAGAATCTACTGAAGAGTAACAGCTTTCACAATAGCCAGCAGCATTCGGCTGTCACAAGACGTTTTCGGGGTTTTGAACTGGCGGAGAGGGTGGGATTCGAACCCACGGTGACTTGCGCCACAACGGTTTTCGAGATTGTTGTGGCTGAATGCACACGTATGAACGTTGATGACTGACCTACTGGTTTTGAGATTAAACCAGTAGGTCGAATGAATGCTTATGAACCAATATGTACCTATTCGGTGGGCATTTGGTGGGCAAAGCACTGAAAATGTGGGCAATCATCCCGCCTTCACCCACACGCTTTCTGTTCGCGGCTGCATGCGTAATGCCGCGCCCGTCCCCTGTATTCCTGTTGCTCTTGTACGACCAGCGGCAGCGCAGGCAGTCTGAAAATCCGTCCGGGTCCATCCGGCATCCTCAAGCGGTCCATAGATCGGATGATTATAGCCGGAGAGCACTACTTTCCCCTGGATCGACAGCAGGATCTCCACCAACTCCTTGTGGTCCTCCGCGGTCATCTCGTGCCGATATCCGCCGGATTTACGGGTGTCCGGGATATATGGCGGGTCGCAGTAGAATAGCGTCTCCGACGTATCGAACCTTTTGATGACGCTACGGAAATCCGAGTGCTCGACCTGGACCCGCATCAATCGTTCGTGGATCGCAGGAAGCATATGAAAAGCAGTCATCCATCTGCTGCAGGAACTGGCCATACCCTGACCGCTTGACGATACCGTATATCCCCAGGAACTCCCGAATATCCCAC
>JBDKUN010000019.1:0-75016 GCA_039679675.1 Armatimonadota bacterium
CTTTATAGACGAGTCCAAGCTAAAGCTACGGCTTTCTCGCTTGCTCGTTATTTTAATCAGATACTCGGAGTTGATCCCATGAGCATTGCCGCTTATGCGGTCTGAACTAGCAAAATCCGTTAGCTAACCTACACCCAATTATAGCTGGATCTAGTCCTTCTTTTGATATAAGGCAGTGATTCCGATCCTCCACTCCAAAAGGAGAAACCCAGCCAACTGCACCGTTAGGCATATTTGTATCTGAGATTAATAACGCTTCTACACAATTATCACTATGTGATGGAATTGAAGTCAGCCACTTATTATAAAGATGAATTGGTTCCCTCGACCGAGGAAATACTGCTATACGAACTCCAATCATATGACCCAGACCCTGCTCCACAGGTAATATAATATTTTGCGTATCGGTCTGTCGCAAAATTAAACTAGCTGTTCCCAATTTCGGAGGCAACGGAATATTCAACTGCACTCCTTCTGGAAGTAAATTGCCCTGCATAATCTTCCCATAGTCGTCAGAAGTATATTCACCCATAATCCATAGAACTGGGTCATCTACATTATCAATCAGTAGATTTATAATCGAGTCCACTATAGATTTAGTCCAAAGCAGTGATCCCCAGCCGTTATCTCCGTACTTTACAATAAATGTAAGCAAACCTGAGAATGTTTGGTCCGTAACCATAAGCTTACAATTATTATTGTCAATATCTAGCACATTAATCTGGCTATTTAAATTGGCAAATTGTAAAACGCCATATGCATTGATAGTATTAACGCCACTCATATATTTGAAGTCTCCATTTTCGACATCCACGGACTGGACGTTTGGAATGCTTCTGAGCGAGCTTTTTGCGCCGAAGCAGCTATTAGCAGCCGCTTTCCTTCGTCGCAGCTTCGTAGATCGCCTTTCCGGCTTCCACCAGCGCATCACCGACAGACGCATCGGGAGTGTCGATTATCACCCTCCATATACCGGCTTCCGTCCTCGAACCACGCGCAAAGATGAACGATTTGCCCGCTTTGGAATAAAAAGCCACTCTCCAGCCGCCGCTTTCGTCGCCGGTTCGTGACTTAACCCGGCTTGTGCCTTCGTAGTCTTCGAACTCATAGCTGTCGAATTTGTTGGAAATCTTCTGCCAGATACCGTGCTTGAAGTGCTCTTCCATTCGCGACTTGATCTCAGAATGCGAAATATCCGGCCCCTCGAACCTGAATACGCGGTTGAAGTAGGTGGGGACTGCCGCAACAATGTCCGGCAGCCTGCGCAGCTCACAGGTTCCCGCCGAGTTATTATTCCGGCAGAGCACTTTCTGCCAATGATCGGCAAGCTCGGGGTTTTCGTCGGCGAGTGCGGCGCATATGGCTGTCTGCAGCCCGTCCCGGCAGGTGGATGCCCCGAATATCGACCCGCCGTTTGCGCCTTCGACGCCTATCGGCACATCGTATCCCTCGGCCCTCAACTGGTGCATCTTAGTGACGACGTTTATCTCGCCGGTCTCTACTATGAAAACCTCTGCGCCGAACATCCGGGCGACTTCCGCGCTTGCTCCTGATGTTGAGTCGGATATGACAACCGCGAGTTTGCCGCGCTTTTCTCCCAGAGTTTCTCTGTGAGTAAGGGCGAGCGCTATATTGGTGGTTGCCACTTTCTGAGGCGGGATTATGGCTGACTCATCCAGCCCTGGAAGCACCATGTTCCCGCGGTCGGCGTCATAATCGAAGGCAATCCCGAACCGCGCGCCGTTTCTTAATGCGGCCCTTGCAGTGCGGATGAGCATGTGCTTGCCGCTTGCGGGGTCGATATTATCCGTATCTATCCCATGTTCAGGGTATCCGAGTTCAGCGTTTACTTCGATTGCCCTCACACCGAAGTGCTCCAGCACCCTTGCCCCTATACCGCATGCTGCGCCTCCGTTTGGGTCCAGCACTACCGGACCGAAAACCAGCGGCTTCAGACAGTGCGGCTTGATCCCCCAATCTTCGCCTATGGCATCCAGGTAAGCCCTCTCGGCTTTGATCCGGCGCTCGTGGTCTTCACCGTTGCCGAAAGCATGCGCGAAACTCCCGTCATCTATCCGCTCAACCGCTGAAATGAACTCTTCCGGTGACTCGATAAGCTCTCGGACATCCGAAACGATCTTTCCCATCCGGCTGGCGGAGAGGAGCGCGCCGGGAGGCGCATCCTGTTTATCTGAATCGCCCGGTTTGGAGTATCCGGTGATGAATTTGAACCCGTTGTCGGTAAGAGGATTGTGGCTTGCTGTGATCATGACGCCGCCTGCAGGCTGAAGCGTGCGTACGGCTGTCTCGATGAGCGGTGTGGTGATTATATCCAGGTTGACTATCTTCAACCGGCAGTTTTGAACAGCCGCGCCTGCGAGGAATCCTCGTGCGAGCGCCTCAGCAAGAGATTCGCCAGTCGGCCTGGGGTCTCTTCCGATAAGTATCTCGGCTTCCTGGCGGCCCTGAAGCACGTTCTTCGCGTAGCAGAACCCATAAGCGAGGGCAAGCGCCTCGAGATCATCGGGGATCTCAGGCCCCTGTCCGAATTTGGCTCTTACTCCTGAAAAAGACTGCACTAGCCCCGGGTTTTTGGCCGCCCGTTTGATCGAGTCCCTGGTTATCACTTTTCACTATCCTCCGCCGATAGTTTATCGCAAAGATGGCAAGTAGTCCAGTAAAATAGGGGGTATATTGTAACCTAGCTTGCAATCTTGTTGTTTAATGGTAGTTGTGATATAGTGTGTTGTTTGAATGATGGAAGGGATGCATCGCAACCGATCGAATGATAAGCGGCTCGTTGCTATTGTCGGGCCAACGGCTTCGGGGAAAACAGCAGCAGCCCACGAACTCGCCAGGAGGGTCGGGGCTGAAATCGTATCTGCTGACTCGATGGCTATCTACCGGGGAATGGATATCGGGACAGCCAAACCCAGTCCGCAGGAGCGGCAGGAAGTCCCTTACTACATGGTAGATGTGGTCGGTCCGAACGAACCCTTTACTGTAGCTGACTATCAGGAGCGTGCCGTCGAGGCTGTAGAAGATATTATCTCCCGTGGACGGCTGCCCATCTTGGCTGGTGGAACGGGGCTCTATGTCCGCGCCGTAATAGACGGGTTGAATATCCCGAGCGCGGGTATAGATTCAGCGCTTAGGGCACGCTTGAAGCGGGAAGCCGACGAAAAAGGCGGCGAGTGGCTTCATAAACAGCTTGCTGAGGTCGATCCGGCCGCTGCCGGAAGGCTTCACCCGAACGATATAAAGCGGATTATCCGGGCGCTCGAAGTCTATGAGCAGTCCGGGAGGCCCATGTCGGAGATAGTCGAAGAGACTAGGCTGAAAGCGCCGAGGTATCCCGGTGCGGTCCTTTACGGGCTTACGATGGACCGGGAGAAGCTCTATCGCCGGATCGAAGAGCGGATTGATGAGCAGATAAGAAGAGGGCTTGTAGAAGAAGTCCGGCAGTTGCTCGACTTCGGCTATGACGTCGATCTTCCTGCTATGCAGGGTTTGGGGTATAAAGAGATCGCAGCCCACCTAAAGGGTGAATGTGATCTGAGTTTTGCTGTTGAAACGCTGAAACGCAGCACAAGGCGGTTCGCAAAACGTCAATATACATGGTTCCGCGCGGACAAGAGAATCCGGTGGATAGATGTTAACGATATTGCGCCTGCCGAGGTTGCCGTCATCATCGAGACGGAGCTTCGGGAGGCAGGAGTTTTTGAGTAAGGACGAGGGTAAGCTGATAGACAGATGCCTTTCGCCTTTTGCCTGCGCCGAAATACTTTTTAATCGGCGCGGGAAAATTAACGGGGTGGAGATTAAGCCCTCAATTTGGTTAAAGGGAGCGTGTAGATGAATAAGACCCAAATGAACCTGCAGGACTTGTTCCTGAACCAGGTAAGGAAAGAGAACACGCCGGTAACCATCTACCTGATAGGTGGCGTGCAGCTCAAGGGGATGGTAAAGGGATTTGATTCCTTTACTGTGATTCTGGAAAGCCCTGGAAAGCCGCCACAACTTATCTACAAGCATGCTGTAGCGTCAGTAGTGCCGATGAAACAGATAGGTCTCGGACCGATGGTGGCAGAGAGAGAAAGAGTAGCGAGAGGCGCTGTTGCCGAACCTGCCAAGGCAGAGGAAGAGGAGCAGAAAGAGTGATTTTCTCTAAGATGCATGGCCTGGGCAACGACTTTGTCGTAGTCAATGGTTTCACCGAGCATCTGGATGACGTTGTAATCGATAAACTGGCTATAGGAGCTTGTGACAGGAACTTCGGAATCGGAGGGGACGGACTGATACTAATTGTGCCGTCTGAAACCGCCGATTTTTGTATGAGGATGCTGAACCCGGACGGAAGCGAGGCGGAGATGTGCGGGAACGGCATCCGTTGTGCCGCGAAGTTTGCATTTGAGCGCGGGATCACTGCGGCAAACCCGGTGCGAGTGGAAACTCTTGCCGGGTTGAAGACTATCGAGCTTACGGTTGTTGACGGCAAAGCTACCGCAGCCAGAGTGGATATGGGCGCGCCGAGGCTCGGCCGCAGCGAGATACCTGTAACTCTTCCGGGAACCGGGACTGTTATCTCGGAACCGCTTAAGCTCGATGACCGCACCCTGAACATCACTTGTGTCTCGATGGGCAACCCGCATTGTATTACATTCGTGGATGATGTAGAGTCTTATCCCATCCGAATGGTCGGCCCCAAGGTCGAACGGCACACGGCGTTTCCGGAGCGGACGAATGCCGAGTTTATTGAGGTGGTTTCTCCCAGTGAGATCAAGATGCGCGTCTGGGAGCGGGGCGCGGGCGAGACCCTTGCCTGTGGGACCGGCGCATGCGCATCGGCAGTCGCCTCGATCTTAAACGGCAAGACCGAAAGATCGCTGACTGTCCACCTGAAAGGCGGCGACCTGAAGGTTGAGTGGATGAAAGACGATGGCCCGGTAGTGATGACCGGCCCGGCAGTGGAAGTCTTTACCGGAGAGATTCCCGAGTATACGCTTAAAGCCTGGATGGTATAGCTGATAGCTTTGTTACTATTTCCTTACAAGAAGGAGAAACCTGTTGCAGTACGCAAAACGACTAGACCTTATACCGCCGTATCTTTTCGGCGAGATAGCAAGAATGAAAGCCAAGGCGGTTGCCGAAGGTCGTGACCTGATCGACTTAGGTATCGGCGACCCTGACCAGCCGACTCCTGATGCAATTATCGAAAAACTGTGCGAAGCGGCCAAAAATCCGGTCACTCACCGTTATGATGAGACGGAAGCCGGCTGGCCGAACTTTTTGGACTCCGTTTCCAGATGGTATAAAAAGCGCTTTGGCGTTGACATAGACCCCAAGAGCGAAGCAATGCTGCTGATCGGCTCGAAGGACGGGCTCGCGCATTTTGCCTGGGCTATGACCGATCCCGGTGATGTCGCCCTCGTGCCGGACCCCGGCTACACCGTCTATAAAGTGAACACGCTCCTTGCCGGAGGCGAGCCGGTGGCTATGCCTCTCTTGGAAAAGAACGGTTTTTTGCCTGATCTCACGTCGATTCCGTCGGATATCGCCAAAAAAGCGAAGGTGATGTATCTCAACTATCCGAACAACCCGACTGGAGCAGTCGCGAATGTCGATTTCTTCCGTGACGTGGTCAAGTTCGCAAAAGAATATGACATCGCTGTCTGCCATGACTGCGCCTACAGTGAAGTCTACTATGATAACTACCTCCCACCGAGCTTCTTGGAAGTAGAAGACGCGAAAGATGTAGCGATAGAGATGCATTCTCTATCGAAAACTTACAACATGACCGGCTGGCGCATCGGAATGGCTGTCGGAAACCCGGAACTCGTCCGAGTGTTGAACAAACTGAAATCGAACGTCGATTCAAGGCAGTTCCCGGCGATAGATATAGCCGCAAGCCATGCCCTGGAGCACGTGAGCAATGCAAAAACGCTTGCGCTCTATAAAAAGAGACGGGACATACTCGTAGACGGGCTGAATGAGCTCGGTTGGAATGTCAAAAAGCCTACGGCGTCGCTCTATGTTTGGACAAAGGTCCCGAATGGTTATACATCTGCTGAGTTCGTAAAAACGCTCCTTACGGATGCCGGTGTTTTAGTTATCCCCGGCAATGGTTACGGCACTTACGGCGAAGGCTACATTAGGATGTCACTCACCGTTGCAGGCGATAAGGACGGCGAAAAGCTGAAAGAAGCTGTCCGCAGGATTGCGGAGAACATCAAGGTAAAATAATCCCAAGCGAGGACTAAGACGGCCATACACGAAGTTGAATCGCATGACCGGGCGGTTCTGGTGGTAATAGACCCGCCCGATACCGCGATTGCCGAATGGAATACGGAAGAACTGAAAGAGCTGATTGCGAGCGCCGATGCAGAGATTGCCGACGAGGTGCATCTGCGCAGGTCGCATCCTGACCCTGCCTATTACGTCGGCCAGGGCAACGCGCTTCAGATTTATGAGGTCGTGCAGGATACCGGCGCTTCAGTGGTCGTCGTCGGAGAAGACCTGAGCCCCACGCAGCAGCGAAACCTCGAAGATACCGCGACCGTAAGGGTAATTGACCGCACGCAGCTCATCCTCGACATTTTTGCCCAGCGTGCCAATACAAAGGAAGGAAAGCTTCAGGTCGAGCTTGCCCAGCTCAAATACCTGCTTCCGAGGCTTACGGGCCGTGGAACTGCCATGTCCCGGCTGGGAGGCGGTATCGGCACAAGGGGGCCGGGTGAGACTAAGCTGGAGTCCGACCGCCGTAGGATCAGGAGCAGGATAAGCGACCTGAGCGGGGAACTTGAAGAAGTCCGGCAGCATAGAAACGTGCAGAAGGCTGCCAGGAGGCGCTTGCCGTTCCCATCGGCGGCACTAGTCGGTTATACGAGCGCGGGGAAGTCTACACTCCTCAATACCCTTTCCGGTTCGGAGGTCTATGTCGACCAGAAGCTCTTTGCGACGCTTGACCCGACTACCAGGCGAGTGATCCTGCCTGATGGTTGGTCAGTTCTCATCAGCGATACCGTCGGATTCCTTAGAAACCTGCCTCACCACCTTGTAGCGGCGTTTCGCGCTACACTGGAGGAAGTAATCGAGTCGGATTTCCTGATCCACGTAGTCGATGCAAGCCACCCTCGCGCCCGTGAACAGCAGGAAGCGGTAATGCAGGTTCTGACAGAACTTGGAGCAGCCGGTAAGCCGGTCCTCACAGTGTTCAACAAGAGCGATTTGCTCTCGGACCAGTATGAGCTCCGGCGGGCAGTAGTCGAGACGCCGAACTCCGTCTATATCTCGGCCAAAAAGCACGAGGGCCTGCCCAATTTGATGAGGCAGATATCGAAGACGATACAATCGCTTCTGACAAATGTCCGCCTGGAAGTCCCCTATGACCGGAGCGACCTTGTGGCTCTCTGCTACGAGCGCGGACGTGTTCTCTCAGCTGATTACCAGAGCGATAAGATAGTCGTCGAAGCCGAGATAACGAACGATCTGGTAGGGAAGATGGAAGGCTATATTAGATAAAAGAGGCATGAGTAAAGAGATTTCCAGGGCTCATGCCTCGATTCTGTTTTTACTACTTTACCGGCACGTAAATGTCCATCAAAGAGTTTTCTGAGTTATCGAAGCACTCTCCGTAGTATTCGAAGTTGTAATTGCCCGCAATCTCCACCCCTGAAGCCGGGATCCACTCAGTATATATCTTCTGGAAGGTCTCATGAAGCTTGCTGACAGGTCCTTTATGTGTAAATACGGCATACTTAGCAGCGGGGACCGTTTTTGTTGCCATTCCAGCAGGTATTTCATCGAAATTCGAGACTTCCATGGCAGCGATGTAGTAGAAATCGGCACCCTGCCCGCATTTGCATTCGCCTTTGCACATACATTCGCAAAGACCATAGCATACGTCTCCATTTACGACATTTTCGAGCTCATTCATTCTTGGCAGAAACTGCTCATCCCATAACCGGGGAATCTCACCGTTTTGGTTTGATCCAATGTACTGAATACCTGCAAGTTTGATTTCATTTCTTGAGACTATCTTTGGTTGCATATCATCCTCCCGTGGTTAACGAACATGTGTTTGCATAATGCATTATACAACAAGGTTGCTTGGCTTTGGTAGTGGTTTACAGCTTAAATATTGTTCACATAATTACAGGAGGAGCGGATGTGGGGCCAAAAGGGAGGGGCAGCCGTTTACTTCAAATCAGATAAGCAAAAAGCCCGCCGATTTATGCTCAAATCAACGGGCTTTTACGTATTGGCGGCTCAAATTACCGCCCATCCAGTGGTAGCGCCAACGGGAGTCGAACCCGTCTTACGTCCTTGAAAGAGACGTGTCCTAACCGATGGACCATGGCGCCAAAACAAAAGCCGGACCTTGGCCCGACCGCAATTATTATACCAGAATCCATGTCTGACTGCAAACAAAATTTCGTGGATTTCTTATAGTGTCCTCCAATTATCCTCCAATGTCCTCCAAACCTCCCCTGAATATGCCCATGCACTGTTAACGACCAGCTGTTCACGTGCTTGTTTCGATGTTGTACTCCATACCGGATGGCGATAGCAGTAGTCAACATAAAATAGTAGTTTTGGCTGATAATTCTCAATAGTAATCCGAAAGTTCTGTAATATATCACAGACTAAGGCAAACTCATCAGTATGGAGGGAAAATTTCCCCATTCAATATTTACAAACTATTGTCGAGGCTATTGACATGCCTTCCCGTCGCTGGTATCATCCCTTCACTGGTACGGAATGGAGGATTCATGGTGACCAATTGGTGGTCTGAATGAATCCTATTGGTATCAAAATGGAGGGGGAATATCCCCGTGTTCGGTGGTTCTTTTACTCACAAACTGGATGAGGTCGGTCGGTTTATAATGCCGAGGAAGTTTCGGATGTCGCTTGGTGAGACATTTATCATCACTAGGGGAGCCGGATGCCTGCTCGTTATGCCTCAGGACAGGTTCAATGAGATCTACCGCCATGCACAGGGACTTGGAAATCCTCTTTCAGTATTGTTCGACCCGAACGCGCGGCGGCTTTACCATCAACTCTTCTCCGAAATGATCGAGACCAAGGTTGACGGGCAGGGCAGGGTGCAGTTGACACCCGAACTTCGTGCTTTCGCGGGCATTGACAAAGAGCTTGTAGTACTTGGTGTCGGCGAGTGGATCGAAATATGGGGAATCGAGAAGTGGCAAGCCTATAAAGAGGAGAACCTGACTACTGATCTGCTTGTCAATGCGGCAACTCGGCCTCAGCTGTCCGGGGAAGGCGATGGCGTAGATGCAGCAGTATCACCGTCCGGCCCTCTTGGATGAGGTTATAGAGTTTCTGAATCCGCAGCCTGGTCAGATATTCGTAGATTGCACACTTGGCGGCGCCGGGCACACGAAAGCGATACTCAGCCGTATTATACCTGGGGGATGTGTCATAGGTATTGACCGCGACCAGGATTCGATAAACCAAGCGCAGCGCGAACTTGAAAATTTTAAAGAGAACGTAATCCTCGTCCGAAGAGATTTTGCAGATCTTGATGCGATACTTGAGGAGCTCTCGATAGAGTCAGTTAACGGGGTTCTGATGGACCTCGGTGTTTCATCCCACCAGTTGGATGAACCGGAGAGAGGGTTCAGTTTTCAGTCTCCTGCGCCGCTTGATATGAGGATGGACCGTTCGCAGCCGGAGACGGCTGCCGGTCTGGTCAACAGACTTTCTGAAAAAGAACTGGCGGACCTGATATATATCCATTCAGATGAGCGGTGGTCTAGGCGGATAGCGAGGGCCATAGTCCGGGCGAGGGAAAAATCGCCGATTACAACGACAACGGAGCTGGCCGAGATAGTGGCATCCGCTGTTCCCGGAGGACGAAGAGAGAAGATTCATCCTGCGACGAGGACGTTTCAAGCGCTCAGGATCGCAGTGAACCGGGAGATGGAAGCTCTAGATAAGGCGCTCGAAGCAGCAGCGAGAGCCCTTGCAATCGGCGGGAGGATGTGCGTAATCAGCTACCATTCGCTCGAAGACAGAAAAGTTAAGCAGTTTTTTGTAGCCGGAAGCGGGCGATGTCAGTGTCCGCCGGAACTGCCGGTATGCATATGCGGCAGAAAGCAGTTTCTTAAGGTTCTGACAAGGAGACCCGTAGTACCGGGCGATGAGGAAATAGAGGCAAATCCGCGAGCGCGGAGCGCCAAATTGAGGTGTGCCGAGAAAGTCGGCTTAAGGGACAGGGAAGGTAAAGAATAATGGCTGTAGCAGCAACAAAGGTAGCTCCCAGAGCTTCTGTAACCGAACAACAACAGCATAAGGTATTACCACCGATCTCCCGCAGACACAGGAAAAAGCGGGGGATTATCCTCGTGAGGACCGTGTTTTGCGCCCTGGCTATGGTCTCTCTCCTCGGGTACATCGGGCTGTATGCCCAGGTCACGATCTACGGCTATAAGCGAGCGGAACTCGTGAAAAATATGAGGCAGATCGAAATGGAGAACCAGGTTCTCAGAGCAGAGATACAAACGCTATCAAGCCCGGAGCACCTGGCTGAAGCCGCATCCGCTGCCGGTATGACACCCGGTAGTGATGCCGTTTACATTTCGACACGCGGCGATGTGAAAGTCGCGCGAGCCGACTGATAGCAATAATTGTGTCCTGTCGGTTGCACCCGACCACTGTTTATTGGTTTTTGTGATAAATGGGAGGCCATTCGTGGCTGCGAAGTACCTGAAGTTTTTTAAGAAGCGTACCGCATGGCTTTTAGTCATATTTGGGGTTCTTTACCTCATGATAGCCGGGCGGCTTTTCTTCATACAGGTGCTGAATAACGAGCATTATCGGAAATTTGCTGAAGATGTTCGGTTGAGACAGCCGAAAACACCGGCGATTCGCGGCGACATCTGCGACAGAAATGGCAGCCAGCTTGCTACGAGTGTCCCTGCCTGCGCGGTTTATATCAACCCTAAGCAGATCAAGGACAGACAGAAAGTCGTGGCGCAGCTTTCGCAGCTCATAGGGATGGATCAAGCCGATGTGGATGCAATTATCGGAAAAGCGATTCTCAAGAGGAGGACATTCGTTTATATCAAGCGGCAGCTTCCCCCAGAGATCGGCGATAAAGTCCGCAAGGCGAATATTCCAGCTGTCGGCATACTGAGTGAGTCGAAGAGAGTCTATCCGTGCGGCAGTCTGGCTGCTCACATACTTGGATTTGCGTGTATTGACGGTATCGGCCGCGAGGGAATCGAACGGGCCGAGGACCATTATCTTAAGGGCCGGGACGGCTATACCGAGGCCGAAGTAGATTCAAAAGGCCGGATTATCCCGGAGACGGAGCGGCGGACGGAGCCGCCGGTCAATGGCTGCAAGATCAATCTGACTATCGATGCATATTTGCAGCATGTCACAGAAGAAGCTCTAGCTGCCAGTTTCAAAAAGTATCATGCTGTTGGAGCTACGGCGATTGTGCTCGATCCGAGAACGGGAGAAATCCTTGCGCTGGCCAATTGTCCGGCTTACGATCCTAACAATCGCAAAGGTGTCAAGGCCGATGTATGGCGGAACAGGGCGATTACCGATCTTTACGAGCCTGGGTCCACTTTGAAAATGGTGACTGTCTCGGCAGGCGTGGAAGAGGGGTTGTCACCGACTGAAGTTATGGCGACCTGCACTCGTCAGGGTATGCAGATCGGCAAGAACAAGGTCAGGTGTTCGCTTCACGCGCCCTACGGATCGGGCCATGGCGCAGTCAATATGTTCGCTATCATCAGGCATTCCTGCAACATAGGTGCAGCGGCTGTTGCGCTCAGGATAGGGCCTGACAAGTTTTACTCATATCTAAAGGGGTTTGGATTGCAGTCCAGACCAGGAAGCGAGATGTCCGGAGAGACCTACTTCCCGCTTGGTTCACCGGATGGATGGTCTGCTATAAAGCTCGCCAATATCGGTTTTGGACAGGGTATCGCCGTAAGCCCGCTTCAGATGGCCTGCGCGTATGGAGCAATCGCAAACGGCGGCAAGCTGATGCAGCCGAGGGTGATCCGCGAGATACGTGACCAGGACGGGAAGCTCGTTCGGGCATTCGACCCTAAGGTAGTCCGGCAGGTGGTCTCAGAGGCTACTGCGAGGAAAGTGACCGAGATGCTGATGGACTGTGTGGACGACGGCACCGGGAAGACGTCCAAGATCGAAGGTTACAGCGTCGCGGGGAAGACCGGCAGCGCGCAGAAGGCTCGTGTAGATGGGCGCGGATACGCCCCGGGCAAGTTTATTGCTTCCTTTATGGGGTTTGTTCCGGCGCGGAATCCACGGCTGGTGATTTGTGTAGCGGTCGATGAGCCGAAGGGGACGCACTGGGGAGCTACAGTCGCGGGTCCTGTCTTTAAAGAGATTGCCCAGAGAGCGATGCTCCATCTGGGGGTTCAGCCGGATGAGCCGCTTTCGCCGGAGATAAAGGTGAAAGGCAACTCCGGCGCGTAGAAAGTCTTTATCAAGCTTGGGGCTGAGAGGCTAGGAACGGAAACTTGGGCGAGTTCGGTCCCAGCCTTCAGTCCCGGGGTTTTAGAAGTTTTGTTGTCAGGTGTCGGGACAGATATCTCGATACAACGAAAGATCTTGCGGCTGTAGTACTCCGGAAAATACTGCGGCTGAGCGAGTTGGGGGCCGTACATGAAGCTGGAACCAGGAATCTTGGGCGAGTCCTACTCTGTGCTGTGCGGCCCTTTTCTTTTTTGCTGGATTTTATAAACGGAAAGTGGAATTATGCGCCTTAACGAGCTTATCAAACCGGTTGGAGCAAGCTCTCCGGCTGGTGACGTAGATATTACCGGGATCACCTATGACTCTCGCAAGGTGGGTCCCGGTTCGCTGTTTGTAGCCTTCAAAGGCGGGACTTTTGACGGTCATTCGTTTATCGGAGACGCAGTTGCAAAGGGCGCAGCTGCGATTGTCTCTGAAAGAGAAGTGCAGGCAGATGTCCCCGTAGTTGTTGTCCCAGATTCACGCGCCGCACTTCCGGCGCTTGCCGCAAAATTCTTCGATTACCCTTCGCGCAAGATGACAATGGTCGGTGTGACCGGCACAAACGGTAAGACGACTACGACGCACATGGTCCAGAGCATATTTCAGGCTGAAGGGAAAAAGGCCGGGCTCATTGGGACATTAGGGTCGCGAATAGGCGATAAGCTCATCGAGACGGAGCACACCACGCCTGAGTCGTCGGATTTACAGCAGGTCCTTGCGAAGATGGTCGATGAGAAGGTCGATGCGCTTGCAATGGAGGTCTCATCCCACGCTCTGGTGCAGGGGAGAAGCGCCTACTGTGAGTTCGACTGTGCGATATTCACCAACCTCACTCAGGACCACCTGGATTTCCACGGGACTCTTGAAGATTATCTTGCAGCCAAACTGATGCTTTTCTCTGAGTACCCCTCGCGCTCATCAAAGCACTTTGTTGCAGCCGTAAACGTAGACGACCCGTCCGCCGAGAAGGTAATCAAGGCGACAAAAGGCGATATAATAACTTACGGGATAGATTCGGAAGCGGATGTAAGAGGTTCCGACATAGATGTAACCGCATCGGGCGTTTCGTTCGTTATAAACTATGGTGGCCGGTTGACGCAGGTCTCACTGCCGGTCGGCGGCTATTTCAACGCTTATAACAGCCTCTCTGCTGCTGCTGCCGGGTTGGCACTCGGAATAGACCTTGAGACAGTCGTAAAAGGGCTGGAAAGTGTGTCGAAGGTTCCAGGACGGTTCGAGTCAGTGGACTGCGGGCAGGATTTTGGGGTGCTTGTCGATTATGCGCACACCCCGGACGGCTTGGAGAACGTTCTGAAGACGGCCAGAAGCCTCGCTAAAGAGCGATTGATAGCTGTTTTTGGCTGCGGAGGGAACCGCGACCGTGGAAAACGTCCAATTATGGGCCGGATCGGCTCCGAGCTTGCCGATGTCGTGATAATCACATCCGACAACCCTCGGAAGGAAGACCCGGCGGAGATAATCAAGGACATTCTTGAAGGAGTGCCGGCTGGCATCAAACCTGATGTCATGGTAGACCGCGGGGATGCGATAGAGCACGCGATTATGATGGCCGAAAGGGGCGATCTGGTAGTAATCGCAGGCAAAGGGCACGAGGATTACCAGATTTTCGCCGACCGCACAATTCACTTCGATGACAGGGAAGTAGCGAGAGAAGTTATTAAGAAGAAGCTGAACAAGTAAAACGTCACACTGAACAAACTACCACGTCACCCTGAACTTGATTCAGGGTCCATTCCTTTTCTGGATTCCGAGTCAAGCTCGGAATGACGTTGTTGATATACAAAAGTAGATAAATAATGATTTACACAATACGCGAGGCGATAGCCGCTCTTGGCGGCGAACTGGTCAAAGGGAAAACCGACACGAAAGTGACCGGCGTATCGACAGATACCCGCACAATCAAGCCGGGAGACCTCTTCTTCGCGCTCATAAGCGAAAACTCCGACGGGCACAGGTTCGCCGCTGCTGCTGTAGAAAAAGGCGCATCCGGTGTTGTCGTCTCTCAAGATGTCGATGCAGAAGGGACGGTTATTCGCGTTCCAGACACGCTGGTGGCTCTTGGCGACCTCGCAGCGTGGTACCGGCGGCAGTTCAATGTCCGCGCAGTGGGGATTACGGGGAGCGTGGGGAAGACCTCCACAAAAGAGATGATAGCTGCTGTCCTAGGGCGCAGGTTCAATGTGCTGAAAAACGCGGGAAATTTCAATAACGAGATCGGCGCTCCTCTGACGATATTCCAGCTCCAACCTGAGCACGATATTCTGGTTCAGGAAATGGCTATGCGGCTTCCCGGCGAGATCACGGAGCTTGCGGAGATCGTACGGCCTGACATAGGAGTCATCACCAACATCGGGATTTCGCACATAGAGCGGCTGGGCAGCCGCGATGCGATTGCTGCGGCCAAGTCGGAGCTTCTGGAAGCCCTTCCGATGGAGGGAATCGCCGTTCTCAATGCAGACGATCCCTATTTCGAGTTTTTATCCGGCAAAGTGCCGTGCAATGTGACCTCTTACGGAGTCAAAGCGGGTGATGTCCGGGCTGAAAATGTCAAGATGGATGCAGATGGAAGGCCGAGATTTACCGTAGTAGTAGGTGAGGCAAGTTTTGATGTTGCCCTTCCTGTCATAGGCGAGCACAACGTTTTGAACGCTCTTGCCGCAGTGGCCGTGGGCTTATGTTTCGGTGTCTCCAAGGAGGAAATTGCTGCCGGGCTGGAGTCTTTGTCATCTACGGAAAAACGGGCAAATGTCATCGAGTGTTCAGGCGGCTACAAGGTTATAGATGACTCCTACAATGCGAGTCCTGCGTCCATGACAGGCGCTCTGAAGACACTTGCCGTTATGGACGGGGCGCGAAAGATAGCCGTGCTCGGCGATATGAAGGAACTTGGAGACCACGCTGAAGCAGCTCATACCGAAGTGGGAAAGGTCGCTGCAGAATCGGGCTTAAGTATGTTAGTTACCGTCGGGGAGTTGGCAAAGAACATTTCATCCGGTGCGAAAAGCGCCGGTTTTACCGGAGATATTCTGGAATTCTACACGAGCGATGAAGCCGCCGCCGGTCTTAAAGGTGTTATCAAGGCCGGTGATGTTGTCCTCGTGAAAGCCTCCCGCTCGATGGAGACAGAAAAGATAGTGGAGGCGCTCAAATGATGGCGCTTGATATAACTTCTCTCATAGCATTTTTTATAGCTTTTGTAGGCGCGATGATCATCATGCCTTTCACGATATCCACCCTTAAGGCGATGAAAGCCGGGCAGGTAATACAGCAGGAAGGCCCGCAAGCTCACGCCGCGAAAGCCGGAACTCCCACAATGGGCGGCATAGGTATTCTCTTTGGGCTGCTCCTTGGAGCCGGGTGGTTCGTCTGCAAAGAGGTGGCATCTACCGCTGTTCAGCCGCAGTCGCCCAGTATGACGATTGTGTTTGCGGTGCTCATACTTACGCTCGCTTATGCTGTGCTCGGAGCCGCGGACGATTATCTGACCATCCGCCCGCGCGGTGGAGTCCGGGGCATCGGCAGCAAACCGAAGTTCGCGCTGCAGTTTCTGATTGCTATTGCATTTGTAGCATGGCTCAATTACAGCGGAAACATGAGCACTGTCATCAAACTCGGCTCGCTCTTCAGCTTTGACCTCGGTTGGGCGTATGCGCCTCTCGCGGTACTTTTTATCACCGGGATGGCGAACTTCGTAAACATTACGGATGGGCTGGATGGCCTTGCCGCGGGGCTCACGATCCCGCTTGCGCTCTCACTTGCCTTGATACCGGCGCTTATGGGTATCAGCGGCAGTTCACCATACTCCTGCCTGCTTTTCGCCATCGCCGGAGCCTGTCTGGCGTTCCTCTGGTATAACTATAACCCTGCGAAGGTATTTATGGGCGATACGGGCTCTCTCGCAATCGGCGTGATGATCCCGGCGCTTGCAATCGTGATGAAACTCGAAGTATTCATGATTATCGCGGGGATGGTCTTCATACTGGACGGGCTTTCATCCGCCCTGCAGTGGGCGTATTTCAAGTATACGAGGATACGGACCGGTACAGGAAAGCGGATATTCAAGATGAGCCCGGTGCATCACCATTTCGAGCTTTCCGGTCTGCCTGAGCAGCTTGTTGTGGTCAGATTCTGGATTGTGGGAGCATTATTCGCACTTCTCGCGCTTTTGATTGCGGGGTTACAACTGTAATGACAGAAAAAGAGTTTGCAGGAAGAACAGTTGCTGTCATTGGGATGGCAAGGACGGGAATGGCAGCGGCAGAGGTTCTGACGGACCTCGGTGCGCGTGTTATTTTGTTCGATCAGCAACCTGCAAACAAGCTGGAAAGCGCTATAAACGAAGCAAAAAAGCTCGGCGTGGAAGTGAAAGTTGAGCATCCCGGCGTCGATTTCGATGGCGTCGATCTTCTTATTCCGAGCCCCGGCGTCAGAGCGACTTCACCTATTTTTACAGAGGCGAAGGCTCGCGGCGTCGAGATCATGTCCGAGATCGAACTGGCGTACCGAATCTCGAAAGCCCCTATGATAGCAATCACCGGAACGAACGGCAAGACAACCACTACTGTTCTTACCGGAAAGATCATGGAAGCCGACGGCAGGGAGACTTATATCGGCGGCAATGTTGCAGCAGGCGGCCTCAAGCTGCCTCTTGTGAAAGCTGCTCACCAGGCATCCCCGGACGCGGTCATTGTAGCAGAGATCAGCACATTTCAGCTCGAATGGATTTCAAGTTTCAAGCCGAAAGTTGCGATGCTTCTTAATATCACCGTCGATCACCCCGACCGGCACACTCCCGAAGAGTATGCTTTTCTCAAGGAGAGTATATACAGGTATCAGGATTCAAACGACTACTCGGTTTCCAACCTTGATAACAGCCCATCAGCCGCCGCAGGTTCCCGCGCCCATGGACAAAAGCTCATTTTCAGCAGACTTCAGCCGGTGGAGCAGGGTGCATTCGTAGAAGACAGGCTGATAAAGGTTAGAATCGGCGGACGGGAAACGGTCGCCTGTTCTATTGAGGACATCGAGTCATCCGGCAGCCTTCCAGGCACACATAACATCGAAAACGTGCTCGCAGCGTCGTGTGCGGCGATCGCTATGGGAGCGAAACCTGAGAGCATCGTAACCGCAGTGAGGAATTTTGCCGGTGTTGAGCATAGAATGGAGAAGGTGCTGACGGCAGGCGGCGTCGAATATATCAATAACTCGATGTGCACTAATGCCGAAGCCTTCGCAAGATCGGTCGAGTCCGTCGGACGTCCTGCTGTGGTCATAGCGGGCGGAAAGCACAAGGGTGGAAGCCTCGAACAGGTGGCCCAGGCGGTAAAGAAATACGCTAAGCACCTGGTTCTGATCGGCGCAAGTGCGGACGAGATCGAAGAAGCAGTCCGCGAGACGGGATATACGAATATCACCCGTGCAGCCTCGATGGACGACGCAGTAGCTAAGGCAGCCGCGCTTGCGGCGCCTGGTGATACGGTTATTCTTGCTCCGGGATGCGCGAGCTTCGACATGTTCATCAGTTTCGAAGAAAGAGGCGACGTTTTTAAGAGCGCCGTAAAGCAGCAAGTATCTCTGAGGTGGGAAAAAGATGAAAAAGGCTGCTAGAAGACAGCCTGCGGATGGCTGGTTCTTTGCGACTACAGTGATGCTGGTAGTTGTCGGCATACTGCTGGTATTCGATTCCAGTTTTGCAAGAGCCGGTGATAAGGGTCTGTCGAACTCGTGGTATTTTGTGAACCGGCAGATTATGTTCGCCGCTATCGGGTTTGTGGGCCTGTTTCTGGGGATGAAAATCCATCCTGAGAAGTTGAGAACCGTGACAAAGATCTTCATGCTTCTTTCCATCATACTCCTTGGGGTTGTTATGGTCCCTGGGCTCGGAAAATCGATTGCAGGAGCTGCGAGATGGATTCCCATCGGGCCGTTCCATCTTCAGCCGTCTGAGGTTGCCAAACTTGCGGTCATCTTTTACCTGGCGGACCGGCTTTCTGCAAAAGGCCCTCAGATCAGACAGATCGGAGTGCTGATTTCGCATCTTGCGGTTGTCGGTCTGATTGTAGCATTTGTCCTTGTCGAGCCGGATATGGGGACAGCGTCATCTATTGTCTTTATCACGGCTGCCATGCTCTATGTTGCAGGTGTGAGGAAGCGGCATATGATCGGGCTGGCTGCGACAGGCATAGCTATGGGCGGACTGCTGATAGCCATCGAGCCGTACAGGCTTCAGAGGGTATTGACGTTCCTCGATCCAAGCAAGGACTACTATGGGAGCGGTTATCAGATCACGCATGCCTTGATGGCCCTTGCTACAGGCGGTATCGCCGGGGTAGGTCCTTGTGAAGGACGCGAAAAGTTTTTCATCCCCGCGCCTCAGACTGATATGATCGCAGCGACGCTTGCCGAAGAAGCCGGGCTTATCGGAATGCTTATCCTGCTCGGCCTGTTTTTCGTATTCACATATCGAGGGTTTTGCATAGGGCATAAAGCAAAGAGCCCGTATATGGGGTTTCTTGCGATAGGTATAACTTCGATGATCAGCGTTCAGGCTATTATGAATGTTGCAGTGTTTAGCGCATCGATGCCTGCAACGGGAGTGCCGCTGCCGTTCATCAGCTACGGCGGGTCGCATCTTCTGGTAATGCTGTTCGGCGCGGGAATAGTCCTTTCTGTGTCGCGGCACCTGGAAGAGCAGATAAAAGAACCGGAATTGGAAGCTTATGAAAATCGTTGTAACAGGCGGAGGGACAGGCGGGCATATTTATCCTGCACTGAGTATCGCTCATCAGCTAGAGGCGGAAGGCGTCGAAGAACTCCTGTTCGTCGGTAGCCAGCATGGCCCTGAGAGGCAGTTGGCCGAACAGGTTGGTCTGCGCTTTCTGGCTGTCCCAAGCGGGCCTATAGCAGGAATGTCATTGAAAACGGTGCGCTCTATGGGGCGGCTTGGCCTCGGTATCGTGAAGGCATGCTCTATCCTGCGAGAGTTCAAGCCGGATGTCCTTGTAGGGACTGGCGGCTATACCAGCGCCGGTGTGGCGCTTGCGCAGTGGCTTCTTGGCGGTAAGGTCGTTATCCACGAACAAAACTCCATCCCCGGCAAGACAAACCGAATGCTTGCGAAGCTTGCAAAAAAAGTATTCGTGACGTTTGAAGAGTCGGTCGATTATTTTCCCAGGGAAAAGACGGTAGTGACAGGACTTCCGGTGAGACCGGAGATCATAGCAGGCAAAGACAGACGCGCGGCTCGCGAGTCGTTCGGCCTGGACCCGGACAAGTTCACTCTGCTGGTTTTCGGCGGAAGCCAGGGAGCGCGGCGCGTAAACGAGATGGTCCTCGAAGCTGTGCCGCAGCTCATCGCAGCAGGAATACAGGTGCTGCACCAGACCGGAAAGAAGAATTTTGAGGATGTTTCTGCAAAACGGCCGGACCTGTCTGGGTATGTTATCCTTCCATACATAGACGATATGGCGGGAGCGTATTCGGCGGCTGATCTGGTAGTCTCAAGGAGCGGGGCTTCAAGTATTGCTGAGATTACGGCATGTGGAGTGCCGTCTGTCTTGATTCCATTCCCTTACGCGCATGCAGACCATCAGACAAAGAACGCCGAAGCTGTCGCACGGGCCGGTGCTGCTATCGCAGTTGCAGAAAAGGGACTGACAGGATCAGTACTTACAGGTATAATTATAGAGTTGGCTGCTGACAAGGAGAAAATCAGCAAGATGGCTGAAGCAAGCAGAAAACTCGGCCGCCCGAACGCGGCGCTTGATATAACAAAAATAATCCGCGATTTAGCGGCGAATTAGTGGGAATCAATATTTTATGACCAGCAAGACTCATTTTATCGGCATAGGTGGAGCCGGGATGAGCGCTATAGCTCGTGTGATGCATCACCGGGGCGAAAGCGTTTCAGGTTCCGATCAAAGAGAAAGCAAGACAACCGACACCTTGTTGTCTGAAGGCATAGATGTAAAAATAGGGCACGATGCGGCTAATGTGAAGGGCGCATCGCTCGTGGTTTACTCAGCGGCAGTGCCGGAAGACAACCCGGAACGCGTGGAAGCCGTGCGGTTGGGAATCCCGACTATCAGCAGGGCCGAAATGCTTGGCCGGTTAATGAAGCCTTACCACCACAGAGTCGCCATTACCGGCACACACGGTAAAACCACGACTACATCTATGGTCAGTATGGTGCTTTCTGCTGCGAAACTCGATCCGACTGTGCTGATAGGGGGAGATCTGAACGCCCTCGGCGGGAATGCGCGGGTCGGCGCCAAGTCGCTTTTTGTGGCGGAAGCCTGCGAAGCATTCAACTCCTTTCTGGACCTTTATCCCAGCATCGCTGTTATAACCAATATTGATGCGGACCATCTGGACTACCATGGAACGCTCGAAAATATCATCAAGAGCTTCGAGAAGTTCGTGAGCCAGGTGGATGACGACGGCTGCGTGATAGCCTGCGTAGATGACCCCAATGTCTGCAATATTCTGAAGAATGTATCGAAACGTATCATCGGTTATTCGGTCAATGGAAATGGTGATATTCGCGCTGAAGATATTTCGGTCGACTCTCCACAGGCAAGTTATGAGCTCGTTAAGGACGGCGAGAGGCTTGGAAGGGTGACGCTTGGTGTTACAGGTGTGCAGAATATCGCCAATTCTCTTGCGGCGGCCGCGACCGGGTTCGAGCTTGGTGTGAGTTTCGATGCAATCCGCGCGGGGCTCGCCGATTTTACCGGTACAGGCCGCAGGTTCGAGCAGATTGCCACGATAAACGACATTATGATCATCGATGACTACGCTCACCATCCGACAGAGATCAAAGCAACGCTTACTTCCGCCCGCGCTGGGTGGAACAGAAGAATCGTAGCAGTTTTCCAGCCGCACCTCTATTCCCGCACTAAATTCTTTGCCAAGGAGTTCGCGGAAGCCCTTTCGAATGCCGATGTTGTGGTAGTGACGGGCATTTATGCCGCCCGCGAGAAGCCGATAGAAGGCGTGACAGCTGAAATGATTGCAAATAAGATCGAGAACTCCAAAGTCCACTACATACCGGACAAGTCGAATATAGTGGACTTTTTGCTGACCGAGATCAAGCCCGGAGATATGGTCATAACTATCGGGGCAGGCGACATTAGGACCGTTGGAGAAGATTTAGCTGCCAAAGTGGGCCGGTAGGTACTTTCTTCCTTTCGTGAAAAAAGCCCTTGGGCTATAGAGTATAATGATTAAAAAGATAAACTTGGCAATACTTCTGCTCATCATTTCCGTAAGTCTTCCTGCATATGCGGGGACGTTTTCGGACAAGGTGGGCGATTTTACGTTCCCTGCGATAGGGATAGCTGCTGCGCTTCCTGCGCTTGAAGGGTCAAAGGGCTTCCCTGAGGCTGCCCGCCGGTACGACGGTGTGCTTGTGGCGCTTTCCGTGACGGGACTGCTCAAAGAGTGTGTCCATGAGTGGCGGCCTGACCGGAGTGATGACAAGAGCTTCCCAAGCGCCCATACAGCGGCGGCATTTGCTGTCGCCGAAACGCTTTCGGAGGAGCATCCCAAAGATAAGTGGCTGTATTACGGCCTCGCAGCGCTTATAGGATGGTCAAGAGTCGAAAGCGATAAACATTACTGGCGTGATGTCGCGGCTGGGGCGGCTATAGGGTACACTTCAGGCAAATGGTCAATAGAAAGCAGCGACGGAATATTAATAGGTAAGGTTTTCAGGTGGTAATATGCTAAAAGTCGGAATTATCGGCGCTTCCGGTTATGCCGGAGGCGAATTGATCAGGTATCTGCTGGGACACCCGGAGGCAAAGATCACTTATCTTGCTTCGGATACATATAGGGGAAAGCACATAGGGTGTGCGTTTTCCAGCTTGCTTGGGCATGACCTGCCGCAGTGCTGTTCCTTCAGCGAAGACGGCGGTACGGACCGGGCGGATGTATTTTTCCTTGCTCAACACAACGGGTGGGCCATGAAGATTGCTCCTCAGCTCCTGGATGAAGGGAAGAAAGTCATCGACATGTCGGCGGACTTCAGGTTCCGCGACGCAGGAGTCTACGAGCAGTGGTATAAGACCGAGCATATTACCAAAGACCTGTCTCGAAAGGCCGTCTACGGGCTGCCAGAGCTGAAAAAGGAGTCGATTGTTTCGGCGTCCCTCATCGCAAACCCCGGCTGCTACCCGACCAGCGCGATACTCGCTCTTGCCCCGGCTGTGTCATCGGGGTTGGTCGATCCGTCAGGGATAATCGTAGACTCCAAATCCGGGCTTTCAGGGGCCGGACGAAGCAAATTTGAGGTTGGTTATCTTTTTTCGGAAGTGGACGGCAGTTTCAAGCCTTACGGAGTCGGCACACATCGCCATACGCCTGAGATAGAGCAGGAAATATCAGAACTTGCGGGGAAATCTGTCCGTATAAGCTTCTCTCCGCACCTCGTGCCGATGATCCGTGGGATTCTGACCACGGCGTACGCTTCTCTCACAAAAGACGCGGCAACAGCGGATGTTATCCAGATGTATAAAGAATATTATGCTAAGTCGCAGTTCGTGGTCGTTCTGGGCGAAGGGGAGTATCCTTCCACTAAGAGCGTCGCCGGAACGAACTACTGCCATATCGGCCTAAAAGTAGATAGCCGCACAGACCGGTTGATCGTAATGTCGGCGATTGATAATATGGGCAAAGGAGCAGCGGGCCAGGCGGTTCAAAATCTGAACCTTATATCCGGCCTGCCGGAAGACATGGGGCTTACCGGCACGGCGGTTTACCCGTAATAATATGATGAAGAAGATAGAAGGCGCGGTGACCGCGCCAAAGGGATTTTCAGCAGCAGGTGCGCGCTGCGGGATAAAGGCGCAGGGAACTGACCTCGCTCTCATCGTTTCAGATGTAGATGCGAGCTGTGCGGGGTTGTTTACTACCAACGCTTTCAAGGCTGCGCCGGTATTGGTGTCCTCTGAGCACGCAGCATCAGGACATAGCAGGGCTGTCGTGGCCAACAGCGGTAACGCGAACGCCTGCACAGGCGAGCGCGGCATGAGTGACGCAGTCCGCATGACAAGTCTTGTGGCGGATGCAGCCGGGTTGGATGTGAACGACGTAATGGTCTGCTCGACTGGCGTGATCGGCCATTTTCTGCCGATGGATAAGATCGAGGCCGGGATTAAGGCCGCAGCGCAGGCGCTTTCACCGGACGGCGGCCTCGATGCTGCCCGTGCAATAATGACAACAGACCGCCGCATGAAGGCTGTAGCCTATGAGTTCGAGATCGACGGCAAGCCTGTCAGAATGGGGGCGATTGCCAAAGGTTCCGGGATGATATGCCCGAATGTTGCCACCATGTTCTGTTTTATCACGACAGACGCCGCCATCGAGCCGGAAATACTTCATTCTTGTCTGGCGAAGTCTGCAGAATGCTCTTTCAACAGCCTGACAGTCGATGGGGATACGAGCACAAACGACTCCGTGATCATGCTGGCAAACGGTCTCGCAGGGAACAAAAAAATCGAGCCGGGAACCCCTGCTCTTGAGGTATTCCAATCGGTGCTCGATACCATTACTGTCGAATTAGCCCGCGAGATAGCACGGGACGGGGAAGGCGCAACAAAACTTGTCGAAGTAGTGGTCAAAAATGCCGCCGGGTATCAGGGCGCCAAAACCATAGCCCTGACCATCGCCAACTCGCCGCTCGTCAAGACTGCGGTCTTTGGTGAAGACCCCAACTGGGGCAGAATTCTTGCCGCTGCCGGCAGGTCCGGTGTAAAACTCGATCCCGCAAAGATCGACCTTTACCTGGGCGATCTCTTGATCGTAAAAAACGGCAATCCGCTCGATCTCCCGGCCGATGAAGCCCGCCATCCGATGCTCGAACCGGAGATTGTAGTAACTCTGGATCTCAATATGGGCAGCTCATCGGCAAAAGTCTTCACGTGCGACTTCTCATACGACTACGTCAAGATCAATGCGGAGTATCATACGTAGGGAACAGAAAACTTCACTCGGGCTGTATTTGTAATGCAGCCCGCAGATCCCTACCACGTAGGAAACCATCCGCATCCCCTATTCCCTTCTTCTGAACATCCGTTCGCTTGCTTGCTCTTGAGCTGTGGCGATGGTATAATTTATTGTTTTGGATATGTGGCTTTTGCGAGGGATTACTGGTGCCGAAGGTGGGACTCGAACCCACACAAGGTCGCCCTTACCGGTTTTTGAGACCGGCGCGTCTACCATTCCGCCACTTCGGCAAGTATCTTATTATATGAACTCACTGAACCAAAGTCAAGACAGGGAATTGGAAGGTCTCCAATAAACACAATGAAAGATAACGGCGAAAGCCGAAGACATAAACTTGTAGCAATAGACGGAAACAGCCTGCTTTACAGGGCGTTTTTCGCGATGAAGCATCTCTCCACAGTAAGCGGTCAGCCGACTAACGCTGTCTATGGCTTCACGATGATGCTTCTCAGGCTGCTTCAGGAGGAGAAGCCTGATTCCATAATCGTGGCGTTCGATGCGCCCGTCAAGACGTTCCGGCATAAAGAATACGATGGTTATAAAGCCCATCGCAAGCCAACTCCTGATGAGCTTCTTGCCCAGGCCCCGATTGCGCGTGAGATGGTCGAAGCATTCAGGATTCCTATGGTGGAAGTCCCCGGTTTCGAGGCGGACGATGTTATCGGCACTGTCGCAAGACAGGCGTGCGAGCAGGGCTACGACACTCTGATAGTTACCGGCGACCTCGACGTACTTCAGCTCGTAAACGATTGCGTGAAGGTTATGACTACGGTGAAGGGCGTCACCGACACGGTTATTTACGACGCGCAGGCGGTGGAGGACAGGTTCGGCATAACCCCAGAGCAGATGGTCGATTTCAAGGCACTGAAGGGCGATCCGTCGGACAATATACCCGGAGTGCCGGGGGTAGGGGACAAGACCGCTGCGATACTCGTGAAGAGGTTTGGGAGTGTTGAAACGCTCCTTGAGCACATCGGCGAGATCGAGCAGCCCAAGCTTCGCGCCACGTTGGAGAAGTCGGTCGAGCAGGCGAAAATGTCTAAATATCTGGCGCAGATCGTGACGGATGTGCCGATTCAATACAGCCTTGATGAATTGAAGACCCGCGAACCGGACTATGAAAGGCTGCGCGAGCTGTTCCGCGAACTGGAGTTCAGGACGCTTATAAAGCGGCTTCCTGAGCCTTCGTCCGGCGAGGTTGTAGAAGACAGGCCGAAGGCGGAACTTGGAGCATGCAGGACGGTCGAAAGCGATAAAGAGTTTTCGGCGCTAATGGAGTGGCTCAAATCAGCTGGATCGTTTGCGCTCAGAACCCACCGGACACAGGGGAAGCCGACTGAGAGTGACCTTATCGGGATTTCTTTCTCGACAGGTTCTGGTGAGACAGCTTACGTGAGAATATCTGGCGGAGAAGACCCTGAAAACGGTGGACAAAGCCTTCTGATCGACTTCGGAGAAAGCCCGTTTGCCGTGGATGTGGCTGCATTTCGGGGTATTTTGGAGTCTTGCGATCTCCTCAAATGCGGCCATGACCTGAAATCTGACTATGAAGCACTCAAGCTGCGAGGTGTCAAACTTTGTGGAATGAGCTTTGACACTATGATAGGCGCGTACGTGCTGAACTCAGCAAGGAGCGGCTATGCGGTCAATGATGTCGCTTTCGAACAGCTTGGGCTTGAGCTTCCGCAGATAGACCGCAAGTCGAAGGACAAAGATTCGCAGCCGAGCCCGGAAAAAGTGACCTGCGCGGAGGCGGAAGCCGTGTGGCGGCTGGTCCCTGTGCTCCGCGAAAAGCTAGAACAGGACGATTTGATGGTCCTTCTCGAGAAGATAGAGATGCCGCTCATCCCTGTCCTTGCCGATATGGAGCTTCGCGGCGTATCTGTCGATACGGAATATCTGAGACAGCTTTCCGTGAGGCTAAACGATAGGATACGGGAGCTTGAACACGAAATTTATGCTTTGGCGGGCCACGAGTTCAACATAGGGTCGCCGAAACAGCTTCAGACGGTGCTTTATGAAGAGCGACAGATACCTGTGGGCAAGAAAAACAAGACCGGCTATTCGACCAATGCGGAAACACTTGAGGCGCTTGCTACGGCACACCCGATAGTGGCAAAAATACTCGAGTGGCGTGAGCTTTCGAAGCTCAAATCGACATATGCAGACGCACTTCCTAAACTGATTAACCCGAAAACGGGGAGAATCCACACATCGCTCAATCAAGCCGTGACCACGACCGGAAGGCTCTCATCAAGTGAGCCGAATTTGCAGAATATACCGGTCCGGACGGAGATCGGCCGCGAGATACGAAATGCGTTTATCTCGACTGGTGAAAACCTGCTGGTCTCGGCGGACTACTCGCAGATAGAGCTTAGAATTCTGGCGCATGTGACGGATGATTTCGAGCTTGTGAGGGCGTTCGAGTCGGGTGAGGACATTCACCTGCACACTGCTTCCACCGTGTTCGGCATTCCCGAAAGCGAAGTCACCCCGGATATGAGGCGGATCGCCAAAACGGTAAACTTTGCAGTTATTTACGGAATGAGTGACTTCGGCCTTGCCCGTGAGCTCGGTATTCCGAACAGAGAAGCACGTAGCTTCATTGACCGTTACTTCGCAAAGTTCCCCGGAGTAAGGCGCTATACGGATGAAACGCTGGATTACGCGAGAGAAAAGGGGTATGTAACGACGCTTATAGGGCGGAGACGCTACATTCCTGAAATTCACAGCGGAAACAGGAATTTCAGGCTGTTTGCCGAACGCGCTGCAGTGAACATGCCTATCCAGGGCGCGGCAGCGGACATGATGAAGCTCGCGATGATCGCTGTAGACCGCGCGCTCGAAAAAGAGGGGTTGAAGACCCAGATGATCCTGCAGGTCCATGATGAATTGGTGTTCGAAGTCCCGCCGGAAGAGGTCAGCCGGGTAGTCCCATTAGTGAAGAATTTGATGGAAACTGCATATCCCCTGGCTGTCCCGCTCCTGGCGGACGTAAAAATCGGGAAGAATTGGGCCGAAATGGAGCCGGTCTCTTGACGCAGGATTAAGTAAAGTTTATTATATGCTTTGTGTAGCAATTTCCGCATGGCACATATGTTGTTGCGCGGCTTCTGTTTATACAAAATATGTTTCGGAGCCGGGTTGAGCAGCAGTCAACTCCGGGCGCTGTTAGGGCCTTTTCCGGTTGGCCGTATGTAAATCAAACCGGTAGAGATTGTGCTGTCAAAAACTCTGCTGCGGTTTTTGAACGACAAGTAAATTTGGGTTCCGCATACAATACGGCGATGTCGTGTTCTTTACGGGTGATTCCCAATGAGAGGAGTGTCCTAACAGATGCTGGACGAGAATAAAGACCAAGAGACGAACCCTGCAGCCAATGAGTGGTCGGGAACACCGTTCCAAGGCTGGAAAGATTCTGAAAATGGGGAGACTGAAGTGCAAGGAGAAGAGGGACAGGTGGTCGATCCTGTAAAAGAAGATGTAACTGGGGCTGAAACCCCCGGCGATTCAAATGAGGATGCAACACCTGCTGAGGAGCCTTCGAAGCCGAGCGAAAGTCCGGCCGAAGTGCCCGAAAAAACTCAGCCTGCGCCCCAGGATAACGCGGGACAGCCCGTAGACTATTCCCAGACTTTTCGCTCACTTCAGGAAGGGGATGTCGTTAAGGGAGTCGTTGTTCATATAGATAAGGAAGGCGTGCTGGTCGATGTGGGCACTAAGTCTGAGGGAATTGTTCGTCCGAACGAACTGAGCCGTCAAACAAATCTTCAGCCGGAAGAAGTCGTTTCAGTCGGCGACAAGATTGACGTATATGTAATGCAGCCAGAAGATCAGGACGGCGGGCTGGTGCTTTCCAAGAAGCGCGCTGATTTCGAGCGCGCATGGGAGCGGGTAGAAGAAGCCCATCGAAGCGGCAAGACTCTTACAGCTATGGTTTCCGACCGGGTCAAAGGCGGAATCGTAGTTGATCTGGGCATCCGGGGATTCGTTCCGGCTTCCCACGTGGGCAGCGGCAAGATAAAGAACCTCGATAAGTACGTCGGGCAGTCGATCCCGCTGAAGGTGATCGAAGTAGACCGGGACCGCCGGAAGGTCGTTCTTTCCAACAGGCTTGCAACCGAGGACGAGCGGGAGAAACAGAGAGCGGAAACGCTTAAAACACTTGCCGAAGGGCAGGTTAGAGGCGGCGTTGTGCGCAGAATTACCGATTACGGCGCATTCGTTGATCTGGGCGGTATCGATGGCTTGCTTCATATCAGCGAGATGTCATGGACGAGGATCAAGCATCCTTCCGATGTCGTCAAAGTCGGAGATAAGATCCAGGTAATGGTACTCAAGCTCAACCTGGACCAGGGGAAGGTTTCCCTTGGACTCAGGCAGATCCTGCCGGATCCGTGGGCTGAAGTGGAAGCCAGATACCATGTCGGCGACGTTATCAAGGGTAATGTCTCGCGGCTGGTTCCGTTTGGCGCGTTCGTGCAGGTCGAAGGTGGTATCGAGGGTATTATTCCCAACTCCGAACTTGCAGTCCGCCGTGTGAGCAAACCTGAGGATGTGGTTTCCGTAGGCCAGGAGGTCGAGGTTAAAGTTATCGACGTCAGACCGGAGGAACGCAGAATGACCCTGTCGCTCAGGCAATTGCAGCCGCAGCCTCAGAGGGAGCAAAGAGAGCGGTCCGAACCGAGCTACAGCGCCTACAACCGGGAAGAGCCCAAGACGACCATCGGCGATCTGTTCGGTGATATGATCCGTGAAGCCAGAGTCGAGCGCCGCGAGCGAAAGCGCCGCGAACGTGAAGAAGCCGATGATGTCGAGATGACTATCGACGCAGAAGAGCCGATGTTCCCTGAACCGGCTGAGACTCCGGCGGCTGAAGCAGTCGAAGAGACTCCCGAAGTAGCTGAGGAAGCTGCAGCAGTAGTCGAAGAGACCCCTGCAGAACCTCAGCAGGAAGCTGCCGAGACTGTAGAGGCTGTAGAGGCATCCGAAGAGCCGAAAGCTCAAGCCGAAGAGACAGAGACTTCTGAGCCCGCAGCTGAGGATGAAGAGTCTAAGGCCGAGTAGATACAGGCTTAGCCTGATTTAGTATAAAAAAGCCGCATGAGCCAGTTTCATGCGGCTTTTTTGCTGCCTTTTTCGCTCCTGCCAGGCAAGCATGGGCATGTTCAAGTGTAGGTCGAAATATTGGACAAGGACGGGATTTAGGGGAAAGGGTATAAACACTCCTGTGTTTCGGGACGAAAAGCAGTCCCGAAGCACGATTATCCACCAATCTCATCCTTAAATAATTTCCCTTGCCTGCCGGCTTCAAAATGATGTAATCTGTGTAATGCAATGGGAATTGTGCTTGGGATAACCGGAGGAATTGCAGCCGGAAAGACTACGGTCACGGATATGTTTCGTGAACTCGGCGCTGAGACAATATCGGCGGACGATGTCGCGCGTGAAGTGATGGTACCAGGAGCGCCGGTCATTGATGAGCTGGTAGAGAGGTTTGGCCGTTCCATTATAAAGCCCGATGGAAGCATAGACCGGAGTGCGCTGGCAGAAATAGCTTTCAAGAACCCCGAAGATTTGACTGCGCTTAACGACATCACCCACCCGCCAATTATCGCAATCATTGAGGCACGTATAAAGGAGTTTCGAAGCCGCTCAGACAAGCGGGATGTGCTCGCTGTGGAAATTCCGCTTTTAATTGAATGTAATTTAATGGGGCTTGTTGATAAAGTCATAGTCGTAGCAGCGGAACAAGAGACGCAGCTAATTCGTCTGACAACAAGAGGATTCTCGTATGATGAGGCACTGCGGCGCGTAGCGGCACAGTTGCCGACCTCCGAGAAGTTCCATTATGCTGATGAAGTAGTCTGGACGGATGTGAGTCTTGAAGATACAAGACGGCAGGTGGAGCGGGTTTGGAAACTGGCACAAAGCTGCGACGAATGAAAAGTCCGGCAGTGCGAAAGGGGTGCTATCACAGCATGAACCGGTTTTGACTGTGGTGTGGTAGTGGTTTTGTCTTCCACAGTGACCGGTGCTCCTGTTGAAGGGCTCCCCGATCATAAAATTGCTTGCCTGATTCTCAGCAGTTATGCTATATTGGAGATAAGTATACTGCTGACATTGTTTCTGTCTCGTGTCCATTGCCCGTCAGACCCAGTGTGCTCCACAAACTGGCAGGCGTTTCGCCCGATTCTGAACGGGAGTGCTGATCGTGGAAAGCTCGCGGGTGGACGAAATTACGGGCTACTGATGAGATCATCCGTAGGCTCGTCAATTTGCCGGGATAATGCACTGTCCGGCTATACAATATGTAACAAATCGAACTCTGCGCCATCGGTATAAGGGTCAGGCTGCTTATAGGCAGCTGCGCTAACGGTGGTCGTAAAGATTCTTGGGGAGGAAGTTTTCGTTGAATCTAAGGAAGCACGAGAGGCTTTATAGGCTGGTGTCCTGTGTCACGGTATTTGGATTCATATTACCGTTGATGCTGGCGGTATTCCCGCAGGCTGCTGTAGCACAGGCTCAGACGCCGATGCAAGTAGGCGTAGTCGAATTCCGCAACGATTCTGGTGTGCAGGGAAGTATGCTCGCGAGATTTGCTACGGATGCAGTGGTGATTGAGCTCAGTAAGTCGAACCGTTTCGACGTTATAACAAGGGCGCAGATCGATGCTCAGATGAAAGAGCTTAGAATTGCCAACCCACTTAACAGTACTGAGCGCAACAGGTTGGGAGAGGCTCTTTCCGCCGATGCTATGATCGAGGGTTCGATCAAGGCAGTCGAACTTCGTGGCAGTGGGGCTACACGCCGTGCAGCCGTTACCATTGTCATTCGAATGGTCGACCAGTCGTCCGGTGAAGTCATAAATGGCGCTATCCAGACGGGTACCAGCAATGTGCGCGTTGGCAGCAGCCCGGACGATGACAAACTGATTTCGGAAGCCATTGACAACGCTGCCTATCAGGCTGTCAAGACGATGATCGATTACATCATCCCCGAGGCGACAGTCCAGAATACAATCAGGACCAATGAGGTTCTATTGAATAAGGGCGCCAGAGACGGTATTAGGCTAGGTATGCGGATGATCGTTACGCGAGACCGTGAGATCATCGGAGAAATTGAGATCCGTAATGTAGACCCGGACAACTCGACGGGTTTCATAGTAAAGCAGACACGGGGAATCAGCCCGGAAGACAAGGCGAGAGCGGTATTCGATATGCCAGAGATCGCCAGGGTACAGGCAGACCCCGGTACGAAGTCAGGCCCTCCTACCGTTTCAGCTAAAAAATCGAGCGCTTTGCCTAAGATAGGTAAGATAGTTCTAGGTGTGCTTGTTGCATGGGGAGTATCGAAAGCCTTTGATTCCAATGGTACAGAAAGCGTCGGCGGCGTAACTGCTGAAGCAGGTCTGTCCGGTTACAATCTGCCGGTTGAAAGCGGCACCCCAGGCGTTAGAGTGAAATGGGATACAAATAAACTCGGGCGTGGCAAGAACGTTATCGAGTATCACATTTGGAGAAACGACGTAGACGGCCCAGTGCTTACAGCACGTGCTTCCGACGGTGTGGCCTTCGATGATGCAAGTGCGAGAACAACATCGTATTCGACCGCTAACAGCGAGACACACGTAAAAACCAGCGGCACGACTACTGTTCCTGCTATGACACTCAGCACACCCCTCAAATACTGGGTCTCCGCTCTTTACCTGGTACAGTCTGCGGACAGCACCCTGTACTATGAGACAGATAGAATGTCTACCGGCCAAGCGACGCCTATGACTCAGATACCTGTAGGCAACCTTACATTGCCTGCTGCCGGCAGTCAGCAGAACCTGCAGAAGGTTACATTTGAATGGCTTTCCAGACGAGGCGCGGATGTTTATGTGGTTGAAGCTTCAAGCGACCCGACATTCCAGCATCCTGAGTATGTAAGCAGTCCTGTATACTATTCTCCGGCCGCGGATGGTCAGACAGTAAGGCTGGTAGTCTCTGCGTCGCTCTATAACCTGTTCTCAAGCGCAACAAGTGATCAACCGATCTGGTGGCGAGTTGGAATGAGGTCGAGCGGAGATTCGCCTGGGCCAATTCCACCAAGCGGAAGGTCTAGTATGCGCTATCTATATAGTGAAATCAATTCATTCTATCCGGCTGATACACCTCCGGGTCCGCCGGAACAGTAAAATTGCGTTAGCATCGGCCGCACCGTTCGTTATATCAAAATGAAGAGCGGGCGGCCGACCCGCTCGTAGCGGGTCGGGACGACAGGGAGGTACAGGAGAAGTTGAACCATAGATATTTAAAACTGATGCGATGCAAATGGGCTGTAATTGCCATATTCGCGGCGTTCGTGCTCGCCGCGAATGGTGTCGCAGCAGATACTCCGACACCATCGGCTTATGTACAAAACCAGTTAATAGTCCGGCTTGCGCCTGGCCTGACTGAAGCCGAGAGAAACGCCGCATTTGATAAGATTGGCGCCAAATTGATCCGCCCTTTGGCGCTTGCAAATACATATCTCGTAGAGCTTGTGCCTACCCGCGGTGAAACTGTCCAATCTTCTATAACCAGGGCAAGTACAGTACCGAACATTGTTCTTGCCGGGCCGAATTACAGAAAATACACTTCTGCTTCGACTCCAAACGATCCCCAATGGTCAAAGCTTTGGGGTATGAAAATGATAAACGCTGACAAAGCTTGGGATATCACAAAAGGTAGCGCCAGTGTGATAGTTGCCGTGCTCGATACGGACTTCAGTCTCACTCATCCCGATCTGAAAGACAGGTTCCTGCCCGGTAAAGATATAGCGATGGGTGACGATGATCCTTCGCCATGGCCTCAGAAGACAGAGTTGAGTCATGGGACTCACGTTACAGGGACCATTGCAGCCCAGGGGAACAACGGCGAAGGCGTAGTCGGTGTCTGTTGGGATGGAGTAAAGATCCTTCCTGTTAAGGTATTCACCGATGACGGTTTGTGTGAAACATCGTCCGAAGTAGACGGTCTATATTATGCAAAAGCACAGGGAGCACAGGTCGTAAATCTGAGCTTGGGTGATTATTATTACGATTCTTTTGAGCATGAAGCCATAAAAGACTTGTATGCTGCTGGAATCATAATTGTTGCATCTGCTGGAAATGACTCCTGGTCAGTAGGTTACCCGGCAGCGTACCCTGAGGTGATAGCGGTTTCCGCGCTGGCTGATGATGAACGGCCGGCGAGTTATACAAACTACGGGCCGGAAATAGATATCGCAGCTCCTGGCGGCGATGATTATGAAGACGGACCTGGTTCTATCTGGAGCACATGCTGGTCTAAAGACAAAGGGAACTACTATACAGGTATACAGGGAACATCGATGGCGTCCCCACATGTCGCCGGTGCTGCAGCCCTAATGATTTCATCTGGTATTTCTCCTAGTCAGGTTACAGGTATGCTTTATAGGGCAGCGAGAGCGCCTAAAACAGGTGTTCTTGATCCTCTAAAGTATGGTAATGGGATTCTTGATCTATATAAGGCGATGCATGCGACTGCTGAGATCAATATAGTGTCGCCTGAAGATGCTGAAATACTTGATACAACCACACCACAGTTCAAAATATCGACATATCTGGTTCAGAAGAGCAGTATCAAGGTTTACCTGGATTATACGGATGCCAATAAAGATGGAACACCGGATAATCTTGATGAGGGTATAGTGCTGAACGGCGCAACAATGGATTCCGATCCAAATGCTTCATGGGATGGCGATACCAGCACTCTGACATTGAAATGGCCTTCAGTGGGACAGTCTCCACTGACTGATGGTACACACACAGTGTGTGTTATGGGCGATCCGGAGTCGGGTGCGAACTCAGGAACTGTGAAGGATTGGAAGGTGTTTTTCGTAAGGCCGAAAGTGCTTTCTGCTGGACGGCATCTGTTCTCAATTCCTTATCCGCTGTCGTCGGATGTGACGCCTGCTCAACTGTTTGGTGGAAACGATTTCTGGTTGGCCAGATACATTCCATCACGTGATACTTATGCAACGATAAATTACCCATCTGGAAATGATCCGGATGCTGCATGGCCGACGAATCCTGGAGTGCATCCACACGGTGATACAACGGATACTCCTCCCGCAGGCTTGGGATTCTTCATTGAAGTGCTCAAAGATACTCCGATTACTGTGGCTGGGACTACGGATAAGGCAAGAGCCTATGATATTACATTGACCAGGGGAGCAACCGGCTGGAATATGATAGGAAACCCCTTCCCATTTCCAGTAGCATGGGACAGTGTGAAGCTAACATATAGAGGTACAACGCTGACATTGAGAGACGCTGTATCAGCAGGTTGGATTCGACAAGCATTATATAGATACACTTCATCAGGATATACATTCGAGAATGACCTTATGAAGGCGGTATTGGTGCCATGGGAAGGAGACTGGGTCAAGATACTTCCAGACTACCCGGATCGTGTTAACGATACTATGGTTCTCATGGTTCCGCCAATTGAGTCGCCAGCTATTATAGACTCATCAAAAAGCAGAGCGGCTACAACCAGCAATGGTTGGTCTTTAAATCTTGTGGCTAAAGCCGGAGATGCTGTTGATTCTCAAAGTTTATTGGGCGTAGACAGTAGAGCGTCCGATGGTTTTGACTCGCTCGACGTAGAAGAGCCGCCGGTTATTGACAATTATATTCAACTGGCTTTCACCCATAGTGACTGGGCAGATAAAACGAGCCGGTATGCAAGCGATTTCAGACCGAGCATAGGGACCGGTAAGACCTGGGAGTTCAACGTAGATACTAATATACCGAACAAGAACGTTACAGTATCCTGGCCTGGAATAGCTTCAGTGCCGAAGAATTGCCGGCTTGTTTTGGAAGACGTTGAAAGTGGAAACCGCGTCTACATGAGGACTCGGAACAACTATACATACAAATCAGGATCGACCGCAGGAGCCAGAAGATTCAAGCTGTATGCTGAACCTTCAGACAACGGTTCACTGATGATAACTAATGTAGCTGTCTCTCAAACGAGAGGATCAAGCGTGAGTATTAATTACACGATTTCCCGTGATGCACGTGTTGAAGTTCGGGTACGTGATAACAGGAACAAACTGGTCCGGAAGCTGGGCGGAAATACAACTCGGTCTGCAGGGATTAACTCGATTACATGGGATTGTGTCCTTGACGACGGAGATCAAGCACCCAGCGGTTTGTATATGGCGGAGATCGTTGCTACCGGACCGGATAATGAGGTAGCAAAGACTATCAGACCGATTCTGGTAAGGTGATTGTGATAGGAGATAGAGCATTTATGCTACGAGCAGCAAAAATATTTGCCATATTATTGTCGGCAGCCGCTATTATCGTGCCGTCTGTCCGTGTTAATGCACAGTCATATACTGCCATCAATAGCAACGAGTATATGATGGTAATGATGGGGCAGACGGAAGAGGTGAATGTGGCCGAGCCTACGCCGAAAAAGCAGCCCAGGTCTGGCAGGTGGATGATATATACTGTCAAAGGTGATCCGGAAGTAGCGGAAGATGATAACATGCCGCTGGTTAGGGCTGCAGAAGACAGTGGACCAGGATGGAGATACGGTTTTACAACCATAAGAATAGATAACACAAGCGAAATATTCGGAGACGAGTCTCACGGTTACTGGGTACTAACTCCATATGTAAGTGATAAGGACACTGGTAACTATGTGGGGCTTACTGGCCAGTATGTGTGCGGCTTATGGTATGTAAGCCAATCCAATATTACTGCAAGATTTAGAATGGCTCTGATAAGGGACCAGGTGAGGCTTGAAGTAGTACTGACTAATCACGACACGAAAGCACATAATGTAGGGCTGAGACATTGCTGTGATGTAACTACCAATGGAAATATTGATACTATAACACATCCATATGTTCCGGGTAATGGCGTAGTAATGGCTGAGACCGATTATGTGGGATCGGCAATACCGGAATACGTCGAGATGTATGATGATATAACGAATCCAAAGGTTGCTGTGAGAAACACTCTCACAGCGCAGGACGCGACGGCTCCGGATAGAGCGGCATTCGGATATTGGCTGAATATGCAGGGAAATGATTGGGATTTCACTGCGATACCTGACAGAGCTGTAACTGATTATGGATGGACGCTCTGGTGGCAGCCTGTTCTTCTCAATCCGGGCGAATCCCGGACAATTATCACTTATTTTGGGATGGCAGCAGCCACAAGCTCATGGACATCCGGCACCCCGGGATCAACAGTAAAGCAGGATCCTTTCTGTGTAGCGGTGCAGGCTCCAAGATCGCTCAGTGTCGATTATGATTCATCCTTGTCATCTGATTCGATGCTGCAGTCAAACCCATTTAAGATAAAGGCATATGTATACAATATGTATACCGGTGATACGACCCTGAAAAATGTTCAGGTTCACTTGGATCTACCGGAAGGACTGGAACTGGTCAGCGGAACTTCTACGCAGGAGATAACAAGCATACCGCCTGAAACTGAAGGACTACCGGTAACCTGGGATGTCAAGGCAACTGGTAAGGTAACAGGAAAGCTTACTTATATAGTAACAGTCAGTGGTTCGCCAGGGCTGCAAAAGACAGTAGAACGTGAAATTGTAGTACCGTCAACGGGTACTACACAGATCAAAGCTGGATGGCAAATGATATCAACACCGTTCAAATTCGAGGACTCACGAATAGAAGAGGCTTTGAACCTTGCTGATGATACATATAACGCTTTTGCCTGGAACCCACAGCTAAAGGATTATGAGACAGTTACGAATATAAACCCCGGTAAGGGATTCTGGCTCAAATCGACTATAGACAGACCGGTTACAAGAGTATCGACAAGTGCAAAACCTTTAGCCGGAACAGAATCGCATTCAATTGACCTTTATACCGGTTGGAATCAGTTTGGTAATCCGTACATTTATCCTATTCCCTGGGGAAGAGTTAGAGTTTTGGGAACAGCACAGGATGGACTGCTCACAATAGAACAAGCTGTTTCTAAGAATTTGATTAGGAAGACCTTTTATTGGTGGGACACTTATGCCGGTGAGTATAGTATGTCATCCGATTCATCAACTAATCTGAATCCTTGGCAAGGGTATTGGATCAAAGCTATGCAACCGTGCCAGCTAATTATCCCTGCAGTAAACGAGATAGGATCAACTATAGGTGGAGATACTACACGAAGTAGAGCATCATCATCTACTTCGACTGCAAGCGCGAAGAAGAGTGATGGCTGGAACTTGAAACTTGTAGCGAGAGCAGGCGAAGCTGTAGATTCCACAAGCTATATAGGCGTTGACAGTCGAGCATCTGATACGTATGATTCGGCAGATATAGAAGAACCGCCATCACCGGGCGATTATGTCAACATAAGTTTCCCTCATGAGGATTGGGGAATTAATAGTGGAAATTATCTCTCGGACATTCGAAGATCGACAGGTGGAAAACAGTCCTGGGACATCGATGTAACGTGTGATAAGAAGAATTCTGATGTAGTAATGACTTGGCCTACACTATCAGGTATACCCAAAGACTATACACTTAGGATGACCGATGTGGATGGCAACGTAACAAAATTTATGCGTACGACAAGCTCATACAAATATAATTCCGGAGAAGGCGGAGTACGACGGTTCAGACTTGTCGCAGAGCCAAGAGGTAATGACAGTTTGATTATAAGCGGCCTTAGCGTGAATACTTCACGCGCCGTAGGCAGCGCAACAATATCCTATAATCTATCCACGGATGCATCTACCGATGTCAAGATCAAATCGACTTCAGGTAGGATGGTACGCAGTCTGGCCAAGGGTAGAGGCGTTACAAGAGGAATTAATAATCTAACCTGGAACTATCGTGATGAAACCGGAGAAGCGGTTCCCGCTGGCAGTTACCTCTTGGAGGTAGTAGCAACTACACAAGATGGTGAAGTCGCAAAGACGATCAGACCATTTCTTGTGGCAAGGTAATTCAGTTGGATAGAGTGAAATATTTCAGGTTAATTGATAGGACAGGCTGGAAGGATGATTTGAACATGATAGGAGTATGCAAGCGACTAGCTCTTGTTCTGGTTCTTATTCTCGGAATAATGAGTCCAGTTTATGCAGATATGGGAACAGTTACTGCCGGACCAACCGATCCGACAGTGAACTCAATATCAAATTTGAGAGCTGTATGGACAGATTCTGAACAGAAGTTGCCGGACACAGAGGTGTGGCGTACGTATGAGACCGGTAGAAACCGGCTTAATACACCATCACCGTGGCAGGCAAATCCTAGTTACTATAGTCTGCAGCCGGATCCGGATGCAACAGTCACGGAAACGTATAATGCAGTAAATGTAGTAGAGTCAGTATATGTAGAGCTGGATGGCAGCGGTAATATAAATCTACCAGAGAATGCTGTCGGTATCAAAGGAGTCTGGCTCGACCGCTGGCAAAGGAAGAATGTGTGGCCTGGCGGGGCATTTACTGGGAGTCAGATAACAAGCGCCCAATTGACATTACCTGCAGGCACCCAGCATGTCTTTGTTTCCTATTATAAAGCGGGAACAAAACTGATAAAGGTCAATAGTGTGCCTCTTCCCAGCGAATATACTGTATATAGGTATCCTGTATCGACTGGTACATCAAAAATTGTTATCAACCCGGAGATTCTGAGACTTGACCCTGATACCGCCGGACTTAGGAATGGCGGCGGTGATGAGTGGAGTAATCTTATCGGTATATATGATAACCCCTCCCTAAAGGGCATAAACTATGCTGCAGGACGCAATATTGATACAGCTACATCAACTGTAACGCTTGCCAGGGCTGTCAGCGGTAATATAAGGAATCTTTATGTAAAGGTTTCAACTTACGCAGTTGACTATGTCTCGATTAATGGGACACAAGTACTTCCAACGAGCTATGACCCTGATACAGGCGAGATAGTACTTCCTGAAGAAGTAGCAACAGGTCAGGCAGTTGAAGTTGCATACCGCCCGCTTGGGAAAAGCAAAGTAACAGTTGCTCAAGTTCCGGTAACAGCGGTTTCAGGAGTGTGGACCGATGACAGTAAGTCTACAGCCGAGACTGTTTCAGGATTTGATGAGACAACAGGAAAGATAAGCTTCGACCCTGCACTGGCAGATGGGACAAGATCTGTTTATTGCGAATACACAGGCGCTGATATGCAGGGTGTCACTGGCGAAGATTCCTGGCAGTGGCGGGAAGGTGGAAAACCTTTCCCTCTTGTTCGTGAAAGTGATGATAGAGATCAAAGATATGCATCTCTCCAGTTGGACCCCGTCGAAGGTGGCGTAAGAAAAGATGGCGGCGTCGAAAAAGAGGGAGATGAACAGGTAGATGAGTGGGTATTCCGCGGCGTAGATAGAATTGATAATGAAAACGCTCCTGCTGTAAAAATACTGGCCGATGATGACACTGTTAAAACGACAAAGGGAATCGTCACAGACAAGGCGACTGGGAAAAGGGGTATATTCCTTGATCCGGCAACCGATCCTGTACTTGTAAAAAGTGTCTTGGTCACCCGGTTAGTGGATAATGTATACAAAACCGACAATCTTGCGAAATATGCAAGAGTTATCGGCATCACGAATGCTGATGGTAATACTGTTAGAGCAATATTTTTAGATGCGGAATTGGCGGAACTACCGGATGATGCAACCGCATCAAGAGTATCCTACTATATATCTGGCAAAAACATGGTGGTAGTACCTGGCCCGCTTCCGATGCCGGCTACCGTCAGAGAAATAGATCTTACAAATCTAAACCAGCCAATATCCGACACATTAAGGATCAACCCGGATCTGATTGCGTTTGACCCAGATCTTGAGAATTGGCGTGCAAACGCTCTCAGCAGCAATCCATTAGACGGATACAATATACTGGGTGTATTCGATAACGTAAATCTGACAGGTTGGAATTATTGGACTCCCGGAAGCGGAAAAATAACGCTGGATGCGACCGGTGCTGCAGTTTTGAAGCTGAACTGTGTTCCGAGTAACTCGGTGACAAAGATGTTTATCAAGATATCGAGTTATGCAGTGGACGGCGTCTTCACTCAAGAAACAGGCGGGCAGAATTATTATCCCGGCAGGCTAGCTGGTGCAGTAGCAGGTGATCCTGCTACTGATCCGAAGAACGCAGGACATGAATACGCCTGGTATGATGCTAACGTAATGTCAGAAACAATAGATTCTGAAAATGGTGAGACTCGAGTTGGTGAAATTCACCTTGCGAGATCGTTACCGACCAGTGGGCAGCAGGTGTATGTCACGTGGCGGAAATTGAGTAAGAATAGAGTATCACCCGCCCGGCCGCGTATTATGGCTGTTCCAGTATTCCAGTATCTGGATTATCCTGACTTACCGATGGATGAGATTAGTAATCCTCCTGTAGATGGACAGAGCATGCTGACGCAAGTGCCACCGGTATCGTCAATAGCTGCAACAAAGGCATTTCCAGAGGGCACAATATCCATATACTATATGGAATATTATGCAGGAATGTGCGTTGGTGGTACAGCTACATCTGCCATATACGCAAATGGATTAGGCAGATTTACATATCAGCCGATGTATATTGTGCCGGACGAAACTGTACCCCCAGAGTATGTATACAGGTCCGCTGTGAGTGCCGGATTGAATATGAGTAAATCCCTGCAGCAGCCGTCATACGATATAAATGACCAGACTAACAATCTTCTTCTACGGGATCCGAGAAGACATCCGGTTGACTATGCACCGAATTTTACGACCCAGCCATATTCTATAGACCCTGCTAATGTGGAATTTAAGTTTTATGCGGGGCGTCATCCAGAAAGATTAGGGTCTGAGCCGAGAATATCTGAAAAAGGACCGATCTCTACGACTGTTCATGCTTCGACTGTATCACGCGCTGAGGATGGTACTGTTGATTATGGTGGAACCTATTATGATTATAGGTATGGGCTTGATTGGCTCACAAATTACAATACAAATATGGATTTCCCTGTAGTATTTACAGGTGGTGATCCATTGACTCCGGTTATGCCATCTCCGATAGTATCTGATTCGATAATCAGCGACGACGGTGCATCAAGTACGACTTATAAGTTCCGGGTTCGTTACTGGAACAAAGACAACATTGCCCCAAGACCTTGGCTAAAACCCTGGGCGGATGAAATAGGAGCCACAGAATCAACAGGAGTTGTGCTTTACCTCGACTTGGAGAATGTTCTTGATCTTCCAGCGGCGGGGCAGCATGCAAGCTATAGACCGCACTTTATGACCAAGGAAAATCCGGCAGATAGAGATTATACTGACGGGTGTGATTATATTTATACAATTGAGCCAACATCTTCGAATGAATATTTAGCTTTCCTAACGGGAACATATCACTATTTCTTCGGATGTGCGGACGATTCACTTACATTCGATGATAGCGACTATACCGTTCTACCGGATACTGACAAATTGCTATTTGAATATCAGTTGAACGCTGGAAGTTGGGCCAACTATGGAAAAAATGACAGGAATACAACTCGCTCAAGTACCGGTATAGATCCTCTCGAGCCGAGAAACCTTACTGACACAGAAGGTAGACCTTGGATGGCGAGAGCAATAGGTAGGCGTTACAGTGCCTTCGGTGATGATGGCCCAGGTAGGCCAGCTAAGGAAGACCGTGGTCCGCAAGATTGGCAGATATATGTCGATAGACAGGATAGAGCTCCTGGTCAATTCGAATTCCAATATCCTCAGCAGTATGAGTGGGCATGTACGAAGCATCCAGATGTATCGATTATGCTGAGTGGATATACCGACAAAGCCTCAGATGGTTATGCAAGGTTCTTCGGTACAATCAAGCCGTTCTATAGAGCGGTAAATCCGAGCAAAGATACAGTGTGGACGTCAGGTGGCTTCGGCTATATGGCCTCCCGCATGGAAACATGCGGCGCAAGGACATCGACCATGCTTACGTTCAAAGTAAAATGCTACCAAAGGGATAATACTCCACCACTCTGGGTGAAGGTATATGTTAATAATGATAGTCTGAAGATTTTGGATTATAAGACCGGCCAATCGATGAAGCCTGAGAACGGTGGGTACACAGGCTATACAATGATGCCTGCCGAGGTCCAGTCATCTAAAGGTCAATCGCAGACACCTCCATACGATTATACGCTTGGTGTCGATTACGAATATAAGACCCAGCTTTCTGCAGGGCCACATACTTACTTCTTCCTGGCTAACGATGGAATAGCGACTGCGCTTTATCCTGCAAGGCCGGAAGGTGATAAATGGATAGCAGGTGTACAGCAGAATGATGATCCTGGATTTGATAATAATTATTGTCCTGGACCATATGTCAACAATGCATGCCAGCTGCTGACCCCAAGCGTAACACCTGCAACAGGTATACAGGGACAGCAGTATGTATATAGAGTGCTTTATAAAGATGCTGACGGGCAGCGTCCGTATCAGACAAAGCTGTATATAGATACAGGCACCACAGCAGGTACTATATCTGTAGATATGCTGAAAGAGGACCCGACAGCATCTGACTATAAAGGTGAAGGTGTGTGGTATGTGTTTAACACGGCCACAATGGAGGATTTTGCACTTGCTAAGGGTGTAAGACGATATAGATTCGAATTTATAGATGACTGGGGCAGGCCAGCAGATCCTAACGATGTAGTTAAAGGGGAAACTACCTACTATCCTGCATCTGGTGCATGGGTTGATGGTCCTACCATTGGCGAGAACGTGCCTCCAACATTGAGGTATGGAGAGGTTGTATCGCCAGATGGCACAGCAAACGGCGCTACACTTTGGCAGTTCCAAGTCGAATATAAGGATATCAATAACGATTCTCCGAAGTATGTAACTCTTTATATCGGTAAGTTGCAGGCAGATGGCACGACGATAAAGTGGGATAACGGCAGTCAGATGACACAAGCCGATCCTGGTGACAACATCTATAGTGATGGCTGTAAATTCGTGTTCCAGAAGAGGCTTGAGGAGACAGTTGATCCTATAACAGGAACACCAGATCCTACATATGATAAACCATTATACTATTATGCATTTGAAGCATCCGATGGCGTAAATCTGGCGACTTGGGTAGACGTAGACGATCCAACACCGGATAGAATTTCTGAGTCGGCCGGATGCATTCTCAAGGAAACGCTTACAACAACAGATAATCTCACTTATTCGAGTAGTAAGAAGCCTCTTGTTGGTACGCTGCAGAACCAGCCGACCAATGCAGGTATTCTGATTGACCCGATTGTGTGGAGATATCCCGGAGGAGATACATCGAGTCCGGAAATTCTGAGCCGGGAAGATGAATATGTATGTAAAGGCGTAAATCAGAATCTGGCAGATGCTAAAATAGTATCGAGATATTATCCGCCAGACCCACCTGGTTCACCGAAAGTTGTAGTAGACCCGGTAGACCCGGCATATAAGCCAAATATTACTGAGGTTCTCGGTGTATATGATAATCCTGATCTGACAGGAACAAATTACTTCCTTGCTGATGATGATACACCAGGTACATATTCGAGTGCCACTGACATGATAACTCTGCAGAAGAGTCTGCCTTATGGGCAAAATTGGGTTTGGATCAAGTATAGCCACAGCGGAAATAATACATATACGCTGAATCGATGGACTGGCGAATTTACCTTCGGTAATGCTATGGATCCTAACGATGTGCTGGCAGTAGACTACTTCTTTGCGACAAAACATAACATTCCGATTGGAACAAACATACTGCCGACGTTGAGTAATCCGAAACTAACGCCGATGGTAGGTGGGTCCGGCACAGACTTCATATATTCAGTTGAGTATAAGGAAACTGAAGGAACGAATGGTCAGGCACCAGCGTTCGTTAGAGTTGTTATCGACGGCGTCGAGCACACGATGAGTACGACAGTGTCTAATACGCCTTCGTACAGATCTGGCGTAATATATAAATATTCTGCAAAGCTTGATAGCGGCGCACATACTTACTATTTCACTACTAGTGATGGCGCAGGTCTGGTAACACTGCCTGAAACGAATCAGACTACAGGCAAGATTGAGCCATACCTTGGACCGTGGGTGAATAACACACCTGCTTTGAGTGATGGAACAGCAACACCGAACCCGACTTCGGGGAGTATAACAACGACACAGAGTGTTGAATACGTGGTGACTTACAGTGATCGTGATGGCGATCTGCCGATTACATTGGTTCCGTTTACTAACGATCTAGGGTCTGCTGATGCAGTGAAGCTTATGCAGTTCCCGATGCCGTTACTATATGTAGACAATACCAGCGAAACCTGGAATGTAGGTATTGTTGATGACATTCTTGAGGATCCAGCGCAGCCTGGTAAATACAGGTGTATTCGTGTCCTCGGAAGCGACGGTCAGACCGCAAATTACAAAGCGGACCAGTTTGCAGGCAAACTGCTGCAGTTCATTGGTGGTGATCTGGATGGAAGAGTATATCTGATAGCCAACAATACAAGCAGCGTTCTCAAACTGATGACAGATGATATCATAGTGGATGGTCTTGCGAAGGGGACTACATTCTCAATTGGAACATTGAAGATGTATAAGGATCCTCAGGAACAGAATAACTATCCAGCTGGTGTTATATATAAAATAATAATTCCGCAGCTGCTTGATGGATCTCATGTGTTCCACTACAAGGCTGCATCGATAATGACCCCACCATCGTGGGTTGGGGCACCTTGGGATACGACTACTGTGTCCAGTATGGTCAGATACCCGGCTTCCGGTGAGCTGACAGGGCCTTCAGTAGCGGCACAGGCGCCGTCTGGAAACCATATTCCTGTGTTGTCATTATCTTCGGGTGATGTTGCAGTGTCGCCTGCAAGTGGTAAGGCATCAGATACTTATGATTTCGTTATAAGTTATCGTGATGGAGATGGCGATCCGCCCAGGTATCATGACAAAGTTATGGGCAGCATGCGCGTTGTCTTCAGCGATGGCAGTTACGCAGCGGACTTGGTTCCAGTTGTCGCTGAAAATCAGAGTGATACAAGCTTCTATATAACTGATAGAAGATTTACCGTTAAGGCAAATGGACTCCCTGAAGGTAACCATAAGTTCCACTTCGAGGCGTCAGATGGTTGGAATAAGGTTCGTTGGCCTGTCGCATCTCAAGGTGATGATGAATCTGAAAATGATCCTGTCGTAGTAGTGAATGCCAAAGCAAAACTGACTGATACGGCGGTAAATCCTCCAAATGGGGATACAAATACGACATTCACGCTGAGCGTGAAGTATTCAGATGTTAATGGAGAAAGGCCTTACGTCGATTCCGGCACCGGCAAAGAACAGGTATGGGTTGAATTCGGCGGGGATAGCAGCAACAAGTTATACCTGACAAGAATTGCAGCCGACACCGATTTTGCCAGCGGAGTAACTTATAAAGGCACAAAATCAGGATTACCTGCTGGTGCCATTCAGACTGTATTCAAGACAAAAGATAGTCTTGGAGAATTGACAACTGTAAGTGGGCCTACCATCGCAGTAAGCACGAACCTGAATGTTCCGGTTCTGGCTTCGGCGAAGGTGTTCAATACTGCAAAACCCGCAGACATTAATGAACTGGCTTCGGGTGGAACAGCAAATACATTCCGATATGAAGTGAAGTATAGCGATCCGGATGGAGATATGCCGGTAGTTGTACAAAACGGAACAGTTGTTGAAGGCATAAAACTATATATAGACGGTGTATTGGAAGGGGTTATGACACAGAGAGCTGCTGATGTATATCTGCAGAATGGTAAACCCGACTATACAAAATCCGTTACATATTGGTATACGAAGCTGGGTGAAAATTATAGTTCTGCTATAAATACTCACAGCTTCTACTTCCTTGCAAAGGATGGAAGTTCTGCGGATGCTCATGAAGTGAAATCGGCTACGATTACTGGACCGGTCATTCTTTCAGGTTCGATTGTTATGGCCAGACAGACTTATAGCACGGTTAGCGGAACATGGGTGGATAAAGATCCGCAGCTTGCGGAGAGAGTAAAGATAACAGGTGTCCTGAATGAGTCAGCGGCAAAACCGATACCTGGCTCACAGACTATAAAAATAACAATAACAAGGCCTGATGGGACGGTATCAACGATTACCAGAATAGGAGCAGCAGAGACTACTTCAACAGTGAAGAAGAACCAGTTCACATTTGAAATGGAAACACCGATGATGAATAAGAACTGGGTAGTAACTGCCAAATGGGATGGTAATTCGGACTACACTACGCCGGTTACAGCTGAATTAAAGGTGAATGTAAGAGGACCGAGCCGTGTAGTAGCAACTCAGGATATGAGTTCACCGGCTACAAGCACCCCTGTTGTTGATATGGTCTGTATGCCGCTTACTGCAATAAATGGTGATCCTGGATCACTCTTCGGATACGATCGGGCGAGGTTAATGCAGATCGTAAGATGGGATCCTGAGCAGCGGACATATATGTCCTATGGTGATACATACTTCCCGCAGCTTACCACTGGAAATGCCGTGTGGATTCTGCCGAAATCGCAGTATCCGGCGGAAACGATTGCTGAGAGTGATCTGGTATCGCCGGTAGACTCAAGTCTGAGCATTGTTATCGGGAATCAATATAGACTACTCAGACCGTTTGGCCGGTTGTATGATCAGCAGCAGGATTGTGAGATCGTATTGAAACAAGGATGGAACCAGATAGGTTCACCGTATATGGTTCCGACCTTACTCAAGGATGCTACAGTGATATACCAGGGCAATGTGGCCTCTATAGATCAGGCAGCTGCAAACGGATGGATAAGGAACTATGCTTGGATGTGGGATCCTGCTACACAGCAGGCTGATAAGCTGATCCATCCGACGAGGTCGGATGCTTACAAACGGACAATCGATCCGTGGAGAGGTTATTGGATAAGAGCTCTCGTAAACTGCACATTGGTATTGAAAGCGCCGTCAACCACAGCAACAGCAACGTCGCTCGAAGTGCAGGAATATGGAGTGACTGCCAGAAACAGCAATGCACAATCACTGGATATGCCGCCTGCTGCACCAGGCAATGGCAAGTAGATAAAAACAGGCGGGTGTCTCTCATAGAGACCCCGCCTGCACAATATTATTCACAACCTGACTGAAGGAGAAGTTTGACTTATGATTAGGATCAGACAGATGCGCATGGTATCGTATATCGCATCACTGCTGATATTTTCGATGTATATAGCCCCGGCCGCAAGTCTAGCCAAGCGCGGATCAGATAATGTTCTTCCGAGAAAGACAGTTCTTGTATTTCCGTTCGATAATGCAGCAAAATCCTCAGTAGAAACATTATCCAGTGACATATTGACGAGTATGCAAAACGCTATAAGCTCAAATACCGGAATGTGCGTGGTTGCTTTCTCTGAGCAGCTTCCGTCCGTTCAGAGATCGGTTAGAGAGTTAACACTGAAGCCGGATGATGTAAAGGGGCCGTTCGGAACCGACCAGGAGCAGATGGCTTGTGCCCTTAAGGTGTCTAAAGAAGTTGCAACCGACATGCTCTTAATCGGATCTATTGATGCTGTTCAAGTTGATACAGCTAATAATAAGGCTGAAGTTACCTTAAGTGCTATTTTGACGGATGTTCAGACCGGAGATACAGTAAAATCTCTGGCTATTACAGGAAAAGCTGCTTCGGATACACAAAAAGCGGAAGCCGATCTGATTTCAATGGCGGCAGCTGACGCAGTTGCTCAAATATCGAAGGCTCTGGCTCCCGCTGGAGAGTCTGTTAGCTCAACACCGGCAACAAAGAAAGGGAATGAACCTGTAGTAGTAAAAAAGCGAAGCAAAAAGAAAACAAGCACGCTTCGAAGGTTCATCATCCCGCTCGTAATTGGCGTCACTATCGCTCTTGTTTCGTCGAATGATAGTAATGACAATTCGAACAGCGGGGATATAGACAATCCTCCTGTGGTTCCATTTTAAGGATCAGAAAACCATAAGAATAAGAATTACTTACAGCGTGCCTCATATCCATGAGACACGCTGTAATTGTATAATGTGCCTGCATGTTTGACGCCCTTTTATACATGAGCTTAAACTATAATAGATGCGAAAAGTAGTATTATTGATCTTACTCGCAGTAATTGTGTCCCATCCCGCTAAAGTAGATTCTGCCGGTCTTGCGACGAGTATCTATCTGAGCGCTAATCCTGATGCGATAATCGCAGATGGTAAGAGCATTACGACTATAAGCGCAGAGATCAGGGACTCAGATGGAAACCTGGTTTCTGACGGGACACTCGTCAGTTTTTCCAGCAGCCTAGGGACAATTCAACCTTCGGTCAGCACTATCGCCGGAGTTGCTCGTGCTCGCCTGTCGGGGGGCACTGTGACAGGAACTGCAGCTGTATCTGCCTGGGTCACACAGGGCGGCGCTGTTGGGCAGGTAAAGGTTGAACTTCTGGCTCCTGGCACTGAAATATCCCGGCAGTCTTTCATAACCATATCTTCAGACAGCTATCTCGCATATGATCCTGAAAAGATGATAATCCAAGCTACAGGCGGAGCAACCGTAAGCCATAGAGGCTTGTCGATAAACGCTGACGAGGTAGAATACGACCTGCAGGCAGGAACGATCAAATGCAGGCAGCGCTCAGGCGGGAAGGTTATAAACCTCTCGCGTGGAAACAAATCACTGCAGGTCTGCGCGCTTTATTATCAGGTAGAAGATATGAAGGGGAAGGCGATTATCGAGTCAGAAACCGGAAACATGGAGCGTGTGTCTTTTCGTGGAGCCGACATGGCTGTTGAACCGGATACTGATGATCTTTCGCCAGCAATATTCACCTTTAAAGATATATCCTTGAGTGATGTGCTGATGAAGGCAACAAGTATAACTGTGCGGCCTAAGGACGAGATACATTTTCGCCATGCACAGGTCTTTATAGACGGAAAAAAAGTACTTTCCGTACCGCTTCAAGTGCTTGAATTGGACAACTCGAAGTCTCAGTCGTCGCAATACCTGGGGTGGGGGGCTAACGGGCTCAAGGTTGATGTGCCGCTCTACTATTCGTTGTCTCCGAATTCGACAGGTGCCCTACATGTTCGGCGCGGGCAACAATCCGGATGGGGATTTTATTCGGGCAATTCCGGTTGGTCACTCGATCTTGTACAGGATTACACTACAGACACGGGAGGAGAGGGGAATTTCGAGCTGAACAGCGTCAACAGCGGAGATTGGGGCGCAAACTGGCATTTTAACCAGCAATATGACTCTGGAAGCCGGGTTTACAGTTATCTGTCATTTCCCGATCATAGAGATCTATTCGGAATGATCAACCTGTCGAAGCCACTGAACAAATCAACCCTGAGTATGAACATATATGGTAACAAGTATCGCGATCAGAATGGAAGTATATCGACGGACCTGTATTTACAGAGCCAGCCGAAGCCGATTATCGACGGTGCCGCTAACTATGTTCTGCTCGGCCGGACATCTTTTGCGACAGAGAATGATTCAAGCAATGATGGCGTCGGCGCAGGAGCTCAGATGCAGGTTTATGGCAAGCCGGTTACGTTCAGTAAGCAGGCTGGACTCACGAATACGCTTACAATCGGGCAGGATTGGGGAGGTGTGCGCTCAGGGTTTTCACTTCTCGGAAATTCTGCATTTAATTACAGGATAGGGAAGACCAGCAGCTTCGGTCTGGTATACTCATATACACGTGATCCCAGCTATTCCGATCTAACCGGCCGCCACCGATTGAGCGCGAGCTTGATGTATATGCCTTCGCAGCTCTGGCAAGCGCGGATATTCAGCACGCAGATGCTCGACACCCCGCAATCCAGCACATTTGCGGATATTTCATACCGGCTCTACCCGACATGGAGGCTCAATTTACTTCAGACATTCCAGGCATATGATATGTACGACTATTCGGACACCGAAATCGCACTTTCCAAAGAGATTCAGGACCATGAAATGATGCTCATCTGGTCTAGATCAAAGAATCAGTTCAGGGTAGAGTTCAACGTAGGGCAGTTTTGACGAACTGTAAGTATCAGTTCTTGGTGTATGCTTCGGGACCGTAGTTCGTCCCGAAGCACGAGTCTCCGCTAATTTCTTCTGTTCTCTATTCCCTATTACGCCGTAATCACAAGAGGTCTCTCTTCTGAGATCGTAACCGGCTTGTCAAACTCTACGCAGATGCCTTCACCGCATCGATTGATCTTACACTCTGCGGGTTCCTCACCGATCAACACATCTGCATCCTCGAACCCGGAGAGTTTCGGCAAAGATAGCTCCCGTATAGTCATTTCACCGGATGAGATATCAATCGTGACAGTCCTGCCTGTAATGCCGTTCTCCTGCCAGTAAGTTCCCCAGGCGTTTGGCGTAAAAAACGGATACTCAGAGACAGACTGGTCTATCGCCGGGGCGAATGACAGAAATCCGGTGGGCTGGTTCCATTTGAACCCGGAAAGTGCGATCATAAGTGTCCAGGATGACATAGCCCTGTAGTAGTGTCCGCCGCATTCTATATGGTTCCAATATCTCCCTGCGCGGATATAGCGGTCATGGATGTCTTTCACGATAGAAAGCCCATCTGCGACCATTCCGTAATTGATAAGAAGAGCAGCTACAGTGTATTCGATCCCGGTCCATGGTGCTTCTGCCTGGAAATTGTCCGATGTAGCCAGATTGCGCTTTTTGCCGGGCGGGTAGGATGCATTGATGAGTCCTTCACCTTCCCGGAAATTCTGGCGAATGATGCTGCCAAGAGCGGTTTTGATCCGTTCAGGATCGAGAATATGTTCCCATCCACTAACTGAGTTGAACCAGTCGCCGCTCATCTGGTCGCTCATGCAGCACTCATCCAGCTCGTCACCATCCCTGAAAAGGACGTAATACTCACCGTTCCAAAGCTTCTCTTCAAAGCTCTTTACCCCTTTGTCGTATGTGGCCTGCCATTTATCTGCAAGCTCCATGTCCCCGACTTCAACAGCGAGCCTTGAGGCAGCCCTGAGCGCAGCCAGCCAGAGCCCGGATACATATGACGGGCAGCCTTTGATATACCAGGCGTCGTAGGTGCTGCGGCGGGTATCTGAATCAGGAAGCCCGTCGCCATCGGTGTCGATCTTGCTCGTGCTCTCCATCGCCTTGATGATATGAGGCCAGAGCTTATCAAGATAAGCTCTATCGCCTGTCCAGAAGTAGTCTCTTGCTGTGAGCATAACGAACTGCTGGTTCATATCCACTCTGTCATACTGGTTGTCTGCAGAATAGAGGTCGGGGGCGAGCATATGGTGTACCCGGCCATCTTCGCGCTGGAAATTGGCCCCATGTATCATCTGGGTCTTCTGCAGGTCCGGGAAGAGCGATATGATCGGAAATGACCCCTGGTATGTGATGTCCGTTGTGTGGAATCCGCAACAACCGAGCCCTTCCCAAACTCCGAAAAGCCCATCTCTTGTCCACCACGTGCATTTCGTCATAATGGAGAGCTGGGCTGTTATCGCATCGGCTGCTTCGGTCGGAATGCTGGAGTTATGTATCGATTCAGGCAGCATCAAGGTCCGCGTGTATATATCCGAGTAGTTATCGAGCATGAATCTGCATACGCTGAGCGAGTCCTCGAACCAGTTTTCGTAGGCGTGGCCTACATTCGTCTCAGTCGGGCTGATATGGTTCGGAAAATACCATGCTGTAGTAAAGAGTACGGATGATTCCGCTTCCGGCGCAAGGTCGACCCGGCTGCAGAGTGCAGCAAGTCCCCATCCTGCATGGTTTCCATTTATATGGCTGATGTTGTCTGCGATTTTCCCCAGAACTTCTACTGAGTCTGCGGCATCGGGATCAGCGGCCGCTATGCGATGGTATATATCGTAAACGAGAGGATGCTGCATGAGCTGATCGAGAAGTGCCTTGCGCTCATCAGCCGAAAGATCCGCTGCATTGAAGTTGCCCGGCAGTTCTGGCCGCACCTTCGCGTTCAAGTTTGGCAGCGAACCGCTCTCATGGAATTGATGTAGGAAAGAGTATATTCTGATCCCGTACTCCTGCATCCAAAGGTGGAATCCTTTGGGGTGGTATTCATATGCGCCGGTGATATACGTTATATCGCCGCCCAGCGCGGCGAATGTCATATCACCAGTGGAGCATTGATCCGATTTCAGGCCGTCAGCGCTTAGAACGACGGCTTTGGCCTCTCCTATAGACTCAAGGTGGTTCTTAGGCCTGCGGGAGTCCTGATCATAACCCGCGGGGTTCCGTGTAATGCCGAGGATCGAGGCTTCTACCGGCTCGGAAGAATGGTTCTTTACGGTGAAATGAACATAGAAACCGGGGGTTCCCGATGTCCGGCTGTCCAGCGGGATGAACGGAGAAAATATCTCCGCTTCAATCGAAACGGGAAGCTCTGGGTCGTTATAAGTCAAGGTCGCTGTTGGAAATGTCCCGTCGAAGCTGATAGACTGCACGGACCGTATCCACGGGAAAGAGTACAGGTTGTGAAGCTGCTCAGACAGCCCTAGATAGCGCAGAATTGTCCTGCCATCCGATGTTTTGACCCGGGCTATGAAGATCAGATCATCCGGTTCCATCGGTCTTTTTTCGATAACTGCAGGAGTTTCCGAGTCGCTCTTATGCTTTGGGTTCCAGGTCCCGTTGTTGAATATTTGCCACTCGTGAAAGAGCCCATCCGGACGGATTTCAACCGATCCTGTCCCGATTCCACCGAGTGGAATTCCTGATTTATGATGAATCTGTTGATTTATAGTAACCAAGGTGCATTTCCTCCACCTAACGGTTCTATTAAGGCCAGGATTATTCCTTCTGCTGGATAATATTAAAGTCCGGGAACTAGCTGAAGTGGGTAATTACGTATCATAATTAGGGCAAGCCATAGCTGCTGGTTTCAGAGGTAAAGGATGTTTCCACTACGCATTGTAAGGCTCTTATTCTTGATGCTTGTTTTAGTGTCGAGCCAGGTTTTGGCTGATGACCAGCTGTCCGCTTCGACTGCGCCTGCCGAAGAACCGGTAATAACTCAACCTTTATCCGGCGGCCTGCTATCACCGGATATGCTTACAGAGAAGAGCAGCCTACCTTCATTGCACCTGTCTGCACCCGTAAAAGAGCCCAGGAAGTCCGGAATGGACCCGGAATACAATACAGCTATAAAGGTTGCAAAACAGGCAGGGCTCATCTACCTGACTGATAGCGCCACGAATGAGTTCACCCGATCAGCGTTAAGAGGCATCAGCGCAGGCAGGCTTGCAGATGCATTCAATATATTGGGAAATGGAAAGCTGGTCGGTCTGCTCGGCCTTGGCTATGTAATCGGCGGACCCCATGCGAAAAGTACATACGGTACTGCTATCGAGGCTGCCGGTGATGCGATGCTTATTACAGAAAGTCTCAAATTCCTAACCGGTAGAATGAGACCCTGCCAGTCCGGTGGTGATCCTTACGAGTTTGAAGGGCCGGGATCAGGCTTTGCATCCTTCCCGTCCGGGCATACGAGCAATGCGTTTGCAATCGCTACAGTGTTTGCTCATAAGAACCCTAAGAAAAAATGGCTGTATTATGCATTGGCTGCCGGGGTGGGATATGCCAGGATGCAGAAACAAGCGCACTTCGGCTCGGATGTCTTCGCAGGTGCGGTCGTAGGCACTTATGCCGGCAAAAAAGCCGTAGATGGCAAGTCATTGTTTGGTAAGTTGGCACACTAGATAGAGAAATATGGAGTGCGGAAACAGCGGCTTCCGCTTTCGGTCAGCAATCTCTATCTGGCATGTTGATGTAATATCTGCAGCAAAGCCTCAAATCTTCAATATCTTCACCTTCGAGAACCCGTAATACTGTATCTGTACCCAGTTGCACCATAGATGTAAGGCTGGCATCCATCAACTCCATTGGCTGTTTGAATTGGCAAAGTTGGATTATATTTCAAAGGGGTATACTCCACAAAGTGTTTAATGAAAAGGGGGGATAGTGCTTGATTGTCTTATGATAATGGCTATTCGGCGGTTGCAGTATGTGATTGTGCTTATGCAGTAGAAACCAGATCGAATTTCAGGAGGCAATTGAAGTGAGAAGAATATCTGCGATTATGCTGTGTTGTATAGCGGTGAGTGTCTTGCTAGTGGGCTTTGCGGTAGCCGAGCCGATGCCAGGCGCGATCTGGACCACCGATGTGGACTATGTAGTTAACCGCAACATCTATGACAGCAAGTGTGAAGTGTACCTAAACGGTGGGCCCTTGAACCAAAGCCAGCCTGGCCTGCCGGATGGTGATTACTATTACAAGGTAACGAACCCGGACGGCAGCCGTGACTTAAGTGAAGAAGCTGGAAAATCACTGGACAACAGGCTTGTCACTGTCGTCGACGGCATAATTGTTCGAACGAATCCGAATAATCAGCTCTGTCCGTATGAAGACACTGACAATGAGGGTGGGGAATACAAGGTCTGGCTCACGAGCGTTGAAGATTATTATGCTCACGGTGGATTATTTGATCCCGACAGCTCGAAGACAGATAACTTCAAGATAAAGCCGCAGGTCGGACCGCCTACGGTACTCGGAAGTATCAGCGGCTGCAAGTATTACGATCTTAATATGAATGGGATCAAGGATCCGCTGGAGGTTGTGATTCCGGGGTGGCTGATCGAGCTCTATGATAGTAGTGGCGAGCTATATGCCAGCATGACGACGGACACTAACGGCGAATTCTACTTTGACAAACTCCATGAGGGTAACTACACGGTTAAGGAAGTCATGCCTCTGGGGTTGTGGAAGCAGACCGGGCCAAAGGATACTCCTTCAGGAGTAGATTTGGATCCATCGCCGGATGTAATAACCACAGCATACGGTTTCATCTACTCTGTTCAGCTGCTCAAGATCGATAACACTGTTGGAAACGCCACGAAAGTCGATTTCGGCAACATTTGTCTGAAGCCTGCTACAGGCGGTTACACGCTCGGTTTCTGGTCGAATAAGAACGGCCAAAAAATCCTAGATGGTAATCCGGGCTGGATTGGGTTGCTGAACAGTCTGAATCTCAAGGACAGCTTTGGAAATGACTTTACCATAACTTCCTACTCTGGCTTCAGGACATGGCTTCTTGCGGGAAATGCGGTCAATATGGACTACATGCTTTCCGTGCAACTGGCTGCCACGGTGCTCGACTGTGAGTACAAGGGGTTGGATAGTAGTGAACTGCTGGTTCTGCCGGATGATCTCGCGGATTGTTATGGTCATGAGACGATAATAATCGGCGATATTATAGATGAAGCCAACGCGGCGCTCAACGACAGCAGCGCATCACGTGGCTATCTGGAATGCCTGAAAGATATTCTCGATGGCATAAACAACAACAGCTTCTGGACAATCTGCCCTGGGCCATGCGAAGTAGTCTATCCTGTTGAATGATGTAGTGAAAAGCGGTCTTGAAAACCGTCGTAGTGAAAGCTACCGGGGGTTCGAATCCCTCCGCCTCCGCCAGTATTTTGAGCTCAAAAAAGGCCTTTCGGAGAGTTTATCCGAAAGGCCTTTTTGATGTTCTTCTAACAGATTTCTAACAAGGCGAGCAAAAATGCGGCTTATTTTTCCCTCGCGCGTTTCAAAGCATCTGAAAATTGGACTGGTGCACCCATGTCTCCAGGTATACAGTGGCTATATCTTTTCAGGGTGATTGTCGGATCAGCATGACCAACCCTTCGGGAAACCCTCACCAGAGATTCACCATTTGCAAGGCTCAAAGAGATGTGAGTATGACGCAAATCATGGAAGCGGATTCGCGTGATCTTTGCCTTGTCAATTATTTCCCCCAAACCCTTGCAGAGCATTGAGGTCCGCATATAATACCCGTCTTCCATTGAACATACGAGATTCAGGTTCTGATATTCATTGCCATATTCTAGCTTTCTGAGTTTCTGAATCTCCCTATGTTTCTTCAATAGTTCCAGAAGCTCTGGAGTTGCCTCAAAGGTTCGCTCGCTATCGTCGTTCTTCGGCACCTTTAATGATAGCTTGCCGTGGATGTATTGAAGAGAATGTCTTACTTTGATAGTTCCACTCGTGAAGTCCACATCCGACCACCGCAGAGCCAAGCACTCCCCTTGCCTCATGCCTGTGTATAGGCTCAAGACAATAGGCATTCCCCAAATGCTTCCAAGACAAGCATCAACTAAATTGACGGCCTCCTCAGCTGTTAGAGTTTTCATTTCCTCGTGCTTAACCTTGATGGAATCAGTTCTAGCGACAGGGTTAGCACGTAGTCTAATGACTTCCTTCCGGATGCCCCAGTTGATGGCAGCTCGGAGGATGGACCTGCAATGATGTGCTGTTTGACTTGAGATGCCTGTCTCTTCCTGATTCTCTCCAGTGGCCGGATCCTGTATAAGCATCGGCTTTTTCCGTCCGTTTTTCTGGATTTCATTGAGAAACTTGTCAATCCTGGATGCTGTCAGACGCTCGACCTGGATATTGCCCAACTGCGGCGATATATAATTATTGATCTTCTCACTGTAACCAAGATGTGTCTTCTGAGCCCAGCGACCTTCATTCGCATCAAGATATTTCTGTAGAAGATCCTTGACAGTCATCTTGGAAGGATCCACATACTGGCCGCTTTCTGCCTCGTGGATCAGCCGCGCGAGCTCCGCATCAGCCTGCTTGGAGGTACCGTGAAAAGTCACCCAACGTTGGTTACGCTTCCCGCTGTCTTTGCGAGGAGCATCATAGATCAGCCTCCAGGATTTCGGATCATTAAGCGGTATTTTTGCGCCCTTCATTTATTTTGATCCTCTCCCTAAAATGCAAAACGGGCAACTCACGCCCCGCCAGAGGATGAGCTGCCCGCTTACGATGCCGATAACGGCATCAAATCTGTATGCTTGCCTGGCGGGGCTACGCATTCATTATAGCACATATGTTCTTATCACCTACATGCTATAACACTTATATCAAGCAGCCAAGAAGATACACTGCAGTTATTCTGGACATTGTTCTTGGTTCAGATTGACAGCCGGCCACTTCCATGCTACATTGCAATTGCCGCTTGTACAGGGTGAATTACCAAATCTACCGCTTAACAGGAGCGAAACATGGTCATTACCCGCAGTATTTTCAGCCGTTTTTTCCCGCTTATGCTCCTATGCCTGTTCACAGCCTGCTCAATGGCATATGCACAGACGCTGCCGTGGGAAAACGAGAACTCCGTCGGCTCCATTCTTCTTAATCAGGATGGACAGAGCGTGCTGCTCGAGAAGGTCACTGTCTCAAAGATAGAAGCACGCAACGACCCGCCTTATTTTGTTGTCCAGGACGGTTTCAAGCCGGACAACAGGATCGTCATACTGTCCCGACCGCCGTCAGCCCTCACATGCGGGATGACTGTAGACGTCAGCGGGACACTTGTAACTCTGAACACAGGCGAAAGATGCCTGACTGACGCAACCACCTTCGGTTACTTCAATAAGGACGGCTCCCTCACCGGATGGTCATACGGCTTTATGCTCTGCACCGGCAGGCAGGTCTTACCTATTTCTACTGATCCCATTCCACCGTCCGACCCCAGCCTTACAACAGACGGAAGAGGCATACCAGGCTTAGTCACGTCCGAACCGGCTGAGAAACCCTCCGCCTACGGCACGGTGGCAGCTCTTTCTACAGCTCCATTGCTCTCCACTGTGGAGATTTCCTGCAAGCCTGTAAGGGAGACCGGAGCAGGATATATAAAAGTCGGAGACGACAACTCGGATGCGGCCATAAAGGTGTATACCAACGCCTCGGTAAGCCCTACCGACAGGATAATCAAGCTCACCGGGACTCTCCACACAGAGAAAGGCAGCCATGTCATCTACGCCGACAGCGGACCCGAGCCATATTTCGACCGCCAGGGCTACATCGGGCACGTTTCCGCAGCAGGAATGGGCACAGTGGCCTATGCTGCCACCCTGAGCAACCCGTCCGAAAGCGTGAGCAAGACAGGTGGCATACACGCAATGAGCGCGAGCACTCCCGATACGACAAACGGTAACTGGGTATACCTTACGGGGCAACTGGTAACCTATGTCGGAGGCTACTGGTCCTATGACGCTTCTCCCGCCGGATGGGTGAATGTCTACAATATCCAGGGGATAGACAAAACGCCCGGAATGAGAGTGTGGAGTCCTTCATTGAACAGTATGTCCGTTGGTTCCATAGTTGATGTCTTTGCAAAGGTAGATACCAAGGACGGACAGAGAATACTTGGCACCTGGGGCGGAGACACAAATGCGACGAACGCCACAGACCTTAGTGATGCTAACCACTGTCTGGAGCCCAAGGTACTGTTCTCAACTGAAAACACCAGCAATCTGTTAACTGTGAGACCTGTCGGGATGACCAACAAGACGCTTGGAGGGGAAGCCCTTGGTGAAAATAAGAGCGTAGATGGTGGGGCTGGGCTATATAACATCGGAAGCTATGTAACCGTATGGGGCAAAGTGCTTGAGGTAGGTGCATTTAATTTTATACCATATATGAAGATAGATGATGGCTCTGCTGTTCCATCCGACGGATCAATCGGGCAGGTTCAAAAGGGCGTCATCGTCTTCAGATGCAGCAGCTATGATCCTTTTCAGCCAGTTGTGGGAGACTATGTAGCTGTAACCGGGGTAAGTTCCATATGGAAACCCAGTGGTTCCGAGAACAAATACCGCTGTATCTGGACTACGGATACAGTGAAAGACCTACTGAACGAGGACACCCCCATTGGTGTAGGTGCGACTACGAACATTAATGGGACAATATCCGGGACATTGAAGATTTATGATATACCTCCACCACCGGCAGGCAACCCAAATGAACCGGTTAAAGTAAGAGCTAATATCTGCTGCGTTGGAAACAAACAGATGTGGGTTTACACTTGTATCGACTACAAAATTGTCAACAATGAAATTGTTGAATATACTACCGCCGACATCCCGGTCGTCCGTCAGGCAGATGGTAGCGGCACCGTCTCATATTCTTTTGAAGTAGTTAAGGAAATAAAGATCGGTGATCTCACGCTGGATACCCCAAAGTACATCGTCTCGGCTAAATGCAATGGTTACAAGACTAGGACCTATACCAATGTGTCACCTGATACCACCAGGAACCTGTATCTCACCCCACTCAGGAAGATATATGTAACTGCTGAGAACAATAAAGGCAATGACACAAAGCCAGTGGAGGTAACTGATAGCAACCCGACCAATATTATCGCTACGGTAGTAGATGCCAGTCACAGTCCCATCTCGGGTAAAACGGTAAGGTTCAGGATGAATAAAGGATCGTTCTACAACGACTGTGTTGTCCATGACTATACAGGTACTACTAATTCCAGTGGGCAGGTAGAGGCGAAATATTACGGTAATCCAGCCGAAACAGGAAGCGATATAGTGGTGGAAGCTACAGACGACAGCGCGCCACTTCCTGTTGATAACGAGATTGACGATACTTACAATTACGACTGGGAGCAGTTACACAATGAGAAAGGTCAACCGATCAATATCAAGGTCACAATACCTTATCAGAACGCTATAGACACATTTGTATTGACTGCCAATCCGTATTCTGTTCCTCCTACGGCATCCAGTTCCACTATAACCGCAAAGCTTACTACGATTGACGGAACAAAAATAGTAGGAAGATCAGTCAGCTTTAGTACGACCGCAGGAGATTTTAATACAACTTCCGGAAAAGTTTCTCAAGTAACTGCCCTTACTAATGACGATGGGGAAGCAACTGCGGAACTATGCGATGTTCTTCGTGGCGGGTTCGCAGTAGTAGAGGCATCTACTACCAACGATCAGGGCTATACCCACATGCAGCGGGTGCAGGTAGACTTCCTCCAGTCCTCTTCAGATGACTGGCCGATGTTCATGCACGACGTGAGACATCAGGGATACAGCAGGTTCTATGACACGACTACAACGGAGAATTTCGCATTAGCCTGGAGCACGCCTGTTCCGCTTGATGTGGCTCACCCAGACCTTAGTACGCATTGGTCTGACCATCCGAACCCTGGCTATCTAGTGAGTGATCAATCGGTAATATTCAAGCATCCCTACATCGATTCCAGCCCTGTTCATGCAGCCGGAATAACTGGCCGCTCAGGCGGGCTTGTCTTCGTCGGGGGGTATAAGACTACTTCAACTATTACTACCTATGAGGATTCCCAGGGCTATCTCCTTGCGATAGACCCTGTTGCCTCTGAAGCTAACCGCATAGCATGGCAATATCCCACAAGCGGGTATCTTCCTGGTGGTGTAGCTTCTACTCCGGCAGTATTCACCTCAGGCACCGAAAAACGGGTAGTATTCGGCTGCATGGATGGTAAAGTCTATTGTCTCAATGCCGCCACGGGCAACCCTATATGGGCTTACCAGACTACAGCCAGCGGGCTTCAGGATAAAGACGGGGTAGTAGAGCCCGCCAGAGTGCTTGCATCGCCTACCGTCGACAGTAACGGGGTAGTCTACATAGGCAATGAGAGCAACAGAGTGTATGCGCTGGACGGTACGACAAACAATATCAACGGCAGCCTGTTGTGGAGCATAGACCTTCCTGATAGAGACACTGACTGGCCTGACAGGACAGGTGTAAGCTCAGTAGCACTCTCTAAGGAAGGAAATAATGTCAGGTTATATGTCGGAAGCGACAACGGGCATCTCTACTGCATAGATGCAGCGACACATGCCATTGTGGAGCCACAGCCGGGGCTGTCCGGCCTGTGTATGAGAGGGTCTGTAGAGTCTTCACCTACCATATATGCAGGCAATGTATATGCGGGTGCATCTCTTTGCAATGCTGACCAGTTGTTATGCTTCGATGCAGGCAGCCTTGAGGAAGTTTGGGGACGCAACCTTACAGAGGAAGCCAGATCTACCGTCGCTGCTGCAGATGGACATATCTACGAGGGAGTAGATACCGGTAAAGTATTCTATTCACTCAAATCAGCTACGGGGAGAACAATTGCATATAGGGAGATGGATTATAAAAATTACTTCCTATCATCCGCCGCAATAACATCGGCAGGAATGGTGTATGTTGGAAATATTAATGGCACCCTCTACAAGTTTAACCGGCCAGATTTGTCTGGCATGGGTACTTTTCCAACGACAGGCATAGTCACGTCATCACCGGCCATATCTTACGCGGTGGATGCCCAGAATAACCGCTGGATATTCATAACGACAAGAGGCGACAACAACCGTGGTGATGGAAAAGGCACACTATTTGCATTCAAACAGGTTAGATAAAGGAGATTATTAAGATGAAAAGGATTTATATATTGCTTTGCATGTTTGTTTTGTTGTCGGCTACTGTTGCTGTTCTTGCAAATACGCCGATAGTAAGTGGGCAGGTAGTGACTGATAGTGGAGTGACTCGGTATATTTATACCGTAACAAACACACTGGATTCTGGCAACTACATATTCGGATTTTACCACATAATTATTCCGAACGGAAGCATTTTACCAATGAGCCATGTTGAGCCTAGTGGGTGGGATTACTGGTATGAAACAAGTGACTTTTATACTGAAGGCAAATATTATTGGACTACTCCAGAACTAGGAAATGACAGGCTAGCTCCAGGTCAATCGGCGGTGTTTGAGGTATATACATCGGCTCCAGTTACCACAAAGTGGACGAGTGATTGGATTATCGGAGTCAAACCTGATAATGGCCGTTATTACGGTTACTCTGCGGATGCACCCCTGCCTATTCCGGTCCCAGTGGTTCCCGAACCATCCTCAATTCTGGCACTCTTTGGAGGACTAGCTAGTATTGGTGGGTTCGCATTGAGACGAAGACCGCAATGTTAATTTCAGGCAGAAACCGGTTAAGGGGAAGATCGGCAATGAATAAGAGAACTTACATACTGCTTTATGTATTTATGCTGCTACTGATTTCAGCTGCTGTTCTTGCAGACACGCCGATAGTAAGTGGACAAGTAGTGACAGATGGTAGTGTTACTAGGTACATTTACACTGTGACGAATACCTTATCGCCGGGCAACTACATAGATTGGTTTGGTAATACTGAAATTCCGGATGGGAACATACTGCCACTGCTGGATCACAGCGAACCTATAGGATGGGACTATCAAGAAGGACAAACAATTTCGAATGGTGTTGTATTAGGAGGAGATTACCATTGGGCTACTAGCGAAATAGGGAATACCAGACTAGCACCTGGTCAATCTGCAGTCTTCGAGGTATATACATCAGCACCAGTGGCTACACAATGGATAAAAGGATGGGGTATTTGTTATATGCCAGATAATGGCCGTCCTGATGGTTTCCATGTGGACATAGCCTTACCAGTTCCGGTCTCGGCTTCGGTTCCCGAACCATCCTCAGTTCTGGCACTTTTCGGCGGACTAGCTGGTATCGGTGGATTGGCGCTAAGGCGAAGAAAGTAACGAAAATAGCATTGGGCCGGGTGTAATGCTCGGCCCTTTTTGTTTTGTTGGTTCATCCAGACTATACGTCAAAATCGAAGTGCCAGCTCTGAGTCGACAAAGAGCAGTTACAGCGAGATGCTTCCTTTGACTTTTTCGAATAAGGATTAGGGATATTGCCCCGCCAGAAGATGAACTGTGCGTTTTGCGATACAGATAATGGCATCAAATCTGTATGCTTGCCTGGCAAGGCTTATGAAGTATTATAGCACAGATACTAAACCTGGTAATGCTTGCCAAGATCAGCCCATAGATGATGAAGTGTAAAGTGTTGTATAGGAAAAGATCGATCGAAATCATGGCTAAGTTGGCTAACAATACCTGCCTGGTGCTCGTCATCGAATAAGCTGAGTTCAGAAATATGATTACCTGCGCATTCAGCATTGACCTCTACCAGAATATTTTCCAATGTCATGTTTTGTATATAGCCAACCATAATACCGCATGGCGCCGACAATCCATAACTATGATCACAATCTATGTACCTGCATATTCCTTCTATTACATATTTCTTATTAAAATAATCTGAACCAGTAAAGCTTCCAAGTCTCTTGCATTCTACGACCAGAGATTTTTGATAATCGTTCGGGCATATTGCTTGTTGATCTTGAAACACATACTGGAAATCAGGCTTTTTTACTTGTTTTGCAGGAATAGCAATGTCTTTATATTGTTCTACATTTAATGCCTCTGGAATGAGATTACCTACTAGCTCACGGCCTTCCTTAGAAAGACTAAACATAACTGTCTGACAACAGCGGTTCAGTGTTTTTGTGATTTCTACCTCATCTTTGGGTAATGTTTCAGCTTCTTCGAGCATTTGCAATGCTCGAATGAAAAGCTCTAGTAATTGTTTCTGTTGATGTATCCAGATGTTTTTGCAGAAGATATTGGGCTGACTCATTCAATATCCTCCGCAGTATCAGACTGCTGCATAGCTTGCAACAATGTTGCTTCAGCATCCTCTCTAGCCATACTCCTGGTCCATAATCTCTGCTCGTTTCGTTTTATAATGATTATCCGAGTTGGTGAAACGCTACGTATGAGACTATCTGTATATATGCCTTTACTACCATAGTGTTGTATAGCACTCTTACCAAGATTCTGCAGAGTATTCATTAACTCTACTTCGTGTATTTCTTCTGGCGGGTGAAGGGGACTATCTTTGTATTGCGTAGAGAACACTACCATGATCATGGGGGAGTTATTTGGATATATTACTTGCCATCTAAACTCACCATCTGGCTCCAACTCCTGATTCCATATCCGCAGAAACGCCCGTAAATACGCACTTATAGTAACTGACTTCTTGCAAAGTGAGGGAAGATCAGCTATTACGCCATAGCGCTTTTTCTTTTCTTCTCCAAGATTTACTGGCCTTATAGCTTCACTCGTAACGTTTTTATAGAATAAATTAAAACCTGTAATGCACATATCACGAACAAGATCGCGTTCAGCCTCGGTGAGCTCATACAGATCGAAGATTGCTTCATCTAGCGCTAATTCAATCTCATCTATTTTGCCTGTTATTTCACCTTCAAATTCTTCAATAGATTGCAATTTATCTATGAGCTTGATTATGCGATTACGCGATGCATCATCTTGAGGCAAGCGAATTGGGAGTTTTCTCAATTGCTCATTGAGTTGTAAATCGTCGTGCCACGTTCCCCAAGAACCAGCTGTCAGGAATAGATAATAACGTACAAGAGACGACCGGCAGATTGCAAGCAGCACTTTTGCTTCCTGCTCTAGCCCATCCGTTATACGAAATGCATCTATGGAGTTGCGGAAACAAAAAGGCTCGAGTGCAAGCCGTACAACGATACCAGCATTATCTTTCTTCCCACCTCGTATTCCTCTGCTAAATAGCAACCTAATGCCATCATACAAGATAGGTTTTTTTTCCTTATCCAGCTTTCCTAGACTATGAACTTTATCACGGACTCTAGATTTCTTGGTATTTAAAGGTCCATAACGTTGCAAGTCTTCAGTCCACAACTCTTTATAGTCTTTTATTACATCACTAGATATCTGCCGTTCTTCTTTTGGACAGTCCTGATACCCTCGGCCAGAATACTGAATAAACTTTTTGCCATTAATCTTGATCTCATCAAGGGTTTTTTCTAACTGTAACTTACGTATTAGTGCCTCATCACGATGATTGCCCCACCAATGTATCTTCCACATAGCATCCCACTTGAGAACTTTATCTTGATTGAGAAGTCGTAGATCAACTCTAGATAAAATTGGTGCCCTTAGTCTTGCTACTAAAGCCGTCTTTTTCGCTGACCAATATTCGAAGGTGTTTAGCTCTTGTGCCAACTGCTTTGTGAAGACTGCAGATATGAAAGGAGCAATGGCGTTGCTAAAGAACACATTTCTCGCATGAATAAAGTTAACCACATGTTCAAGTTTACTCTTATTCAGCCACTGTTCGCGAAACTTCTGGGTTTTTCTATGCGACTTAAGAAGAACGCCAGATGACAACAACAATCCGGCTGTCCCTCCATCTTTAAGAAGATCAAGAGCTCTGTGTATGAAGGCTTGAGATAGCTCATTGTCTCCTACCTCAAGGCTCTTATCTTTGCACCACGTAAGAGCCGTATTTGCTACGTCTACGGACTTTTTATAAATTTTATCATCTTGATCTTTTTTCTTCTTAGGGAAACCCCATGGCGGATTACCTACGACTATGTCTACTGATGAGACTCTCTTTTCCAAGTCGAGGTCAAGATCAAATGTATTCGCACACAATAGTATGTCATATCTGTTGTGTGATGCAGGAATCTTTTTGTCATATATCAAATTAGGTAGTTGCGGATAAGCCCTTATGCTACTAGGATCTTGGTAATGCAACAATGCCAAGTATAGACTAAACGCCGCAACACGCACAGCTTCAGGATTTATCTCTATGCCGATAATTTGTTTTTGAAGTATATCCCGTAGCTCGTCCGCGCTCAATCGTTTTCCATTTTGACGCGAAACACGATAACGTACGATTCGTCGAAAGGCTTCCACCAAAAATATACCTGATCCACATGCGGGATCAATTATTCGGGGATTCTTTTCAAGTCTCGTTGGTGTAAGCACTTTGGAGAGAATAAACTCAACGAGCGCGCTGGGAGTATACTGTGTCCCTTTATCTGCTTCCTGCCCGATCTCTGTAGTATAGAATTCTTCGTAAATACTACTTATCAACTCAATCGGAATAACTTCAAAATTATAAGCATAGAAAAACAATTTACTTTGATCTTCAACATCACCGAGTAGAAATCTCCTCAGCAAATCTAGGTGTTCAGGTGTAACGGCTTGCTCTTCTATCGGATCTCTTGGGAACATATCTCCATTGAACTCAGCTGCAAGCCAATCAAAGAGAGCATACGTATAATTCTTGTTATTTAGTACTTTCGGATAAAGCTTTTGCTCCATACCTGGTTCAATGGTGCTCTTTTCATAAGGCTTATTTAGTATAAGCTGCCATTCAGGACATTTCGCTGCTATCTCCGCAAAATGCTCTGGAAGAATTATATTACGATCCTCAAGATACCGGATGAAGATTGATCGCCCAATAAGCGCATGCGCATGTTTTAGCTCGAACAACCCTTTCGAGGACACATCCATCAGTTTAGCGCGAAGAGTGCGTAGATCCCTAATTAATGCTTCATCAGCACGATTATCTGTCTTTTGAAATCGCTCCTCTTCGAATAATTTTCCAGATTGTATCTGTTCCAGATTATATGCCTGAAGCGACTTCTGAACATTTTGAATCCCTTTCACATGCTTTAGCACACGGTTGCTTTGTAGAAAATTAGTTTCCTCATTAATACTTATTGGTGGTTTAGCTAGATCGAAAACTCTCAATTCACCTGGTAGTGCCAAGAATAGTAACCGAGGACGAGCCATACACCATATACAGTTAATCATCCGACGTAGAGCACTTGGGGTATTATCGTCGTGCTTTGCAAATACAACCACAGGATTCCCATCAACAAAGAAGATTTTTTCTGCATTAGCTAATTTGGCAGTTGAAAGCCATTCTCCTTGCTCTAGCCAATCATCAGGAGAAATGCATTTACTTGGTGACTCAGATGTTGCAACTAAATTCCGGTTATTGGCAAAGCCTAAATCCTGGTATGCTGCTTCCAGCATTTGTTCTGGTGAATCAATATGTGGCATGATAGGTACAATCAATCCTTAACGATAAGTCACATAGCACAAGCATTTTAACACTATAACTATGCAGTAGGTACAAAAAGACTACTACAATCGTACTTCAACCGATGTTATGCATATTCCTTCTATTACCCATTGTTTATACCTATCATCGGTTTATGTAGGTTGATTCCACTGACAATAAACCTTCATTAAAGATTCTTCTATAATGTGCCATAAACTAAACAAGCCAAGAATATCATTTACCCATACCTGCTATAATGCTGATAGCGAGCAGCCATGGAGGTAGTAGGATGAAAAAAGAGCTAGTCAATTAATTGTCCTGGTCATTTTCCAGACGGGAGATCTTCGAGCAATGCCGCGCCGATAGATAGCTTATAGTTTATCCAAGATGATCAATATCAGGGGATAATCTCCTGAATAGGATTATATAGCTTCCGCGTGGAAGAATAGCGGCTCTGCAATCCCAGTTCCTTCACCCGTATCCGCATTGCAGACAGGCTGACACCGAACCGGCTGGCCATCACTGGGACGCGCCCGGTGGGGTTCGACGCCAGCTCACCCCCCCACTGGCGTACCAGCCAGTGCGGCATAAGGAGAGCGGCGGCAAAACGATCTGCCCGAATCTCTTCTATTGGCCTTTTTGCATCTTGGCTTCATTAAGATCAATCTTTGCCTTGTGCCCATGCTTCTCCAAAAGAAAGAGGAGATTACTTCCATTCAAAAGGGTTATGGGTTTTCCTTTCGCAAACTCATAAGCATCCGGTCCATAGCTGGCGGTTGTTACTAATATCCCCTTAGTAGCTCCTTCATTTAAGACAGTCCCATACAGATCTCTTACAGCTGAGACACCCACGGTATTAGTGTATCTTTTTGCTTGGATCACTATCTTTCCGCCACGTATGGGATCGGGGTCAAATGCAACTGCGTCAACTCCTCCATCACGGCTGGCTTGGGTAACCTTTACTTCGCCGCCGCCTTGAGAAAACTCCTTTTCGAATAATTCGCGAATTAAATGCTCGAAGTCTTCCCAATCCATAGCGGCAATATTGACTTCATCGTTCAACTGGTCAGCCACTGCATAGGAGGAAACAAAACGTTTGTCGTTCCGATTCATCTGAAGGATCGGCGCTATCGCAGACATACCGTGAAGTTTTGCACCTGCAACTCCTTTAAGCTTCTTGAAACAAGCTTTCGGTTCGATTTGAGCCAAATTGATGCTCAGAAACTCATCACGTTTAGCTTGAAGTGATAAAATGCAGGCATTTACCTCTTGGCCAGTCGAGCTGTCGATGGAATTAACCCATCCATTAAATACAATCATATCAATTGCCTGGATAGTATCAGCTTCATAAAGCTCATGTATGGTTCTGAGGCAAATCTGATATAAAACTGTATCGTAAAGATCATTTACTATGGATGATGTTAATTGAGTTTCCTCAAGTGCATCTCGTGTCTGGACATATTTCACAGCTTTTGTTTTAGGCATATCATCCAGCGAAGGTAGGCTATATTCAACTATGAGAATCTTCGAGTCGGGATCATACTCTAAATCATACTGACCCATATTGAGTGTCTTGGGGTATTCCGATCTGGAAAGCACCATTTTACAGTAAGCAATAATCTTATCGGGTTGATGGGCTTCATATTCACTGCGAAGGCGGTCAATCGATGCATTGTGCTCGGCTTGCCGTCGATTGAATTCCGCTAATTCCCCCTCCCATTTCTGATATGCTGCTTTTGCCTCCAGAGACCATTTAGCGACTTGCTCGTTATAGACTTTCAGACTCTCTTGTGTCCTAAGCTCAGCCTGTTTTTTAGCATGCTCCCATGCAGCCATGTCTTGTGCAAACAATCGTGATGCGCTATCGATCTTCTGCTGCTTTCTCGTTGTTGAAAAATTATCAAGGAATCCAAGAGTAACCTTATACCTTGGATCATCTCTTCGAGGAGGCAATGGGCTAGGTACCGGTGTCGGTTTGGCGGGCATGGGAATATTGGGCTGTGGTTTGTTGAATGGCGTTTTGTCCTTTAAGGTATCCCAATCTACCCTGTCGTCCTTGTTCAAAGTAAATGATAATAGGTTCTGTAGCTCCTCGATTTTCTTCTGCGCATCGGCTGTTTGCTTTTCAGCCAAAGCCTTTTTTTGTTCACGATCACCTCGAGCTTGATCTAAGGCACATTTCTTTCCCCAGGCTTCTTTCCATTGAGCCAGTTGGGCTTCTGCCTTTTGTTCAACTTCATCTTCATCGCGTCCGCGAAATACCTTGAAAGTGTTCAGACCCTTGTGCCATGCCTTGGTGTATGGCTTGTTTCTTTCGTCATAGTCAAGTTCATAATCGCATATCTCATTTTCGGGATCGCGAATACCATGTGCCACTTCATATTCCTCCAACAACGCAAATGAAAAGCTCCAGGATTACATCAAGCTTCCAATAAACATCTCGTGATACTTCTGCAGGCTCAATTGTAATTGCTATCTATATGTCACAAACCGACTCTGTGCGGAAGCATATCGACCCTTCAGTCCCAACTCTTTCACCCGGATACGCATTGCTGACAGACTGACACCGAACCGGCTGGCCATCACAGGAACCCGTCCGGTGGGGTTCGACGCCAGCTCACTCCACCACTCCCGAACCAGCCAGTGCGGCATAAGGAGTGCCGCTGCGAAACGATCAGCCCGAATCTCTTCTATCGGCCTGGATGATACATATGTTCGCCTTAGCTCGCAAACTGTGCCAGGCTGCGCATTTTTCGGAAGCATCAAGTGATGTCCTATCTCGTGTGCGATAGTCCACCGACGTCTGACGGGATGCAGATCCAGCAGGCTATTGACGCGGATTACTCTCTGACCTTTTTGTGTTACAACATAAAGACCGTATATATCCGGGTCCATATATTTCTTATAAAATCTAATGCGAAGAAACTTCCGAACAGCGTCCAGATCCACTGGTGGCTCAAGCTCCAGCCTTTTCCAGGCCGATTCCGCATACCGCTCGAGCGGATCCAAATAATAAGTTTTTGTACTACTCAATGCCTGCTACCTTACAAAAAAGAAAAGCCCGTAGCACTACCTCAAACTGCATAGCTTATAACTAGCAGCCCGTGATACTGCTGCGGGCTTGGATTTTACTACTACGATTAATCTATTCTTCTATATCCTCTTGTCCATCGACATCTTCTATGACCTCGCGGACATATTTCATTATGCGCTCTTGCTTCTCAGGAGTTAGCTTGCCTTCGATGCGGTATTTCGCAATGACATTCTCAATGCCTTCGACTGGATTGCCCGGTTCCTCATAACCAGCTGCTACTAGGAGTTTGTGCAGGTCTGAATCGAGCCCATTAGCAAATTTCTCAATTATGGCCTTGGATGGCACCCGACCAGCAGCCATTTTTCGGATGTATTCATCACTCACTCCAGTTTTATAACTCGCTTGGTTTGCGCTTATGCCTGCGAGAGCGTCTCTGACTGCTTCAGCAAATTTAGGCTTAACTATTGTTATGTGTGGCATTGCCAACACCTTTCTTGTTGCTCGGTGACATTATATCGCTACAACTCAAAAAAAGTCTAACAAGTTCTAAATTCCTTATTGACAACTAATTAGTTGGTGGTATACTGTATTTACCACCAACTGATTAGTTGGCTAATATCAATGAAAGGACCTTCGATCTATGAATGGACTTCCGCCACATAATCAAAGGCGACTTAACAAAGAGATCAAGGAACACTATGGAACTAAATACGCTGACTGGTATGACCTGGCCAAAGAAATGATATTGGCTGGAGCCACATACAGGGAAATCCGAGATCGTTTCTCAGATCTGGGAGTGTCTGTGTCAATCTTCACTGTCCACAACTGGATCAAGACTCGTGAAGCTGAAGAAAGTGCCCATGCTACCTTTGTCACCTCTCATTGATATTACCCGGGGTGACGCAATTCTAGCAGTGGCAATGGTGGGGATGTTTTCAGTCTATCCCCAAAATGATGAGTTTGTAACTGTAAGTATTACCGGGATTTTGAAGAGGCAAATTATGAAAAAACAACAGATTTTAAATCGTCCAGGAGGCGCAAACGGCAGGACGCCGGATGGTTGGGGAGAGGATAAGGAGGTAGTTACCTTGGCCGGAGCTGCCTCCCAATCCACACACGAAAGCGTACCACGATCAGCCTTCACAGTCAATAAAAATCATAAGGGAGGCTGCCATGAATGAAGGTCTTTCGCGCGAAACCTATTCAGTGCCGGAGGCTGCCAAGGTGATAGGCATAGGCGAAAACTCATTGTATGACGCAATACGTGAGAAACGCATACCCCATCTACGATTCGGCCGCAAGATCGTAATTCCCAAAGCCGCGCTGCAGCATTTCCTGGAGATGCCGGATTTCCGCGGCATATTGGAGACTCAGCCATGACAAACAACCGTGATCTCTGCAAAGCCGTCTCGAACATCCTGGCTGGGATTATCACCGCACTTATAGTGCTGACCGTGCTATGCCAGCTAGTGATCATCCCTGGGAGGTGAGGCCGATGCTCAGATACTTAATGCCTGGTTGGGACCAGCTCAGCCGGGATTCAAAACAGTGGTTCAGGCGGCTGTTTGTTATCGCTGCAATTGTCGGCTGCATTCTGGGTGCTATAGCTGCTCACAACGATTTTATCAGGACAATGCACCGTCCGGACACGCCGATCAGCGCGGAGGCGGACATGCAGGACTATGCCGAGTACCGGCAAGTGACGCAGGGAACGCCCTCCAGATAACCCGGGGGGTTCATACGAAAGGATAAATCTATGTCTGTCAAAACAAAACTGCTCAGCGTAATGCTGCAGGTACCATATCTCGCTGCTGACCGTCAGATGCCCAAGGAAGCAGGTGGCTATATGTACCTGTCAGAGGACCGGTTGACAGGTGAACTCCATCCACGGTTCGCAGAGCTGGGATTGATTATCTATCCTACCGGTATGAGCATCATATCCGAAAGCGACGATGGCAAAACCCAAACCCGTTATGTTCGCGTCGAAGCACATTACCGGATTGTCGATACCGAGGACGATAGCTATATTGACATAGTGGCTCTGGGAGAGGGTTCGGACAAACGGGACAAAGCCTTATCGAAGGCGCTCACATCGGCATATAAAGCTGCGCTGCTGCAGACGCTTATGATCAGCAACGGTCCGGCCAGCGATGCGGAACGGCCAGGCTCCCACGGTAAGAAATCATCGAAGGAGCCGGTCGTTTGTTCGACTCCTGGCTGCGGTGCTGTTCTGACACCCGGACAATTGGCCTACAGCGAGAAAGCTTTCGGTAAGCCGCTCTGCATGCACTGTCAGAATGTCGAGAAATCCAAAGAGACTGCTAAGGAGAAATGATGAATAGCTCTACTTTTCTTAGGGTCCGCTTGATCGATGTCCGGCCGCTGGCAGCCGGTTATCAGTTTCGGATCATCGGCCACGCGGACGACCTGGACGAGGCCAGGCGCAGGCTTGAACGCGCCGTCCCGGCTGGCGCCCTGATGCAGGACACTCGTACCGGTACGTGGATGGTCCGGCGTGAATATAAATCGGTTGTTGAACGGCTCTTCCCCAGTTTCTCCCGGGGAGTTGCATTCGCAGATAACCAGGTCTCGTTATTTTAACTGGCTCTATATCTCAGTAATAGGTTGGTAGTAATGCCTAACAAGGATTGCACTGATAGTTATCCATTTACAGTCTGGTCCGGCCTGCTCACACCGGAGCATGTGCACAACATCGGACCGGCAAGCTGGGTGTATATGTGGTGTATAGATCGAATAACTAAAGAGGAGGACGGGCTCGGTATTGTCCTTGGCGGCAAACCCGTTACATACGAGGACATCAGCCGAGACCTCGGCATACCTGTGCCCACAGTCCGAAAGCACGTCTCCAGGTTAAAGGCTTACGGCTATCTGGAGATCATCAGGACGCAGTCGGCAATTAAGATTTTTGTTACCAAATCCAAGAAGTTCAAAGTGTCCAAAAATGGACACTTCCAAAAATCCGAAACGCCCAAAAATGGACTATTAGACAATTCCGAAGTGCCCAAAAATGGGCGATTAGAACAGGTCGAAGCGTCCAAAAATGGACACTCAAAGCATCCAAAAATGGACGGCGAAACGTCCAAAAATGGGCACTCAAAGCGTCCAAAAATGGACGTTTCCCTAGATAGTACATGTAATAGAGAATTTAGTGTACATGACAGTAAGTTAGACATAACAGAGACAGTAAATGAAGACATGTCTTCTCTCTCTATTGCTGATGTCAAAAATACTTTCTTGCAATTAATATCCCCAACAGGCTTACCCTACAACGTTTCGAAGGCCATCGAATACGCCTCTCATGACTACGGCATACCCGCAGTCATTGGGGCCATTAAAACCGCTGTGAAAGCCGGAAGGAGATCCTGGAGTTATACCAACGGCATCCTCCAGCATTCATCAGCCGAAGGCACTCTGGATAAACTCAGCGGCATAACATCAGCCGAGGAAGGATGCGAGGATGATTACGAATCCTATGTCAAACGTTAACATCATTTCCGGGATGCAGTTCGGCGGCGAACAGCCTGTTCCGTCGATATGTGAGTCGTGCGGGATGGTCAGAGCTTATCACAAGCACGATGAGTTCACCTGGGTGCGTGAGAAATGCCAGTGCGATTACCGGAGGGAGGAGCAGCGCCAGGCAGCTCAAAACCGGGCGCGGGATCTGCAGATTTCATCGCTTATCACAAATGGTCTGCGTGAGCTCAATATCCCGAATAGGTACAGTCGCACATCACACAGCGACACTCGATTTACGCCATTGATGGCCTGGGCTGAATCAGTCACAAATCAACACAAGGGATGGTTTATCTATGGCGGCGTCGGGTTCGGTAAGACAAAACTCGCGTTTGACATGCTACGCCGTGCCACCGAATTTGGTGCGCTCATCATTGGGCGAGATCGGCTGGACATCAGCAGGATACAGAGATTGGGCGCGAACTGGCTGTGTGTTCCCGATTGGGTGAATATGCAAAAGCCCGGTCACAACGATCCCGCAACAGCCGAAACGCTTGATCGAATCCAGCGGGCATATCTCCTGCTGATCGATGATATTCTGCCCAAGAGACCGGATGACCCAAAATACTCCGATGGTTTACCGGCCAGGGAATTACGGCCATCCGCGTTCTACGTCGAGAAGGTTCATTCGCTCATCAATGATCGTAATAACCGATGCCTGCCTACCATTATCACCAGTAACTATGACTTGGCACAGATAGGGAAACTGTTCGGGCGGCCAACGATGAGTCGGATATGCGAGATGTGCGAGCAGTTCGAACTGACCGGCCGGGACTGGAGAAAAGGAGAATAAGTTGACTTACTTGCTTGCTATCGCCAGCCTTATCGGCACGGTCGCAAATGTCTACAAGCTTAGATGGTGCTTTGCCATCTGGCTCATCACTAATACGCTCTGGTGTATACACAATGCCCATATCGGCCAGTATGCGCAAAGCGGCCTGAACGCTGTATATGCCGGACTGGCGGCTTGGGGACTGTGGCAATGGCGAAGACCAAAACCAAGCTGATGACTCGGGAGGAAATAGACCTCCGCTGCAGTGGATGCGACCAGGCGGTCAACGCGGTCGGCTGTGGTATGCCGAGCATCAAGAACAAGGCCTGCATGCTCGCTCCGGTGGAAGACAAGGCGAATAACGACGAGAAATACGGCCGGATATATCGCTCGATCTACGCAGTTCGAAGATGTCCGGCTGGGGAGAGGAAAGGATTGAAATGAGCAC